>JAIOZI010000001.1 GCA_021740785.1 Melioribacteraceae bacterium
CGAATGAGAAAAATAAACAATTACCAAAAACTAGATTTATTAAGAATTGCTATTAAAAAAGAATTGAAATTAGAGCAATCTAAAGTTGCATGATTATTTTGGGGTCTCATAATTTCAACTAAGTTTGACTTTTGTTCCTTTGCCATTTTTTTGAGGTGGTATAAGAGAATAAAGAAGTGATTAATTCCATTTTATTAAAAAAAGTCTGGTTGTATCTGAGAGCTTTGTAAGGGGAGAAGACTTCAAATCTTTTCCCCAATTTATTTTACCCATATTTAGCTAAGGTTTTTGTTTTAGAAAAAATTCTATCTCCAAAATTTCAAACCTCTTGCTTGATTTATGATATAATACTATATTTGTAGTTCATTTTATGTAAAGTATAGATCGTTTTTACATGAAATATTTGAAAAATTGATGTCTACTAACCTCACTTGAATTTATTTTCAAATGGGGTTTAATATTGTTCGGCTCTACCTGTCGGTAGACAGGTTCGTCAAAAGCAGACTTCGCCGGAACTTGCCGGGGTGGCGGAATTGGTAGACGCACAGGACTTAAAATCCTGTGGGAGTATTCTCCCGTGCCGGTTCGAGTCCGGCCCTCGGTACAATAGTTTATGGTCACTGAGAACCAGCCTTGCCCGACGTAGGTGGGTCCGGCGCTCGGTACTTTGATTAAGGGTTAATTGAGAGATAAGAAAAATTTGATTTATCAGCAATTTTATGTTTCTTGTTTCTTAATATTATTTCTTACTCGTCGGGTTCTTAGCTCAGTTGGTTAGAGTGTCTGCTTGACGTGCAGAAGGTCAGAGGTTCGAATCCTCTAGAACCCACAACTTTCGGAGTTAGCTCCGTTTTTTTTTAAACAAAAGTCATTATGGAAAAAATTAATATAACATTACCGGACGGATCAGTAAAAGAATTTGATAAAGGTGTAAATGCTTTTCAAATTGCTGAATCAATTTCAGGAAGACTGGCAAAGGAAGCAATAGCCGCCCGCGTAGATGGCGAAGTTAAGGATATTTATGCACCAATTAATTCTGATTCCGAAGTTGCAATACTAACATTCAATGATGAAGAGGGTAAACATACCTACTGGCATTCATCTTCTCATTTAATGGCTCATGCCGTTAAAGAATTATTTCCTGAAGCTCAATTTGGTGTAGGTCCTGCAGTTGATACCGGATTCTATTACGACATCGATATCAATACTAATCTCAGTGAAGAAGATCTTCCTAAGATTGAAGAAAAAATGACTGAAATTACAGCCAAAGACGAACCTTTTATTCGACAGGAAATTTCTAAGGATGAGGCGATAAAACTCTATACTGAGAGATCTGATAATTACAAGTTGGAACTGATTGACGGTTTTAATGAAGACGAGGAGATTATCAGCATCTACAAGGAAGGTAATTTTACCGATCTGTGCACAGGTCCCCATGTTCCATCTGCAGGCAGAATAAAGTATTTTAAACTGCTGAGTGTTTCAGGATCTTACTGGCGCGGTGATGAAAAGAATAAGCAGCTTCAGAGAATTTATGGTGTATCCTTTCCGAAGAAGAAAATGCTCGATGAGTATTTAGAAGCGCTTGAAGAAGCAAAGAAGCGAGACCATCGTAAGCTCGGCAAAGAATTAGAGTTATTTCATATTACTCCAAAAGTCGGAACAGGGTTACCTTTATGGCTTCCGAAAGGGACTATTTTAAGAGAAACTCTTGAAAACTTTTTAAGGGAAGAGCAAGTAAAACGGGGATATCAACCGGTTGTTACTCCTCATATAGGAAATATTGAACTCTATAAAACGAGCGGTCATTACCCATATTACAGCGATAGTCAATTTCCGCCGATTAAATTGGGTGAAGGGCAGGAAGAGTACTTGCTTAGACCAATGAATTGTCCGCATCATTTTCAGATATACTCTTCGAAGCCAAGGAGTTATAAAGACCTGCCGATTAGGTTATCCGAATTTGGAATGGTCTACCGTTATGAGCAGTCGGGTGAATTAAACGGTTTAACACGTGTTCGCTCGTTTGCGGTTGATGATTCGCATATGTTCGTCCGTCAAGATCAGTTGAAAGATGAATTATGCAGCGTAATTGATTTAATTCAACATGTCTTTACAGTTATGGGATTTGAAGATTTTACAACCGAGCTTTCTTTCAGAGATGACAATGATGAGAAGTTCGGCGGAGATATAGCTTTATGGGAAAGGGCTCAAATAGAGTTAAAAGAAGCAGCCGATGAAATGAATTTGAATTATATCATCCGTGAAGGTGAAGCTGCATTTTACGGACCAAAAATTGATTTCATGGTTCGAGATGTACTGCAGAGAAAATGGCAGCTCGGTACTGTTCAGATTGATTATGTGATGCCGGAAAGATTTGATCTTCTTTACACAGGCAGTGACGGTGAAAAACATCGCCCGGTAGTTATTCATCGAGCTCCGTTCGGATCACTGGAGCGGTTCATCGGAATCTTAATTGAACACTTCGGCGGTTATTTCCCGACATGGTTAGCGCCAATTCAAACGGTAGTTATACCAATATCTCAGAATTATTTTGAATATTCGGAAAAAGTATTCAATGAATTAAAAGAAGCCGGGTTCAGAGTCGAGATTGATAAAAGAAATGAAAAAGTTGGATATAAAATTCGTGAATGGGAAAATCAGAAAGTCCCTTATATGTTAATTCTAGGAGAGAAAGAACAAAATTCGGAAAATCTTTCGGTACGTCAGCATAAAATTGGTGATCTTGGAAATATGCAACTTTCAGAATTTTCTGATAAATTACGTGCTGAAATAAAAAACAAAGTCATTAATAAATAATAGAGGTACTATATCGTTCCGCAAAAATACCGTGTGAATGAGGAAATTAAAGTTCCCAAAGTAAGATTGATAGATGCCGAAGGTCAACAGGTCGGTATCGTATCAGTAAACGATGCAATTAAAAAAGCTCGCGAAGCAGAAATGGATGTGGTTGAAATTGCACCGCAGGCAAAACCCCCTGTATGCAAATTAATTGATTACGGGAAGTTTTTATACGAGCAGCAGAAAAAAGAAAAGATTCAAAAGAAAAAACAGCATGTCACTATTTTAAAAGAAATTCGTTTGCACCCGAATACTGATACACATGATGTTGATTTCAAATGCAGGCATGCTGAAAATTTTCTGAATGATGGGAATAAAGTTAAAGTCGCCGTTATTTTTAAAGGCAGGGAATTAGCTTACAAGGAACAAGGTGAAGTACTTCTTCAAAAATTTATTGATCGTCTTGAAGAGGAAGCCAGAGTTGAACAGGAAATAAAATTTGAAGGAAGAACAATGTTCACAATTTTAGCTCCGAAGAAATCAAAGAAAAATAAATAAAGGTAGGTATTGTTATGCCAAAAATGAAAAGCAATAGAGGAGCGGCAAAAACATTCAAGGTTACAGGCTCCGGGAAAGTTAAGAGAAATAAAGCATATAAAGCTCACATTCTCACTTCAAAGTCTACAAAAAGAAAAAGAAACTTGAGGAAAGCTACTTTAGTTTCTGATGCTGATTTGAAAAGAGTAAAAATAATGATACAAAAGTAAAGAGGTAATAAAACATGCCACGAGCAAAAAACAATGTTGCTTCGAGAGAGAGAAGACGTAAAGTTCTTAAAATGGCGAGAGGCTATTGGGGATCGAGAAGTAATGTTTATACTATCGCAAAAAATCATGTTGAAAAAGGTCTAACTCATGCCTATAGAGATAGAAAACTTAAAAAACGTGAGTTCAGAAGTCTTTGGATCGTAAGAATAAATGCAGCCGCAAGAGAAAATGGTACGACTTATTCTAGGTTAATTGATGCACTCAATAAAAAGGGTGTTGATATTAACAGGAAGGTGTTAGCCAGTATGGCTGTTGAGAATCCAAAAGCTTTCACTGATGTTGTTAATTTTGTTATGAATTAATTTTATATACCCTCCCGGAGTTTTTATGTTGTATTTCGGCGAGGGTATTTATTTAAATATTTGCGAGTGATTTCTTATGTTGGATAAAATTAAACAAATCGGAGAAGAATTTTCAGAGGCGATACAAAAGGTAACAGATTCTAAAGAACTCGAAGAAATTAGATTAAAGTATCTTAGCCGTAAAGGCATCTTTCCTCAATTATTTGAAGATTTCAAAGCGCTGCCGAAAGAAGAAAAACCTGCAGTGGGTCAACTGCTAAATCAAGTAAAAAATCAGACTCAAAATTTATTTGATGAAATAAAAACTAAAGTTGAACTAGCCGGTTCACATTCCGATTCTTATATCGATTTAACCCTTCCCGGAAGATCAAAACAATTGGGCAGCAAGCATCTTTTGATTCAATCAATGAATGAAATTAAGAAGATATTTATTGGTTTAGGATTTTCTGTTTATGAAGGTCCGGAATTAGAATCGGATTATAATAATTTCGAAGCGTTGAATTTTCCCCCAGATCACCCGGCACGCGATATGCAGGATACATTTTTCATAAATGATGATTTCCTGTTGCGGACTCATACCTCGCCCGTACAAATAAGATTAATGAAAAATACCAAACCGCCGATCCGCGCAATTATGCCCGGCAAAGTGTATAGAAACGAAGCAATAAGTGCGAAGAGCTACTGTTTATTTCATCAAGTGGAAGGTTTATATATTGATACGGATGTTACATTCGCTGAATTGAAAGGTACACTTGTATCATTCGTAAAAAGATACTTTGGTGATGATGTAAAATATAGATTCCGTGCAAGTTTTTTCCCATTTACCGAACCTAGCGCTGAGCTTGATATCTGGTGGCAGCCGAAAGATAAACCCGGTCAATGGATGGAAATTCTTGGGTGCGGAATGGTTGATCCGAATGTACTTGAAAATGTTGGAATAGATCCTGAAAAATATGTCGGTTATGCTTTCGGTATGGGAGTTGAAAGAAGCACTCTGCGGAAATATAAAATAAATGATATTAGAAATTTCTTCGATAACGATAAAAGATTTTTAGAGCAATTTTAATTTGAGGTGTAATAATTGATTATTTCTCTTAATTGGTTGAATGAATATGTGGATATCAGTGACTTCTCAGTCGATGATATAGTTGACAAACTTACGTATGCCGGATTGGAAGTTGAGGATATTAAAGACTATAAAAAACAGTTCGAAAATTTTGTAGTCGGTTACGTTAAAGAGAAAAAGAAACATCCTAATGCTGATAAACTATCTTTATGTATAGTTAATAACGGCAATGAGGATATTAATGTAATATGCGGCGCACCGAATGTTGAAGAAGGACAAAAAATTGCATTCGCAAAAGTTGGTGCGGTAATACCTGAAAATGGTTTCAAACTTTCAAAAGTGAAGATTCGCGGAGAATATTCATCCGGTATGATCTGCTCGGAGAAGGAATTGAATATTAGTGAAAATCATGATGGCATAATGGTTTTAGATCCTTCATTAAAAGAAGGTACAGAGCTTGCATCTGCATTGGGTATGGATGATACAATTTTAGATATCGCCATTACACCAAACAGGCAGGATGCTTTAAGCCATGTTGGTATTGCACGGGATTTGGCTGCGATGTATGATCGCGAATTGAAAATGCCGAAGTTCGAATTTGCCGAAGACCAAAGAAAAGCCGATGACTTTGCTTCCGTAGCAATTGAGAATTCTGAAGATTGCCCGCGCTATGCAGCCAAAGTTGTTCTTGAAGTTGAAGTTAAAGATTCTCCCGGTTGGTTAAAGCAAAAGTTGATAAGTATTGGTTCACGCCCAATAAATAATATTGTTGATGTAACAAATTTTGTTCTGCACGAGCTTGGTCAACCGCTCCATGCATTTGATCTGGATAAACTTGCCGATCAGAAGATTGTTGTGAAAAGTGCGGGAGAGCAGACATCATTTATGACTCTCGACAGTAAAGAGAGAAAATTGCTCCCGACTGATTTAATGATTTGCGACGGTCAAAAATCAGTAGCCATTGCCGGTGTAATGGGCGGGGAGAACTCGGAAGTTACAACTGAAACAAAAAATATATTGATTGAAAGCGCTTTCTTCAATCCTGCATCGATAAGAAAAACAGCAAAACATTTAGGATTATCAACAGATGCTTCATACAGATTTGAACGCGGTACTGATCCTGAAATAGTTGTTTTAGCGGCAGAAAGAGCTGCGCAGTTGATTGCTGAATTATCCGGCGGTAAAATTCTAAATGGTACAATCGATCAATACCCGGATAAAATTCAGCATAGAAAAGTTAAACTAAGATACTTACGTATAACGAAAATCTTAGGTTATGAAATCCCGAATGAAGAGGTAAAACGAATACTTTCAAATTTATCTCTAGAGATAATCGATGGTGATGAAAATGAAATTATGGTTGATGTTCCGCCCTTTAGACATGATATTGAAAGAGAGATAGATCTTATTGAAGAAGTTGCAAGAATTTACGGATATGAAAATATTCCTGATGTACAAAAAATATCGATCACGCTCGATAAAACAATTGATCAGTCACAGTATAAAGATGAATTGAGAAATCATCTTACAGGTATGGGGTTTTATGAAATTATAACCAATTCATTATTGTCTGAAGAGACCGCACAAAAATTTGGAAGCGCTATCACAATATTAAATCCACAGAGCACTGAAATGGCGAATACACGTCCGTCTCTCTTGCCCGGTACTCTCGGCACTATAGCGCGCAACCTAAATGTTAAGCAGCCGAATCTTTCTCTATTTGAAATCGGCAACACATTTATAAAGAAAAATGAAGTAATAAAATCATTTGATGATATTGAAGAATCAACTCATCTCCTTTTATCAATCACGGGAAAAGTTAATGTGGATCAGTGGTATACGAGTGAAAGAGAAGTGGACTTTTTTGATCTGAAGGGTTTTGTAAATGAACTGCTTCGAAAAATATCCCTTGACAATGTTCTTGTAGATTCATATTATCATAACAATAGTTTGTATCTCGATTATTCACTTACCAAAAGTTATGATGGGAACGTCATTGCCGAAGGCGGTAAGGTAAAAAAAGAAGTTCTGCAGTTATTTGATATCGATCAGGATGTATTTGTATTTGATATTAATATTGATTTATTGAAAAAAATTCCGACAACTCAGAAGGTTTATTCTGAACCGTTAAAATACCCAAAAGTTGTTCGGGATTTAGCATTTATAATTGATAATAATATCGACAGCGCAAAGGTAATTGAAGTCGTTACAAAGAGCAGTTCTAAATTATTGAAAAATATAAAGTTATTCGATATCTTTGAAAGCGACAGTTTAGGTAAAGGGAAAAAGAGTCTTGCTTTTGAACTCGAATATTATGATGAAAGCAAAACACTAACTGAAGAAGAAGTAGAAAAAGAATTTTGGAAAAGTATCAAAGCAGTTGAATCAGAATTAAAAGCTAAGTTAAGAGGATAATTTGCCGGACATTACAAAGAAGTACGATTTTTTTATGACTGAAATTTCATCTTTGGAAAAGCAAATTTATGTTCATCTTCAGAAGTTTGAAGAAATTAAGGAAACAAACAAAAAATTAAAAGCAACAGTTGACCAACTTAGAAAAGAAAATGAGGCGCTGTTACTTAAACAAGAAGAATTAGAAAGCAAGTTAAAAGAAAAATTTTTGGATCTGGAAGATATTAACGCAATTAATTCTTTGGATCCGGGAGAGAAGGAAAAAATAAAAAGTAAGATAAACGATTTTATTTCTAGAATCGATTATCATTTAGGTTCTTAATTTAATGAAGGTATGTTGAAGTAGACACAAAATGACTGAAAAAAAGAAGCTGAAAATTAAAATTTTTGATAAAGAATATTCCCTTCTAGTAGAAGATGAAGAAATAGCTGCGGAATTGGCGAAGTACGTGAACAGTATAATGGAAGATACTAGGGATGAACTGCCGGATCAACCATACGAAACAGTGGCAATAATAGCTGCATTAAACGTAGCATATGATCTTTTTGTTGAAAAAAATAATTTCCGGGAATTTAGTATTCAAGCCACAGATAAAATCAAAAAAATAAAGCTTCTTCTTAACGACCCAGAATCAGTGTCCGCTTCTTCATAAGGTTTAGCCGCTCGGTCAATTCTTTACTCTAATTGAAGAACTATAGTAAAACAAGCCAGGGTTATCGACTTACAGCGTGTATTACAGGCCTCAACCCGCGCAAACGGGAGTCAATATTATTTTGACCGGTGGACGTAAAAAGCGTTGGGCGGTTTCCCGCACTGTCAGAGGAGGTTCTTCATGACAGGCGAATTGACCGGTGCGGATTATATATATTTATTGCTTATATGGAGGAAAAATGGACATTGTGCTAATTGTCCCGATTGCTTTAGGTTTATCCGTAGTGATGTTCTTTTTAGGCTGGTTAATAAATTCCAAAATGGGAAGTTCAAGTATTGCACGGGCTAAAGAGGAGTCTTCGCGTATTATTGAAAATGCTGAAAAAGAAGCAAAAAGTATCAAGAGAGAAAAACTGCTCGAAGTAAAGGATGAATGGTTTAAGAAGAAACAAGATTTTGATGGTGAAGTAAATAGTAAGCGGCAGAAATTACAAAACTACGAGAAACAGCTAGAATCCCGGGAAGAGAACATCGAGAAAAAGTATGACCTTGTTCTTCAAAAAGAAAAAGAGAACAAGATTTCGGAAAAACAGATTCAGATTGAACAGGAAGACATCAAAAAGAAACAAACCGAGTTAGAAAGATTAATCTATGAGCAGAATGTAAGACTTGAGAAAACAGCCGCTTTAACTGCCGAAGAAGCTAAAAATATGCTTATGGAAAACATGACACACAAAGCTAAATCGGATGCTGCACAATACATTAAAGAAATAAGAGATAAAGCTAAAGTTGAAGCCAAGAAAGAAGCTCAGAAAATTATTGTTCAGTCCATTCAAAAAACTGCTGTTGATCACTCTGTCGAAACAACAGTTTCAGTGGTTCAAATTCAGAATGACGAAATGAAAGGTCGTATTATTGGACGCGAAGGTCGCAACATACGTGCATTCGAAGCCGCTACAGGTGTTGACGTAATTGTTGATGATACTCCTGAAGCTGTAATTTTATCAGCATTCGATCAATTTAGAAGAGAAGTTGCCAGGCTGGCTCTCGAACGATTGATTGCAGACGGTAGAATTCACCCAGCTCGTATTGAAGAAGTTGTTCAGAAAGTTCAGGAAGAGGTTGAAGAAGAAATTATAAAAGAAGGTGAAAATGCAGTTATTCAACTCGGGCTTCATGGAATTCACCCTGAATTAATTAAAGGTATCGGTAAAATGAAATACCGATCAAGCTATGGGCAAAATTTGCTTCAGCACAGCATAGAAGTTGCATATATGACCGGGTTTATGGCAGGTGAATTAGGTTTTGATGTGAATATTGCAAAAAAAGCCGGATTAATGCACGATATCGGTAAGACGGTAGATAAAAATATTGAAGGTCCGCATGCACTTTTAGGATATGATTTAGCAAAGAAATATAATGAAAATCCGATTGTTGTTAATGCCATCGGAAGTCACCACGAAGATATTGAAATGGAACATCCGATATCAGCTTTAGTTCAAGCGGCTGATGCCATAAGCGGAGCACGACCCGGAGCACGACGCGAGCCGCTCGAAAGTTATGTTAAACGTCTTGAAAATTTAGAAAATCTTGCAAAATCTTTTGAAGGAGTTGCTAAAACTTATGCCATTCAAGCCGGAAGAGAAATTCGTGTAGTGGTTGAACCGGATAAAATTGATGATAATTATTCGGATCAACTTGCTTTTGATATTGCTCAAAAAATCCAGGAAGAAATGGAATACCCGGGGCAGGTTAAAGTTATGGTGATCAGGGAAGTCCGTAAAATAGCTTATGCAAAATAATCTTAGGAAAAATTTGTAATATATTAAATCACAATTACCCGGTTCTTTGCCGGGTTTTTGTTTTTACCCCAAAAATTCATTTGAAATGAATTTTTTGCCGTAGACCGCTAATAAAATGTTTCGATAAAACATTTTATGTTGCGGGGTTAACCCCGACAATTTGTAAGAGAAATATTTTACATTAATAACGAATTTCAAAATTTTAAAATGGCTAAGTATCTGATATTTATTAACTTACAAATTGTCGGCACGAAGGGCAGATTTTCCAATGGAAAATCTGGGTTTAAATTAAGGTAAAAAATGAAAAAGTTGAAAATTGCTGTTACCGGCGGTATCGGATCCGGGAAGAGTGAAGTTTGTAAAATATTTGAAAATGAGAATATTCCCACTTTGCAAGCCGATGATCTAGCGAAGCAGCTTTATATTACCAATGATAATCTCAAGAAAGAAATCATAAAGGAATTTGGAGATGAAGCATATTCCGGAAATGAGATTAATAGAAAGTATTTGAGCGAACACGTATTTAATGATCCGGATAAACTTGAAATGATAAACGGTATCGTACATCCGTTTGTTATTGATGAAATATTTAAATGGATGGATAAAGAATTGATATCAGAAAATATGGTTGTAGTTGAAGCAGCCCTCATTTTTGAAGCCGGTATGGCTAAAATGTTTGATTTCATCATAACACTAACGGCAAACGATAAAAATAAAATAGAAAGGATAAAACGAAGAAGCGGTCTGCCGGAAGTGGAAATAATTAAGAGGATGGATAGTCAGATGCCGGACGAAGTGAAATCAAAACACTCGGATTTTACAATTACCAACGATGATTCATTGGAGGAACTAAAGTCAAAAACACTTTTTATTATCAACTTATTAAAGCAATATATTTAACCCAAATTTCAAATGAGAAAACTAACCTCCGAGCTAACTATTTGAAAGTCGATTAAGATCAGACAACAGCCTTATAATTATTTTGGAATTCATTATTTGAGTTATATGATTTTCTCACAAATTACCCGGGTTAACCTTAATACATAAAAATATTTCTCCGAACATTTTGTTAATTGATTGCTGTAAAAATTCATTACCGCATAATATTTTGGGTAATAAAATGATTTCGATTTTGTATTTTTGTTTGATAGACATTAATGTCTTGTCTACAGTTGTTTTTTGAACAGGATAAAGATTGAGGTGTGTTGTGAATGCTGTTAATAATATTATTGTAAGTTTTGTGAAATTATTACCAAGGTCTATTGTTCATATTTTTGCAAAGAAATATGTAGCAGGTGAAACATTAGAAGAAGCGGTAAATGTAGTGAAAGATCTGAATGCGAAAGGAATAGTTGCTACGATGGATGTATTGGGTGAATCGATAACTACCAAAGAGGAAGCGGAAAAAAGTAAAATTGAGGGACTTAGAGTACTTAATGCGATCAATGAGCACAGCTTGGATGCAAATTTATCAATTAAGCCGACTTCACTTGGTTTGGCAATTGATAAGAACTTTTGTTACGATCAAGTATTGGAGTTGGTAAAAAAAGCTAAAGAGTATAATAATTTTGTAAGAATTGATATGGAAGATTCACCATACACCGATCTTACAATTGAGCTTTACAAAAGAATTCGTGAATCCTATGACAATGTTGGAATTGTGGTACAGTCATATCTTAGAAGAACATACGATGATGTTACGGAACTTAATAAAATGAACGCCAACTACAGGTTATGCAAAGGGATTTATATCGAACCCGAGAAAATTGCATACAAGGATAAACAAGAAGTTCGAGACAGTTATATGAAATCATTATCGAAAATGCTGGATGACGGTAATTACGTTGGGATTGCAACTCATGATAAATATTTGATCGATGAATCATATAAGTTAATTGAAGAAAAAAATATTCCCAAAAACAAATATGAATTTCAGATGCTGTACGGCGTTACCGAACATTTGAGAGATCAGATTAATAGTGATGGACATAAAATTAGAATTTACGTTCCATACGGGGAACAATGGTATGCTTACTCGATGCGAAGACTGCAGGAGAACCCGGATATCGCTTGGTACATAACAAAAAGTATTTTTACCGGTAAATGATGAATGTATTAGGAATAGAAACTTCTTGTGACGAAACATCAGTCGCAGTTATCAATAACGGAAAGTTATCTTCAAATATAATTGCATCGCAGGATTTTCATAAAGATTTTGGCGGTGTTGTGCCTGAACTCTCGAGCCGGGCACATCTTCAGTTAATCGTTCCGTTATTAAAGCAGGCGATAGCAGAGGCTGAATTAAATCTGAAAGATATTGATGTTATATCAGCAACGGCAGGTCCAGGGTTGATCGGGGCTTTGCTAGTTGGATTAACATTTGCGAAAGGACTTTCACTTTCAATCGGCAAACCATTTATACCGGTTAATCATATTGAAGGTCATATTTATTCGGGTTTTCTGATGGATGATAAACCTGAATTTCCATATCTGTGTTTGGTTGTTTCAGGCGGGCACACACTTCTTCTGTATGTTGAGAGTGATGTTAAGTTTTACAAACTTGGAACAACAATAGATGATGCAGCCGGCGAAGCTTTCGACAAAGTGTCAAAAATGATTGGCTTGGGTTACCCGGGCGGTCCTTTGATTCAAAAGAATGCTGAGATTGGTGATGAAAATAAAATCGATTTCCCAATTGCAAAATTAAAAACAGATTATGACTTCTCTTTCAGCGGAGTTAAAACATCCGTACTCCGTTATATAGAAAAAACATATAACAATCAGCCGGTTCCAAAAGAAGATTTACAAGATATTGCGGCTTCATTTCAAAAATCTGTGATTGGAGCTTTAGTAAAAAACGTTGAGAAGGCATTACAAAATTATAAAGTTAAATCCATTTCGGTTGTCGGCGGAGTTGCTGCGAATAAATATCTTGGTGAAAAACTCAAAACAATTTCAAAAAAATATAATAAAAAATTGATTATTCCCGGTATTCAATTTTGCGGAGACAATGCAGCAATGATTGCTTACCGCGGCAGTAAACTCTATGAACAAGGTTTAAGATACGAACTTACATACAATGCATTCCCAAGATTTCATTCGGAGTTTATTGCTACAGAGATGAACATTTGAAAAAAAACTATCGGACTAATTTTCTATATTTATTCCTTCAAATTCTTGAAAAAAAATATAAATCAGATTGAATACATCTAAAGAAAATCCTATAACTTTTACAAGCGTGTTATTTTCTAAAAACGAACTTTACTTAATAGGTACGTTTTTTGGATTCATGCTTGGTATTTTTTTATTTACATTTTTTACGCCGAATTATTTTGATAGTGACGAGGCTAAAACTATAGAAATATCACGAGGAAAAAGCCTCAACGAAATAATTGACACTTTGTATGTAGAGAAAGTTATACCCAGTAAAACCAATATGAAAATTGCCGCTTTTCTTTACGGAGCGGAAAGAAAAATTAAAGCCGGAAGCTACAGAATTCCAAACGGACTTAGTTATCTTGACCTTATCGAGTTACTTCTTAAAGGTACGGTCGATGAACAGATTTTGGTAACAATACCCGAAGGAATTTGGCAGTTTAAACTTGCTTCCTTGTTGAAAAAAGAACTTAAAATAGATTCAACAAAATTTATGGAGCTTAGCAAGAATAAATCATTTTTACAAAGCCTTGGAATTGATAAGCCGACCATTGAGGGCTATCTTTTACCGGAAACATATTACTTTTACAAAAACACATCTGCTGAAGAAGTTTTACGTAAATTGAAAAAGGAAATGGATGCATTATTTACGGACAAAGAATTAGCCCGGATGAAAAAACTTGGGCGATCAAAACATGATATATTAATTATTGCATCTATTGTGGAAGGGGAATCAAATATTCACGAGGAATTCGCAAAAATTGCAGGCGTTTATTATAACCGTCTTGAAAAAGGAATTGCATTGCAAGCTGATCCGACAATTCAATATTTGATCAGAGAAAGAAAAAGATACAATAGAATTTTATTCAAGGATTTGGAGATTAAATCAAAATATAATACGTACATGTTTCCGGGTTTACCGCCGACTCCAATTAATAACCCGGGGAAGGATGCTATAATGGCTGCACTCTACCCGGAAGAGCATGATTTTTATTATTTTGTTGCCGACGGAAACGGGGGACATGTTTTCGCAAAAACTTATTCCGAACATGTTCGGAATGTAAACGAGTACAGAAGATGGCGGGATTCACAAAGATAAATATTGCTAAAGCGCTTACGGTTTTGTTAATAACTCTGGTGATGATTAAGTGTGCAAACCAGTTACCACCTGGCGGAGGCGAGATAGATAAAATTCCACCCGAAGTATTGGAAATTTTACCAACCAATGGAACCACAAATTTTTCCGGAGAATATTTCGAGATAACTTTTTCCGAATACGTTGATAAGCGAAGCGTACAGGATGCTATTTTTATTTCACCGGCAATCGAAGGCTCGATGGAATATGATTGGAGCGGCACTTCTGTTGAAGTCTATTTCGTTGATACATTAAAAGAAAATACAACTTATTCTATTTCTATAGGAACGGACGTAAAGGATATAAAAAACGGCAACCGGATGGCGGAAGCTTTTAACTTTGCTTTTTCAACCGGGGATAAAATTGATAGCTACGAAATCCACGGAAAGGTTTATGATAAGGATCCTTCAGGTATTATGATTTATGCATATAAAAAAGATACTACCGAATATAATCCGCTTGAAATTAAACCTGATTACATTTCACAAGTAGGGAATAACGGGAAATACAAACTTCTGGGATTAAGTGAAGGAATTTACCGTGTATTTGCCGTCTATGATGATTTTATGGATTTTATTTATGCGGTGGGGGAAGATAGATATGGTGCGCCTTATAAAGAAGTGTTTTTGAATAAAAGTGACAGTCTTTTTTCTACCCTCGATTTTCAAATGACAAAAGAAGATACATCCCGCCCGCATCTGCAAAATGT
The DNA here is from genome assembly GCA_021740785.1 of Melioribacteraceae bacterium. Classification (GTDB taxonomy): domain Bacteria; phylum Bacteroidota; class Ignavibacteria; order Ignavibacteriales; family Melioribacteraceae; genus JAIOZI01. Next base: position 14,864 of record JAIOZI010000001.1, read on the forward strand.
TACTATGACTGACATCAATCATTTTTTCCTTGAATTCAGCGAGGCGCTGGACAGCACAAAATTATCAACACAGAATTTCTATCTCTACGATTCAACCGCAGATAAAAGGATTGATGTTAGGCAAGTCTTCAAAGGTAAAGCAAAGAAAAATGAACTCTTTGTAACAATCACCGATTCACTTTCAGATGAAAATTTAATTTATTTGGCTGCTGAAAATTTTTATGACAAGTTCGGAAATATGCAGTTGAATGAGCAGTTGGGAATTACAGTCAATACTAAACCCGATACGATAAAACCATTTATTTTCATTATTAACACTGAGTTTCCAAAATACCAGGTAGATTTTGATAATCCATATATTGATATAACATTCGATGACGGTGTTGATACGGCTTTGGCTAAAACAGGTATTTTAATTGAAGATGTTAAAGAAATTCCGGTCGAAAAAGAAATTAACTTTATTGATAACTCATCATTCCGAATAAAAATTATTCAGAAATTAAAACCGAAGCGTGAGTTTAAACTCAAGATAGATATGAACAAAGTGATAGATGCTGCTGGTAACAAATTAGACTCTGTAATTGTTTATCAATTCAAAACCGTAAATGATTTGGATTTCACCGGCGTATCCGGAAAACTGATTAATATCGATGAAGTCAATAATCCCAAAATTGTTTTAGAGAACATCGATCCGAAATTAAAAATAAAATATGTTACCGATCCTCAACAGGACGGAGTTTATGAATTTGATCGCGTTGTTCCGGGCAAATATTTTGTCTGGAGTTTTGAAGATGTAAACGAGAATCGGCAATTTGATTTTGGTGAAATTTATCCCTACCAAACATCAGAAAGATTTACATTTTATTCAGATACTTTGAATATAAGACCCCGCTGGCCTTACGGAGATGTCTTTATTGAGTACAAGTAATTAGTTTGCTGCGGAATTGTATATTACTTTGCCGTTTTTAATCGTAATTACGTTTAAGTTTTTCCCAACACTGTAAACAAGATCGGCATACTCGGTTGTATTGAATATTGCCAGGTCAGCATTTTTACCTGGCTCAATACTGCCTGATACCTTCTCCAAATCGAGAGCTTTTGCAGCATTAATTGTTACGGAATTTATTGTCTCTTCGATACTCATTCTCATTTTTAATGCAGCTAAACTCATAATTAAATTCATATTTGCAATATGAGATGAACCCGGGTTATAATCAGTGGAGAGTGCGACAATTCCGCCGCTGTCGATTATTTTTCTTGCCGGGGCATAACCGTAATCTAAAAAGAAAGAAACTCCCGGAAGCATCACAACAACGGTCTCACTTGTGCTGAGTTTTTTTATATCATCTTCGGAAATTACCTCAAGATGATCAACACTGACCGCCTTATGTTTTAATGCTACATCTAATCCGCCGATATTGTTGAACTGCTCTGTATGGAGTTTTAATTTGAAACCATGTTTTTCAGCTTCAAGGAAAATCTGTTCAGTCTGATCTGCAGAAAAAGCAGTACTCTCGCAAAATACATCAACAAAATGTGCAAGCTTATTTTCGGCAATGAACGGTATCAATTCTTCAACAATTATTTTGATATACTTCAGCGGATCATTTTTATACTCTGGCGGAAATGTATGCGCGCCCAAAAAAGTTGAAATGATATCAATTTCATATTCGCTGTTTAACTTTTGGATTACCTGAAGCAGTTTTATTTCATCATAGTAACTAAGTCCGTAACCTGTTTTTATTTCAAGAGAGGTCACACCTTGAGAAATGAAATAATCAATACGAGGTCGTGTTACATTCAAAATTTCCTCATACGAAGAATTTCTTACTGCTTTTACCGTGGCATTTATTCCGCCGCCTTTTTTTGCTATTTCTTCATAATCTAATCCGCTTAGTCGTTGTCGAAATTCATCGGCGCGTGAACCGGCAAATGCTGTGTGAGTGTGGCAGTCAATTAAACCTGGCAGAATGATTTTACCGGTGCAGTCAATTGAATTATTATAATTTATTTGCGATAAATTTTCGTTTGCAATAACATTTTTAATTTTTTCGTCTTCTAAAAGTAGGGAGTGTTCGGTCAGAATTCCGACATCATTCAGCTCTTTTCCTCTTTTATAATTTTTTTTATTTGTATTGCAAGTAACAATTTGTGCAGGATTTTTAAGAAGAGTTAGCATTATTATTCGTTTTTGTTAAAAAATGACAGAAAAACTATGACTTGTTTCAAGAAGACGCACAAACATGAAATATGCAAAAATTTTTGTTAATAAGTCAACATTTTATTAAATTTCAATGTTAAAAAATAAGGGAAAATCAAATGCCTCCTTCCAAAAAATTAAAAATATTATTCGTTACATCTGAAGTTGTTCCATTCATCAAAACGGGCGGACTTGCTGATGTTTCTTCTGCGCTGCCTCAAAAACTTCAGGAGCAAGGGCACCAGGTTCGTATTGTTGTACCGAAATATGGCGCCATAGATGAAAGAAAATATAAAATTCATGAAGTTGTTCGTCTAAAAGATTTAACAACAACTATCGGTAAGAAAGAAGTGGTTTTTTCTCTCAGGTCTTCTTTTCTTGTTGGACAAAAAGCCAGGGTGCAGCTTTATTTCTTAGACAATGAAGAGTACTTTGGAAGCAGACACAGTCTGTATGCAGATCCTCTCACAGGAAAGGATTTTCCTGATAACGACGAAAGATTTATCCTGTTGGCGCGTTCTGTTTTCGAATTAATTATTAAATTAGGATGGGTACCGGATGTTATTCACTGCAACGATTGGCAGTGCGGTTTAGTGCCTGCTTACTTAAAAACTTTGTTTAAGGATACTCCGTTATTTCAACCCGTTAAAACTCTTTTTACTATTCATAATCTTTCTTATCAAGGCGAATTCCCGAAAACTACATTCGCAAAAACCGGTCTGCCTGATGAGCTGAATAACACTAAAGGAATTATCCACAACAACAAAGTGAATTACCTTAAGGCTGCTCTGAATTTTGCTGACGTAATTAATACTGTTAGTGAAACTTATGCTAATGAGATTTGCAAGGACAAGGAGATTAGCGGAGGACTGAATACGGTACTGTGTAAACGTCAAGATGATCTCTTCGGAATTGTCAATGGAATTGATTCGTTGATTTGGAATCCCGAAAAGGATAAGAAGATTGCAAAGAAATATTCGATCAAAAGCCTTGATGACAAAACGGAGAATAAAATTGCACTGGCTGAGAAATTCGGATTTGATTATAAAGAAAATGTCCCGGTGATCGGATTGATTTCGAGATTGTATGATTCAAAAGGATTGGATCTAATTCAAAAAGCATTTAAAGATTTGATGAAATTGGATATCCGCCTGGTACTGCTGGGTACAGGTGAGAAGAAATTTCATAAGTTCTTTGAAGAAGCTTTAATGAAATACAGCGATAAATTCTCTTGTTATCTCGGATTCGACGATGAACTTGCACACTTAATCGAAGCCGGCGCCGATATGTATTTGATGCCGTCCAAATATGAACCGTGCGGTCTTAATCAAATGTACAGCCTGGTTTACGGAACAGTTCCTATCGTCCGGGAAACCGGCGGGTTAGCCGATACTGTTGAAAACTTTGATGAAAAAGAACAGACCGGTAATGGATTCGTATTCAAAAAATATGATCAGAAGGATATGATTAAAGAAATTAAAAGAGCAATAAAAATATATACTAACGACAAGAAGACCTGGCAGAAAATACAAAAGAGCGGAATGAAATCTAATTTTACATGGATGAATTCTGCGAAGAATTATGTTGATCTATATAAAACGATTTTAAGTTAATTCCGTATGAAAAATAGGGCTGTATTTCTGGATAGAGACGGAACAATAAATTATGATTCCGGCTATATTGGAGACCCCGGTAAAGTTGAGTTATTAGATGGAGTAAAAAAAGGAATTTACAAACTTAAAAATGATTATCATTTCAAGATTGTTGTTATTTCAAATCAAGCCGGTGTTGCACGAGGAATTATTACCGAGGATAATGTTAGAGCGGTCAACAGTAGAATTAATGATTTGTTAGGGGAAGAGTCCTCGGTTGATAGGTTTTATTATTGTCTGTATCATCCGGAACATAGTGACCCCGAAGATGTTAAATGCAGAAAACCATCACCCAAAATGATATTTGATGCATGCAGAGATTTAGAAATTGATATTAACACATCATATTTGGTTGGTGACAGACATTCGGATATTGAATGTGCGCAGAATGCAGGATTGAAATCCATATTATTGACATCTGATGTCTATCGTGACGAAATAAATATCTTGCATCAGGCTGGAATTTCTGCCAATTTTGTAGCCGAAAATTTTTTAGAAGCGACTGATTTTATTATTAATGATTTTTCCGGAGGAAATAGTTGAGATATAGTTTGTTGAAATCTATTGTTTTAGTTTTTATGATCGGTTTTATTGTTTCATGTAAGAGTGATGAGCCCGGTCCGTTAGGATCAGATCTCATCCCGGGTGAGGATGAAATTATTATTACTGAAATAAGCAGTTTAGATGATTCGCTTTCACAAAAATCATCCGATTATCACTACGATATTGATCTTGGTGATGCCGGTACGATTTTTCTCGGAAGAGAAAGTTCCGGGTATGAAGCTTCACTCTTACTGAGATTTTTTATCGTCATGTCTGATTCGATCCGTGAAGCAGTAGATTCTGATGAAATTACTGTTCTTAATTCTTGGATAGAGCTGCATCCTACATATACATTAGGTGATAAGTCTTCCACTTTCAATTTTTCAGTTCACAACATAAACGGAAGCTGGAGTTCCCGAAATTTTAATTCGGATTCGCTCAGTGTTCTCGATTATGATAGTGAGAATATTTTAGGTTCCCTTAAAGAGAACACGGATACATTAGTTTCCTTTTATTTTTCAAATGATAGAGCATTGCTGTGGCTTCAGAAAGTTTATAATGATGATTTGCCTGATAACAACGGATTGCTTTTACTCCCTGATGCAGCCACAAATAAAATTATGGGTTTCGGTGCTTTATCATCTCTACGTTTACTTAATGAACCGCAGCTATTTATTGAAGTTGAAAAAGCCGGTTCTTTTGTTGATACCGTGGTTGCAGCTATTTCGGGAGATGTAAGTGTGGTTGGTTCTGAATACCCGGTATCTTCAGGTAACATTTACGTAGAGGGAGGAACTTCAGTAAGATCAAAAGTTTGGTTTGATTTATCTGCAATTGAAAAAAATACAGTCATAAATAAAGCCGAGTTATCTTTGTTTATTGATTCAACGAATTCGTTTATCGGCTCAAGATCATCCGATTCACTGGATATTAGTTTTTCCGAAGATTCTGTAGAAAACGTTATTTCGGAAAGTTACTTATCAAAACTTTTTATCCGTGAAGGGAATAAGTATAAAGCCGATATTACAAATTATGTTCAGCATTGGATAAACGGTGTAGATAATGACGGTATTATTATTAACGTAAATAGTGAGAAAAATACTCTGAATAAAATTGCATTTCATTCGAGTTCAGCAGGCAATGGTGCATTAAGACCTAGATTAGATATTGTATTAACCAGGAAAAGGTAAATGATAACAACCAAGAAAATATTATTGTTCGTATTTTTATTAAGTTCAATTCTAAGCGCGCAAAGCGGTTCAGTTTATTCAAGATTCGGCGTCGGTGATATTCATCATTCGTTTTCTGCAAGAAGAGCATCGATGGGCGGATTGGGATATGCGGTTAAGGATAATAACCACCTGAATTTTCTGAATCCAGCCGCATGGTATGGATTGAAAATGACTAGGTTGGAAGTCGGAGTTAATTATTTCGGCACACAGACATCAAATAATAATTTAATCAATTACTTCGGTGAATTTGATTTTGGCGGATTCTTGTTGGGTTTTCCCATTGAGAGGGATTTGGGAATTTCTGTTGTTGCCGGGCTAGTTCCCGTTACTAGCGTTGGTTATGAAATTGAAGATAATACCAAAGTATACAACTCCGAAAGATATACGGAAGCTTTCAGTGGTTCGGGCGGAATATCAAAATTATTTTTTGGTTCATCATATGAAACTCCGTTAGGTATAGTGATCGGCGCTTCTTTTGATTATTATACCGGTGAAATTGAATATAATTCATTTCTGGATTTTCAGGAATCATCATCTTACCGAGATGCAAAATTACAAAAGAGTCTGAGTTATAAAGGAATCGGATTTAATTTAGGTCTAATTTCTCCTGATCTCTCCGAATTATTAGGCTCTGCTAGCATTACTGAATTGAAAATTGGATTAGGATACAGAAACTCACCTACATTATCAACTGATTCAACACTAATAAATGCTTCATTAGTGGGTAGTGTGCCGGTTATTTCAGGAATAACCGAAACCGTTTTACCTGGTCAACTTGGAATCGGTTTAAGTTTTCAATTAAAAGATAATTGGCTATTTGCGATCGATTATGCCATTCTTCCTTGGTCAAAATATAAATTTAATAATAAATTTAAGAGTGAACTTAGAGATTTACAAAAAATATCTTTAGGTTTCGAATATAAGCAAACTGATGCTAGGTTTGCTTCGTTCTGGGAACAGATGCTTTTTCGCGGTGGTCTAACTTATGAACAAACACAGTTAGAAATTAATGGTTACGGTATTGATCAGTTATCTGTAAGCGGCGGTTTTTCAATACCTCTATCATCCGACAGCGCAATTGATCTTGGTCTGCTCTATGGAATGAGAGGAACTAAAGAAAATAATTTAATACAAGAAAATATTTTCCAGGCTTTTGTAACTTTAAGTTTTGGAGAACTTTGGTTTGTAAGACAAGACAGATAATACAAATAAAATATTGGAGTAGAAAAATTGAAAACGGCAAAATTTTATATCGCATCACTGATGCTTTTATTTTTGACTGCTAATCTTAATGCGAAAAGCATTTCATTTAAAACTAATGTTGAGCTAGATAGTGTTAATTTATTAGCGGAATTTAGTCTTTTCTATGAGTACTACAAAAACAACGATTACAAAAGTGCTATTAATCATGGATGGATAGTTTTAAACACCGATCCCAGTAATTTCCTTCAGTATAAACCTTTTAAAAAAATGGAAGAAATTCTTTGGGCTATGCATGACAGTGTAGCTGAAAATGAAGATCAAAAAAAGGCGTTTGCCGATACAACTCTCTACCTGTATGATCTCGCTCTTAAATATCAAACAGATAAAAAGGGTTACTTTCTTTCACGCAAAGCTTACATAGAAGAAATATGGTTCGATTATGAACCTGAAATTCCAATTAAAACTTATGAGGAAGCTATTGAAACCGATAATGGACTATCAACATTTTATAAAGATAGATTAGGTCAGCTCTATGCAAAAAATGCTACTGAAGAGAATGATTACAAATTAAAAGCATTGACGTTATACTCAAAGCTGCAGGAAGAAGAGCCGAATAATGAAACTTGGATTTCGAGGATTGAATCATTGGCTGAAGATTTATCAGAACTGGTTGATATAACTAAAAAAGCATGGGACCTTGATAAAGAAAACACCGAAAAAGCTTGGAAATACGCATCGTTATGCTTACGGGCTCAAGAACTTGAAAAAGCGATCGGACCCCTCGAATGGCTTGTTTCTAAATCGCCTGAAGTTATAAATTATCACCGGCAATTAGCAACAACATACGATAAACTTGAGCAATCGGATAAGGCAATTGAATCATATAAAACTCTAATCGAATTGGAACCTGAGAATAGAGAAAATTATATCAACATTGCATTAATCTACAAGAGAAATAATCAATTGTCTGTTTCGAGATCATATTTGCAAAAAGCAAGGGATGTTGATTCATCTTGGGAATACCCGGTGTTTATTGAAGCCCAACTTTATGAACAAGCAGGAAGAAATTGTGTAGGTGCAAAATTTGAATTTATGGATAAATGCGTTTACCAATTAGCAGTTAATACTTATAGAAAAGCTGCAAGTATGGGCGGACCTTATTCAAGCGCTGCAGCTGAAAGAGTAAACTTACTTTCAAACTCAGTTCCCTCACAGGAAGATTATTTTTTCCGAAAGATGAAATCGGGTCAAGAAATAAAAATTGAAGGAGAATGCTACAGCTGGATTAATCGAAGTATAATTGTTCCTTAAAATAAAAACGAGTCTTTCGTATGTTACAGTATCTTAATAGTGATCCGGAAGTTTTGGAAATTGCAAAACAGGAAATTAAACGTCAGCAAAATTATTTAGAGTTAATTGCTTCTGAGAATTTTGTCAGTATGCCCGTCTTAGCTGCTACCGGTTCGGTATTGACAAACAAATATGCCGAGGGTTATCCCGGGAAAAGATATTACGGCGGTTGTGAATATGTTGATATGGCTGAAGATTTGGCAAGAGAGCGGTTAAAAGAATTATTTGATGCAGAGTATGTGAATGTTCAACCGCACAGCGGTTCTCAAGCTAATATGGCTGTTTATATGGCGTTGCTTAATCCGGGAGATACGATTCTTGGGTTAAGTCTCGATCACGGCGGACATTTAACGCACGGATCATTCGTAAATTTTTCGGGTAAAATTTATAGATCTGTAGGATACACTTTAAACGAGGAAACAAAACTTCTAGATTATAATATTATTGAAGACCTGGCAAAGAAAGAGAAACCAAAATTAATAGTTGCAGGCGCCAGTGCATATTCAAGAGATTGGGATTACGCAAAATTCCGTGAAATTGCAGATAGTGTCGGCGCTTTGCTAATGACAGATATGGCTCATCCTTCAGGTTTGATAGCAAAAGGATTGTTAACGAATCCTTTACCTTATTGTGATGTTGTTACATCAACTACCCACAAAACTTTACGCGGACCACGCGGCGGAATAATTTTAGTTGGCAAGGATAAAGAAAATCCTATCGGCATTAAAACATTTAAAGGCGACAGGCTAAAACTGATGTCGGAAGTATTAGACAGCATCGTAATGCCCGGAATCCAGGGCGGACCTCTCATGCATGTTATTATGGCAAAAGCTTTAGCGTTTGGTGAAGCTTTGCAGGATTCATTCGGTGATTATGCAAAACAAGTAATTTCAAATGCACATACACTCTCAGCTAAATTGATCAATTATGATTTTGAAGTTATATCCGGAGGAACCGATAACCATCTTATGCTCATTGATTTAACAAATAAAAATATCAGCGGTAAGAAAGCAGAGAAAGCGCTTGAACTTGCAGGCGTTACTGTTAACAAAAATATGATTCCGTTTGATACTAAAAGTCCGTTCGTCACAAGTGGAATTAGAGTTGGTACGGCTGCAGTTACTACAAGGGGAATGAAAGAGACGGAGATGGAAAAAATAGCAGATTTTATAAATAGTGCGATTATTAATTACGAAGATGAATCTAAATTATCAGAAATAAAAAGCACAGTCGAATCACTTTGCAGTCAATTCCCGCTGTATCCTGAACTTGTATCATAAGATAAATATTATTTGTGAGTAAAAAAGATACCAACCCCGCTGAAGAGACATTGAACGAAGAAAATGAAATGTCTTTTCTTGATCATCTCGAGGAATTAAGATGGCGTGTATTATACGCCTTGATAGGAATTGTAATAGGTACAGTTGTTTCATGGATTTTCATAGATTTTCTAGTAGATCATATCCTCCTAATTCCTGCAAAAACTGCGAATATTAAACTCCAGAATCTAAAACCTTTCGGTCAATTATTTTTATTTATTCAGATAGCAATTATCGGCGGAGTTATTCTAAGCATACCGAATATATTTTTCCAGGTTTGGAAATTTATTTCTCCTGCATTACGCGAAAGTGAAAAGAAATACATCACGGTAATAGTTTTTTTCTCATCAGTATGTTTTTTAAGCGGGATTGTGTTCGCTTATTTTGTTATGCTTCCGCTCACTCTTAAATTTGCCGGTGAATTTGGTTCAGCCACTATTGAAAACAATTTCGCAATTACAGAATACTTTTCGATTATTATAAGTGTGATGCTGGGCGCCGCATTAGTTTTTGAACTCCCAATGCTATCGTTCTTCCTTTCAAAATTAGGAATTATTACCCCGGCATTTATGAGAAAGTATAGGAGACATGCAATAATCGGGATATTGATTTTTGCTGCAATTCTAACACCGGGGACAGATCCTGTTGCCCAGGTACTGCTTGCAATCCCGTTGGTTTTCTTATACGAAATAAGTATATTCGTCTCAAAATATTCGATGAAGAAAAAGTCTTGAATAAACTAAATCTTACCGAAATACGAAAACCCATCAAGGATGAACTTCAGAAATTCAATGAATTATTTAACAAATCACTAAAGTCGAAAGTTGGACTTGTTGATCTAGTTACAAAATATATTCTGAAGCAGAAAGGGAAGAAAATTCGTCCGCTTCTTGTTTTACTCTCAGCAAAAGTTGCCGGAGGAGTAAATCCAAGAAGTTATACCGGGGCAACATTAGTCGAATTACTTCACACAGCAACCCTTGTTCATGATGATGTAGTTGATCACGCAGAAAAGCGAAGAGGATTTCCCTCAATAAATGCAGTATGGAAAAACAAAATTGCCGTTTTAATGGGGGATTATCTATTAGCACGCGGTTTGATGATTGCGGTTGAAAATGATGAGTTTGATTTTCTAAAAGTTATTACAAAGACCGTAAAGAGAATGTCGGAAGGGGAATTGCTGCAGATAAGTAAAACAAAAAAATTGAATAATAATGAAGAAACTTACTTCAGAATTATCAGCGATAAAACGGCATCCTTAATCTCTACATGCTGTGAGATCGGTGCATTAAGTTCTACTAAAGATGAAAATCAGATAAATGCACTGAAGCAGTTTGGTGAGAATTTGGGAATTGCTTTTCAGATTAGGGATGATATTTTAGATTATGTCGGTTCAACTGGTTTGATCGGCAAACCACTCGGCGCAGATATAAAAGAAAAAAAATTAACGTTGCCCTTGATATATGCGTTATCAAAAACAGATAGTTCAAAAGCATCAAAAATTTTGAAGCTTGTAAAAATCAGCAGTAAGAAAGGTGAGATAAAAGAAATCATCGATTTCGTTAAAGAGAATAATGGAATTGATTACGCATACGAAACTGCACATAAATTTTCACTTGAAGCAAAGAAGAATCTATCGATTTTCCCGAATTCAGAAAGTAAGTTGGCTTTAGAGGCTTTGGTCGATTTTGTAATTGACAGAAATAATTAAAATTATCTGTCTTTTTTATCGATTTTCATTTTTAAAACAATTATTCCGAAATAATTTTTCTTTTTTAATCATATTTTGTAATTTAGCCAGGTTATTTTGATAAATATATATCTTATCTTAATTTATTTTTATAATACATCATACCAATAAAAAATTAGTGAATTACCAAGAAAAAATAGTTGATATTAATCCACTGATATTAAAATTCCAAAAATCGATTGGATGTTGGAATATTATTCCTAATTTTATAGGATATTTATGAAGAAGAGTGCTCTAGATTATATTCTTAAAGTTCGCCTTCCTATTACACTTTTCGTAATAGCTTTAACATTTGTAATTACCTTTTATGTCTCACGACAGGAAAGAGACAGTGTTGGTTATGCACCGATCCAACCAATTAATTATTCGCATAAACTTCATGCAGGGGATATGGGAATTGACTGCGAATATTGTCATACCGGGGTATCTGAAGGACGTTATGCACTTGTACCTTCGGTAAATATTTGTATGAACTGTCACACAATTTCCAGGAAAGACAGACCCGAAATAATAAAGCTGACAAAATATTACGAATCAGGCGAGCCGGTTCCATGGAAGAGAATACATAAAGTTCCCGAATATGCTTACTTTAATCACAGCGTGCATGTTAATACCGGGATTCAATGTGAAACATGTCATGGTAACATATCAAAAATGGAAGTCGTTTCCCAAGTTAGAAGTTTTACAATGACTGCGTGTTTGGATTGCCATCGTGATCCTGAAAAACAATTGCCTTATCTAAAGAAAGTAAATAAGGGACCAGAAAATTGCGCAGCTTGTCATAGATAAGCGGAGACTATATGATTAATAAGAAAAATAACAGAAGAAAATTTTTACAAGTACTTACCGGAAGCGCTATTGGAATTATTGCGGTTAAAGCTCTGCCATCAGGAATTTTTAACAGACCAAAAGTTCATAAAGGCAAATTTAATATTAAAATTCATTCCTCGGCAATTCCAAGAAATTCTAAGGTTTAGATAAATGAAGAACGGTGAAAATAAAAAAACGAATAATCCGGAGTTTTGGAAAAGCTTAAAAGAATACTACAACGATCCGGAAGTTTTAAAAGCAAAGGCAAATGAATTTGCGGATGGAGTTACCGATGATTTTGATCCTTCCGAAATGAGCAGGGTATCGAGAAGAAAATTTTTAGCTCTGCTCTCTGCTTCGGCAGCATTTACTGCAACTGCATGTTCTGATTACCGGGATAAAGGCGATGTTGTTCCTTATAATGTTAGACCTGAAGGTGTATTACCGGGTAAAGCTAATTATTATGCATCAACTTGCAGCGGCTGCAGTCAATCATGCGGAATATTAGTAAAGACACGGGAAGGCAGACCAATAAAAATTGACGGCAATTCTGATCATCCGGTAAATAAAGGAAAAACATGTGCAATAGGGCAGGCAAGCATCTTAAATCTATATGATCCGGAAAGATTACAACAGCCGATTATTGATAAGAGAAAATCTTCATGGAAGAAAGCAGATACTGAGATAATTTCTGCACTAAAAGAATCGATGGCAGAGAAAAAAGAAATTGCATTGATCACTCATCAAACCGATTCTCAAACGGAAAAGAAAGTACTTGATGATTTTGTCGCCGCCTATCCCAACACAAAAATTTATACTTATGAATTATTTGATTCCGGCAACCGTTACGATGGCTGGAAGAAAGCTTATGGCGTAACACCGCTTCCTTCGATTATGTGGGATAAGGCAAATGTTATTCTATCTCTTGATGCGGACTTTTTAGGAAACGAGGGCAATTATATTGAGGCAATGCGTAAGTATTCAAGCAGGAGAGATGCTGTTAATAATGCTTCATTCAACAGGTTTTATATTGCTGAAGCAGGCTTAAGCTTAACAGGGATGAGCGCTGATTATCGGTTCCGATTGAGTCCGGATCTGCAGTTGGAATTTATACTTTCGCTGCTGAATGAAATAGTTTCAAATGATCCTGCGATGAGGACTAAATTAAACTCTGCCGCTTTCGATTTGATATTCAGAAACTCTTTAGAAAAATTTGCAGAAAAATCGGGACTCGATTACGGGAAGCTTGTTAATCTAGTAATAGATTTTAAGAATAACGCCGGTAAATCTATTGTATATGCGGGGGATAAATTAAGTCCGGATGTACATTATGCTGTTAACTTATTCAATTATGTTCTCGGCAACAACAATTTGTATGATTATAAATCTGTATTTACTAATCGCCTAGAATTAAGTGACAACAAGGATTTAAAGAATTTAGTTGAATCAATGAACAACGGCATGGTTGGTGCGGTAATTCATTATGATACAAATCCTGTTTATCATTTTCCTCCGGAATTAGATTATGCCGCAGCATTGAAGAATGTTAAAACGAGTATTACATTATCCGAATTACCGAATGAATCAATTGCAGCAAGTTATTATGCGGTACCCATAAATCATTATCTCGAATCTTGGGGCGATTCAAATCCAAGAGTTGGAATTTATAGTTTAAAACAGCCGGTGGTTGCGCCGATTTTCGGTACACGGCAAAAAGAATCGATTCTGCTAACATGGATTATCGGTAAAACAGAAGCATATTCAGAAGATATCTATCACAGTTATCTTATGGAAAATTTCAAAGACTCAGTTTATGATAAGACCGATTCCGCAGCTACATTTAATCATTTTTGGAATACAGCATTACATGACGGGATAATCTCAATTGATGAATCCGCCCGCCCTCCTGTTGATTTTGACATGGCTAATATAAATTTATTGAAACCAAGTACTGCTTCCGGAGGATTCACAGTAATTCTAAATAAAAATTATTATTTGGGTGACGGCAGATTTTCGAATAATGGCTGGCTTCAGGAAACACCACATCCCGTAACAAAGGTTGCGTGGGATAATTATGCTTCAATTGCACCTAATACGGCAAAAACACTTGGAGTTGAATTTGGTGATTTTGTACGAATTAAAGTCGATGAAAGAAATGTGGATTTACCTGTAGTTGTCCAGCCGGGTTTAATTGAGAATTTTGTATCCGTTGAATTGGGTTATGGACGTGAAAACTCGGGCGAGGTTGCAAATGGTGTTGGATTTAATGTGAATGTACTGCTTCAGTTTAACGGAAAATCCAAATGGATTATTAATAATGCCGAGGTTGCGAAAACCGGTGAGTCATACGAATTAGTATCTACACAAGAACATCATGCGCTTGATGACGAGTCTGTGAAAGATTTTCATAAAATTCGCGGAATTATAAAAGAAGGCACTGTTTCTGAATACAAAAAAAATCCTGGATTTATTAAAGAGCACGATCATGAATTATTCGGAATTACACGCGGACATGAATACAATGATGTAAAATGGGCAATGTCAATTGATTTGAATAAATGTACAAGCTGCAGCGCCTGCATTACCGCATGTAATGTTGAAAATAATATCCCGGTTGTGGGAAAAGACCAAGTTGGCAGAGGAAGGGAAATGCATTGGATACGGTTGGATCGGTATTATTCCGGTACGCCTGAAGAACCAAAAGTAAGTAATCAGCCAATGCTTTGCCAGCACTGTGATAATGCGCCCTGTGAGAATGTTTGTCCGGTTAATGCAACAAACCACAGCCCGGATGGTTTGAATCAAATGGTTTACAATCGTTGCGTAGGAACTAGGTATTGTGCAAATAACTGTCCGTATAAAGTGCGAAGGTTTAATTTTTACGATTTCCGTGATCATTTTGCAGATGCATATTATCAGAATGATTTAACTGATTTGACCAACAATCCGGAAGTAACGGTTAGATCGCGCGGAGTTATGGAAAAATGTACTTTCTGCGTTCAGAGAATTATGGAAGCCAGATCCGAATCAATTAAAGATGGTAGAAAATTAAAAGGCAGTGATGTACAAACAGCCTGCCAGCAAGTTTGTCCTGCAGATGCAATTGTATTCGGTGATGTAAATGAAGAAGGTTCGGAAATTCAAAAGTATAGAGAACACGAACTTGGTTATCATGTATTAGAAGAACTTTATGTAAAACCGAATGTAACCTATATTGCAAAATTAAGAAATACCCATTCTTCGGAGGATGTATAGTGAGTGGTCTTGATTATACACAAGAAATTTCGGTTGTAGAAGGTCAACCGTCATTACGTGAGATTGAAGATTTAATATCAAAACCGTTAGACAGCAAGCCGGATAAAAAATATTACATTGCACTGGCAATTACAATGACCATGCTGGGAATCGGTGTAATTGCCCTTGGCTTATCTTTTTATTATGGTACCGGTCTTTGGGGAAATAATAACCCGGTTGGATGGGGATTCCCGATTGTCAACTTTGTTTTTTGGGTTGGTATTGGTCATGCTGGTACTCTTATTTCAGCTATCTTATTTTTATTCAGACAAAAATGGAGAAATGGTATTGCCCGTTTTGCCGAGGGTATGACAATTTTTGCTGTAATGACAGCAGGAATTTTTCCCTTAATTCATGTCGGAAGACCTTGGCTTGCCGGATATTTAATCCCGTATCCTAATCAACATTCTCTCTGGGTTAATTTTACATCACCATTGCTCTGGGATGTTTTTGCTGTAAGTACATATTTAACTGTCTCATTTATTTTTTGGTATGTTGGACTAATCCCGGATTTTGCAACTCTTCGAGACCGAACAACTAACAAACTTAAAAAAATCATCTATTCTACTTTTAGTTTGGGCTGGAGGCATTCAAACCGTCACTGGCAGCATTATGAAATGGTTTACTTAATACTTGCCGGTTTTGCCACGCCGCTGGTATTATCCGTTCACACAATTGTAAGTTTCGATTTTGCAGTATCAATTTTACCCGGATGGCATACAACAATTTTCCCTCCGTATTTTGTGGCTGGGGCAGTATTCTCCGGATTTGCAATGGTGCAAAATGTCTTGATCTTCATCAGGAAAATATTCAATTATGAACATATTATAACCGTCGATACTCTCGAAAAGATGAATAAAATAATTTTGCTAACGGGCAGTATGGTTGGTTATGCTTATGCTATGGAATTTTTTATTGCATGGTACAGCGGTGTTCAACCGGAACAATTTACATTTATAAACAGAGCATTCGGACCATACACTTGGGCTTACTGGATTATGGTTTCGTGTAATGTGATATTCCCTCAGCTATTCTGGTTTAAGAAAATCCGAACGACTATTCCAGTAATGTTTGTTATCGGCGTTCTTGTAAACGTTGGAATGTGGTTTGAAAGATTTGTAATTACTGTCACTTCTCTGTCAAGAGATTATCTGCCTTCAAGCTGGGCTTATTATGCTCCGACTCTAACAGATGCCGGAATATTAATCGGCAGTTTCGGTCTATTTTTCACTTTACTTTTATTATTCACAAAAACATTACCTGTTGTATCAATTGCCGAAGTTAAAGCAGTTGTCAAAGGTTCTCAACCATCTCATGGGGATCATTAATAATGAGTGATAAAGTTTTATTTTCTTACACAGGAATTTTTGATAAAGTTGATGATATTATACATGCTGCGGAAAAGGTTGCAGATGCAGGCTACACTAAATATGATGTAAATACGCCTTACCCGGTACATGGAATGGACGGCGCAATGAAGTTGAAACCGTCCAAGCTTGGATATGCCGCACTTGTTTTTGGGCTCTCCGGTCTTCTTGCCGCTTTGTTAACTATGTATTGGATGGTGGTTGCTGATTATCCCATTGTTATAGGCGGTAAACCGTTTTTTGCTTTCCCGGCATTTGTCCCGATTATTTTTGAAGTAACTGTACTTGCAGCATCAATCGGAACTGTTATGACGATGTTATTTCTTTTCTTCAAATTCCCGAATAATAAGCATCCTCTGCATGATACCGATTATATGAAACATGTTTCCAGTGATAAATACGGTATTTCAATTCAAGCCGATGATCCGGCGTTTAATGAAAATGAAGTAAAATCATTTCTTGAAAGTATCGGTGCTCAAGAAATTACCCCAATTTATTTTGAAGAAAATGAATATGGATATTCTGCCAAGATATTCGAACCCAAATTTATCGGGTTCTTAATTATTACCGCGTTTCTTGTTTCCGGTGCAACATATTTCTCATTAAATAAATTAATGTTTATGACCCCATTTAACTGGATGATGGAACAGGGGAAAGCCGTACCTCAGGAATACAACGAAATATTTGCAAATGCTAGATCGATGCAGCAGCCTGTTAAAGGCACAATATCAAGAGGAAATCTGCCTTATGAATTTAAAGGTAAACCGGAAGAGGCTGAAAGAGTTTTGTTAAATCCGCTGCAATTAAATGAAAAGAATCTTACGATGGGAAAAGCAAACTTTAACATTTACTGCAGTCCGTGTCATGGTTATTTCGGTGAAGGCGACAGCCGTATGCGCGGTCAATTTCCTAACCCGCCAAGTCTTCATTCTGAAAAAGCTAGAAATTGGAGCGACGGTAGAATATACCATATTATTTCGGATGGTCAGAATATAATGCCTTCTTATTCATCACAATTAACCAGGCAGGAAAGATGGGCAACCGTACTATATATTCGAGCATTACAACGTTCTTTAAATGCCAAGGAGTCTGACTTAAAATGAGTTCAACATCAATAGAATACACAAAGAAAGATTTACCCTCTAATGTTACAAAACTTGGTGCAGCGCTGGTTGTAATAGGATTAGTTATAACTATCTTAGCATATTTTATTGATCACACAAGAAGCGCTTTCAATAATTTGATTTTGTTAATGTTCCTAAGCAGCGTGGGTGTTGGATCGCTATTTTTAGTTGTAATCGAATATCTCGGGGGAGCCGTTTGGAGTGTCCCGTTTAGAAGAATCAGTGAATTTTTCGGAGCGGTATTACTTATTCTTCCTATTATCGCAATACCGGTGTATTTTAATTTACATGATCTATTCCATTGGACGCATATTGAAAGTGTAGCAGGTGATAAGCTTCTCGAAGAAAAATCACCTTATTTGAATGAGATGTTTTTTACAATACGGGTATTAGCTTACTTTTTGATCTGGATAATGTTTTATCTAGTGATAACTAGAAACTCTAGAAAACAGGATGTTTCCGGTGATCAAAAATTAACCAAAAAGAATATTCGGTATTCGGCAATTTTCATACCTGTATTCGCTATTACTCTTACCTTTGCCTCTATTGATTGGCTTATGAGTTTGGAACCACATTGGTTTTCAACTATTTTCGGTATTTATTATTTCTCAGGTACCGTATTAACAGCCCTCGCAATCGCTACTTTTGCGATTGTATCATTAAACGAAAAAGGTCTTTTGGTAAAAGGCATTACAAAAGATCACTATTACAGTTTGGGTGCTTTGATGTTTGCGTTTACCAACTTTTGGGCATACATTGCTTTCAGTCAATATTTATTGATTTGGTATGCAAACCTTCCTGAAGAAACATTTTGGTTTTTAGCTAGATGGGAAGGGAGCTGGATGTATTTTTCAATCGGGTTGATAATTGTTAGATTTTTAGTTCCATATATTGGATTACTTTCCCAGCCATCGAAAATGAATCCGAAGCGGCTTAAAATAATGTCAGTCTGGATTTTATTCGCCCATATTTATGATCTTTACTGGTTAATCATGCCTACATATAGTAAGGATGGAATTGTTTTCGGCTGGATTGAATTTGGTTTTCCGTTATTAGCCGGGGGAATTTTAATCTTAGTATTTAACATGAGAGCAAAAAATCAGAATTTGGTTCCTATTGGTGATCCCAAACTGAAACGGGGATTGAATTTTAGACTTTAACAGGAATATGGGAATGAATAAAAATAAATATGAATATGAATTAGATTTTAAATCACTGTTAAAAAATCCCGAAAGATTATTTGGCTGGATTTTTCCATATTTTTTAGTTGTAATAATTATACTCGGTGTGTTTTATCTAAAAAATCTCAATTACTTTACTATTAATGATAGCTCACCTGCAATTACAGATTCAACCTTCATGATTATTGATAGAGACATTCCTATGAAGAAGGGTGGAATTAGACCAGCCGTTGATCTATCAACAATCCAGAATCCATCTGGTGAAATGATTGAGAAAGGGAAAGAATTATATTCTGCAAACTGTGCATCTTGCCATGGCGATAATGGATTAGGCGATGGAGCTGCCGGAGTTGCATTAAATCCCAAACCCAGGAATTTTGAAACCAAAGAAGGGTGGACTAACGGAAGAACGTTCAGCGACATGTATAAAACCTTACAGGAAGGAATACTACAAAATGGAATGGCAGCTTATGAATATATTCCACCTGAAGATAGAGTTGCGATGATAAATTATGTCAGAACGTTTTCGGATTTCCCGGAAATAACTGATGAAGAAGTTGATAATCTTGATTTGACATATCAATTATCGGAAGGAACAGAAATACCAAATCAAATACCGGTAAAGCTTGCAATCGAAAAAATTCTAAATGAAAAAGGTATCTCGGAACCAAAATTGAAATCAATTATTATCGACATATTTAGTTCCAACGATGTTGAAATTACCGGATTGATAAAAGATGTTGCCGACGATTCAAAGCGGCTAATTTATAATTTTGCAGCTGACCGAGCGCCTGCTGATTTCGAATCTTTTAAAGAGTCGGTATTTTCTGATCCATTAAAGTGGGGATTTAACAGTAAAGTAGTTTTGCTGTCAAATGATGATTTGGAATTGATATTTAATTATTTGAACGAAAAGACAAAAGCGTAAGATGAAGGTTGATTATGTTAAGACTAGGAAGACTGGTAATAATATTACTGGTAGTATTTTTATCGAGCATGACAGCTCAGGATTCGGAAATTGAAATTGGAATTGATGAAAAGTTAGGCGATTACATACCACTGGATGTAGAATTTATTAATTCCGAAGGTGATACAGTTTCATTTGCCGAACTCATTGATAAACCTGTTCTTTTAGCATTAGTGTATTATGAATGCCCGGATATCTGCAGTCCTTTGTTAGCGGAATTAGCTTGGGTTGTTGAAAAAGTTGATTTGGTTCCAAACGAAGATTTTGAAGTGATCACACTTAGCTTTGATCACAGGGAAACGACCAAACTTGCTGAGAAGTGGAAAAGAACTTACTTTCAATCATTCAAGAAACCTTTTCCTGAAGATGCTTGGTCTTTTCTAACCGGTGACAGCACAACAATAAAGCGCGTTACCGATGCGGTTGGTTTTTACTTCAAACCAACGAGCGACAGCATGTATCTTCATGCGGGAGCTTTGATAACTTTGTCGCCAAAAGGAAAAATATCACGTTATATTTTTGGTTCGCAGTATAATCAGTTTGATATTAAAATGGCTTTGTTGGATGCCGAAGCCGGAAAAACTAATCCGACAATTTCAAAAGTTCTTCAATTTTGTTTTAGTTATGATCCGGAAGGAAGAGCATATACACTTAATATTACTAGAATAATCGGTACCATTATGCTTTTAGCTGTAGGAATATTTTTAACGGTACTTATAGTTAAAAAGAAGAAAGAAGAAAAAAACGAAGATAAGGAGTTTGAATAAATGTCGAACGGAACCGTTGCAGCAACGGAAAAGAATTTTTATGAAGAAGGAACGAGCCGGCATAAAGGAATACTTGGATGGTTATTAAGTACGGATCATAAAAGAATAGGGTTGATGTACTTAGTAACGATTGCATCTTTTTTTATTGTCGGTGTAATTATCGGTGTATTTATGCGCTTAGAATTAATTGCTCCCGGTCCTACAATTATGGAAGCGCAGACATATAATACATTATTTACTCTTCACGGCGTAATAATGATTTTCCTATTTATCATACCCGGGCTTCCGGCAATTTTTGGTAATTTCTTTTTACCGTTACAACTCGGGGCAAAAGATGTTGCATTCCCGAGACTTAATTTATTATCGTACTGGATTTATTTAATCGGCGCTTTTTTAGTATTGCTTTCGTTAGTGTTACCGGGCGGTCCAATTGATACCGGATGGACATTTTATATCCCTTACAGTGTACGTTCAACAACAAATGTTTCACTTGCAATTTTTGCAGCGTTCGTTCTTGGTTTTTCATCTATTTTAACCGGACTAAATTTTATCACCACTGTTCACAGGCTGCGTGCACCGGGAATGACGTTTTTCAGAATGCCGTTATTCGTGTGGTCAACTTATGCCACAGCGTGGATTCAGGTTATTGCCACACCTGTAATCGGTATTACTATTTTACTCGTAATAATTGAACGTGCGTTCGGTGTTGGTATTTTTGATCCGGCTTTAGGCGGTGACCCGATCTTATTTCAGCATTTATTTTGGATTTATTCACATCCGGCTGTTTATATAATGATTTTACCAGCTATGGGTGTAGTTTCTGAAATAATTCCAACCTTTGCCAGAAGAACCATCTTCGGATATAAAGCAATCGCGATGTCGAGCTTAGCAATTGCATTTGTCGGATATCTTGTCTGGGCTCATCACATGTTTACAAGTGGAATCAGTGATACTGCAAGATGGATATTTTCACTGCTTACTTTTATCGTCGCACTTCCGAGTGGAGTAAAAGTTTTTAATTGGGTCGCAACTCTCTACAAAGGTTCTATTGATCCCAAACCGCCATTTTTGTGGGTGATGAATTTTATCGTTCTTTTTTCTATCGGCGGTTTAACCGGTTTAGTTGTCGGATCATTATCTACTGATATTCATCTGCACGACACATACTTTGTTGTTGCTCATTTTCATTATGTTATGTTTGGTGGAACAGGTACAATATTTTTTGCGGCACTCTATTATTGGTTTCCGAAAATGTTTGGTAAATCATATAATATTAAATTGGCAAATGTTGGAGTAGCATTATTTTTTATTGCATTCAACATGCTCTATTTCCCGAAATTTATTCTCGGTTATATGGGAATGCCCCGTAGATATTTTGATTATTTACCTGAATTTCAATCTTTACAGTTAGTTTCAACCATCGGTTCATGGCTGATGTTAATAACTATGATTATTGTTTTTGGAAATTTGATTCATAGTCTTTTCAAAGGGAAAAAGTCACACTCAAATCCCTGGGGTGGAGTAACATTAGAATGGCATACAAGTTCACCTCCGCCGCTTGAAAACTTTCATGAAATTCCAACAGTTAATCATGAACCTTACGATTTTAGTCAATTAAAGGAGATGGATTATGAGTCAAAATGATCACGCTGTGACTGCGAACGATCAGCATGTTCATAGAGATGACATCGGCTCGAAGATGGGAATGTGGTTGTTCCTGTTTACGGAGTTATTGTTATTCGGCGGGATGTTCTTGATTTATGCAGTGTATCGATTCCAGCACACGGAATTGTTTAAGCTTGCTGCCCTTGAACTTGATACCGCCGTGGGAACGCTTAATACTATTATTTTATTGACGAGCAGTTTGACTGTAGCATTGGCAATAACTGCACTTCAGAAAGGTAATAAATTTTTATCGATTCTAAATCTGGTTATTACCATCGTGTTTGCACTTACGTTCATGGTAAATAAATTTTTTGAGTGGAGTGTTAAGTTTTCTCATGGTATTTATCCGGGTTCTGAAGATTTGACAAGTAAGCAAAATGGCGAGATTTTATTTTTCGGACTTTATTATGTGATGACAGGTCTGCATGGTTTACACGTTGTTATCGGTGTTGCATTGTTAACCTATGTGCTTGTTCTTATTATAAAAAACAAAATTACTTCTGAAAACTTTATAAAATTAGAAAACTCGGGACTCTATTGGCACCTTGTAGATTTAATCTGGATATTCCTTTTCCCGTTGTTCTATTTAATACATTGAGGAAATCATAATGCAAAATGATAATTCAAAACATGAACATCATGTTACCGGTTATGGGACATACATATTAGTTTGGTTAGCGCTGATCGCATTAACTTCCATCACTGTTACAGTTTCCGGAATTGATTTTGGGATGGCGGCTTTAGGAATTGCCTTATTTATTGCAGCAATAAAATCAGCGCTGGTAATTAACATTTTCATGCATATAAAATTTGATGAAGCGATTTTTAAAGTGTTTTTACTTGTTAGTCTTTTTACTCTTCTTGTAATATTTATTCTAACGTTTTTCGACGTTGTTAATAGGTGAGGTAATAAATGTTAGCTTTACTCTCGGGACAAGCGGCTGCCCGATCTACTGATACTGTAGATAATGTAATGATTTACATAGTAGTGATTTCTGTTATTCTATTACTTGGAGTAACAGCAGCAATGGTTTACTTCGTATTTAAGTACCATAGAAAGAAAGGTCATAAACCGAAAGATATTCACGGCAGCGTTATTTTAGAAGCTATATGGATTGGAATTCCTACTCTGCTGGTACTTTCTATGTTCTATTACGGATATACAGGTTACAAAACAATTCGTGCAATACCCGATGATGCATTTGAAATTAATGTAAAAGCCCGTATGTGGGAATGGGAATTTAATTATGAAAACGGCAAGAAGACAGATACACTATTTGTTCCGGCAAAACAAAACATCAAATTGAATTTAGAGTCTTATGATGTAAACCATTCGCTATATATTCCGGCGTTTAGAATTAAAGAAGATGTTATAGCCGGCAGGATTAATTATTTGGTTTTTAATGCCGAGCAAACCGGGACTTATGATATTGCATGTGCCGAGTATTGCGGATTAAATCATTCAATGATGTACACTGCTGTTGTTGCGATGCCGCAAAGTGAGTTTGATGTTTGGTATAATACAAAGGATGTATCAGCGGAACCGGAAAATATTGAAGACACTTCGGCAGATAGCAGCGCAGTTACTGATTCAACCTTGATCGGAGGTGGGAATCAATAGGTTTGAAAAATAATTTAGGTATACCAGAATTTATAAATATTTTACTCGAACTTGGTAAAGTTAGAATTACGTTCTTTGTAGCTTTTTCGACAGCAATTGGTTTTATTCTTTATTCAGGCAATATTACCGTCGGAATCTTAATACCGGTTATTGGCGTATTTTTTCTTGCAAGCGGCGCATCTGCGCTAAATCATTTTCAAGAAAGAATTACAGATGGATTGATGGAGCGAACAAGAAATCGTCCTATACCTTCCGGAAAGATTACGAAGACTTTTGCTTTAATCGTTTCTATTATTTGGATTATTCTCGGCTCTTTGATATTATTTTTTGAAGCAAGTTTTGAAGCCGGTATTTTGGGCTGGATTGCATTGATCTGGTATAATATTATTTATACACCGTTGAAAATGAAATATGCGATGGCAGTTGTTCCGGGTTCATTGATTGGTGCAATTCCACCGGTCATCGGTTGGGTAGCTGCCGGGGGATTGATTTACAATCCCCAGATTTTAGCACTTGCACTCTTTTTCTTTATTTGGCAGATTCCGCATTTTTGGCTTTTGCTGTTAATTTATGGAAAAGATTATGAAAAGGCTGGCTTTCCAACATTGACGAAAATATTTAACGATCATCAACTGAGCAGAATAACTTTTGTTTGGATTTTCGCCCTTGCTATCAGTTGCTTATTGATTCCGTTGTTCAGCATTAGTTCTAATTTTATTACGATTGCAGCACTTATTGTATTAGGACTTTGGCTGATTATTTCATCATTGAAAATAATTGATGATATTATAAACAGAATTGTATACAAAAAAGCTTTTATGAATATAAATATTTACGTACTTATGGTTGTCTTGGTTTTATCGTTAGACAAATTAGTTCTTACAGAAATTTAAGGATTTTTACAGCATGGAATTTTTAGATAAACTGGTTCTTCCGCAGTCGGAACATCATCTGCACTTGTTGGAATATATTCTGATGTTAACTTTAATATTATTTCTTCCGTATTTAAGTGCGTTAACCGGATCAACTTTATTATCTGTCTGGTTTAACAAAAAGGGGAGAAGATCAGGCGATGCTAAATATTTGAGATTTTCCAAATCACTAATCGATTTGGTTACGTTTAACAAAAGTATAACATTCGGATTGGGCATAATTCCGATTTTAAGCGCTATGTTCTGCTATGCACAATTATTACATCTTGGTGAAACCAGTGTTTCGCTGTCTCTTCTATTTTCGTTAATCACTTTTATTATTTCGGTAATTGCTGTTTATGCCTATAAACATTCATTCCATCTACAAGATTTATTATCTCTCCTCAAAAATGAAAATAAAGATGAGAACATTGACGAATCAACAAAAAGCGAAATTGATAATTATCGATGGAAGAATGCCAATTTAAATAAAAGATCCGGGTTGTATGGAATAATCTTCTTATTCATTACAGCTTACTTGTTTATTGGCGCAATGGAATTAGCTTCAGAATCAAATAGATGGGGAAGTGATTATCCTTTTCTCAATATCATATTTTCACTTAGCACATTTACGTATTTTCTTTACTTTATTCTATTGTCGATCGCTGTTACAAGCGCAATTGTACTTTATACTTTTTTTAGACCTAATGCCGATCACAATATCTTCGATCAAGATTACCTGGGATTCGTAAAAAATTACGCGCTTAAGTCAGGTTTGATTTCAACTATAACCTTACCCTTGTTTATTTTATTAAATATAATTTCTACAGACGGGAATTCGCTTTCATTCGGTATTTATTTAATAGCGGTTTTAGCTTTCTTATTATTGATGTTGATCAGTATTTTTTATTATATAATGATCAAAGAATCTTCAGCAAAATATAGCAGTTCGGTCGTTTTTATGCTTTTAATTTTCTTTTCATTTATGGTAATAAAGGATCATTCGGCATTTAATACTTCTTACAGCCAACACATTAATGTTCTGGCAAAGGAATACACCAAATATGAAACTGAATTTAAATCACAGTTTGGCGGCGCAGCGGTTGAAATTAGTGGAGCGGATATTTATAACGGCAGGTGTATTGCTTGTCATCAATTCGATCGAAAGGTTGTAGGTCCGCCGTATAATGAAACACTGCCGAAATACGAAGGTAAAATTGAAGATTTAGTTAAGTATATTCTTAATCCAAAAAAGATAAATCCCGAATATCCGGCAATGCCAAATCAAGGATTGAAACCTAGTGAAGCAAAAGCCGTTGCAGAATATATAATGCAGACTTATCAATCCGGTAAATAAATTTTTAAGTTGGGAATAGAATTCCCCGCTAATAAATAATTAGATAGTATCCAATGCTCACTGTTCTTGAAGCAATCACATTATCCACCGATTATTTGGAGAAAAAAGGTGTAGAATCTGCACGAATGAATGCAGAACTTCTCCTTGCAGAAATACTTCATTGTAAAAGATTAGAACTATACCTGGCTTTTGACCGACCGGTTACTGAAGATGAAAAAATTAAATATCGTGAGTTTATTTCCAGGCGCGGGAAATTTGAGCCATTACAATATATCATTGGGAATGTTGAATTTTATGGATACCCATTTGAAGTAAATCCTTCAGTTTTAATCCCCAGACCTGAGACTGAGATATTAGTCGAAAAAATAATAGAAAATCATAATAATAATTCCCGGTTAAGAATTCTCGATATCGGAACCGGCAGCGGAAATATTCCAGTTGTTCTTGCAAAAGAATTGTCCGAACCGGTTATTATAAGCGTTGACATCTCAGAAAATGCTTTGAAATTGGCAGCACAAAACGCATCAAAAAATAATGTAACACATTCTATAGTTTTTATTCAATCAGATATTTTAAAAAATGATTTGAAAGATTATGGGAATTTTGATATAATAGTTTCAAATCCACCTTATGTAAATATTTCTGATTATAAAAATTTGCAGAAAGAAATTTTGATTCATGAACCGATGGAAGCATTGACCGATTCAAAAGATGGATTTACCTATTATAATAGAATAATTGAATTATCTGATTCATTGTTGAAAAACGGAGGTTCAATTTATTTTGAAAATGCAGAGGGACAGGCACAAAATATAATGGAAATTATGAATAATCATAAATTCAAAGAGATCGGAACAATCAAAGATTACCAGGAAATTGATCGAATAGTTTTTGGAAGAAAAATATGAGAGCACTGGTTCAAAGAGTTTCAAGAGGTTCTGTTTATTTACGTGATTTGAACGAGACCAGGAATATCGGGAAAGGTTTTGTTATCCTTTTAGGAATTTCAATTGAAGATTCTGAGAAGGAAATGATATTTGTCGCCGATAAATGCTCAAACTTGCGTGTGTTTGAAGATGACGATGAAAAAATGAATCTATCAATAAGAGATGTTGATGGGGAAGTACTTATTGTTTCACAATTTACATTATACGGTGATACAAGAAAAGGCAACAGACCGAATTTTACTGCTGCAGCAAAACCCGATACTGCAATACCGCTGTACGAAAAATTTATTAAACGAATTAAAGAAAATTTAGGGGATCAGAAAGTTAAATCCGGCGAGTTTGGCGCTATGATGGATGTCCACATCGATAACGACGGACCGGTTACATTATTAATTGAATCAAAATAAAAGTTGATTTGGATAAAGTAATACTAATATTTCTCGATGGAGTTGGTATAGGGAAAAATGATCCATCAATAAATCCATTCTTTAAAACCAAATTTAGAATTTTTGAAAATCTCTTCGGTAAAACTCCGCATCTCGATGACCGGAAACTTGAAAAAAATAATCTTTATATTTTCCCATCCGATGCTTGTTTGGGAATCGACGGCATTCCACAAAGCGGAACAGGTCAAGTTTCAATTTATGCTGGAATTAACGCTCCCAAAATATTAGGCAGACATATTGGACCTTTCCCGCACACAACTCATTTAAAATATTTAGCCGAAACCAGCATAATAAGTGAATTAAAAAAACGTGATAAGAAGTTTACATTTGTGAACGCATATCCGAAACTCTTCTTTGAATATATAAATTCAGGCAAACAGCGGTTAAGCGCAACCTCAAAAATGTTTTTGTTGAATAATCAAAAACTGAACGACGAAAATGATTTGTTAAATGGAAATGCATTGACTGCTGAAATTGATAATTCAAGATGGAATGAAAGACTCGGATATAATCTGCCATTGTTTTCACCTGAGTATGCGGCAGAGAGGCTTCTGAAAATTTCACGTAATAATGATTTCACTCTCTATGAATATTATTTAACCGATCATTTGGGGCATGGCAGGAACAAGGAAATATTTGCATCCGCTATGGATACACTTGATAGGTTTTTATTTCATACGATTTCTAATATTGATGAAGAAACAACCTTACTTATTTGTTCCGATCATGGAAATCTTGAAGATATTTCCATTAAGATGCATACTCGTAACCAGGCATTAACAATAAGCGCCGGGAAATATGCGAAAAAGTTATCAGAAAGTATTATCGACTTAACCGGTATTAAGAAAGTATTATTGGAGATTATAAATTGAAAAACTATCCTTTAATAAAGTTTGTACTGCTCTTTATTATTGGATTTATGCTTGATATTATTTTTAACTTTTCCACAAACATTCTTCTCATCATTACAGCGGCAATAATTATTTTTTCAATTCTCTTATATTTTGTCAAAATTAATGACTCACAAATATTTCTCTTAAATCTATTTGTTCCTCTATCAGTTATACTTTCCGGCGCTTTATTGTTTTCAATTAATTATGATGAATTACCCGGTTATCCTTTCGAAGTCTTGAAGATCAAAAAAGCTGTCGTCTATGGAGAGGTTGTTGATATTGATTTGAAGCAGGATCCTAAAATTTCTTTTGTAATTTCAGCCGATTCACTTCATACAGAAGATACTGGTTATAAATTTAACGGTAATATTAAAGCCAGCATTTATGATGATAACGGAAAACTGGCAGCATTATATGAAAATCTGGAAATAGGAAATTACATATCATTGGATGGAAATTTACAGAGAGGCAGAAAAACTAGAAATCCCGGTGAGTTTGATTATTATGAATATTTACAGAGAGAAAATATTATTGCGGTTTTTACTTCTTATGATATTTACGATTTACAGTTAATTACGAAAAATACTGAGTTCATTAAAAACACAGTTTTTCAAATCAGAAAATCAATCGATAATCAAATTAGAAGTATTCATAACGATCAAACATATTCATTATTGAGAGGGTTGATTTTAGCCGACAGAAGCGAGATCGATTATGAAACAAGAACTCAATTCGTTAACTCGGGAGTAATTCATGTACTGGCTGTATCGGGGCTTCATGTTGGTTATATCGTTCTTATTTTTATTTTTTTATTTAACCGAACCAATGTGATAATGAGATATGTTCTTACTATAATTGGACTAATATTCTTTGTCGTCATTACAGGTTCACCGCCTTCAGTTGTGCGTGCTTCAATAATGGCTATCATTTTGATTTTAGCATTTTTAAGCAACAGAAGTTACAACCCGGTAAATTCCTTATCTCTTGCTGCATTAATAATTCTTGTATTAAACCCAATTGAAATAACAAACCCGGGTTTTCAATTATCATTTTCAGCGGTTTTATCAATTGTGATATTTTATCCCAGATTTCAAAAAATCATAAATTGTTATTCATTACCGGTACTGATTGAAAAGCTATTGCTGTTTATGTCGGTTTCATTAGCCGCACAAATAGGAACACTGCCGTTTACATTATTCTATTTTCATAAATTATCAATCATAGCTTTATTTGCAAACTTGCTCGTAATTCCTTTGATCGGCATAATTGTTAGTATCGGAATACTTACTCTTACGGTATCAACCGTTTCAATGTGGCTTGCTTCAATTTACGGAAGCGCAAATATGTTATTTTCCAAATTATTATTTGCATTTGTTGGTCTAACCGGCGCTTCGGAGTTTTCTTATTTGTATTTCCCTAATTTCACTACATACGATACTCTTATATATTATATATTCCTCACGATGCTTGTGGCGTTAATTCCCTTAATTAAAAAGAGAAATTTAAAAATAATTCTCTCTATGTTAATCATTATATCTTTTTCCTTTACTATTCAGTTTGACGATCAGAAATTACTGCCTGATGGAAAATTGTCAATCTTAATAATCGATGTGGGGCAGGGGGACGGAATCTTAATCAAATTCCCGGATGGAAAAACTGCTCTAATCGATGCCGGGAATGCCACGGAATATTTTGATGTCGGCGAAAGAACAATTAAACCAATTCTTAAGAATCTATCAATAGATAAGGTTGATTACGGTTTTGTTTCTCATTTAGATGCTGATCATTACAAGGGATTTGAATCGCTTATAAAATCAAATTTAATTGATACGATTTATAAACCCATGTTAGATACTGCAATGAAAAAGGATATCAAATTCGAAAATTTGATAAAGGAAAACAATATCCCGATTAAGTATTACAGCAAAATGAAATTCAAAAGAGGGAATTGTAACATATACTGCTTAAATGATACCACGGATTATGAGACAAAAGAATTTGACCCCAACAATAACAGTGGAATTTTAAAACTAGTGCATGGTGAAAACACATACTTATTCATTGGTGATGTTGAACATGAAGCGGAAAAATGGCTTGTTTCGGTTTACGGAAATTTCTTGAAAGCAGGTATATTAAAAGTGGGTCATCACGGAAGTAAGACAAGTTCGGGTGATCGGTTTTTAAAGTTAGTAAACCCCAACTATGCTTTGATCAGCGCCGGAATTGCAAATAAGTTTAATCATCCATCGGAAAGTGTTGTTGAGAAATTTATTAATCATGATGTGAAAATTATGCGGACGGATAAGCAGGGTGCATTACTTTTTATTTCAGACGGTATTTCTTTAATCGAAAAATCATGGTTAAATTAATACATGAAAATATTTGAAGATTATTCTCTGAAAAAACTTAATACATTTCATGTCTCTGCTAAAGCCAAATATTTTACGGAGCTAAATTCCATTGATGAACTGAAAGGTTTACTCGATAGTAATTTATTCAAAACTAATAAAATATTATTTCTCGGAGGCGGCAGTAATATATTGTTCACAAAAGATTTTAATGGATTAGTGATAAGAAATAATCTAAAAGGAAAAAATGTGATACTTGAGAATGATTCGGTTTATATCGAGTCAATGTCAGGTGAAATATGGGATGAACTTGTTGAATATTGCGTAAACCTTAATTACGGCGGGATTGAAAACTTATCATTAATTCCAGGAACAGTTGGCGCTGCGCCGATACAAAATATCGGAGCTTATGGAGTTGAATTAGCGGATGTTTTTGAATCATTAAATGCGGTAAATCTCGAAACCGGGGAGTGGAGAAAATTTAATAAAGAGGATTGTAAATTTGGTTATCGAAAGAGTGTTTTCAAAAATACATTGAGAGATAAATATTTCATTGTATCAGTCAAACTAAAATTAAATAATGATTCGAGAATAAACTTATCATACCAATCATTAAAAAGTGAAATCGAAAAACTTGGCAAAAGTGATATTTCAATTTCCGTGGTTAGAGAACTTGTAATAAAAATTCGTGAAAGCAAATTACCTGATCCGGCAAAAGTTGGTAACGCCGGAAGTTTCTTTAAGAATCCGGAAGTTACGGTAGAAGCCTATCAAAATTTAGCAAATAAATTTGAGCAAGTTCCATTTTTTCGAATAGATGAAAACAAAATAAAAATTCCGGCTGGATGGTTAATTGAAAAATGCGGAATGAAAGGTGTTGTGAATGATGGAGCAGGTACTTTCGATAAACAAGCGCTGGTAATTGTAAATTATAATGCAGATAATGGGAAGAAAATTTTTGAGTTATCAACATTGATTCAAACCAAAGTAAAGGATAAATTCAACATTGAATTAGAAGCAGAGGTAAATATTATTTAATTCCAAATCTCTAGAGGTATTATGTCTAATCAAAAATCAGAAGAAGTGAAAGAAAAAAAAGCATTCGGCGATGTATTGAAAGATGCTTTGAAAGAATTAAAGGAAACATTTATTGCTTTTATTAAAGCTCCGAAAGCTCTTTGGGGAGTTAATGTTCCTTATGTATTAGAAGGATTAGTTTATTTCGGTATCCTGACAATACTCGGTAAATATGCATCCGAGAATGTCGGTCTTTTAGATAGTCAGTCATCACTTATTTACAGTTTAGTTACCGGCGGAATAACATTTTTTATGCTCGTACTCGGTGGTTACTCTGATAAATTAGGAGTTCGTTCATCATTAAAAATTGCTTTTATTGCATTCGTTGTCGGAAGAGTATTCATAGCGCTTTCCGGCACAATGAGTTTGGAAAACGGGTTGTGGTCTCCAATGTTTTTTATGATGAACTTCGGATTAATTTTAATGGTAGTTGGTTATGGGTTATATCAACCGGCTGCGTATGCTGGAGTTAAAAGATATACAACACCGAAAACTGCGGCAATGGGTTATGCTGCTATTTACGGCTTTATGAATTTAGGCGCTTTTTTCTCCGGATTTATTTCATCTTTTTCCAGGCCAATATTCGAAGATACATTTCCGCCAAACGGACTTACGGGAGTGTTCTGGATTTATGTAGGAATAACCGCTCTGGCGTTATTTGCATCAATGTTTCTGCTTACAAAAAAATCCGATGCAGATGCTCGTAAAAAAGTTAAAGAGCAAATGCAAAAGGAAGACCTTCAATTCGATGGCGATGATTATGATGATGAGTCAATTGTTAGGGAGAAAGTTGACAGCAGATTATTAATAGTTTGGGGAGTATTGGCTGTAACATTCTTCGTCTTATCTGATTTTATACTTAGTGTATCTGCTAATTTTATAATTGATCTCGGGCTGTTGACAATTGATTTCTTTTTCGTCGTTAGTATTTTCTTCATGGCGCTTGTAGTATATGAATATCTTAGAAAACGTCCCAAACATCCATTCCGCGATCCGAGGTTTACATTTTTCATATTTATTTTAATTCCCGTACAAACCTTATTTGCACATAACTGGCTTACTCTCCCGTATTATTTGGATAGAGCTTTTGCAGGCTCTTTGGTCAGTGAATATTTCGAAATATTTTCAAATCTAAATCCTATTTTAATTTTCTTCCTAGCTCCAATTGTTGCGGGTTTAACAGCAAAAGCAAATGTATATAGGATGATGATTTACGGAACGATGGTAATGGCACTGCCTACTTTTTTGCTTACAATCGGTCCAAATATGATTCTATTGCTTCTTTACATTTTACTTATGACAATTGGTGAATCAATGTGGCAGCCGCGGTTTCTACAATGGATTGCGGAAGTTGCACCGAAAGGAATGACCGGGTTGTATATGGGTGTCGGACAATTTCCATGGTTCCTTACTAAAGTTGTAACAGGATTTTATTCAGGTTGGTTTATTATGAATTATGTTCCGTTGGATACTCTTCCTGAAGATATGAATACAGGAATGATGTGGTTTATTTATGGGTTGATTGCAATTATTAGTCCGATTGGTTTAATTTTAGCAAAGAAATGGATGGTGAAAGGCTTTAAAGAAAAACACTAATAATAAATTAGAAAGGGAACAGTATGAGAGTAATATTTTGGGGAGCGAGAGGATCGCTTCCTACATCGATAACTGCCGAAACAATTCGTCAGAAAATCATTCAAGCATTTTTAGAAGCACAGAAAACTCAACTGGAAACACGAGAAGAAATCGAGCAATTTGTAAATGGGCTGCCGATGTCAGTACGCGGCAGTTTCGGCTCAAATACACCGTGTGTTCAAGTTGATTGCGGGGATGAATACATATTACTCGATGCAGGAACAGGTATCCGTGATTTCAGTAATCATATTATGAAATCGGGTCAGGTTTCAGGCAATACATTCAATATTATTTTATCCCATCTACACTGGGATCACATACAGGGTTTCCCTTTCTTTGTCCCTTCTTATATCAAAGGAAATAAAATTAATTTTTACGGCTGGCATAAAGATTTGGAAATGGCTTTCAGAAGGCAGCAGCAGTCTCCAAGTTTTCCCGTTGACTTTTCCGATCTGGGCGCCGAGATTAATTTCCACACTGTTGAATATCCCAAAAAAATAATGATCAATGATATAGAAGTTTCACCATTTAAACAATTTCATCCCGGTGATTCATACGGAATCAGGATTGATGATGGTATGAAAACTGTCGTTTATTCAACTGATGCCGAACATAAAAAAGATGCAGAAGGTGAAGATGATTATGGATTCGTTCAATTTTTTCAAGATGCAAACCTTCTAATTTTTGATGCTCAGTATAAATATATCGAATCTATTGACACGAAAGAAAACTGGGGACATTCCAGCAACGTTATCGGAGTGGAATTAGCAGTTAGATCAAAAGTCGATAAATTATGTCTCTTTCATAATGAGCATACTTTTAATGATTATGAATTGGAACAATCATTAATAGATGCAAAAAATTATGCAAAGATTTATGACCCGGATTATGAATTAAATATTGAAATGGCTTATGACGGACTTGAAATAGAAATTTGACT
This sequence comes from Melioribacteraceae bacterium, assembly GCA_021740785.1. Taxonomy (GTDB): domain Bacteria; phylum Bacteroidota; class Ignavibacteria; order Ignavibacteriales; family Melioribacteraceae; genus JAIOZI01. The sequence continues at coordinate 49,463 of JAIOZI010000001.1, forward strand.
TTTTTCAATTTTATAATAATATTGTTTTTGAATTAAGGGGATACCAAATGTTCAAAACCAATCACTATATTATTAAGCCTTTCATTACGAGGCTCAGCAAGCAATACGAACAAAATTATGGTACACTTGAACCTCAGTATGGAAGTATTATATCCTGGGCAGGAAGCCTTGCTCTTGAAATAATTTCTAATTCCGATGCTCTCTACCATAACGTTGAACACACAATGATGGTTACACTCGCCGGTCAAGATATTATAAGGGGAAAACATCTAAAACAGGGCGGTGTTACACCGGAGGACTGGCTGCATTACATTTTAGCTTTATTATGTCATGACATTGGATATGTCAGGGGAATTTGCAGAAACGATACTGAAGACAAATTCTCTACCGGGAAAGATGGCGAGCTGGTTAAATTAACCTATTGCAACACTGATGCAATTTTAACTGAGTATCATGTAGACCGGGGTAAACAATTTGTTTTTGAAAGATTTTCAAAACAGCGGTTAATTGATCCCGAGAGAATCGCGTACTTAATCGAATATACAAGATTCCCGCCACCGAAGGATGAAGAATATAGTGAGACAGATACCTTGAGAGGATTAACCAGAGCCGCCGATTTTATTGGTCAACTTGGTGATCCAAATTATTTACGAAAAACTCCGGCATTATTTTATGAATTTGAGGAAACCGGGTTAAATGAAAAGATTGGATATAAAAATCCGGGTGACCTAAGACATAATTATGCTAAGTTTTACTGGAAGGAAGTAAGTCCTTATATACAAGATGCAATAAAATATCTTAAGCTTACACAGGATGGTAAGCAATGGATAGCAAGTCTGCATTCACATGTTTTTGAAATTGAGCATTTGGAACAGAATAATACGTGTATAGAAAAATGATGGGGATGCCGAAAATGTAATGATTTTTCATAGTGTGATTGGATTACTATTTCATGAAATCTTGAAGATAGCAAGTACAGAATCAACATCCCTCAAATGATTTTATTCTACTACAACAGCAGTACCGTTAGCTGATACCATCAACATACTTCCGCCTTGCCCGACTGTTTCATAATCAAGATCAACGGCAATAACAGCATTTCCGCCTAATGCTCTCGCATGATCACTCATCTCTTGAATTGCTATATCTTTTGCTTTCCTTAATTCCTTTTCATAGGCAGATGATCGACCGCCGACAATATCTCGAATGCCTGCAAAAAAATCTCGAAAAATATTTGCACCCATAATCGCTTCACCCGATACGAGTCCGAGATATTTCACAATCTTTTTTCCTTCCAGGTTATTTGTGGTTGTTACTAACATATTATTCCTCCTTTATTAAAGTGATTTAGAATAAACTTATTAATATTGCTTTTCTATCCAATATTACCATGAAAATTCTTAAATTGGAACCGTGTTATTAGACGCATGAAGTAAAAAAATGGAGCAAATTAATTATCTATTCAATGAAAGATTTCAAATTTTTTGAAAGAGATGTTTACTTAGTTCGTAAAAGACAATTATGAATCTTATTAGACAATACGTTTTACAGAGCATCACAAATGCAGCAAATCATCTTCGTTTGAGTTCAATGAAGATTGAGGTTATATCAATAATTAAAGAGCACATCGCCAAGTGTGATGATCTTACGGCAGAAATTCAGAAGATGAAAAAAGTTACCGAACTTTCGAAGTTTGCAATTAAACTAGGCGAAATTAATAATTATATATCAAATTCAAATGTCGATTTCAATAAGATATCGGAAATATTTAAGATTCAGAGTCATGAACTTGTGCGCTCAATGAGCAATTTACTCGATATCCTAACGCCAGAAAGATTAAATGAATTATTGGATGAACTTTCAAAAAAGGATCAACCAATTAAAGTAGAATTGAATAAAACAGAGGAAACATTTACTGAGCAGATAGATCAAAATGTTACAAAAGAGAATGATGAAGAATTACCGCAGACGATAAAAGAACCGGCTGAGGAAAAAAAATCGCTGCTGATGGAAAGAGATGAACTTAAAAAACAGATCATACTTGATGATGTAAATGAGGACGAGGATTTTGATTTTGAAAGCTATGAAGAGACAATTCTAAAACCAATAAGAAGATTGGATGATTTTCTGAACAATGTTTCTGAAAATGACTTTTCTAATGAAGAAGTGGAACGTTTTATAATTCTAATAGACAAAAACTTTAGATTTTCTAAGGAAGTTGGTTTTAATTTAATTGCTGAAATGCACAAAATATTTTTGAATGGTTTAAAAGTTATAAGAGAAAATAATAATTATGATAGGGAATTATTGGTAGAAAGCATGAGAGCGTGCTTGATTGTAATAGCAGCTATTCTGAAAGGAAAAGAAGTTGATATAACCGATTACTTAAATAAAGCTGAAGAATTCGGCAAATATTTATTAATAAAAAAATAAGGAAGATTCGATGGATATTTATGCAGTGATTATGGCAGGGGGTGTAGGATCTAGATTTTGGCCGCGAAGCAGACATCACAAACCAAAACAATTGATTAGAATATTCGGCAATAATACAATGATTCAGGATACCGTAAATCGTCTCGATGGTATTATTCCGAAAGATAATATTTTAGTAATTACAAATAGAGTACAAAAGCCGCGAATATTAGAACAACTTCCTCAGCTCAAAGAGGAAAATATAATTGATGAACCTTTTGGGAAAAATACTGCCGCTTGTATCGGATTGGCATCCGTAATAATTGAAAGCAAAAGCAAAGATGCAGTTTTTATAACGCTTCCGGCAGATCATTTAATTAAGGATGAAAAAGAGTTTCAAGATACAATTATGAAAGCTGTGGATTTTGCTTATGAATCCAAAGGACTTGTGACAATTGGGATCAAACCAACCAGACCTGAAACAGGTTACGGCTATATTCAGCGTAAAGATTCAAAAGAAACAGACGGGATTTATAAGGTGAATACATTCGCGGAAAAACCCAACCTGGGAACTGCAAAAAGATTTATTACCAGCGGAGATTTCCTCTGGAATTCCGGTATGTTTATTTGGCGTGTTGATGCAATTATGGATGAAATTAGAAAGTACATGCCTGAGCTTTCAGAAGGATTAAAATCGTTAAGCGAGCATCTAGGAAGCCATGATTTTCAAAAAACATTAATCAATGTTTATGGTCAGCTAAAGAGTGTTTCAATTGATTACGGAGTTATGGAAAAATCCAAAATGGTTTATGTTACAGAGGGTAATTTTGATTGGAATGACGTCGGGAGCTGGGAGGCGGTGTACTTGATTTCGGATAAAGATGAAGATGGAAATGCAAAAATTGGCGATGTATATACTGAAAATACATTTAATTCTTATGTGTTTTCACCGAGGAAATTCGCTGCATTAATCGGTGTACAGAATTTAATTGTAATTGAAACATCTCACTCACTATTGGTCTGCAGCAGAGATCATGCACAAGATGTAAAGCATGTAGTTGATCACTTAAAAATGAACAATAAAACAGACTTGTTATAAAATGAAAAGACTCATAACTGAATCCGATATTTTAGAGTTGATTAAATACGGCGGCACTGTCCTAACAATCAGCGATGATTCAATTATAACTCCTCTTGCACAAGATAGAATTTTACACAATAAAATTTTAGTTGAAAGAGGAAAAGAAAAAATAATCACTAATGATGAAATTATTTCCGTCCCGGATTCCAATAACAGAATAATTGCAATTGGAGGAGATCACACAGGATTCGAGATAAAAAGTGAAGTTATAAAATACCTTAATGAGAAGGGCTATGATCCGGTTGACTGCGGAACCTATTCAAACGAATCATGTGATTACCCCGATTTTGCATTTGCAGTTGCAAAAAAAGTTGTCCTCAATGAAGCAGGTGCGGGAATGGTTTTAGATGCGACTGGAATACCATCGGTTATAACAGCCAATAAAATTCCCGGTATTAGAGCGGTGACCTGTTACAACGAATTTTCCGCAAGGAGTTCAAGAGAACATAACGATGCGAATGTTTTGGGTCTGGGCTGCAAAACACTTGGAATCGAAACAATAAAATCAATTTTAGATGTTTGGCTCAGCACCGCATTTGCAGGCGGGAGGCATCAGAGAAGATTGGACAAAATTGCGGAAATAGAAAAAATCTTTCTTAAGTTCTGACTACCGTTTTGAATTAATGGCAGTAACTCCTAAATTTCATTTGTAAAATTTAACTTTTGGAATCAAGATTGATTATTGAAAATGCTGTTGTTGAATCAATTAAACAGCTTGAAGAAAAAACATATCTAATTAAAGCACGTTCCGAAACATTAGCTAATTCACTCAAACCCGGTCAATTCTGCAATATTAAAGTGAATAATTCTACGTTCCCTTTACTCAGAAGACCATTTAGTATTTGCGATGTTGAAAATGATTCAATCTTTTTCATGTTTGATGTACACGGCGAAGGAACTGAAATATTATCGCGTAAAATGTTCGGTGATGTGATTGATGTATTAGGTCCGCTCGGAAATGGTTTTAATCTGGATGATAATTTTGATACTGCTGTTATTGCTGCAGGCGGAATCGGTGTCGCACCTTTTCCTTATTTGATTCGTAAACTCGGCGGTAAGAAAAAAATGATTTCCTTTTTAGGCGGCAAATCAAAAGAAAATATTATTGAGTACGGACTGAAAAATTTATCTATATCGACAGATGACGGATCTGTAGGATTTCATGGAAATGTAATCGATTTGATGGAAAGTAATATTGAGAGATTTAGAAATGAGGACGTTAAAATATTCGGCTGCGGTCCTAATCCGATGCTGAGAGCCTTGAAGGATTTTAGTATCAAGTATAATTTCAACTGTGAAGTTTCTACGGAATGCGCGATGGCTTGCGGTTTTGGAATATGTCAAGGCTGCCCGATAGAAAAAACGGATGCCGATGATAAATATTTGTTAGTTTGTAAAGATGGTCCTGTCTTTAATGTTAAGGATGTTGTGTTATGAGTAAATTGGATCTATCGGTTAAAATTGGAAACCTTACTTTAAAAAATCCAATTATGCTCGCTTCAGGTACAGTTGGCTATGGGAACGAAATTTCTAATTTCACTGATCTTAGTAAGATAGGTGCTATCGTAACAAAATCAGTATCGTTAAAACCGCGCAAAGGAAATCCACCTCAGCGTATTGTTGAAACTCCTTCCGGAATGTTAAATGCAATTGGTTTGGCAAACGTAGGTGTTGAATCTTTTATTGAAGACAAAATACCTTTTCTTGAAGAAGTTAACTCGACGGTAATTTGTAACATTGCTGCAAGTTCAATTGATGAGTACGTTGAATGCACTAAACTACTCACGGATCAAAAGGTAATAAAGGGATTTGAAATAAATGTATCGTGTCCCAATGTAAAAGAAGGCGGATTAATTTTCGGAAATGATCTGAATTCAGTTGGCAGAATTACTGAAAAAGTAAGAGCGGTTACAAATAAACCGGTAATCATCAAGTTATCGCCGAATGTTTCTGATATACATTCATTTGCAGAAGCAGCAAAGAAGGAAGGCGCTGATGCAGTATCGGCAATAAACACATTGGTTGGAACTTCATTCGATATAAATACTAGACGACCGAAAATATTTAATATTACCGGCGGTTTGTCTGGACCGGCAATTAAACCGGTAGCATTAGCAAAAGTTTTGGAAATAAGCAGGAAGGTTGATATTCCTATTATCGGTATCGGTGGAATAATGAATTGGAAAGATGTAATTGAATTTATGATTGTCGGAGCTTCAGCTGTGCAGATAGGAACTGTAAATTTTATAAATCCGAATGCAGGAATCGAGATGCTGGAGGGAATTAGTAATTATTGTGAAAAGAATCAAATAAAATCAATTTCGGAATTAACTGCATCTTATCAAATTTAATATGACAATTCAAGAAGCGCTCAATAAATTATATTCACTCCACATATTCGGAGTTAAGCTCGGTCTGAACAACACACTTGATTTAATGAATCACCTTGGAAATCCTCAAAAAAAATTAAAGTGTATTCATATTGCAGGTTCAAACGGGAAGGGGAGTACGGCTTCTTTAATTGCATCAATGTTGATGGAAATGGGTTACAAAGTTGGATTATATACATCGCCGCATTTTGTTAAATTCAATGAGAGAGTTAGAATAAACAATGTGATGATTGAAGATGAATACATCACCAAATTTATCACTGATCTTGAATCATATATCGATGAAAATAAACCAACCTATTTCGAAGTAACTACGGCTCTGGCATTTAAGTATTTTTCTGAAAATGAAATTGATTATGCGGTTATCGAAACCGGGTTAGGCGGTAGATTGGATTCGACAAATGTAATTGATCCGCTGGCTTCTGTTATAACAAATATATTTTTGGAACACACAAATATTTTAGGAAATGAAATTGCGGGTATTGCTCGTGAAAAAGGTGGAATTATAAAAGATGACAAGATTACTGTTCTCGGTAAAATGAATTTCGAAGCCGAATCAATTCTTTCAAGCTTAGCTGTCGAAAAGAATTCTAAATTGATTTTATTGAGTAAGTTACTATCCGAATGCGGAGATGAAATTAAATTGGCTTTAGGAAATGAAAATATTCATCTTTATGAATCAGTTTTACCCGGCAGGCATCAAATAATAAACGCAGCGTTAGCTTTGTTGACAGTAAAAACAATTTTTGAGGATGCTGATACCAATTTACTCTTAGACGGCATCAAAAAAGTAAAAATCAACTCCGGCATCGAAGGTCGCTATGAAATATATAACCATAATCCAAAAATAATTTTTGATTCCGCACACAACAAAGACGGATTGAATTCTTTCTTGGAGCAGTTTAATCTTGAGAAAGATAACTACAAAAAAACTTGCATTATTTTTGGAGCGATGTGCGATAAGGATCTCCGGGGAATGTTAATTTTATTGAAACAAAATATCGATACAATTTTTATAACAGAAATCGATTATGAGAGATCAGCAAAAATTGATGAACTCATTCAAATTTGCAGCGAATTGGAAATAGAAGCACATCCGCTTATTGATCCGGTATCATTTTTAAACGAAGTAAAGACAAATAGGAATTATGATTGTGTAATTTGCACAGGAAGTATGTATTTGCTAGGCGATATTAAATCTAGAATTAAATAAAATTAACTTGACAATTTAGTCGAATAGAACTAATTTTTCATATACCTCGTGTTCCTTTCTAAGGATTCTAATATCGACAGTAAACAAATTAAATATTAAGTCCCCGTAGACTTATCAAAAATCAATCTTACAAAAGGAAATATTTCTCACAATTTTTAGGAATTAAGTTATGCCCATGGACATTTCAGAATTACAATCAAAGAAAATAGTTGATTTGTACAGTATTGCAAAAGAACTTGATCTTAACGGATTTAGTGATCTTCGCAAACAAGATCTAATATTCAAAATCCTCGAAGCTCAGACGAAAAAAGACGGGTTGACCTTTTCGAAGGGAGTTTTGGAAGTACTTGCAGACGGATATGGATTTTTAAGATCTGCCGATTATAATTATCTTCCTTCACCGGATGATATATATGTATCGCCTTCTCAAATAAAACGGTTCAGTTTAAGAACCGGAGATTTTGTAAGCGGACAAGTTAGACCGCCGAAGGAAGGTGAAAGATTTTTTGCGCTATTAAGAGTTGAAGCTGTAAACGGTAAAAATCCCGAATCAATTAGAGGTCGAACTCTATTTGATAATCTTACCCCGCTGCACCCGACGAAACGATTCAAATTAGAAACCGCACCCGGTGAATATTCCATGCGCGTAATGGATTTGTTATCACCGATTGGTAAGGGACAAAGAGGATTAATCGTATCTCCGCCTAAGAGTGGTAAAACGATACTACTGCAGAAACTCGCAAATTCAATTATCCGGAACCATCCAGAAACAAAATTAATTATGCTTCTAATTGATGAGCGACCGGAAGAAGTTACTGATATGCAGCGCTCTGTTCAGGCTGAGGTTATTTCATCTACTTTCGATGAACCCGCTGAAAGACATGTTCAAGTTGCAAACATGGTTAGTGAAAAAGCAAAACGAATGGTTGAAGCCGGTGATGATGTTGTAATATTACTTGATAGTATCACACGATTGGCTAGAGCTCATAATACGGTTATCCCGCATAGCGGTCGTATTCTCTCGGGCGGTGTTGATTCAAATGCACTGCATAAACCAAAGAGATTTTTTGGTTCTGCACGAAATACGGAAGACGGCGGAAGTTTAACAATTATTGCTACTGCGCTAATTGAAACCGGCAGCAGGATGGATGAAGTAATCTTTGAAGAGTTCAAAGGTACGGGCAACATGGAATTAGTTCTTGATAGAGATCTTGCCGATAGAAGAATTTTCCCTGCAATCGATGTTAATAAATCCGGAACGAGAAAAGAAGAATTACTTATGAAAGATGAAGAGTTGAGCTTAGTCTGGATTCTTAGAAAAATCTTAAGTGATTTTGATTCCGTTGAAGCGATGGATTTCTTGATTGATAAAATGAGAGGGACAAAGAATAATAAAGAATTTCTCAATAGTATGAATAGCTGATTCGGTTAATTATATTCTATAATGAAACGTCTCGGCTTGTTGATTGTATAACCATCAGCTTTTGAGAAATGAAGATATTGTAAAGGATTAAATGTGAAACATGCTATTTTTCTTTTTCTTATTCTGCCCGGTATCATTTTTGGTCAAAGACTTTCCAAACCAATCTATATCGAACTTAATGATTTAGTTTCTGAGAACGAAACCGAACTTGCAATTTCATTTAAGATTCCATTTTCCAATATGGTCTTTGTTAAAGATGTGGATTCATACAGTTCTCAGATTGAATTGAATATTGAAGTGTGGCAGGAAGATGTTGTTATTCATCGACAATCGACAAACGAAACTGTTATTACAAGAGATTATAACTTAACTACCTCTTTGGAGTATTTTGTTGAGGGATTATTAAAAATCCCACTTCAACCGGGAAGTTATTCGATAATTCCGACTGTTAATCTAAGCAACACGGATAAAGAAGTTAGATTGGCTCCAATCAAACATACTGTACCGGAAATATCTAAAGAAACAATTCTTAAGCCGATTGTTGTGTATGATAAATTGGCGTTGTGTAATGATGAAGAAGTGTTCAATCTATCAAATTTCGGCGGCAGTATTCCTTTCAGCAAGTTTCCGTTTGATCTATTAATTCCCGTAACCGATACATCAATTACAAATTTGAAAATTGATTTTATTCAAGATGATTCGCTGTTATTCTCAATAAAATCTGATGAGTATTTTACTGAGTCATTAACCATTACCGAATGTGAAAATCAAATAATTCTCCGACACGATAACAGCGCACAAACCAACAATTACTTTTTGTTAAGAAGTATTAATTATAGTTTATCCGAAGGTGAAATTAGTGTAAAAATTTCAAATGATTCAAGCACAATGACTTCCGAATTTAATGTTGAATGGATTGATAAACCTAATGTTTTGAATAATTCGGAAATGGCGATTGAACTTCTTGAAGTAATTGAAGGTCGAGATTTTGTTTTTGATATGTTGAATAATGATTCGGATTACTATTATGAGAACCTGATTGAGTACTGGAAACAGAAAGACCCGGTGAAAGAAACTAAATTCAATGAATTGATGAATGAATTTTATACCAGAGCCGATTATGCAGTGAGAACCTTTTCGAGTTTAGGCAGAAAGAAGAATAGAATTGTTAATGATAGAGTTAAGATTTATGTTAAATTTGGTGAGCCGGATGAGATGAAGCGTACTTCTACAATAAACAATCAGGTTGCTGAGATTTGGATTTATCCGAAAATAAAAAAAGAATTTTTGTTTGTTGATGAAAACGGCACAGGTGAATTTAATTTAAAAAGCGAATAGATAGTGATGAGTACTTTCGTTGTAACATGCGGAGATATAAACGGAGTAGGACCTGAAATATATTTAAAATCCATTCATGAATTATCTCAAAAAACGAACCATAATTTTATTCTAATTAGCCCCGAAAATGTTATTCAAAAAGCAATTGTTGCAACCGGAATAGATGTTCATTTTAATACCGTTAATTCAATGAGCGAAATTAATAGTGTTCAGAAAAATGTTACACTATTTAATTTGGGTAAAGTCACAATTAATCCGGGCACTGCAACAAAAGAATCCGGATTAACAGCATTCGAAGCAATTAAAACCGGGTATGAAATTGTATCGTCCGGAAAAGGAGATGCATTAATTACAGCTCCGATATCCAAAAGCGCATTCGAATTGGCTGAAGTAAATTATCCGGGTCATACCGAAATGCTCGCTGAATTTGAAAACACTGATGATTATTTAATGACATTTCATTCCGAAAAATTATTATGCGGGTTAGCAACTATTCATGAACCGATAAAAAACGTTCCATCATTAATAAATCAAGAATTACTATTGCGGGCAATAACAACCGCGAGGAAGATGCTTGAGAATGATCTGGGATATGTTGATTGGTCAATAGGTGTGTTGGGATTAAATCCGCACGCCGGAGAAAACGGAAGAATCGGTTCGGAGGAAATTGATTTCATTAAACCTGCGGTCGATAGTTTCGAGGACGAAAGAATTAAAGGTCCATTTGTACCCGATGCATATTTTGGAAATAAACTTCATGAAAAATTTAAATTCACATTGGGAATGTATCACGATCAAGTTCTTATTCCTTTCAAACTAATGAATTTTGATAGCGGGGTAAATTACACTGCTGGATTAAAAATAATCCGCACCTCACCAGATCATGGAACGGCATTCGATATTGCTTACCGGAATCTTGCAAATCATCGATCGATTACAAACGCCGTATTGCTGGCTGAGAGAATTATTTCGAACAGGAAGGTTCAAAAATAAATGAATCGTGATCCTTATAAATACGTATCACAGATTTATCAGCATTTAATGCGTTCGATAAACTATGCGGACTGGGCGCGTTACCTTTACACAATCTTTTCCAATTATAATATTAAAGATGATACCGCGTTGGAACTAAGTTCCGGTAACTGCATGCTTGCAAATCAAATGAATAAATTTTTTGGTAAAATTTTCGTGAGTGATTTATCAATTAAAATGCTTAAGCAGAAATCTTGTGACGGAATTGATAAAATTTGCTGCGATATGAATTACCTTCCTTTCAAAAGGAAATTTTCGTTTATATACTCAACATTCGACAGTATAAATTATTTAGATGATTTGGAAAAGTTATTCCAATTCTTTAAATCGATGAAATCCGTTATTGATAAAAAAGGAGTATTTGTATTCGATGTAAGTCTGGAAAATAATTCGCTGAAACATGTTCGTGAATTAAACCGCAAAGGTATAGCAAATGGAATCAAGTATTCACAGCACAGTGATTACGATAAGAAAAATAAAATTCATACAAATTTGTTCAAAATAAAACTGAGTGATAATTCAATTATAGAAGAAACGCATACACAAAAGATTTTTGAGTTTTATGATTATTTTGAAGCTATAGAAGATGCAGGTTTGTTTGTATCAGAATGTTATAATGCTTTTTCGTTTGAAGATGCAGATCCTCAATCGGAAAGAGCTCAATTTATTGTTAAACACGGAACAGGCTAATGTTATTATTTGACGGAGTTGTATATAATTATTCTAATCAACCGGTATTTTCGGATTTGAATTTTGAATTAAATGAAGGTGAATTTTCATTCCTAATCGGTAAAAGCGGCGCTGGGAAAACTACGTTGATGCAATTGATCTATATGAATTTATTTCCGCAAGAGGGAAATGTAAAGGTGGGAGAATTTAATTCAAAGACTATCAAAGAAAAGGAAATTCCCTTATTAAGAAGGAAACTCGGGATCATTTTTCAGGATTTCAAATTATTATCGGATAGAAACGTTTATGAAAATTTGGCTTTTGTATTAAGGGTAACCGGTACTCCGAAAAAATTAATAAAACGAAAAGTGTTTCATGCCTTATCGGATGTTGGTTTATCCAACAAGCAAAATAATATGCCGGATGAGCTTTCAGGCGGCGAGAAACAAAGGGTAGCAATTGCACGTGCAATAATAAACGATCCGATGCTGATTTTAGCCGATGAACCAACCGGCAATCTTGACCCTGAAACTTCTTCCGAGATATTGGATATATTGATAAAAATTAATCAGAGAGGTACAACACTTTTACTTGCAACTCACAACTATGATCTGGTAAAAAAAATCGATGCAAAAATAATTAAAATTGCTGACGGTAAAGCCGTTAAAGTGAAACTGAAACGTTAATCATTTCTGCAGTCGGATAGTTTTGTCAAAACTTCTTCAGCTACATTTTCAATTGACTGTGCACCATCAACTTCAAGTAAATTAGCTTTATCTTGGTAATAATCAAACATAGTTTCAGTTGTTTCGTGATAAACAACCAATCTCTTTTTTATTACTTCTTCGGTATCATCTTTTCTTTTAACGAAGCTGTCAACCGCACCGCAATGGGGACATTTATTTTTATCATCCAATTCTTTCAGGTTAATAATATTATTACAAACATTGCATGTTCTGCGGGAAGTCAATCTATCAATGATGATTGAGTCGTCAGCCTCTAACTTAACCAAGCATGGTTTCTCACGATCTAAATTCATAAGAATTCCGTCCAATATTTTTGCTTGATCGGTAGTCCTCGGGAAACCGTCGAGAATGAATCCGTTTTTACATCGTTCACTCTCAAGAACTTCTTTAACAATTTCACCCATTATTTGATCAGGCACAAGTTCGCCTCTTTCAACAATCTCTTTTGCTTTATTTCCAATCTCAGTTTCGTTTTTAATTGCTTCTCTTAATATATCTCCAGTCGAGATATGAGGAATGTCTAATTTCGACGCCAATATTTTTGCCTGTGTACCTTTTCCAACGCCGGGGGAACCGAATATTATGATCTGCATTAATCACCTTTTGATGAGTACAATTTGATAAACAAATTTAATTATTCCTTATTAGAATTTCTAATTTATTAATCAGAACCGGTAATATTTCTCTTTTTTTCGAAGAAACTTTTCAGAAGGTGCTTGCTTTCCTCAGAATATATTCCTGAATAAATGTTGATCTTAATATTGTACGGGTTATTCTCAATAAGATTTAATCTTGACCCGCATGCGCCGAACTTCGGCTCAAAGGCTCCGAAATAAATATCTTTTATTCTACTGGTCATTATTGCTCCCGCACACATTATGCATGGTTCAACTGTTACATATAATTTGCATTCATCTAGGAATTTACTTTGCAGGTGATTAGATGCGGCAGTGAGAGCGATCATTTCTGCATGAGCGGTGCTGTCGTTAAGTGATTCAGTTTGATTATAACCGCGACCGATTATTCTATCATTATGAACAATTACAGCGCCGATCGGAACTTCGTCTTCATCCAAAGCTTTTTCAGCTTCAGATAAAGCCGCATACATAAATTGATAATCTTTTTCGGAGAAAAGCATAGGTAGATAAGTAAAAATGAGTTTGTACACCCGGGAGGATTCGAACCCCCAACCCTCTGATCCGAAGTCAGATGCTCTGTCCAATTGAGCTACGGGTGCATTTAATAATCAGTCAATAATATTCAGCTTACAATACATAGCGTAATCCCGGCGTAGTTGTTTTTACGAAGCCGGATAGCACTCAGCTTGTAATACATAGCGTAATCCCGGCGTAGTTGTTTTTACGAAGCCGGATAGCACTCAGTTTACAATACATAGCGTAATCCCGGCGTAGTTGCTTTTACGAAGCCGGAATGAGCTACGGGTGCATGGAAATAATAAGAAATAAGAGTTAAGAAGTAAGATATAAGTAAAAACAGGAGTTTAATAAATACAATCAAGAGAGGCAAATCATTTCAATCAAACTTTCGCCTTCATTCTCATCTCTTCTGTCTTATGTCTTAAAAGAACAAGTACACCCGGGAGGATTCGAACCCCCAACCTTCTGATCCGTAGTCAGACGCTCTATCCAATTGAGCTACGGGTGCATGCATTTCAGTTTTATGCAGCAATTATGATCAATAAAGTACTGATTATTATTGATAATTTTCTGATTGCCGCTTCGCAAAACTGATTGGATTTTCAATAAATTTATGAACAAAATTGGATACCAAAAATAGTACTTATAGCAAAATTAAACAAGCTTTATAATTTGACTTCCTACCATTTTGTATATAGTTGAAATGTTATTATATTTAAGGCAATACACAAACTTATTATTGGGATTTTAATCTCTTATATGAAGACTCTTTCCGAACGCGATATTTGCACACAATTCATTACACCATCCATCCAAAAAGCAGGTTGGGATTTCCAATCACAGGTTCGTGAAGAAGTTACTTTTACAGCCGGAAGAATAATTGTTAGAGGAAAACTATACAAAAGAGGTAAATGTAAACGAGCAGACTACATTCTTTATTACAAACCAAATTTACCTATTGCAATAGTAGAGGCAAAAGATAATAAGCATTCAATCGGTGATGGAATGCAGCAAGCCCTTGAGTATTCCGAAATGCTAAACATTCCGTTTGTTTTCTCTTCCAATGGTGATGGACTTTTATTCCATGATGGGACGATTGATAGTAAAAACGGAAAAATAGAATCAGAACTTTCCATTGATGAATTCCCTTCTCCGAAGGAGCTATGGAAAAAATATTGTGCTTGGAAAGGGATAGAAACTGAAGAAAAGAAAAAGATAGTTGAACAAGATTATTATTTCGAAGATAATCACAAGATACCACGTTACTACCAACTGAATGCAATTAATAAAACAATAGAAGCAATTGCCAATCATCAAGATAGAATTCTTCTTGTTATGGCTACCGGCACAGGAAAAACTTATACGGCATTTCAAATAATTTGGAGATTATGGAAATCAAAAGCTAAGAAACGAATACTGTATTTAGCTGATAGAAATATTCTCATTGACCAAACAATTACAAATGATTTCAAGCCATTCAAAGGGGCAATGACGAAGATTAAAAATCGTCAAGCCAACAAAGCATACGAAATCTATCTTTCACTTTATCAAGCTGTAACCGGAACTGAGGAAGAAAAAAATATATACAAACAATTCTCACCGGACTTTTTTGATTTAGTTATTGTTGACGAATGCCATAGAGGCAGTGCTGCTGAGAATTCTGCATGGAGAGAAGTTTTAGAATACTTTTCTTCAGCGACTCAAATTGGTTTAACAGCAACCCCAAAAGAAACAGTAGACGTTTCTAACATTCATTATTTCGGAGAACCACTATATACTTATTCTCTCAAACAAGGAATTGATGATGGATTCCTTGCCCCGTATAAAGTAGTTCGAATCGATTTGGATAAAGACCTCTCAGGTTGGAGACCACCTAAAGGAAAACTCGACAAATACGGAAATGAAATAGTAGACCGTATTTACAATCAAAAAGATTTTGATAAATCTTTGGTCTTGGATAAAAGGACTGAACTGGTTGCTCAAAAAATTACTGATTTTTTGCAAGGGACTGATCCCTATGCAAAGACAATAGTTTTCTGTACTGATATTGACCATGCTGAAAGAATGAGACAAGCATTAGTGAATGAGAACCCTGAGCTGGTAGCTGAAAACAGAAAATATGTTATGAGGATAACCGGAGATAATGATGAAGGCAAGGCTGAACTTGATAATTTTATTGATCCCGAGCAGAGATACCCTGTTATCGCAACTACTTCAAAATTAATGTCAACCGGAGTTGATGCACAGACTTGTAAATTGATAGTGTTAGATCAGAGAATCCAGTCAATGACGGAATTCAAGCAGATAATAGGTAGGGGAACGCGGATAAGGGAAGAGTACGGTAAGTTTTATTTTACAATTATGGATTTCAAAAAAGCAACAGAACTATTTGCTGATAAAGATTTTGATGGTGACCCGGTACAGATTTATAAACCAAAACCGGGTGAACCTCCAATTCCTCCAGATGTTGATGAGGAAGAAACGAATAATGGAGATGATGTTTTTGTAGATCCAGATACTGAAACAGAATTTCCACCCGACATCAATATTGATTTCCCACCAGGTAAGGCACAAAAAAAATATTATGTTAACGATGTACCGGTTTCCGTAGTTGCGGAAAGAGTACAATATTATGATAAAGATGGTAAACTAATCACTGAATCTCTAAAAGATTATACGAAAAAGACTCTGCACAAAGAATTCAAATCACTTGATGATTTTTTGGTTAAATGGACTTCAGCAGAAAAGAAAGAAGCCATAATTAAAGAACTTGAAGAGCATGGAATATTTTTAGAAGCATTGGAAGAGAATGTTGGGAAAAACTATGACCCGTTCGATCTGATTTGTCACATAGCTTGGGGAGAGCCGCCACTTACAAGAAAAGAACGAGCTCAAAGAATAAAGAAACGAAACTACTTTACAAAGTATGGTGAACAAGCGCAGGCTGTTATTAATGCGTTGATAGACAAATACGCAGACGATGGTATTTTGAATATTGAGAGTAACAAAGTACTGTACTTAAAACCAATCTCAGAATATGGCACTCCAATGGAAATTGTTCAGTTGATTGGCGGTAAAGAGAAATTTGAAGAGCTGCTTCACGAAATTTCAAACGATCTATATGCGGCATAGTAATTAAAGGAGATTCTATTGAGTATTACAACCCTTATTAAATCTATCCAGGATATCATGAGGAAAGATGTTGGTGTTGACGGAGATGCACAACGTATAAGCCAAATGGTCTGGTTAATCTTTCTAAAAATATTTGATGACAAAGAAACCGAATGGGAATTAACATCAGAATATAAATCGCCAATCCCTAGTCAGTATAGATGGAGAAATTGGGCAAAGGATGACGAAGGACTAACCGGAGAGGATTTAATTCAATTTGTAAACAATGATTTATTCCCGGCACTAAAGACACTCGCCACAAAAGCAAATGTTTCAAAATTGGGAAGAGTAGTTGGCGGTGTTTTTGAAGATGGTTACAACTACATGAAATCCGGTAACCTTTTGAGAGAAGTGATAAACAGAATTGAAAAGGATATCGATTTTAATAAAAGTGATGATAGACATTTATTTAACGACATTTATGAAAAAATCCTCAAAGACTTACAATCAGCAGGTAATGCCGGTGAATATTACACTCCGAGAGCAGTAACACAGTTTATGGTGAAGATGGTAAACCCTCAACTTGGTGAAACTTTTCTTGATCCGGCTTGCGGTACTGGTGGGTTTTTAACTAATGCTATTGAGCATTTGAAAAAGCAAGCGAAGACTGTCGAAGACAGAAAGGTATTGCAAGACTCAATCTTCGGTATTGAAAAGAAGCCGCTACCTCACATGCTTGCTACTACTAATATGATTCTTCACGGAATTGAAATCCCTTCCAATATAAGGCACGATAATACTTTAAGAAGACCGTTAAGAGATTATAGACCTGATGAACGATATGATTGTATTGTAACGAATCCTCCATTTGGCGGGCAAGAAGAAGATGGAATTGAAAAGAACTTTCCTCAAGGATTTCAAACACGAGAAACAGCAGATTTATTTCTTGTATTGATTATGAAACTATTGAAACCGAACGGAAGAGCAGGAATTGTTTTGCCCGATGGCACTTTGTTTGGTGAAGGTATTAAAACTAAAATTAAAGAGAAACTTTTAGAAGAATGTAATCTCCACACAATAGTAAGATTGCCGAATGGTGTTTTTAATCCTTATACAGGAATAAGAACAAATCTATTATTCTTTACCAAAGGTGAACCGACTCGTGAAGTTTGGTATTACGAAATGATGCATCCCGAAGGAGTAAAGAACTACAACAAAACACGACCGATGCACATTAGTGAATTTGATGTAGTTAAAGAATGGTGGAATAAAGACACAAAAGCAGGGAGAGCGAAGAGAAAAGAAACCACTTCTGCCTGGAAAGTATCGTATGAAGAAATAAAAGCAAATAACTTTAATCTCGATATCAAAAATCCGAATACAGTTGCTGAGGATAACGGAGACCCGGAAAAAATTCTTATAGAATATAACAAGCTCGAAAAAGAAATAATTGACTTACAAAACCAATTGAAAGAAGAACTTAATAGTGCACTAAATAAATGAAATTACTGTTTGAAAATTTTGAAAAGATAATAGACTCATCAAATGGAATTGAGAAAGCACGTGAATTAGTTTTACAACTCGCAATTGAAGGTAAGCTTGTTAAACAAATTCAAGATGATGAACCAGCCATTAATTTAATAGAAAAATTTCAGCTTGAAAAAGAGGACTTGATTGAAAAAGGTTTATTGAAACGACAGCCCTATATCGAAAATGAAAAGAATAAAGAAAAAAAGAATAATTTACCTAAAAGCTGGGAAACTGAATTTCTTGGAAACTTAGTTCATTATATTACCAAAGGATCAACTCCGACAACCTATGATTTTCAGTATCAAGATTCGGGAATTCCTTTTATCAAAGTGGAGAATGTAAAGAGGGGTAGAATATTCATTGATGGGAAAACAAAGTACATTTCTGAGGAGGCACACGAATTTCAGAAAAGGTCTCAATTGCAATCAAATGATATTTTGTTTTCTATTGCGGGAACAATTGGTGAAACGTGTATAATATCATCAGACATATTGCCAGCAAATACAAATCAAGCTTTTGCGATAATAAGAGGTTCTCAAACTGTATTCTTCCCACAGTTTTTAAGGTTATTATTAAACTCTCACATTTCACTTTCAACTAAAAATCTCGCACGTGGCGGAGCAATGAATAATATCTCGTTAGGGGATTTGAAGAATATGCTCACTATAATTCCACCTTATAATGAACAAAAACGAATAGTAGAAAAAGTAGATTCATTAATGTCATTCCTCGATGAACTTGAAGAGAAAAGAAACCGGAGAGAAGAAAAACGAATTCAGCTTAATAAATCCTCACTTGATAAATTAGTCAAATCAAAGAATGAAAAAGAATTCAAATTAAATTGGGATAGATTAACCGATAATTTTGATAAACTTTATTCCGTTACAAAAAATGTTGACAAACTAAAGCAGACAATCCTTCAGCTTGCCGTTCAAGGAAAGCTAACCGAACATTGGCGTAAAGAAAATCCAAATGCAGAACCGGCAAGCGAGCTACTCAAAAAGATAAAAGCAGAAAAAGAAAAACTCATCAAAGAAGGAAAAATCAAAAAGAGTAAAGAACTCCCACCAATTAAAGAAGAAGAGAAAGCGTTTGAGTTACCAGAGAGTTGGGAGTGGGTTAGGTTGGGGTTTATTGCTTCATTTATAACGAAGGGATCTTCACCCAAGTGGCAAGGAGTTAACTATGTTGATGATAAGCAGTTGTTATTTATAACAAGTGAGAATGTAGGAAGCTTCAAGTTATTACTTGGGAAAAGAAAATATGTAGAATGGAAGTTCAATAAGATAGAACCACGATCAATCCTTAAGCAAGGTGATTTTCTAATGAATATTGTTGGAGCATCAATTGGGCGCACTGCGATATATTCCATTGACGAAACCGCAAATATTAATCAAGCAGTCTGTCTCATTAGATTTAGCCATTCGTTTTATGAACCGGACTACTTTTTACAATTTTTTAATAGCAATGCCTGTTTAGTACAAATGTTTGACAAACAAGTGGTAATGGCAAGACCAAACTTAAGCATGACAAATATTTCCAAGTTTCTAATACCTGTTCCACCAATAACTGAGCAAAGAGAAATTGTAAAAAAGACAAATGAACTAATAGAATATTGTAATCAACTTAAACAGCAAATTGAATCAAAACAACAAAAGCAAGAGAAGTTGGTTGAGGTGGTGGTAAAACAAATAAATTAACAAACTAAAAAAGTGTGATAAGATGGAAGAAGATCGACGAAAAGAACTTATCAATGGTGCGTTTCAGCAAGCCATGAGTATACAGGAAAGTTATTCTAATGAATTGAGATCCTTTAATAATTTTGAACAACTTTATGATTTCATTAAAGAGCAAAAAGTTTATTGGGAAAAGTATCAGCAGTCAAAACTTGGAAATGTATACGGTTATTATGCAAGAACTATAGAATTGATTGAAACTATAAAGAATAATGATAATGAACAGATAGTAATTAACCGCTTTACCAAACTTAGGAATATTCTAAATCAATCTACTTCCATTCTATTTTCAAATACACCTGTTGCAAGATATCTGACAAATCTGTGCGAGAATGATATAAGTCGTGCTGATATTGCATATGATATCTTAGTGAATAAAAATCGAATTGATTTCAATCAAATTAATGACACAGCAAAATTTCAAGGACTTGTTGATGCTATTCGGTTTCTTTATCCAGTTAATATCGAAAATGATAAATCCGAGATTGAACAGCTTGCAAAAGTAAAGGCTGAGTATCATAGTGAAAAAGAAAATATAAAAAATAGTTATGAACATGAAGTAGAATCATATCAGAAAAAATATGAAGAAATAAATAGAAAGATTGATAGTTCAACTAAGGATTATAAAAACAAAATTAGCTCTATCGATGGGAAATTTTCCCAGCAAATGAAAGGGTGGGAAAAGAAAATAAAAGATTTGGAAAATTCTTACGATGACTTGCTACGTTTAGATAAACCCGCAAGATATTGGCAAACAATAAAAAAGAATTATGAGAAAAAAGGTAGAAGTTGGATTAAATGGACTATTGGTGTATCCTCAGGTTTTGTTGTTTTTCTTATAGCTGCATTGTGGTTTTTCCCAGAATGGATGAAAGGTAATATTGGGTTAGACCAAGTAAAAGGTATAATAATTTTCACAATTATTGTCTCCACATTTTCATATCTCATTTATACATTTGTTCGGCTTGCAACAAGTGCTTACCACTTATCCAGAGACGCAGATGAACGAAGGCAGTTAACTTATCTATATCTTTCTTTATTAAAAGAAGGTGGTGTTGAACCAAGTGAAAGACAAATTATTTTGCAGTCACTTTTTGCAAGAGCAGATACAGGTCTAATTAAAGGAGATGGTACTCCACAAATGCCATTAGTTAATCCATTAGTTTCAAAAGTGATGGAGAATTTTCAAAAGTAAATAGAGTTAAATATGGCGCTGAACTCAAAGCTATTTTCAAATGATATCAATAAGGATGAAATCAAGAATTATAGTTTAATACTCAAGTTGTTTTGGATTGTGGGTTTAGTATCTTCAATGCTAATTTTTCTCTATATACTATTTTTTCAATCAACAACTTATAAATTTAATACCACAATAGAAGGTTTTTCCGGTTTCCTCACAGTTTTCGACTTCCCAATAAAATTACTCACAGCAAGTGTAGTTCTCTTCGGTTTATGGTTAACAATAGAGCGAATGAAACAAACCGATAAACAAATAGATTCGATAGTATCAAATAATCGCTTCAATAATTTTTACAAGCATAGGGAGGAGTTTCTTAAATCATTCGAGAAATTCAAATTTCTAAAGAAAATAAAAGAATTTCAGGAACATCACAGAAAAAATAAATTGGTTCCTCCAGCAAAGAAAATTCATATCGAAATTGATCCAGAATTAGCTCCTAAACTTTACAAAACATTATTTTACAGCAAAGCCAAAAAATTTTCTGATAAAATGAATGATGAAACAAGGTCACATATCGATACTTTCATAATATTGATATCAAGTCTTCCAATGCTTACTGAGTATGAAATTGATTACGATTCAATCGATGTTATAGTTTTGGATGAGATGATGAATAATATTCCGGGAGAGATAACAACATTAACAACATCACTTGCAAGCTTAGACAAAAGCAATATAGAACATTCAGGCCATAATCTGATGAATATTCCATTCTTCACTAAAATGAATATAATTTATTGGTCCGCGACAATTTTTAAAGAACTATTAGAATATGATGGAGTAGAATCGGAAGAAATCGGAATATTTATTAATAATTATAATGGATTGAGGGAAGAAAAGGGATTGTATAATTGAGGATAATGGTGAGTAAATCGAATAATTATTTAGGAATAGAATTATGAAAGAGAACTTTGCTGAGATAGAAAAGTCACTTATTGAGTTGAGAGACGGTAAGTTAACCGCTTTGGATAAGTTTACAAAATTAGTTTCGCAAGATCTGAATATACCTATAATACTTTATGAGCCTATCAACCTTATTAAATCAGTTAATAGGAATACTGATTTAATGATGCTTAGCTTCTATCTCTATCGACTAATTATCAATTGCTCAGACTGCATATGGACTGATCGTGCACTTCGGGTCGAAATCTTTAAGCTATTGAACAATTCACTATCAGCAATATTTAACAAAGCTGGAGTTCATGAAAACGATAATCTCTTAACTCAACTTCAAAAGTTGGTTCAGTTCGACAGAAAGTTACTGGAATCATTCGGCTTCCCTGATGAGAACTTTCACGATATAAACAATATAAAAAGATATATGGGGCATGTTCTTCGAAATTTGAAAGAGTACAGCGCTGCTGCATTAATTCAATGTCACCCAAAACAGGAACTATTCAATATAGATAGGATTCAAGATTTTTTCAACGATGTGATTTCTGTATTGTCAAGTAAGAGTTCAGAAGGATCTGATAGAATACAAGCTATTTCGGATGTTCATTCGAAACTAAATGACTTACTGAAATCAATTGAGATGATGAATTCGCCATATTTAAAAAAACTATTTAGTAAGGAATTAAATAAAATTAAAGATTTAGTTGAGGGTGCTGAGGAGTATAAGAAGGTAAGTAAAAAGGCCTTGCTTGAGCTAAATTATGCCAAAAATAGAAAATTTCCACTGCACTTAATCAAAAAAAACTTTTATATAAAATTTATAATTGAAAATAAGGGTGAAGGTATAGCTATTAATTGTAGATTGAAACTAGAAACTAAAAGCAAAGAAATTAAGATCCTCTCGGAAAGTATCCCTTTTGGTAAAGTCCTTCCTGGAAGTCGTATTGAATACAACATCGAAATAATAGTTCGGAGAAAAGTTAAGAAAGATCCAGAATTAAATGTAATACTTATGTGGGAAAATTATCAAGGTAAGTTATTTAATGATATTAGGAGTATCAGACTTGAAGCACAAAGAGAAGATATAAATTGGGAGAAGATAAAATTTCAAAAGCCTTATAGTCTTTCTTTTGTAGAGGAAGAGCATGAACTCATCGGGAGAGCAGAAATTTTAGACAACCTAATGAGAAAGTTTGGTGATCTACCACTGGAATCATGTATAATTACCGGTCAAAAGAGAGTTGGGAAAACCTCTTTAGCAAAAATTTTAGAAAAGAGAATTAAAAATTATGATGATAATACCATAACATGTTATAGTATGGTTGGAGAGCATAGAAAAACCTCTGCTGCTGAGTTTATTGATTCGCTTACTAATAAAATAGTCGAACAAATTATTAATCACAATTTGGTCTCAGATACTAAAACTGAATTACCTAAATTAGATGCAACTCTTATTCCATTAATAAATTTTATAAAGAGGTTAGTTGAAGAAAATTCACAAATTAAGTTTGTGATTTTTATAGATGAGTTTGATGAAATTCCTAGTGACTTATATGAGTATAATCAAACCAGCGATTCATTCTTTCATAATTTAAGAAGTATAGCAGACAATAAAAATGTAGCATTTGTTTTAATTGGTGGTGAAAATATGATTCAGTTGCATCAAACTACTGATAGAATTAATCAATTTACAACATTTCAGGTTACGTATTTTGATAAAGAAAACTATTGGAAGGACTTTTGTTCTTTAGTAACAAAACCTATTAAAGATTTTAATCTGGAATTTTCACCAAATGCAATTGATCTAGTATATCAATACTCAGAAGGAAATCCTTTTTATACAAAATTTATCTGCAGGGAGATATTCAACTATATATGTACGCAGAAAATATCATATATTCATTCTGATGAAGCAATTGATGGAATAAATAAAACTCTTTCTGTTTTAGACTTGCAGAATATTAATCACATTTGGAAAGATGGATTAATAGCAAAATCTAATGAAGCAGGTAAAAGAGATACTATTGAAACACAAAGGAGAAGATTCTTAATTGATTTCGCCTTTGTAAAACGGAAATATAATCTAGTAAACAAAGCACTTTTAACCGAAGCACCGAACTTTACACAGTACAATGCAGATCGCCTCATTCAAGAGTTTTGCAGACGCGGTTTTGTCAATCAACAACAAAATGGCAATCTTAGTATAAAACCACATTTCATTGAAAAATTTCTAGTAAATCAAGGTTATAATAAAATATCAGCTGAATTTTTAAACGATGAAGAGGTATTAGCATTTCAGAGGGTCAAAGAAAATCTTTACGTGAATGATGATGAAATTTATACGTTAGTTAATAAGTGGGGTCCTTATAGAGCTAAAAAAATAAGTCTGCAAAAGGTTCGGTCCTGGTTGAGTCTGTTTGAAGACAATGAAGAACGTCGACTTGCATTTAAATTAATAAGTAAAATTAATTTTTATGATGAACAAAAAATGAGGCAGAAACTCAAAGACATTCATGATATGATTAAACGGGACTCATTAACTCGAGTTGAAAAAGGTAGGATTAAATCATTACTAATATCTACTTTCGGAAAAATTAACAAGAGTGGGTCAAGTCTAACAAGAATGTACCAATCAGAAAATCAGATTTATTCTGACAATATTCAGAGTGCAAACAAGCTTATGGATCAAATTAAAAGAAATTCCAAGATAAAAACCCTTTGTTTTATTGATGATATCATTGGATCAGGACAAACTATTATTGAGGGTATTGATGAAATTTTCACTACCGAGTTTTGCCAAATTGTAAAGAGTAGTGATATTAAAATATACATTGCTTCTATCTGTGCTTTTGAGAGAGGAATGAAAAGTATTGAAGAATATATTGAACATAAAGAATTACTTAATGATTTAAAATCAAAGATCAATGTCATTACACAAGATTATATACTTGAATCGGATAAAGCATTTAGTGAAGAAAATGAAATTTTTGAGAATGTAAGTGAAATGAGGAGAGCGGAATCAATTATGAAAAAGTATGGTGAAAAATTAATAAAAAATGCTCCTCTCGGCAGGAACGATAACCAATTATTGATTGTGTTTGCTGATAATTGTCCCAATAACACATTGCCAATCATACATAAAAAAACTAAAAATTGGATGCCACTATTTGAAAGAATTCAAAGTTAGATGATGGAGATAAGATTATGAAACAAACATGGATGATAAGAGCAGAAGGCGGTCAATTAATTGATATGTTCCTTTCAAAAAATATTACTGCAATTGGGTGGTATCCTTTAGGCGATCTGAGTAAGTATGATAAAGATTCATTGTTATCAAAAATAGAAGAGAAATGGCCGCAGAATAAACCTGGTAGAAATAGAAATATCTTAAGTGTTTTATTCCGCTTTGCAAATGAAGTAAAAAAGGGTGATACCGTAATCACTTACGATCCTTCAAGAAGAGTTTATCACTTAGGTGAAATTGTATCTGAATATCAGTATGACTCAACAAATGACGAATGGCCGAATATTAGAAAAGTAAAATGGGAAAAAGAAATTAGTAGAGACCGTCTAAGTACTAACACTAAAAATACATTAGGCTCTACTCTTACTTTATTTAAAGTCCCGGATGAAGTTGTTGATGAACTGCATGGGAAACAGATTGAACATGGTGAGCCAATAAAACATAATGAAAATGATATAGAAGAAGATTTCATTTTTGAAGACTATCAAGCAAAGTCTATAGAATTTATTAAAGATAAAATTTCGAATCTAGATTGGGAAGAATTGCAGAGGCTTGTCGCCGGACTTTTAAGAGCAATGGGCTACAAAACAAAAATATCACCCAGAGGTTCTGACTTGGGTAAAGATATAGTCGCTTCGCCGGATGGTTTTGGTTTAGAGCAGCCGAGAATAGTTGTAGAAGTAAAGCATAGACAAGGAAGCGCGATGGGTTCTCAAGAGATTAGAAGTTTTCTCGGCGGAAGACATAAAGATGATAAAGGTTTATATGTCAGCACCGGTGGTTTTACCAAAGATGCAAAATACGAAGCAGACCGGGCTTCAATTCCACTTACACTGATGGATATTGATAGCTTAGTGTTTGAGATACTGAACAACTATGAACAAATGGATGTGGAAACAAAGATGCTCTTACCATTAAAGAAGGTTTATTGGCCAAAGTAGATTTTATTTTTATTCGATAAGATTATCATCAAGGAAATTTCAAGGTTCTTCAATGAATAATAATTCCATTAGAGTTTATGCTGTCATGGATGACAATAGTATAAAGAAACTCGCAAATAATAGATTTTATAATTTACACCGTAATGATAAGCATGCAGCATTCCCGGAATTTCGTAATAGCAAAGTGAAAATTGCTGAGTTTATAGTAGAAATTGAAAACCGGAAACCGATTAGAATAATTAATGAGTTCTATAATTATTATTCGTTTGATGACGAAGGTAGAATTAATGAAGACAAGTTCCGGGTTCAGTTAGAGTTAATCATGAATTCAATCTTCAAGGAAGATGAAATATCAATAAGAGGAAATGTTATTGATGCTACAGCTATTTTTCTAAAAAAACGAATCGAGACACAATATAAATGGCATCCTGATGAGGATATGAAGAACAGATTACTTGAAAAAATATTTGGACAATAAGATTAAATGAAGTGTTGCCCCGGTTAAATGGATAACGGATTAAATAATTTTTTTGAACTATGGAATGATAATCACAAAAACTTTTCATACCGAACGATTTATTGAAGAATTACAAACTCGCGGAAGTTTTCCTTCAAAAATTGAGTGTAACGACGGTAATATTTATGTCGTAAAACATTCCCAAATTGGTAATAACTATAAACAACTGATTAATGAATATATAGCTGCCCATTTAGCTAAATTAATCGGTTTGAGAATACCTGACTTTGCGCTGATAAGAATTAATCCCGAGATCTTTTCGGATAAAGCTAAGTTTGAAAGAGGTAAGCCAAAGGGCTTAGGTTTTGGATCCAAATTTTTAGAAGGAACGATAAAAGAATTTTTAAGTAATACTGAGTACAGAGAACTAAAAAAAATTACAAATAAACCGCTGGAAAGAGATTTTACTGCAATATGTATTTTTGATTTATGGCTAAGAAATTCAGATAGGAGTATAAATAATTGTAATTTACTAATCCAAGAGACAACAAAAAGCATTAATTTAGTAGCTATTGATCATGTAAGTATATTTGCTGAATTAAACTATCTGAAACTTGATAACGAGAAAAATGAACTTCCCCCCATCGGGGATACGTTAATTTACCATGATTTTTTCTCCGAAATGTACTATGATAATGGTATCTTCTTCAATAAAATCAAAGAAGAATTACTTCAATCTGTTTATGAACTGCCGGAAGATTCTATATCGGAAATAGTTGAATCTGTACCGGAGGAGTGGCATCTTTCAAGTGAGCAAAAAGAAAAGATTACAGATTTTATAATTTATCGGAAAAAAGTAATAGGGTCACAAATAAATAGCGTTTTAAAGGACGCGGGATTTTAATATGAAGTCATATGTATCAATTATCAAATACTATCCGGACACTTCTAGGGAAGAAGGATTTGGTGTAGGTATAGTTGTAGTTGATTCATTTGGTAAGGAATCGAGAGTTCGATTTTCAAATGAGCGAATTAAGCGAATTAATTCCGCATTTGGGTTAAAGAAATCGAAGTTATTAGGTCTATCAATTGATGAATACAGTCGAGAAAAGTTTGATAAAAGACAATTAGAATACTTAGCTGATTATACAAATGGAAGCCTGCGATTTTCAAAACCGGATCAATTCGTAACTGATGATCTTAACCGAAAATTCGAAGAGCTTTATTCGAAGTACATTTCAGATTATTCGGAGTTAGATGAATCAAAGTACAAGGCAAATCAAAGATCGAAACATAATAGGGTCGGGCAGAAATTAAGGAATCATTTCCTAAAAAATCCGGTTCTCAATCAGCGGCTGGATATCGGTTATGACTTCAAAGAGGACAAATTAAATAAGTTATTAATTGGCAGCTCTTTTATTGATTTTATTGGCGGCAATGGCACTGTATTTTGCGGCGATGTATTAAACCTGGATGTAGAAGAGTATACACTTCAAAGGAACTTTTATAAAATCTTAACACTATTTGAAGCTCTTGAAAAAGAATACACCCCAATAAATAAATTTGACCCACGTGACTGTAAAATATTATTACTCAAAGAGCACGTTGATAGAAAAGAAAATGCAGATTACATGGAACGGATTTTTAATTGGCACAAGAAAGCTGATTATGGGATTTTGATTAAGAATGAAATTGAAGATTTTGAAAAAGAAATAGCAGAATTAGTGGATAAGAAAGGAATTATTAAGTTTCAAGATTGGCGCAAAACGCTTGACGAAGATTTAATTGGCTAGGTGACAGAAAGGGCGAAGCCGGAATGAGTTACGGGTGCATGCATTTCAGTTTTATGCAGCAATTATGATCAATAAAGTACTGATTATTATTGATAATTTTCTGATTGCCGCTTCTCAAAACTGATTGGATTTTCAATAAATTTATGAACAAAATTGGATACCAAAAATAGTACATATAGCAAAATTAAACAAGCATATTAATTTGACTAATATTCTTCCCTTATTTCCTTGAATATCCACAAAAAAAATGTGAAATTAGACATTGTTTATTATTAACTGTTGCTAAATGAAAAAGAAGAATAGTTTAAAAATAATACTGGCTTTAAGATTTAACCCGCTTCTCTTGAGACCGTGTCCGGATCACTAACCCTCAACTAAAAGTTTTTATAAATTATTTAAGAAAAGGAGTCGATTATGTGCGGTATAGTCGGTTATATCGGTAACAAAAATTGTGTCCCGATGTTAATAGAAGGTTTAAAGCAATTAGAATATCGTGGTTATGATTCAGCAGGTGTTGGTATACTTACTGACGATAAATGTGAAGTTGTAAAAGCTAAAGGTAAGGTTTCAATATTAGATGAAAAAGTGAACAATTTAAAACTCAGTTCTACTATTGGAATTGGACATACAAGGTGGGCGACTCACGGTATTCCGAATGAGATAAATGCTCATCCTCATTTAAATATGGATAAAACTTTATTCATTATTCACAACGGTATTATTGAAAATTATGCCATTCTTAAAAAGCAGTTAATTGAAAAGGGTTATAGGTTTGTAAGTGATACCGACACCGAGGTAATTTCAAATCTTATAGATCGATATCTGAAACAGGGCAACCAATTATTCCAGGCAGTAAGATATGCGCTGAATAAGGTTGAAGGTACCTACGGAATTGCAGTGATTTATCAAAATGAACCTGACAAAATTATCGTTGCAAAGAAAGGCTCCCCTCTGGTAATAGGTGTTGGTGAAAATGAGAATTTCATTGCTTCCGATGTTAATGCATTAATTGCATATACAAAACGTGTTGTTTATATGGAGGATGATGAGATTGCAGTTGTAACCAAAGAGGGTTTCAACGTGAAATCAATTCACGATGAACAAATTGACAAAGCGGTAATTGATGTGGATATGGATATTGATGAGATCACTAAAGGCGGTTATGCACATTTCATGTTAAAAGAAATTATGGAGCAGCCGGAATCATTGAGAAACTCGATGAGAGGCAGGACACTGGTTGAAGAAGGTTTCGCAAAATTGGGCGGCTTAATTGGGTTCGAAGAAAGATTAAGTCAATCAAAGCGAATTATAATCTCTGCGTGCGGAACTTCGTGGCATGCCGGTATGGTAGGTGAATACATGCTCGAACAATATACCGGTATTCCTGTTGAAGTGGAGTATGCATCTGAGTTCCGTTATCGAAATCCAATTATTCATCACGATGATTCAATAATATTTATTTCCCAAAGCGGAGAAACCGCCGATACGCTAGCGGCAATGAAGGAATCGAAAAGAAGAGGTCCTTTAGCTTTAGGTGTTTGTAATGTTGTGGGCAGCTCAATTGCTCGTGAAAGTGATGCGGGTGTTTATATTCATGCTGGTCCTGAGATTGGTGTAGCCTCAACAAAAGCATTTACATCGCAATTAGTTGTTCTTTCGCTTATCACATTACTAATAGCGAGAAAGAAAACTTTGAGTCAGGTAGATGGATCAAACATTATACGCGAACTGAACTCCATTCCTGAAAAAGTCGATAAAATACTTCAACTGAATGATGAAATCGAAGCGATAGCTGAGAAATTTGTTGATGCAACTAACTTTTTATACTTGGGTCGAGGTTACAACTTCCCGGTAGCATTAGAAGGCGCTCTCAAACTAAAAGAAATTTCATACATTCATGCCGAAGGATATCCGGCAGCTGAAATGAAACATGGGCCGATTGCATTAATCGACGAAAATATGCCGGTTGTTTTTATTGCCCCGAAAGACTCTGTATATGATAAAGTAATTAGCAACATAGAAGAAGTTAAAGCAAGAGGCGGCAGGATAATCGCCGTTGCAACAGAAAATGATAATAACATTGATAGCATGGTTGACTATACAATTAAAATTCCTAATACAATACGAATGCTGATGCCGATATTAACGGTTATACCACTTCAGTTACTTGCATATCATATTGCAGTTAAAAAGGGATTGGATGTAGATCAACCAAGAAATTTAGCCAAAAGTGTAACTGTTGAATAACAAGGAGATTTAAAAGATGTCAAAAAAAAATGTATTAATTATGGGTGCGGCAGGAAGAGATTTCCACAATTTTAACGTTGTGTTTAGAGATAATGAAGATTACAATGTAGCTGCTTTTACCGCAACACAAATCCCTAATATCGATGGTAGAGTTTACCCTGCAGAATTAGCAGGTAAATTGTATCCAGACGGTATTAAAATTTACGAAGAATCAAAACTAGTAGAGCTGATAAAAGAATTAGAAATTGAAGAAGTAGTATTTTCATATTCCGATGTGCCTTTTGAATATGTAATGACGAAAGCATCAATTGTAAATGCTGCCGGTGCATCATTCAGATTACTCGGTGGTGAAGAAACGATGATCAAGAGCACTAAACCTCTGGTTGCGGTTTTAGCAGTTAGAACAGGTTGCGGGAAATCCCAAACTTCGAGAAAAATTGTAAGACTATTGAGAGAAGCCGGTAAAAAAGTTGTTGCAATCAGGCATCCTATGCCTTACGGTGATTTGGTTAAACAAAAAGTACAAAGATTTGCAACACTCGAAGATCTTAAAAAACATGATTGCACAATCGAAGAAATCGAAGAATATGAACCACACATTGCTTTAGGCGGAATAATTTATTCGGGTGTAGATTACGAAGCAATTCTGCGAGAAGCTGAAAAAGAAGCTGATGTTATTTTATGGGACGGCGGTAACAATGATATGTCATTTTACAAAGCCGATGTAACCTTCACCGTTGCTGATCCTCATAGACCCGGACATGAAATGATGTATTACCCAGGAAACACTTCATTGCGAATGGCTGATGCAGTTGTCGTAAATAAAATTGATTCAGCAGATGCCGATGATATTCTAACTGTTCTGGAAAACATTAAATCAGTTAATCCGAACGCTTCGGTTATTGAAGCTGCTTCGCCTTTGTTTGTTGATGATCCGAAGTTGATAAGAGGTAAAAGAGTACTTGTAGTTGAAGATGGTCCTACTTTAACCCACGGTGAAATGAAATATGGAGCAGGTACAGTTGCAGCTCAAAAACTTGGCGCCTCAGAAATAATTGATCCCAGACCCTATACTGTAAAATCCATAACCGAGACTTTTGAGAAATATCCCGGTATAGGAATTTTACTGCCTGCTATGGGTTACGGTGAAGAACAGATGAAAGACCTTGAAGATACTATTAATAAAGTTGATTGTGATTCAGTGGTAATCGGCACACCAATTGATCTTGGAAGAATCTTAAATATTAATAAGCCTTCTACCAGGGTTCAGTATGAATTACAAGAAATTGGAAATATTACATTGGAAACCGTGCTAAAGGAAAAAGGTATTTTATGAAAAAGCTAGCCGTTGTAGCATTCGGCGGTAATGCACTCATAAGAGGAAACGAAAAAGGAACAATTCAGCAGCAAGAGAAAAATGCTTATGCTACATGTGAAAGTGTTCTTGGTCTGATTAAAAATGATTTCAACGTTGTAATAACACACGGTAATGGTCCGCAGGTAGGGAATATATTATTGAGGAATGAAGCAGGATATAATGTTTATAAAATTCCCAAAATGCCTTTAGATATTTGTGTAGCTGATTCCCAAGGTGGAATCGGCTACATGATTGAAAGACAAATGCGCAACGTTATTAATCATAATAAAATGAGAAGGAATGTTGTCACATTGGTAACACAGGTATTGGTTGATATAGAAGACCCGGCATTTAAAGATCCTTCAAAACCGATCGGTCCGTTCTATCTTAAAGAAGAGGCTGATTTATTGGCTAAGGCAAATGATTGGCAATTTAGAGAGGACCCAAGGAAAAGGGGATGGAGGAGAGTTGTTGCATCCCCGAAACCAATGGATGTGATGAATAAAAAAATAGTTAAGGACTTAGTGAAGAAGGGACATATAGTTATAGCAGCCGGCGGCGGCGGTGTTCCGATTTTTAAACACAAAAATAATTATCTCGAAGCCATTGAGGCGGTAATTGATAAAGACTTGGCATCTGCATTACTTGCTGAAGAAATTGGCGCCGATAATTTTTACATACTCACAGATATACCGAAAGTATGTATTAATTTTAATAAGCCGAATCAAAAAGAGCTTGATGTTATTACGGTTGATGAAGCAAAGAAATATCTAGATGCCGGGGAATTTGCTGCCGGAAGTATGAAACCAAAAATATTGGCTGCAATTGAGTTTGTAGAGAACGGCGGAGGTGAAACTATAATAACAGAAGCATCGCAATTACATAATAAAGATTGCGGAACAAGAATAATAAAATAAATGAAGGAGAATGAAGTGGCATTTAATTTAAGAAATAGAAATTTCCTGAAACTTCTTGATTTTACTCCGAAAGAAATTCAATTCTTATTAGAACTTTCTAAGGATTTGAAAAATGCAAAATACAGCGGAACCGAAAGAAAAAGACTAACCGGGAAAAATGTTGTATTATTATTTGCAAAAGATTCAACTCGAACACGGTGTGCATTTGAAGTAGCAGCGATGGATCAAGGAGCAGGTGTTACATATTTGGGACCATCCGGATCACAGATGGGTAAGAAAGAATCGATGAAAGATACGGCAAGAGTTTTAGGAGGTATGTATGATGGAATTGAATACAGAGGATATGGACAGGAAATTGTTGAAGAACTCGGAAAGTATGCCGGGGTTCCGGTTTGGAATGGTTTAACAAATGAATTTCATCCTACACAGGTACTTGCTGATTTATTGACGATAACGGAACATTCCAATAAACCGCTTAATGAAGTAACATTTGTTTATCTCGGTGATGCAAGGAATAATATGGGTAATTCGCTGATGGTCGGATGTGCAAAAATGGGAATGAAATTTCGAGCAGTTGCCCCTAAACAATTATGGCCTAATGAAGATTTAGTAAAACAGTGTAAAGAAATTGCTAGTGATACCGGCGCTGAAATCACTTTATCAGATGACCCGGTAGCAGGTGTGAAGGATGCAGATTTCCTTTATACGGATGTTTGGGTTTCTATGGGTGAACCGGATGAAGAATGGGAAAGAAGAATTAACCTGATGAAACCGTTTCAAGTAAATATGGATATGATTAAAAATACAGGCAATCCTGATGTAAAATTCCTTCATTGCTTGCCGGCATTCCATAACCGGGAAACAATTATTGGAGAAGATATTTTTCAGAAATTCGGATTGGATGCAATGGAAGTTACAGATGATGTTTTTGAATCCAAACATTCCTTAGTTTTTGAGGAAGCTGAAAATAGACTGCATACAATAAAAGCAGTTATGGTCGCAACGTTAGGACATTAATAAAAAATAATTGGATATGAATTAAAAAAAAATTATTTTTGGATTCGTTTTAAAGGGCAGATAGCTCAGTCGGTAGAGCAATGGACTGAAAATCCA
Source organism: Melioribacteraceae bacterium (assembly GCA_021740785.1). Classification (GTDB taxonomy): domain Bacteria; phylum Bacteroidota; class Ignavibacteria; order Ignavibacteriales; family Melioribacteraceae; genus JAIOZI01. The sequence goes on from JAIOZI010000001.1 coordinate 83,564, forward strand.
TGTGTCGGCGGTTCAATTCCGTCTCTGCCCACGTTAAAACATAACCCCGCATACCGAAGCGGGGTTTTTTATTTTAAATATTTCCCATATGTTTTTATGTTTTCAACAGGTTGTATCAGTACACGGTTTTTATTTCATTAACAGTTCTTCATTCCTCTCGATAGAATTGTTGAGTTCTTTAAACAGGTAAACAAACTTCATGCGAATAACTTGAGATAGATTCTCTCACTATTTCAGCACAAGGATTTTCAAATAAATTATTAACATACAGCTAATATTACCAAATTGATTATTCTTAATTTTTGCATTATGTTTGTTGATGAGTAAACTTATAGAATTATCTCAATTATTAATTGGCTGATATATTGGAAAATTACAGGAAGATTAAAGCAACCGAAGAGACAAATCACAGAACTCCGTGGATAAAACCTCTCGTGATTCTATTCTTAGTCAGTTTTTTCATTTATGGATTTAACCGTTTAGTAGATTACATTCTTATAAAGAATGATGCTGAATTCTTAGGTGGAGTGATATTCGATACTGATTTGGGGAACTTAACTAATTCAATTAGTGCCCTCGGTGAAGTAGTTACGGCAATATTAGGAATTGAGATTACAGCAATTGCAATTATCGTTCAATTAGCTGCAAACAAGTATTCATCTAAAGTGATGGATGTTTTTGTAAGTAATAATGCAAACATTTTTGCGATTGGATTATTTGTTGTTACTGGTGTAAATACTATTTTGGTAACAAATACAATGACTTCAGATTTCATTACATTCTGGAGTATTGGTATAACTCTTCTTTTTATAATTTTCAGCTTACTCCTTGTATTACCTCACTTTAATTATGTTTTTAATTTCTTGAGACCGCAGAATTTTTTATATGAGGTAAAAAAAGATACATTAAAGACTATCCGGCAATTATGCAATTCCGAAAAAAAATATTCAAAAAGTGACCGTGATGAAGTACATGAAAATATAAATTTTATTGGTGACGTTGCTCTTAATTCAGTTTACCAAGGGGATAGGGCTACAACGTTATTATGTTTAAGTACGCTTAGAGAAATCTTAGAAGCTTATTTCCCTTTGAAAAATTGTTTGCCTGAAGATTGGTTCAAACTCTCCGGTGATGAATCATTAGACCCGGATTTTTCTAACTATAGTCATTTCGTAATGGAAAAAATTGAACATCGAAAAATCTTATTGGAAAGAAAAGTCTTTCGTTTATATGAAATGATTTATAATAATTCCAGGGTTACTTTAAAAGACGTTGCATCTGGCGTACTGCTGAATTCGGATCTAATTGCACAATCAGCAATTGATAATAATGATGACGGGGCACTGAAAAATTGTTTTCAATATTTTAATTCATATTTAAGGTCAGCTATTAATGGTAGAGACCCACGATCTGCATTCAATACATTTGAACATTATAGAATGGTTGCCGAGAAACTTCTTGATACAAATCCAAAAGAAGTTGAGAAACTTTCTTTCTTTTTTAAATATTACGGGCAGGAAGCAAATAAATTCGGTGTATTATTTATATTAGAAACTGCCGCTCATGACTTGATGGTTTTGAATAAAATTGCTTATCTTAAGAGAGTTGAAAATATGAAAGATCTTCTGGAAATGTTTTTAACCCTAGATCAACCTATTGAAGATGTTGAAGAAAAAGAAATCGAAACCAAGGAGAGATCATTAATTGGTGTTAGAATCTCCCAAGCAAAACTAGCAGCATTTTATATATCAAAAAATGATAATGAGTTTGCAAAAATAATTTTTAATGATATGCAGGTTGAACCGATAAGTAGAATAAGGAAAATAAGGGATCTTATTTTTAATACAAAGGAAGAAGAATTTTGGGAGATCACTCCGCGGGGGATAAATTTTTATTTTGCATCTGATGACAGTAAAGAATCGTTGAGAGAATTTTTCTCGTGGTTTGAGAATGGAAATCAGCCTTAATTGTTCCCGATTAATTTGCAAATAAGTCAAGAGTTGAATAAAAAAATATAATAAAAAGTTTTGAAATGTGTTATAGGACAAAATACCCGCTAAAACTAATTGCATTTTACAACTAATATCCTTATAATTTTGTCCTAAGTTCCACACAATAATATTGAAGTCAAATAAATACACAAATCCATAAATTAAAGAGGAGGTATAACTGTGGCGGCTAATGAAAACAAAGCTAATCAGCCGAAGACCGCTTTCGGTCGTTACATGGTTTACAAATTCATACCAGCATATGCAAATAATGTAAGCGGTGTTGTTTATATGGGCGCAGCAATTCTTATTATTATAGTTGGTTTACGAGGCTTGGGAAAAGTTGCCGGAGAATTGGCAATAGTTCCTAAATTTTTGCTTGATGCTGAAGGAGCAAAGATTGATCCAAACTGGGTTATGTTAGCTCTCTTTTTAGAATTCTTTTTATTAATGATATTAGCCACTGTTACATTTTTTACTCCTGAAGAAGCTCATGGGCCCGGTGAAGAAACGGCTGATGAAAAGCCGGCAGTTGAACGCCCGGATTTCAAAAAGGAATTGGAGCATCTTAAAAACTTAACTGATGAAGAAGTCAAAATGATTGAAACTTATCTGGAGAAATTTGAATCAATACAAAATAAGATTACTCAGATTCAGATGAACTCCATGAAAGCTCTTAGCTCCATGAAAGACACGTTAAAAAGTTAATTGAACTATTCTTTTAAGAAGATAAAAAAGGATTAGAACCATGAAAAAAAGCATGGTGTATTTCATATTATACATCGTACTCATCACAGAGTTACTTATAGTTATACTTGAACGTGATGAACTTGAGGAGAAAGAGCACGCAGTTAAAACAGAGATGATCGAAACTATCGCAGATGCTTACAAGAAGGGTATTATTCTTGATATTCCTAATAGGGTTACAGACTATAATATCAAAAGTACTGCTGAACCTGATACGATTCTTATGAGTGTACAGGGACTAGTTTCGGATGAAGAGGCTCATGCAGTAAAGTACTTCATTTTAGTATCTGAAGACTCAAAAAATTCTCCTCCTGAATGGCCTGAAGGCGGACTTACTATCGAAAATGGTACTGAGAATTACTATATTGAAAAAGATCCAGGTACCGGGAACGCTAAGTTAATAGTCACTTTCAGAAACCAAGGTGAATTTACGTTCAAAGCACATGTGGAATTAGAAAGACAATTCCCGAAATATCTAGACGCAATGCCTGATTGGAAGGAAGAATTAATTCAAGAAGTTGGCGAAATGAAAGAAGCTCGAAGTAACGATGAATTCTTTAGAATTGATGCTAAATCATTAGGCGGTGTTAAGAAAAAAGAAGTTGAATTCTTCTTCTAAAAATTTATTAAAGGGGGAAGAAGATTCCCCCTGAATTTATTAATGATTGAGTGAGGGTTGATATGAAAAAACTTTTACTTCCTATTGTTCTTTTATCAACATTACTATATGCACAACCAAGTAGTATTCAAGATACTGTTTATGCGAGTACTTTTGAGGAATTTAAGGTTCCCGGTGACAAGAATATAGTACTAGCTAATGTTGTTGGCTTGGATTTTACAGCTCAACTACTTGACGCAAATATGAATTCTATTCGTAATGTGGAAAAAGTATGGCAATATCCGACAGAGGCTGAAATTAGAAGACAAGTTTCCGGTGGTCGAGGAACTACTGTTCAATTTGCTTCTTTCGAAACTGTAGAAGAAAAGGGAACATATTATATTAAGTATGATATTAATGTCCGTGGTGAGCAGGGCAGTGGAAGCAGGACTGTTTACTATATGGTTGTGGTTGATTATCCAACGATGGCTTCAGCAGTAAGCCTCAGTGATAAATATTATTATTCCGAATCTGAAAAGTTTGGAATAGCAACGGTAGAATTTAGTAATCCTAATGCTTACTCTTATAGAGTTGTTGACGGCGGCGGAAATGTATTAAGTGAAGGTGCTGGAACCGTAGTTGAACTGGATGATGTTCTGAATGACATAAAAAATGTTGGGAAAAATTTAACCGTAGAGGGTTTATACGACGGGAAAAAGTTTAAATTTATTCAGAATGGTGATCCGACCCCTAAAGAGTCTGAATGGACTTTTCAAATTGCACCTTTAAATTTAGAAGAATTTACTTCATGGTTAAGAGATGATAAAAAGCAGGATCGTGATATTCCTATTCTTAGTGCTTATGGTGATCCTCAGTCAACAATGAATGTATTATTTACTTACATCGGTAATAAGGAATCAGGATTTGTAGTACAGCGCCCTGATATCGGTGGACTAAGTGTCACATCAGAACCTGCGAACCTACTAGAAAGTTTTAACTATTTCCCAGCTGGTAGTTTTCAGTTTGTTCAGTTATTTATTAGTCAGGACTACTTAGATGGGATAGAACAATACGCTGAAATTGAAGCTAAAATTAATATTCGATTTCGAACTCAATTCGGTGAGAATGTAAATAGAACTTACGAAGCATTACTTTATAAATAATTTCAAATAAAGGGTTAAAATGAAAAAGATTTTTTTCATCACACTAGCTTTATTGACAACGCAGCTATTTGCGCAGAGTGTCGAGGATTATCTCGACAAGATCGATCTAAAGCTCGAAAAGGACAAAGCTTATCTCAATCTTTTCGTTGTTCCTTGGGAGGTATCTAACAATGAAAATGATCTCTTAAAGAATATTCCCAGAACGGACGCAAGAGAACCATTCAATTATGTTTTATCTGATGCCTATAGATATGAGATAGTTTTTATCAAGGAGGCATTGGATCTTGATTCAATGGTTATTTTGTATGTTAACGAAATCAATACACCTACTGCAGCCGGTGAGGGATTATTCACTGCTGCCGGAGCTGGTGGCCCTGATACAACAATAGCTTTGAAATTCAAGGACATGTATTCTCTAAAGAAAAACCGTCCTGAAGTATATGACGCTTTTTACGAGATGGTAAAGAAATATGTCCTTTTAACAGGTGAAGAAAATATCCAGGATATTCTTCGTATTGACCCTGATGAAGATATTAAAACAAGTTTGGGGTTATCTTCGAGAGACAATACCGATTATCTTAGATATATGAGAGCCAATACATTTTCTCATTGGTATCCAAAGGAGCAGGAAAAAACATCAGGCAGAGGAAGAGGACGGGGCACTGAAGAAGTTGTATCATCTCCATATAGAGTTGGGGTTAGTTTCTCAAGTCTCAGTTTCTCACATGCCGAATGGATGAAATTTGGAAAAATTGGCGGAGCCAGCCTGGAATTAACAATGGATGAAAAAGTTGTTAACGTTCTGCCGTGGCAGTCGATGAGATTAGGAGTTGGATTTAGACTCTTGTTTTCTATGAACCAGGAAGGTGGGCCAAATAATTCGGATTTTATTGATGCAAATTTTATGGCAAGAATTAACTTACCTTCTGACTTTTTCTTAGACGGCAAGTGGCAATTCCAAAATAACCCTGTTATTTTCTCTGATGGGCCAAGATTAAATTTTGCCTCCGGTTTATCAGGCGACATTACACTTACACGTCCCTTTACATTGCCGTTTCTAAATTTATATTTTTCAGTCAGTGATCAGGATGTAAGTAGTCCCAATGTAATGTTATCCGGAAATAATAAATTCAACCGTGGCGGAAGTTATGCATATTTCACTTTCAATCAACTTGAAACTACGATGTCTTTCTTCTGGAATACGAGTGATGATTTCACGGGAAGATTGAAAATGGATATAGGTTTAGGTTACTATGATGTTTGGAGAGCCTATTATATTGGTGGAAATACGGCAGGGAAGGAATTAGTACAAGACAAATTTGCTCCCATTATTGCAATTAGTTATAATTTTGTGCCAATCGGCAGCGAACCGCTTTTCGGTACATCCCTAAAGATGTTCGATTCCCAAATAAAAGTAAAAGGCTGGATTAAGTTGGTTGAATTCAGCGGTCACAAATTTAGATTCGAAACTTTATATCAAACCGCACCGGTTGCAAGACAATTAAGAGATTGGGAAGTGGATGGCGGCTTTTTAGTTCAACTTCGTTACCGTTATGGTCTTTAATAAAAGGAAGGAACTATGAAAAAAATATTATTATTCATAGCTGTGTTTTTGTTTTCCACTAGTCTTTTTGCACAAGAAGAAGCTAGTGAAGTTCGTGAACTGCAGACAATATTTAACAGTCTGGAATACAATACAATAGCATTTGATGATCTGAAACGTAAATGGATCATTAATGACCCTGCTCTTGTTCGAGATGTTTACAGCAGGTTTATTGTAAATGATGTCTTGAGATTAGACGGGCAGAAAGTAAGTTCGGATGTTGTTAAAGAAAGGTCTGAATTGGTTTTTGACGGTGAAGTTTATTTAGACTTGCGTCAAAGATATTTTGATGATCAAATTGAACATTTTGCTTTCCTTCCTGCAAGTGAAGTTGGTAAAGAAAATCCCGTCTATCTATTTGATCCCATTGATGATGGATTTTATTTAAGAAATATTGTCGGCGCTAAATTATATCAAAAACTTAAGAGCCAGGAATATTATTTCTCAAATATTACAAAAGAAGAATATGATGTTAAACCGGGTTACTATTTTGATATAGACCTTAATTTATTTGATCCAAAAGTTACATTCTGGACGACTACTTCCGAATACCGCAATAAATATTTACTTTCATTTTTCGGGCAGTGGGGAAATGATAAATTTTTCCTTCCCGGCTGGTTTGCTCCTGAAATGTATACCGGGCTCAATTTAACTTTCTATGATTACTTAACAAGTGATCCGCGAAAATATACTTATTCTGTTTCTGTAGGTACAGGATTGACTACGGGTCATACTTTTACTAGTGATCTTCCTCCCGGTAGAATTGACAAATCAGCAGATAACCTGTATGCAAAATTATCTGGTGATATTGGGAAATTTATATTTGATGATTTTGAAGATCTTTATTTGGACATAGAAGTTTGCATGACTTATTCTGATTATCGTGTAGCAGATATTAATCCGGTAAGGAAATATGAATTTTATGCCATTAGGGACTTTTTTACAATATCTGCGACCAAACGAAATCTATTCAATCTTTACGATTTAGGGATGTTTGAAGCGGGACTTGGAATAGCAACACATTCTGTTCATCATTTTGAAGTAGATCCGGCTCAAACAAAGTTAACTCAATTAGATAATAAAGATTATATGGATAGATTTAATCATTTTGTTGTTGCCAGTGCCGGTATAAATAGAACCGGTGGTTTAATTCAACACAACTTAACAACCATGCTGGGTTATGATGTAACAAATGGTATCGGTTATGTCGGCGCTAACCTAGAAGTTATGCTGAGTGATACTTTCGGGATGATGATGAAATTTTACAGCGGTTTTGGTGTTGATACATCAACTCCTTGGCGAGCAGATACGTATATGGTCTTCTCACCGGTATTGAGAATTAATTATTAACACTAAATAGGGGGCGTTTAACAATTAAAACAAAACCGCTAAATGAAAAATAAATATTTCATAATATTTCTTATACTTTTAGTCTATTCGACTTTTGCACAGACAGAAGTCGATAGATATTATGAGAAGATTGAGGATAAAATTAATAACGATAAACGTTATTTGGATTTATATACTGTTAATTTTTTGGAATCTGAAGTTGACCGCTCAATTTTCTCAAACATTCCCAAATCCGTATCGGATGAATCGTTTACAATTCAATCGGGAGAAGGTGTAACCTATAGTTTTATATATCTTCCCGAAACAATAGAAACTGACTCACTAATTTTACTTGAGTTAAAAGAGATTGTTGATCGTTCGTCAACGGGTGAAGGCGGTTTTTTTGAAGCAGCTTCCGGCGGGATACAGATTGATACAAATATTGCTCTTTCATTTCGTGATCTGCAGAATCTTTACTTTGAAAACAGAGAAATGTACGATCGTATGTATGATTTTGTTGTTAGTAAAGTAAATGAATACGAACCCTATTCATTATTAAAGATAGATGTTGACAAAGACATTAAAAAAAGCAAGGGAATCTCCGGTAAAAATAATCAGGATTATTTAAACTATAACTGGGTAAATAGCAGACACTTTTTTCCAAAACCACTTGTCCAAAAATCTTCCAGAGGCAGAGGTAGAGGTAGAGGTGAAGAGACAGCAGCTTCTACTCAGCATATAATTGACGCAAGCTTTAGTCATGGAACCTACTATAACCCGGAATATATGAATTTTGGATTTAGTATGATCAGCGCAGAGCTAAATTCAAACACGAAAGTATTAAATCTACTCCCTTGGCAGTCGATGACCATGTCATTAGGAATCAGAACCTTAATTACGTTATCCGACGAAGTACAAAATATTTATGACGATATTCTCATTGATGCAAAAATTATGGGCAGGTTCGGAATTAATATGTCCTCGTTTTCTCACCAGATACCAACAATTTTTACTGATCCGCCAAAATTAAATGTTGGTTCAGGAGTCGTTTTGGATTTACACACGTCCAGAATTTTCGGATTACCTTTTATCAATCTTTACTTTGCTTTCGGCTCTAAAGATGTAACTAATCCCTATGTTTCTTTTGGTCCTGCAGATAGCGCTACAGCCTTTTTTACTTCATATCAGTGGGAAACCACAATGTCTTTCTATTGGAATACCAGTGATTCTAGAAACTTCAGATTAAGAATGGATATCGGCGCCGGAGGTTATGATGTTAACAGAGCTGTATATTATAAAGGAATTACTGAAGCGCTTATTTATAATAATATTCAGCCGGTGATCAACTTTCACATGAGTTTTGTCCCTAAGGATAGTGAACTCCTGAGCGCCAACTTTAAGTTTTTTGACGGGATTATTAAATCTAACCTCTGGTTCAAAGTATTTGAATTAGAACCGAATCATGTTTTTAGATTTGAAACAACATTCATGACCTCACCTTTTTATCGTGGTGTAAAACCATGGGAGAATGAAGGTGGTGCAAGTATTCAAATTAGATATAGATATGGTTTCTGATATATGAAAAAACTACTATTAATAATTTTATTTTTACTGGGCATCCAAGTTTATGCTCAGGTTCCCTCCGAAGACAACAAGCTGGAGCGGCTGGATATTATATATCGAAACTTGGAATATAACACAACTGCATTTAATGATCTAAAAGAAACTTGGAATATTACTGATCCTGTCTTTGTTCGAGAAATCTACAATAAATTTATTGTGGAAAATGCTTTACGGATTGAAGGGCAAAAACCTTCTGTCGAAGTAATTAAAGAAAAATCAAAAGATATTTATGAAGGAAACGTTTTTATTGAATTGCGAAAAAGATACTATGATGATGAAATTGAAGTTTTGAGATTTTTTACAGAAGCAGTTGATGAAGAAGATACAACTCGTTCCGATTACTTTTTTGATGAATTTAATGATCATATTTACATTCAAGAAGTTCTTGGGCAGAAAATTTATGATAATCTTAAAGCGCAATTCTATGCATTAAATGATCTAACTAAAACCTATTATGATAGTAAGATTGCTTATGCATTTGATATTTACCTGAATTTGATTAATCCCGAATTGATGTTCTATTCATTAACTACGAACGATAAAAATAAATATTTAATATCATTCGTAGGAAAATGGGGGAATGATAACATAGTTTTACCGGGCTGGTATTATCCTAATTTTATTGTTGGAGCAAAAGTTACTTATATTGATTATCTCATTAACAATAAACCGCATGATACGTATAGCGCAACTGTTGGAATTGGATTGGATGCAAGACAGCCTACATTTCAATATGATGAGGATGAATTTGGGAAAAGACTATTCAGCTCCGGATCAAATTTATATTTTAAACTAACAGGTAATCCTCTTACTTTTATAAATCCAACCTGGAGAGATTATGATTTTAATCTTGAAGGTGCGTTTGCATTAACGGAATTTAATACGGATAATTTTAATCTCGGATATATTTCTAAATTTTACTCGACTAGAAATTATGTTACACTGAACGGAAAGTATAAAAATATTACTAATTTGATGGGCTTGGGATGGGTAGATGCTGGAGTGGGTTTGGCTATGCATGATGTTTATAATTATTTATTTGATCCCAGATCTGTAACCTTAGATCAATTAAATAGTGGTTTTAAATTCGGTGTTAACCTAGAGGGGAGTCTAAATAATTATACAGGTTTGCTTCAACATAATGTCGGCGTTCAGGTTAATTATAACTTTTCGGAAAGTTATGGTTATCTTGGATTAAAAACTCATTTTATGCTTAGTAATTCCATTGGTTTCGATTTCAAAATATTTGGTTCATTTACTACTTCATCCGAGCCTTTACCGTTTTACAGGTTGGAAAGTTACTTAGTATTCTCTCCTGTGATCAGAATCAATTATTAATAATAAAAAGATTCTAAATTGGATTAGCATTAAGGAGAGGTATCCATTCGCTAATTGTTAAGGAGCTATTAGAAGTGATACGAAAATTAGGTAAAAGTTTTTTTTTACTGAGTTTGTCGTTGTTAACATCTCTAACTTTTGCACAAGAGACTAGTTTACAACCTTCAACTCCACCCGATACAACACAAAATGTGGACGGCACGAAAGTAAAAACAATTTCTCTTTCAATTCCAAATGGCGGTGAAGTTTGGCAAATTGGAAAAAACAAAACTATCACATGGACAAGTACTGAAATTGTTAACATAAAAATCGAATACACAACAACCGGCGGAACTTCATGGGTGACCGCAAATCCATCGGTTACGGCAAGTTTGGGAAAATACACTTGGTTTCTTGATCCCGCAACTGTAAATGCTTCCCAGGAAGCAAAGATTAGAATTTCCGATGTTGATAATGCTGCCATATTCGATACGAGTACAGCCGTTTTTACAATTAGCAGCCTTGATTTTAACACACCAAATGATAGCAGCAATATTCAAGTTAACAGGGTAACACCCATTAATTGGGATGCCAGCGCCGATATTAATTTTATCAATTTGGAGTTTTCTTCTAACGGGGGAACTTCATGGAATTCAATTACTGCTAATTATGATGTAAATAATACACCGTTCAATTGGACATATACAGGCAGTTCTTCTTCAATTTTATTGAGAATAAAAGATTCTGCAAATCCAACTTTAGTATCGGATCAAATAACTCTCTTTCCCAGAAAATTAGAAGTTACTTCACCTAATGGCGGAGAAAATTGGTTCGCCGGATCAACTCACAGCATTCAATGGAACAGCTCAAATGTGACTAATATTGATATAAAATATTCTGTGGATGCAGGTCCCTATCAGGATATTGTAACAAATTATTCTGCAGGAAGTGTTAATTATATATGGACTGTACCCGATGTAGTTTCAAATGAAGTGAGAATTAGAATATTTAATAGCGCTGATGCTTCAATTTTTGATGAAACAGACAGCACATTTACAATAAGTAATCTTGATCTTACGTTTCCCATCGGAGGTGAAGGAATTGAATCCGAATCAAATCAAACTATAACATGGAATTCCAATATTGCTGGAAATGTGAAGATTGAGCTTTCTACAAACGGCGGCTTAACTTTTCCAAATGAATTGGCGACCGGTATTCCCGCTACTCAAGGTTTTGCAAATGTAACATTTCCGGATGCTGCCACTAATCAGGCTAGGGTAAAAATCACAAGTCTGCTTGATCCAACGATCTCCGTGACGAGCACTTCAAACTTTACTATCGGTTCAATTTCAATAATTTCTCCCAGCGGTGGTGAATCGTGGTTGTCGGGTACAACTCATGCAATAAATTGGACGGCAAGTTCAGGCATAAGTATTGTAAAAATCGATTATTCCACCGATGGTGTGACCTGGTTTAATATTACTTCTACTGCAAATGCAAGCGCTGGGACATATAATTGGTCTATCCCGCCTGCATTATCAGCAAGTACTGCATATATAAGAATATATGATTCTGCAACTGAATTAAACAAAACAAATATCAGCAATGTTTTTTCCATTGCTCTACTAAATCTTACAAATCCCAATGGTAATCAAGCAGTTCATGCCGGTGAAATCGAAAACATTGCCTGGAACGCAAGTGCGAATATTACAAATCTGACTATAGAATACTCAACAAATTCCGGAACTGACTGGAGTACTATTGCAACGGGCATTGATGCATCTCTCGGGTTGTTTGCCTGGAATGTGCCATCAGGGTTATCCACGAAGAATGGCAGAGTAAGAATTACAGCGGAAAATGACGGAAGCTTTACTCGAACAAGCGTAAATGATTTTAAGATAGGTGACCTTGATGTATTAACTCCGAACGGAGGCGAATCTATTGGCAGTGGTTCAGTCTACACGGTAACGTGGACTCGAACTGCAAGTATCGATTCACTTCAAATACAGTACTCCTTAGATGGAGGCGGATCATATATTAATATTCCCGGTGCAGAGGCGGTAAATGCCGCATCAGGCTCATACAATTGGGTTGTGCCGAATTTCGGTACTACAACCGCACGAATAAGAATTAGAGATGCAGAGTATAATACACTTTTAGATGAGAGTGATAATAATTTTACAATCGCAAGATTACAAGTAACTACTCCAAATGGCGGTGAGGGTTACTCTCCAGGTGCTGCACAAACAATAACATGGATTAGTAGTTCGGTAAACCAGATTAGCGTAGAATATTCCTCCGACGGCGGATCTACATGGTCAACAATTGCTTCACCTGTTAATGCTGCTGATGGCAGCGTTCCATGGACTGTCCCTGCTTCACCTACCTCTCAAGGACGAATTAGAATTGTCAGTCTTGATGACCCTTTAATTAATGACATGTCAAATAGCAATTTTAAAATTGGTTCAGTCGAAATCACTACTCCTAACGGCGGAGAAATTTATCAGTCAGGTGATACCGAAACTGTTACTTATGATTTCGATCCGAGCATAACCAGTATTGATATTGAATTATCAACGAATAATGGTGTTAGTTGGAATCCCGTGCAATCCGGTGTTACTGCAACAGGTACCTACAGTTGGACGATCAGTAATGTTGCAACAAGTAATGCTTTATTAAGAATCAAAGATTCCGATTCCCCAAATCTATCGGATGTGAGTGATGGTACATTTAGTATAAAGAGATTATCTCTCACGACACCCAACGGCAATGAATTTTATATGGTGGACAGCACCTATAATATAATATGGCAAAGCGGAAATATTACAAATGTAAAATTGGAATATTCAATTGACGGCGGTAGTAATTGGAATATTATTACTGCTTCTACAAATGCCGCAGCAGGTTTATATGCATGGACTGTTCCGGATAATGCGAGTAGAAACGCAATTGTTAGAATTAGTGATGCTGATAATCCGGATAAAAATATTTCTGATGTGAGTAACGCTGTATTCACAATAAATAAGGTTGATGTAAAAACACCTATCGGTGGAGAAAATTTTGTTGTTAATGATATTAGAGCAATTACCTGGGATGCACATACTTCCGTTGCAAATATTAAAATAGAATATTCTACTAATAACGGAACGTCTTGGAACACGGTAGCCGCTTCCGTTGCGGCGGCAAATAAAACTTATAACTGGACAATCCCCAACACACCTACATCACAGGGAAGAATTAGAATTAGTGATGCAGCCGATAATACAGTTTATGATATTAATGATGCTGCATTTGCAATCGGAAGTGTTCTTCTTACTGCTCCGAACGGCGGTGAAAGATGGCAGGTAAATTCAATTCATCAAATTACTTGGACTACAATTACTACTATTGCAAATGTCGATCTGGAATATTCCCCGGATAACGGCACAACTTGGATTTCCATCGTTAATAATATTAATGCGAATCTTGAATCCTATGATTGGACTATACCAAACAACATAACTCCAAATGCCAGGGTTAGGGTGAGCAGCTCTTCAGACCCATTGATTAATGATGTTAGTAACGGAGCTTTTGATATCGCCAATCTTCAAATTACAACTCCGAACGGTGGAGAAGTAGTTCAAATTGGTGAACCACTAAGTATAACATGGAACGCTGAAAATATTGATTCTGTCAATATAGATTTTAGTTCGAATAACGGGTCCACATGGCAGTCTATTGCTGCAAATTATCCTGCGCCAACTGAAGCATTTAATTGGACTGTGATTGATGCCCCCACTCAAAATGCCTTGATAAGGATTTACGATAGTGAATTTAACGCAGTTGCTGATGTAAGTGATGCTGTGTTCAGGGTATTGAGATTACGATTAACATCTCCAAACGGCGGTGAAGGATGGCGGTTAGGGGAAAATTACAATATCACCTGGAATTCAAGCGGAATCACAAATCTCAATATTGATGTTTCAACTAATGCCGGTACATCCTGGATTGATCTGCAGGATAATGTGAACGCAGCAACAGGATCTTACAATTGGACTGTCCCCGATTCAATTATTGGAAACCAAGTAAAATTGAGATTAGTAGATGCAGCTAATCCGAATGTTAAAGATGAATCCGATAATAATTTTACTGCAGGTAGAATCACCATAACAAAACCAGTATTAAATGAAGTTTGGCAGGCTGGTTCTATTGAAGTTATCAATTGGACGTCAACCTCAGGCCTCGGCACTGTTAGAATTGAATACAGCATTGATGGGGGAACAACTTTTACGGTTATTGATTCATTAAATGCAGATGTTGGAACCTATTCATGGGATGTTCCCGCAGGACTTTCTACATCTAATGCTGTTATAAGAATAGTTCATCTTCAAGCGGCAACAGATATTTATGATAACTCGGACTTATTCACAATTAATTCTCTGCAATTAACATCACCAACTGGCGAAGAACTTTGGTCGGCAGGTTCAACTCAGAACATTACATGGAATAGCGCCAACATTACAAATATGAAAATTGAATATTCCCCGGATGACGGTGCTACGTGGTCGACAGTAATTGCTTCAACTCCGGCTGCTGCAGGTTCATACGCATGGAATATTCCGGCAGGATTTTCATCAGACCAAGCGCTTATAAAAATTAGTGATGCTGCTAATGCTACGATTGTTGATTCGAGTTCGGCTAATTTTAAAATTGGATCTGTAGTAATCACATCTCCTACATCAGCCGATATATGGCAATCTTCAACGACTAAAAAAATCACGTGGACCGCAAGTTCTTCGATTAGCTCAGTAAAGATAGAATTCTCAACTAATAATGGCAGCAGTTGGGTAACACCTCCGATAACTGAGGCGATCGATGCATCATTGGGTGAAATAAATTGGAGTATCGGAAGTAATTATTCAACTAGTAATGCAAGAATACGAATCAGTGATGTCGATTCTGATCTAAACACTGTTGATAATAATATTTTTGATAATAGCGATCCGTTTAAATTGGTTTACCTTAATTTGAGTTCTCCTAACGGCAGTGAAAATTGGCAGACCGGCAGTATTAGAAATATTACATGGACTTCAAGCAATCTGCTCAATAACTTAAATCTCTTTTATAGTATTGATGGAGGTAATAATTGGATCAATATTGCAAATAATGTCGCTGCAAATTCCAGTCCTTATTCATGGACTATACCGGATGGAATCACTACTACTAGTGCAAGAATAAAATTGGTTTCTGCAGAATATGCTTCAATTATTGACTCGAGCACCAATAATTTTACATTAAACTCACTTGAACTTACTTACCCCGCAGGCGGCGAAGAATTGCAGGCTGGCAAACAATATAATTTGACGTGGAATTCTACTAATATCAGTAATGTACAATTACAATATACTACCGATAATGGATCAAACTGGGCTGATATTACACCATCAACGAGCGCAAGCGGCGGTTCCTACTCATGGAATATTCCCGGCAATATCTCATCAAATCAAGCTGCAGTTAGAATACTTCGTGCAGGTGATGCGAATACTCAGGATCAGAGTGCGACATTCACAATTAAACGACTTGAAGTAATTTCTCCTGATGGAACAGAAGAATGGCAGGGCGGTTCAACACAAGCAATTACGTGGATTAGTAGTCAAATTAATTTTATCGATATTTTTTATACAACGAATAATGGTACAGATTGGATTTCAATTGCATCAAATGTACAAGCATCTTTGGGGACATATAATTGGAATATTCCGGACACAATATTTAGTGAAGAGGCAAGAGTTAAATTAGTTGATTCAGGTAATAATCTTATAGATGATGAAAGTGATGCTAATTTCACAATTGGTACCTTATCGTTGACTTCACCCGCCGGCGGCGAAAAATGGCAGGCAGGATCATCGCACCAAATCACCTGGAATAGCGCTAATATTGACAATGTAAAATTAGAATATTCTGTCGATAATGGAGCTAACTGGATTACCATTATTAGTTCGGTTGATGCAGATGCAAAAAATTATAATTGGACTATTGATAACGCAGTTAATACAAATCAAGCATTGGTTAGAATTAGTTCAGCTACCGATGCAAACGTATCCGATCAAAGTGGATTATTCACAATTCCATTATTAGCCGTTACCAGTCCGAATGGCGGTGAAGTATGGAAAGCTGAAGCAACAAAAGCGATTACCTGGAATTCAGGTAATATATCAACAGTTGAGTTATTTTACACTACGAATAATGGCACTTCTTGGGAGTCAATTTCTCAAAATATTAATGCATCGTTGGGAACGTATAATTGGTCTATTCCTGCTGGATTAAGTACATCCCAAGCGAGGATTCGAATTGTTGATGAAAGCGATAATACTATTCTAGATAGAAGCGATGCTACATTTTCAATCGGAACTTTAGAATTAACTTCACCAGCCGGGGGTGAAAAATGGCAGGCTGGTTCAACACATAACATCACATGGTCCAGCACAAATATCGACAGTGTTAAACTGGAGTATTCATTAGATAATGGAACAAGCTGGACTTTAATCAAATCCTCAATCGGCACTTCATTGGGTGTTTATGCTTGGACATTGCCAAACAATTCTTCTAGTCAAGCTTTGGTTAGAGTTAGTGCAAGTACCGATCCATCATTCAATGATATTAATTCTGTATTCACAATTGCTTTACTTGAGGTTACCAGTCCAAATGGAAGTGAAGTATGGCAGGCGGGTTCAACACATCCTATAACATGGAATAGCGGGAGTGTATCGAATATAAATATTTCTTATTCCTCTGATAATGGAGTAACTTGGAACTCGATTGCTTCGAATGTTGCTGCCGCAGCCGGAACAAGAAATTGGATCATTCCTTCTTCACTTACAACAACTGAAGCGCTTGTTAAAATTGAGGACGCTTCCGATGCATCAATAGTTGACCAAAGTGATAATATATTCACTGTAAATAATCTTGAACTAACTTCACCTGCGGCATCTACAATCTGGCAGGCCGGTACGATTAGAACAATAAAATGGTCCAGCTCAAATGTAGGAAATGTAAAACTGGAATATTCAGTTGATGGAGGCGGAACTTGGAATGAGATTACTTCGTCAATATCTTCATTACTAGGTTCACATGATTGGAATATTCCAAGTGCACTCAGCACTACGCAAGCAAGAGTTAGAATTACTTCTGTTGATAATCCATCAGTTAGTGATGTAAGTCCGGATTTTACAATTAATCAGCTTCAGTTAACATCACCGGGCGGAGGGGAACAATATCAAGCTGGTTCCACCCAAGCAATTACATGGACCAGCTCGAATGTGAATCAAGTTAATTTGTCTTACAGTACGGATAACGGTGTAAACTGGACGACCATTGCGAACAATGTTCAAGCATCTCTCGGAACAAAAAACTGGAATATACCCGGTACGATTTCAACAAATCAAGCGCGTGTAAGAATCGTTGACGCAACAACATCAACTACAAGGGATTCGAGTAGTACTTTTACAATCGGGACACTAACACTAACTTCCCCGCTTGGAGGAGAACAATGGCAAAGCGGGAAAACTCATCAAATTTTATGGACCGGCAACGAAACTTTTGAAAATATTTCAATTGAATACTCAATTGACGGAGGAACTTCATGGAATTTTATTTCAGCAAGTTACCCCGCTGATTCAGGATCATACTCTTGGAGTATACCAACTGCAGTATTCAGCAATCAAGCAAGAATTAGAATTAAAGATACAAGCGGCGGTTTTGTTCAGCAGACAAGCGCAGATTTTACTATCAGCAGATTAATTGTCACTTCACCAAACGGCGGGCAATATTGGCAATCAGGAACAACAAAGCAAATTACCTGGACGGCTGATCACATCAATAATCTAAAGATTGAGTTTTCATCAGATGGGGGAACTAGCTGGTCTGAATTAGCAAATTCCGAAGATGCATCAAGTGGTACTTTTGACTGGACGATTACACCAACGACCACATCAACAAATAATGGAATTATTAGACTTAGCGACGCTTCAAACTCAACCGTTTCTGATAGAAGTGATGCTGTGTTTACAGTTGGAAACATTACCGTTACAACGCCAAATGGCGGAGAGGTAATTCAAGCAGGACTGCCATATACAATTACATGGAGCAATACGGCAAGTGTATCCGATGTAAAGATTGAATATTCCATTGATTCAGGAACTTCATGGCAAACTGTTATCAATTCAACGGAAGCGGATGGTTCTTACAAATGGAACGTTCCCGGAACACTCTCATCAAGCACATCTTTAATCAGGATAACTGATATTGCATCCAGTGGTGGAATTCTTGATGTGAGTGACAATGCATTTACCTTCGGCGCTTTGTTATTAACATCCCCTGACGGCGGCGAGGCATTAAAAGTTGGTTCTACACATGCAATTACTTGGACTGCCGGTACTAACATAGCTAATGTGAAATTAGAATATTTTTCACCAACAGCCGGATGGCAGAATATTGTTGGATCAACTCCTGCCGCAGCAGGAACTTATAATTGGACAGTTCCGAATTCACCGACAGATTTGGCAAAGGTTCGTGTGTCGTCCGTTGCAAACCCAACAATTATAAACGAGAGCGACAGTACATTTAGAATTGCAAATTTGGCTGTTACAAGTCCGAACACTGCAGTCAAGTGGCAGGTCGGTACAACTAAAGCAATCACTTGGAGCAGGTCTTCAAATGTTGCAAATATAGATATCTATTATAAAGTCGGAGCCGGTAATTGGGAAAATATTATACTAAATACCGCGGCATCAACTGGTACATATAATTGGCTGGTTCCAGATGAAACATCTACATCTGCAAAGATAAGAATTGTTGATTCCCAAGCGCCTGCTGAAATTATTGACAGCAGTGATGTATCATTTACAATAACAAAACTAAATTTAACAAGCCCTGATACAAGTGTTAACTGGTTATCCGGTTCGACACAATCGATTACGTGGGAAGCAAGCTCTGATCTTGCTCAGCTCGAAATTAAATATTCGACCAATAATGGCAGTACATGGAATGTAGTCACTAACTCAGTTGCCGCAGCAGCAGGAGAATATAGCTGGACGATTCCTTCTTCAATTAATTCCAGCAATTCTCTGATTAAAATTAATGATAAGAATGTCACAACTATAACATCAACCTCCGGTTTGTTTACAATTTCGGAAGCTAGTTTAACGCTTACATCACCTTTAGGCGGTGAATACTGGCAGGCAGGTAAACAATACCAGATTACTTGGAATGCGACTTCCAATGTTGACAATATTAGTATCGAATATTCACTCGACGGCGGGGGAAGCTGGAATAATATTGAATCACCGGTTTCTGCGGTAAGCGGAACATATAATTGGACGATTCCAATATCTCTGCAAAGTACCCAAGCACAAATTAAAATTACTGATGCAGTTAATTCATTCTTAGCTGATTCCAGTGATTTTGATTTTACAATCGGGAATGTTACTCTAACCTACCCGAACGGAGGCGAACACTTACAAGCTGCCAGAGTTGAGAATATAACCTGGACTAACAGTGCAAGTGTTGCAAATGTAAAAATTGAACTATCAACAAATGGCGGAACGAATTGGATAACGCTTGTTCCATCTACCCCGGCTGCTGCAGGCAGTTATGCATGGACGGTTAATAATCTGCCGACTTCAAACGCCCGGGTTCGTGTTAATGATGCCGCTTCATCTAATGGAATTACAGATCAAAGTGAAAGTGATTTTTCAATAAGCCTGTTGGAATTAACTTCACCAAACGGTGGAGAAGTTTATCAGGCAGGGGATAGTAAGACAATTTTATGGACCGCTAGCGCCGACATTGCGACTGTTCAATTAGAATATTCGACTGACGGTGTTAATTGGAATGCAATTAATACTACTCCGATTGTAGCTTCATTGGGTGAATATACTTGGTCTATTCCACAGACACTATGTTCAACAAATCTTCAGATTCGGGTTAAAAATTTCGCATTCCCACAGGTATTGGATATCAGTGATGCCGTGTTTACAGTAAAGCAATTGGATATTGTAAATCCGACCGGTGGAGAAAATTGGCAGGTGGGTACTACACAAAATCTTGATTGGGATGTATGCGGTATTCTGAATATTAAAATTGAGTATTCATCTAATAACGGAACAACATGGAATACTATCATAAATTCTCATGATGCAACACAGGTTTACAATTGGACAGTTCCTTCTGTGATATCCTCTCAAATGTTAGTTCGTGTTACAGATGTTGTTGATGGAAATATCAGGGATACAAGTGGTCTATTCTCAACATTCAATCCTGCACTTAGTTTAACCTCTCCTGATGGCGGCGAACACTATCAAGCCGGTGAGACTTATAACATCACCTGGTCAAGTTCTCTGATCTCAAATATTAAAATAGAATTTTCTGATGATGACGGAATTTCATGGACGTCTTTAGCAAACTCATTTGACGCCGCATTAGGCTCTTATCCGTGGAGTATTAATCAGTCAGTTGAAACAACCAGCGGATTGATCAAAATATCGGATGTTGATAATCCGCATATTCAAGATTCGAGCGCTAATTCATTTACCGTAAGTAAATTACAGATTACAAGTCCAACGGGCGGAGAATACTGGCAATCCGGTACAACAAAAGCAATTACTTGGACAGCAAGCGCAAGTATCCCGAATGTGAAAATTCAGTATTCTACAGATGACGGTTCAACATGGAATAATATTGCCGGCGCGACAAGCATTGCATCGGGAGCCGGATCCTATTCATGGAATATTCCATCGAGTGTTTCATCCGTGAATGCAAGAATACGAATTCAGCATTCAACAAATGCTAATATCAAATCAATTTCTCCTGAAGCGTTTACGATTGGAAATGTTGCAGTGGTTCAGCCTAACGGAGGAGAACTGCTTCAGGCTGGAAAAACCGCTTTGGTAAAATGGACAAGAAGTACAAGTGTTGCTGAAGTATTAGTAGAACTATTTGATTTAAATGATAATACAATTATAACTTCTAAAACCAGCAGCGCTGCTTCCGGTCAAACAAATTTATTAATTCCATCCGATGCTTTAACGGATTCTGCAATTGTAAGAATCAGTGATAATGCAAGCAGTTATAATATTTTGGATTCTAGTGATGCATCATTCGCGATTGTGACATTAGATCTCACAAAACCAAATGCATCAACCAATTGGCCTTCCGGTTCAACACAGGAAGTTACCTGGACTAACAGTACAGGTATAAGTTTAGTTAGTCTTGAATATTCACTTAATAACGGATTAACATGGGATACTATCGGGACAAATATTAACTCAAGTCTGGGTAAATATAATTGGCCAATCCCGAATGATATTAGTTCAAATGAAGCTAAAGTGAGAGTTTATAGTCCGGCAAATCCATCTATTGCAGATACGAGTGATAAATTTAATATTTATGTTAGATCGCTTACTGTTACGAGTCCTGACGGCGGTGAACATTTACCTGCAGGTGATGTATATTCAATAAGATGGACAAGTAATTTCGTGATCACAATTCAAATAGAATTCAGCTCAAACAATGGTACAGATTGGGATACACTTACAACTTCAGCAATTGCTTCTGATTCAGCATGGGCTTGGAACATTCCGAGTGACCTAGATACAAAACAAGGATTGATAAGAATTCGAGATATTACTAATCCATCCCTTGTTGATGTTAGTGATGCGAACTTCAGCATTGGCTCAATTGATGTTACAAATCCAACATCCGGAGAAAAGTGGCTTGCAGGTTCAGATCAAAATATATCATGGAATACCACATCTTCTGTTGAGTTGGTTAACATTTATTATTCATTAGATCCTACTGCTAATGATTCGGATTGGGTCTTGATCAAAAATAATGTTGATGCATCATTAGGAAATTATTATTGGGCTGAAGTTCCCTCTGTTGAATCTTCTAGGGCAAGAATTATAATTACCGATGCGGAATCGTCAAAATTAATAAAGTCTTATAGTGATGAATTTACAATTGCCAGGTTAGAAATTGCTTCACCTAACGGAGGTGAATTTTGGCAGAGCGGAACAAGCAATCTTATTGAATGGTACGCAAGTTCAAGTATTGGTGTTGTTAATATAGATTTATCGACAGATAATGGTGTGACCTGGTCTACAAGTATAGCTTCCAATGTTAATGCCGGATTAGGTTCAATAAATTGGAACATCCCGGAAGGATTGATTTCTGATTCCGCAAAAATAAGAATTGCTGATATTACAGATGCTGCTCTGGCTGATACTAGTGATGCAATATTCCATATCGGAACATTGAGTTTGACAAGTCTAAATGATGGCGGAAAGGTATTGGTTGGTCAGACAAGACAGATCACCTGGACTACAAGCCCGAATGTGACAAATGTAGATATCCATTATCAAATCGGTGACGGAATTTGGCGCCAGGTTGTACTCGGTCACTCAGCCGCTTCATTAAACTATGACTGGCTGATTCCAGATACACCCACTGATACTGCTTATGTTAGAATTAGAGATTCAGCTAATCCAGATTTAGTAGATAGTAGTAATTCATTTACTATCGCAAAATTAGATATCGATTCACCTAATGGTGGAGAAGTTTGGCAGTCAGGAACAACTCATCAGATTCAATGGGAATCTCAATTCCTAAATAATCTTAGAATTGAATTCTCTTCGAATAACGGTTCAAATTGGACTACTATTTTTACTAATGTTGATGCCTCATCAGGTTCTCACGATTGGTTGATATCTGCTTCACTGTTCACTGATTCGGCAAAGATTAGAATTAGCGATATGATTGATCCTACTCTTGTTGACAGCAGTCAAAATGTATTTCAAATCGGCTCCGTTCAATTGACTGTTTTTAATTCGGCACAAAAAGTATTAGGTACTTCCGAACAACAAATTAGATGGGATTTTTCTAGTTCGATACAAAACATCGATCTTCATTATAAAACTTCAGACGGGGTCTGGACACCGATAACTTTATCATATCCGGCAGACTCAATGAAGTATACATGGACTGTCCCGGATATCCCATCTCAGAATGTTTATTTACGTATTCGTGATGCATTGAATACATCAATCCAAGATACAAATGATGCTCCTATTACAATTGCTCGGTTAAATCTTGCAACTCCTAACGGAGGTGAAGTATGGCAGGCAGGGAATACAAATCAAATTCAATGGGAATCAGAATTTATTGATGCAGTAAAAATCGAATTCTCTTCGAATAACGGTTCAAATTGGACTACCTTGTATCCTTCGGTTATTGCATCCGAGGGAACAGTTGACTGGTCGATTCCAACAACCTTATTTACAGACTCAGCAAAAATTAGAATTTCTGATGCGGCTAGTCCGACTTTAATAGATGTTAGTGAAAGTGTCTTCCAAATTGGTTCATTACAATTGACCGTATTTAATTCGACGCAGAAGATTTTGGAAGGATCTTCACAAGTTTTAAGATGGGACTTTGCCAGCTCAATTGAAAACATAGATCTGCATTACAGGACTTCGGATGGTGTTTGGAGACCGATTGTTCTTTCTTATCCTGCTGATTCAATGGCGTATAGCTGGATTGTGCCAGAGGATCCATCTGATTCTGTCTATGTTAGAGTTCGGGATGCATTAAATCATAGTTTACATGATACATCAAATGCACCGGTTACTATTTCAAGGCTAAAACTCACAACTCCAAATGGAGGTGAAGTTTGGAAAACCGGGACAACTCAATCTATCGCATGGGAAAGTGAGTTTGTTGATCAAATTAGAATTGAATATACAACAGATACGGATGATTCACCAACATGGCGGAGCTTAACCTCATCGGCTCTAAATGCTGAAGACGGTTCATTTAATTGGGTCATCGACGATGATGTAAATTTAGCAAATCCTAATTATAAAATTAGGCTGCGTGATGTTGCTAGTTCGAACATAATTGATACCAGCGAATCAACTTTTACAATAAGTTATATAAATCTCATCTCACCTAACGGTGGCGAAGGGCAGCAGCTTGGGACTGCGTTCGACATCGAATGGGGTGTTAGTACGAATACCATATCTAAAGTAAATCTTTATGTTCAAACCACAGATGGAAGTTTAGTCTGGTCGCCAATTGAACTCGGTTTAGACGCCGATGATTTAACTTACCATTGGTTGATCGATATTACTCCTTCATCTACAAGTAAAATTAAAGTAGAGGACGCTGACAACCCCGAAATTTATGATGAAAGTGATGATGTTTTTACAATAAGTGAAATTGAATTATTATTCCCTAATGGAAGCGCGGTTCAGAAAGTTCAAGTTGGAAAGACTTATTCGGTTACATGGAAAAGTACTTATATTAATGATGTGCTTGTTGAGTATTCTGTGAATAACGGTGTTAGTTGGAATAGAATAGGTACAGCCTCTGCAGACACTGAGGAAATCAGTTGGACGGTAGATAACGTACCTTCAAGGAATGCGCGTATAAGAGTAAGTGATTTGACCTATCCGACTATTTATGACGAAAGCGATACAACATTTGCTATTAGTTCAATGAGGTTATTGAATCCGAACGAATTATTGGCATTTAAGGTTGGCAGTGAAGAAGATATAACTTGGGAAACAACTAATGTTGATACAGTGAGAATTCAGTTGTCGACTGATTCCGGCTTGACCTGGCCTGTAGAAGTAGCAACAGTTCCAGCCGCTGATGGAACATTTACTTGGTTGGTTCCAAATCTGAAAACTGTTAATGCAAAAATAAGAATTACTGATCAATATGATATAAACGTCAGTGATATTAGTGATACTACCTTTGTCATCGGGGATTATCCGCAGGTTTCATCGGTTGCTGAATTCCAAAGCGGAACAGTTAAATTGCTTTATGATTTTGGAACACCGGGTGAGACAATTAGTCTTACAGAGTTGAGTTTCCAGAAAGGTACAAGCAGCCCGATAAACTCAACAGCTTATCTGCTGGGTGATTATTCGGCAATAGTAGGTCCCGATGTTGATACGATAAAATGGAATTCGAAAGGGAATCTTGATGAATATGAAGGCACTGTTGACGTTATTGTTAAGTTCCAATCGAATTATAATGTAACATATGAGATAAAAATTCAGAATGTTGGTGTTGATAATAAAGCTCCAAGATTTGATAGTGAAAAACTTTCCATAACCCAGAATCCGTTTACGCAGGGTTGGGATGAATCTTTAGTGCAATGGGATGCTGCAAGCGACACCTCCGCTCCTATTAAATACTCAGTTTATGTTTCCGATTCTTCAAGCTTCAGTTCCACTCCAAGAATTTCTACAACCGGGAAGCAGGGTGTATTTAGAGATATTCTAACTTCAACAAAGTACAATATTCGAGTTGATGTAGAAGACAATTTAGGTAATCTGAAAAGTTATAATTATACTTTTAGATCGCTTGCTGCCGGTGATTTTAATAATGATAAAATACTCAATGCGGTTGATCTCGCTTCTTATGTGAAATCCTGGACGCGTGAGGATTCATTAAGCGGTGCTGATCTTTATCCGTATACGAAAGAGATACCTTTTATAAGTATCAATGGTGATAATATTTTAGAAATTGAGGATCTGCTGACATTTGTCGATATGTGGAATTATTACCAGGAAGAAAGAACTTTACCGAAAATATCACCGGAAGCTTTCACTGCTAGTAATGAAAGTGATAGGAAAACATTAAAATTCTCAAAAGGGGATAGCAAATTTACATTCCCGCTTGAATTGGAATCTGAAAAAGAATTGATTGCCTTTTCTGCTGAGATTCACTACGGTACTGAGGCGTTTAGTTTCGATTCTTTGGAAATCAAGAATACTATTAAAAATACGAATGCTCTTTCCCTCGTGTATGTTGATAGTGTAAACGGAATAATAAATATTAACTATGCGGATTTATCCGGTAAATTAATCGGTGAGTTTTCATTATCATCGAATATGGAATTTTTCTTCGATAGATTATCGCACCGTGATTCATTATTAATATCAGTCAAAGCATATGACAATTCACTTAAACAAGCAGTCACGAAAAATACTGTGTACACAATGCTTGAAGTTCCGAGTGAATATAAACTGTATCAAAATTATCCTAATCCGTTCAATCCATCTACCAAAATTGAATATGATCTTCCGGTTAAAACGAGAGTTAATCTTACGGTATTTGATATACTCGGCAGGGTTGTCACAACACTGGTAGATAGGGAACAGAATGAAGGTACGCATCAGATTATACTGGATGCATACAGAGTTAGAAAAGGACTTGCCAGCGGTGTTTATTTTTATAGGCTGTCTGCCGGTGATTATGTCGTAACAAAGAAAATGTTGTTACTAAAGTAAAAATTTTATTGGGTAATAAAATGAAAAGTTTTCAAATCTATAGTCGGCATAAACTAATCTTCGCGATTATACTTTTTACAATTTCGATTGGCTTGTTTTCTGCATGTCAAACATCTCA
The DNA here is from genome assembly GCA_021740785.1 of Melioribacteraceae bacterium. Lineage (GTDB taxonomy): Bacteria > Bacteroidota > Ignavibacteria > Ignavibacteriales > Melioribacteraceae > JAIOZI01. The sequence continues at coordinate 110,387 of JAIOZI010000001.1, forward strand.
ATCTGTTGAAAATCCACCGCCTTTTTTGAAGATAACCGACGGACCTGCAGAGAATACAGTCTTAAGTGAAGACGTTGTTTCTTTTGTTTGGAAAGGCAGTGACAATAGTTTTTTCTATAAATATAGATTGCTCGCAATAGATGAGGATAATTTTCCTTCTACTTATATTGACTGGAATGATTACTCGAAAGAAAATGAAGTTACATTTTATAATTTGGATGAAAGCAAATTCAGATTCGAAGTTATGGGAATTAGTAATGGTCTGGAAGGCGGACCTGAGAGAAGGAATTTTGAGATTAATGCTGTAACCGGTCCAACATTGACTTTCTATAAAACGGAAACGAATATTTCTCTCGGCGGCAAAGATTCTGTTAATATTTGGTTGGAGGACCTCGACAGTTTGAAAGCAATTCGAGTTGTAGTTGCATTCGATCCCAATTATGTGAATTTAGTTAGTATTTCAGGCGGAGATTTGGTTAAGAAGCAAAGATTTGAACAAATTATCGTTCCCGATTATAATGATACGACTGTTGTTAATTCCGTAAACGCAACAGGAAAACTTGAATTAAATTCTGCAGTGCTTGCAACCTTAGGGTCACTTCCGCAAAAAAGTTTATCAGGTTCAGGGAGTGTACTTAATGTTTCTTTTAGAGGAATGAAAATTGGTACTACTAATTTGGAATTTGTTTTAATAGAAATGCATAAAGAAAACGGTGCTATTATCAGCGGCAAAACACCCAAAAGCGGAATTATTAATATAAAGTAAACGGAATTTTAGTTACTAAAGGAGCAGTTCAAATGTGCTGCTCCTTTTTAATTTTAAAGCCGTCGAATATAAGCAGAGCAATACCAACCAAAATTATGAACCATCCATAGTCATAAGAAAAATCAATACCACCTATGCTTGCCGACTTCTCGGATGCCATCCAAACTGCAATCAACATAAAAAACATCACACCGAATGTAATCCCGGAGATTACAAAAAGACCTATATAATTTTCCTTAATGACAAAATATAAGCTCACAAATGCAATTATAGGAAAGGTTATGGCAAAAGCTGATATGTCTCGCCAAAACCAGATGCTTTCACCAACTTCAAAATTATCAAAGACCGGGAATATTGTTATAATTTTTGGATCAATACTCGCAAGCGGAAAAAATCCGGCTGATATCAATAACAAACTTCCGATTACACCTAATACTTTTTCAGTTTTCATATTATTATCAATTTGTTTTGTGATCAATCTTTTTAATAATTACTCTATCATAAGCTAGGACTGCAATTGCAGTTAACAAAGCGAGAGCGGCAAAAATCGCCCACATTAAATCCGGTCTGTTCATATCTCTTGCAAAAGCTCCGTATAATTGACCGGATAAAATTCCACCAAATAAATTACCTAATGCAACACACCAATAAAAATATCCCATGTATAGTGCCACTCTATCCGGGGGTGCAATTTTGCCCGTGTATTCTTTCGATTTGGGACTTGCCATCATTTCACCGAATGAAAATACGAGTATACCGGCAACCACAATATAACCTGTTGTACCGAAAATCATTATACTAAAACTTACAATTGTGATTACAACTCCCCAGAAAATTGTTGTGAATGGTTTTAACCTTGTTACCAGGTAAGATACGAGAACTTGAAAAAATATTATTGCACCGGCGTTTAAATTAATAATATATTCCGGGTTAATTTGACCTGGACTCACCATAGACTCACTAAAAGACTGTGCAAAAGATCCTAATCCAATCATTGAAAGAAAATCTGTAGAAATCTTCATTAAGTCGGATGTATCAACAAAATCCCGGATATGAAGTGGAAGAGTATAGAAAATTTGGTTGAATGAAGTCCAGAAACCTGACATTAATAACAAAAATAATCCGAAACGCCAATCACCTAAACGCATCGGTTCCAAGTACCATGATTTATCCACACCATCATTTATCTTTCGAACAATCAGATCATAAACAACATTAATAATCAGCCAAACAAAACTTATGATTACGATCTCGGTCCAGGTTATTGAATCATCAGATGTAAATTTAGAACCAATCACTAGAATTGTCAGCAATCCAAATACTAGTAAAAAGAATCTTCCATTGCCGAGAACCTCAACCATATCCGTCATTACTTTTTTAAGTGACCGCGGATTTTTCGATTTTGATTCTGAGGTAGGTTCTTTATAAAAAATTGTTACAAATATAAAATTCACGGCAATCCATCCGGCAGAAGCTATAAATACATACGACCAATCCATTGCTCTTACAATGCCGGCAACAATTGGACCGATAAAACCTCCAATATTTACCATCATGTAAAATATTCCAAATCCCATTGAAGAAGTTTTATCATTGGTAACTTTTGATATTGTTCCGATAATAACCGGCTTAAACATAGCTGCTCCAAGTGCAACCAGCATAAAAGCTAAGAAGAAAGTAGGGAAGGTTTTGAATTGTCCCAATAAAAAATAAGCGGGTACCAAAACAACAAATGCTGAAAACAACATTTTCTGAAAACCATATCTATCTGCAAGCGCACCTGTTACTACGGGGAATAAGTAAAGAAAAAAAGTGACAACCCCTTGAAGCACGCCTCTGTCTTCATCAGTAAAACCTAAACCGCCTTCGCTTACTGCCCCGGTTATATAGAGAGAGGAGACAGCAAAAAAACCATACCATGCCATTCTTTCGAATATTTCCATGGTATTTGCAACCCAGAATGTTGCGGGAAAATCACTCATTTTTATTTTTTCTTTACTCATATTTCTCCTAAATTTGAGTTTATTATTCAAATTAAAGATTGAAGATAATCCCCTTAAACACAATATTCAACAATTATAAATAATTAGTTGTCACGCATTTGGTTTGTCATATTACTTATTGAATAAGGCAATATTCAATAGTATATTTTAATCTATAATTGGAGAACTTATTATGAGTGAAAAAGTAATCTTGGAAACACATTTCCCTAATTTGAAACTATTCAAAAGAGGAAAGGTTCGCGATATATATGATCTCGGTGAATATTATTTAATGATATCAACAGACCGGATCTCAGCATTTGATGTAATCATGAATGAAGGTATTCCATATAAAGGAAAGGTATTAACGAAAATATCAAAATTCTGGTTCAACCTTGTTGATGATATAATTCCAAATCATCTTGTAACAATGAATGTAGATGATTATCCACCAATCTGCAGAGAATATAAAGAAGAACTAACAGGTCGTTCAATGTTAGTAAAAAAAGCTGAATTGATACCGATTGAATGTATTGTTCGCGGCTATATTTCAGGTTCGGGATGGAAGGATTATAAAAAGAGCGGACAGATATGCGGTATCGATTTACCCGAAGGAATGGTGGAATCTGAAAAATTTGAGAAACCGATTTTTACTCCGTCAACCAAAGCCGACATTGGTGATCATGATGAAAACATTTCACCCGGAAAAGCAATTGAGATAGTTGGAGAGGATGTCTATAATAAAATAAAAAACGCTGCGCTGGATATTTATGAGAAAGCTTACAATTATGCTTATCAAAAGGGAATTATTCTTGCGGATACAAAAATGGAATTCGGTTACTATAACGGTGAAATAATCTTAATTGATGAACTACTTTCTCCGGATTCTTCCCGGTTTTGGCCATTGGATGATTATGAAAAGGGGAGAGCACAAGCGAGTTTTGATAAACAATATGTGCGTGATTATCTTATTTCGATTGATTTTAATAAACAGCCTCCGGCACCGACTTTACCAAAAGATGTTATCGAAAACACATCGAAAAAATATAAAGATGCATTATATCAATTAACCGGTGAGAAAATTAATTAATGAGTCCGAAAAAGATTCAGCTTAGTGAAAATAAGAATGTTTATATTAAATGGGATGATGGTAGTGAAAATGTAATCTCAGTAAAAACTTTGAGAGAAAATTGTCCGTGTGCTACATGTTATGCAGAGAAAGAGAAGCAGGGGAAATCATATATCCCGATTTATACAGAATCTGAATTGAGCATTGACAACATTAGAATCGTCGGGCATTACGCATTGGGTATTACATGGAAAGACGGGCACAATACCGGAATTTATGAATTTCAAAAATTATTACAGATGGCGAATAAATAGAAATGGTTCTTCCTAATCAACTAACGGTACTTAGAATAATACTGACTCCGGTATTCGTTTATTTATTTTTATCGGAAGAACCACTATTAAAACAAATTTCACTCGGTGTATTTATTATTGCGGCAATTACAGATTGGTATGACGGCTGGCTTGCTCGTAAATTTAATTATATCACAAATTGGGGTAAATTTCTTGATCCGCTTGCTGATAAAATTTTAACATCGGCTGCATTTCTTGCATTTGTTTTTCTTGATGTTCTTGATCTTTGGATGGTTTTAATAATAATTATACGTGATATGGTTATTACCGGAATTCGGGTATTTGCAGAATTCCAAAATAAATCATTTGCAACCAGTATTTTAGCAAAATGGAAAACTTTTCTTCAAATGATTTTCATTTACTATTTATTAGTCGTGTTTACCTTAGAAACAGTGGAAACGCTTTATAAAGGGAACGAAACAATTTTTGCTATTCTTATGGATAGGGATTTAATATATTATTCAATGCTTTTAATCACCGTGATAACTTTTTATACCGGCATTGCATATTTTATTAGGAATAGAAATCTTATAAAACAGTTGTTTACCTTTGAAAATAAATCCAATTGAAAAATTAATCGGTTCAGCATTTTATACCGGGTTTATTCCATTTGCATCCGGTACATTCGGCAGTTTAGCCGCACTTATTATCTATTTAATCCCGGGTTTCGAAAATCCGACTGTAATGATTTTCGCGATTTCAATTGCAACGGTTTTGGGCATCAGGATTGGCAATAAATTTGAAAATATCTATGGAAAAGATCCAGCAGAATGTACAATTGATGAAGTGGTAGGGATGTGGATTTCCTTGATATTGCTTCCCAAAAAAATTTGGATTATTGCCGTTACATTCGTTATTTGGCGATTACTGGATATTATAAAACCATTCCCTGCTAGAAATCTTGAAAAACTACCCGGCGGGTTTGGGATAATGTTCGATGATATCGCAAGCGGAATATATACTCTTTTTTTGATGCATATTATTGTATATTTCATTAATTAATAAAATAATTCATAAATTGTGAGTTGTATGAAAGCACACGTGATTACGATTGGTGACGAAATTTTAATAGGGCAAACACTCAACACCAATGCAGCTTATATCGGCGAAAAATTAAGTAATCTTCAAATTGATCTGACAAGCACAAGCGTTGTTGGAGATAATGAAACAGCGATTTTAGATGATTTAAAAAGAACATTCAATTCAAATGATCTGGTAATTATAACCGGCGGTTTAGGTCCAACTCATGATGATGTTACTAGGAAATGTATCGTAAAATTTTTTGAAACAGAATTAGTAAAAAACGAAGACGTTCTCGAAGATATTCGAAAACTATTCAAACAAAGAGGACGTGATGTAACCAAAATAAATGAAGATCAAGCAAACGTACCAAAAATTGCAAAGATCATTCGGAACGGGCGAGGTACGGCACCCGGAGTTTGGATTGAAAAAGATAAAAAAGTTTTCGTTGCTATGCCAGGTGTTCCATACGAAATGAAATCGATGATGGATGATTTTGTCGTTCCAAAACTCCAGTCAAAAATGGATGGAATAAAATCAGTAAAGAAAATTAAGAATTTACTTACTACAGGTATTCCCGAATCGCATCTTTATGAAAGACTTGGTAATCTTGACGAATTACTGCAGGATGCAAAACTTGCTTTCCTACCTAATCAGTTTGGAGTAAAATTAAGAATTACAGTTCACGGTGATAGTGAAGAGGAAGTTGGAAATAGATTGACTGAGATTGAACAGCGAATTCGATCGTTAGTCGGAAGGTACATTTATGGCAAGGATGATGAAACTTTGGAAGATGTTGTTGCAAGATTATTGATTGACCGCGGGTTGTCTTTATCAGTGGCTGAATCTTGTACCGGGGGTTTAATCTGTCACAGGCTCACAAATATTGCCGGCAGCAGTTCTTATTTTGAAAGAGGATTAGTATCCTACTCCAACGGTGCAAAGGTTGAACTGCTCGAAGTTGATGAGGATATGATGCATGAATTCGGTGCTGTGAGTTTGGAAGTCGCAAGACAAATGGCAAACGGAGTTAAAGCTGCTTCAGGAACCGACCTGGGAATTTCTGTTACTGGGATTATGGGTCCCACTGGGGCAACGGAAGATAAACCGGTTGGATTAGTATTTATTGGTATTTGTGATGATAAAATGTGTACAGCAAAAGAATTTCATTTCGGCGATGATCGATTGCTTAATAAAGACCGTACCTCTCAAGCAGCTCTTGAAATGTTAAGAAGAAATCTGCTTGGTATTCCTTATGACGAATAGACTTTTTATTGCTTTAAAAGTACCTGGTGATACTCTGGATCAGATAGTTGAAATAGTTAAATCAATTGATCCTGATTTTCATAAGAAGAAGTGGGAGAATAAAGATAAATTACATTTCACACTTAAATTTCTCGGTGATACGAATACTAACCTGATACCGGAGATTCAAAATGCTGTAAGTGTAATTTCCAAAAAATATCATAAACTTAGAATTGAATTTAATAGATTCGGTGTTTTCTACAGGAATAGAAAACCCGTAATTTTGTGGTTGGGGATTAATGAAAACCGTGAATTAAATGAATTAGCTGAAGAGTTAGATTTAATTTTATCAAAATTAGGTTTTGAAAAAGAACGTCGTAAATTTAAGGCTCATTTAACCTTGTTGAGAATTAAAGATTTTCATAAAATTTGGGTTGAGGATTTTACTAATTTCCGGTTGCCGAATATTAGTTGTGAGTCGGATGAAATTAGTTTGTTTCAGAGTAAGTTAAAGCCTGCGGGCTCGGTATATACTGAATTACAAAGTTTTAAATTGATTTAAGGAGGAAGAATGGCTAGTGAAAAAGAAACTCGTTTGAAGGTATTGGAAGATACCATTTATGGTCTTGAAAAAACCTACGGTAAAGGAACAATAATGAAGTTGGGCGATGGAGTTATTAGTGAAGTCGCATCAATTTCAACCGGATCGATTTCGTTGGATTTTGCGCTTGGCATTGGCGGTGTTCCGAGAGGAAGAATTACCGAAATATACGGACCGGAATCATCGGGTAAAACAACTGTCTGTTTGCATGTAATAGCCGAAGCTCAAAAAACCGGTGGACTTGTGGCATTTATAGATGCGGAACATGCTCTCGATTTAGGTTATGCCAAAAGATTAGGCGTTGATACAAAAAATCTATTAGTATCACAACCTGATTATGGTGAACAAGCTTTGGAAATTGTTGATACTCTAGTTAGAAGCAATGCATTAGATGTAATTGTTATCGACTCAGTTGCGGCATTAGTTCCACGTTCAGAAATTGAGGGTGATATGGGTGATGCTCAAATGGGTGTTCAGGCGCGATTGATGTCTCAAGCTCTCCGTAAAATTACAGGTGCTGTCAGCAGATCTAAAACCTCGGTTATATTTACAAATCAGCTTCGTAGTAAAATCGGTGTGATGTTTGGTAATCCTGAAACAACGACAGGTGGTAATGCGCTTAAATTTTATTCATCGGTTAGAATAGATATTCGACGAATTGCAGCAATTAAAGAAGGTGAAAATGTAATTGGTAATAGAACGAAAGTGAAGATTGTAAAAAGTAAAGTTGCACCACCGTTCAAACAGGTAGAATTTGATATATTGTATAATGAAGGAATCAGCAAAGCCGGAGATTTAATTGATCTTTCTGTTGATGCGAATATTGTAAAGAAAAGCGGTGCATGGTTTACTTACGGTGAAGATCGATTTCAAGGACGCGAACAATTCAGAACAAATTTAAGAGATAACCCGGAAATTATGCAAAAGCTTGAAACTGAGGTTAAGAAGCATCTCGGGATGATTAAAAGTGAAGCAGCGGAAAATGCTGTTGAAGATACCAATGAGAATTCGAGCGAAAAGAAAACTAAAAAGTCAAAATAAGAAATGTTGATAACCGGACTCCGGAAAAAACGGGGTAAATGGATTTTAGAATTTGATAATAATGCTCTTTACGAAATTGATGAACGCGTTATAATTGAATACCGGTTGAATGTCGGTTCGGAAATAAACGAAAATGAAATCGAGATAATTCTTTCTCAACATGATTACTATAAGACTAAAGATCAAGCGTATAGATATTTAGCACGCAGACCTCATTCAGAGAAAGAACTTTCTGATAAACTAAAAAGAAAACAGCATAGTCTTGAAAATGTTGATAAGGTAATTTCCGACTTAATCAAAATTAATTATCTCAATGATGAAGACTTCGCAGAGATTTTTATCAACGATAGGCTTGATAAGAAAAAAGGTACTCTTAAGATTAAAGCGGAATTATTCAACAGGGGAGTTTCGAGAAAAATAATTGAGGCAGCATCTTCTAAAATCGATGAAGAAATCTTATTGAACAATGCCGTTGACTTAGCGGAAAAAAAATTAAGGACATTCAGAGATAAAGAAATATCAGAAATCAATCAAAAACAAAAAATTTATTATTTCTTAATGAACAAAGGTTATTCCGGAGATATCATTCGCAAAGCCATAAGCAAAATCAAAAATTATCAGTTGTAAAGTTAGAAAGGTTTAGTTATGAAGAAATTCAAAGGTGTTGATTACTTTAAAATAGAAGATTTATTAACGCATGAAGAAAAAATGGTCAGAGATTCCGTTCGGGAATTTGTTGAAGAAGAATTCTTACCTGTTATAGAAAAGCATTACCAAAACGCCACTTTCCCATTCGAAATGGTAAAAAAAATGGGTGAATTGGGAGTTTTCGGACTAACACTTCCGCCTGAATATGGTTGTGCAGGTTTAAATAATGTTGCCTACGGTTTGGTTATGCAGGAACTTGAAAGAGGTGATAGCGGATTAAGAAGTTTTGCATCCGTACAGAGCGGATTGGTTATGTATCCGATTTACACTTTTGGAAGTGAAGATCAGAAAATGAAATGGCTGCCGGAATTGGCATCGGGAGAAAAGATTGGGTGTTTCGGATTAACTGAACCTGATTATGGATCTAATCCCGGAGGAATGGTTACAAAAGCAGAAAAAGTTGAAGGCGGATTCATATTAAACGGCGCTAAAATGTGGATAACAAACGGCACAATTGCCGATGTTGCTGTCGTTTGGGCAAAATTAGATGGAGTGATTAAAGGTTTTTTAGTTGAGAAAGGATTCGAAGGATTTTCTGCACCTGAAATGAAAGGGAAACATTCCTTGCGTGCGTCAATTACATCAGAATTGATTTTTCAAGATGTTTTTGTACCGGATGAAAATTTGCTGCCGGGATCAGGGGGATTAAAATCACCATTAATGTGTTTAAATCAAGCTAGGTATGGAATTGCATGGGGAGTTATCGGCTCAGCAATGGCATGTTATGATACAGCCGTAAATTATTCCAAATCTCGAATCCAATTCAATCGACCTATTGCCGGATATCAGCTTACTCAACAAAAACTTGTTTATATGCTGACCGAGATTACAAAAGCTCAACTGCTTAATTATCACATGGCAAAGCTAAAAGATGATCAAAAAGTTAAACACACACATATTTCTATGGCTAAAAGAAATAACTGCGAAGCTGCATTGGATATTGCAAGAACTTCGAGGGAAATTTTAGGAGCGAACGGAATACTGGATGAATACCCTGTGATGCGGCATGCGGCAAATTTGGAATCGGTTAAAACCTATGAAGGCACACATGAGATGCATACTCTTATACTTGGTGAAGATATTACAGGCATATCTGCATTCGAATAGTTTTTCATTCAATAATAAAATACTATCTTTATAATTAAAATTAATTTCATTTCCTTATTGGTGGAAAAATGGATAATAGCAAAATTGTGTTTGAATCACTTACATTTGATGATATCTTATTAATTCCTGCACGGTCTACAGTTTTACCACGCGAGACAGATATCACCGCTAGTTTAACATCAGAAATAAAACTAAATATTCCGTTTATCTCTGCGGCAATGGATACGGTTACAGAAGCACAGATGGCAATAGCTATGGCGGCTCAGGGTGGAATCGGAATAGTGCATAAGAATATGTCAATAGAAAGACAAGCAGAAGAAGTTGATAAAGTTAAAAGATCTGAAAGCGGGATGATTCACAAACCTATTACTCTTAAACCAGAAAATACAATCAAAGATGCTGAAGAATTGATGAGTAAATTTCATATTTCCGGAATTCCGATAGTTGATGAAAACCAAAAGCTAATAGGCATACTTACTAATCGTGATTTGAGATTTGAGCCGAACCTTAATCAGTCAGTAAAAGATTTTATGACGAAGGATAATCTTATTACAGCTCCTCTTGGAACTACATTGGAATTGGCTGAAAAGATTCTTCAGAAACATAGAATTGAAAAATTACCTGTAGTTGATGATAATTTCATTCTGAAAGGACTTATTACATTCAAAGATATTTCCAAAAAGAAAAAATTTCCAAATGCGTGCAAGGATAACTTGGGAAGATTACGTGTTGGAGCTGCAGTTGGTGTTTCCGGTGATACCATTGCGAGGGTTGAAGCTCTTGTAAATGCAAATGCAGATGTTATTGTGGTTGATACTGCACACGGACACTCGGAAGGTGTTGTTAAAACAATTAAACTGGTTCGAGATCAGTTCCCGGATATTCAATTAATTGCCGGAAATATTGTGACAAAAGAAGCTGCTAGAGAATTGATCGATGCCGGAGTTAATGCAGTTAAAGTTGGCATTGGAGCTGGTTCTATTTGTACAACACGTGTTGTTGCCGGTGTCGGCGTTCCTCAAATAAGCGCTATTATGGAGGTGGCTGACGGTATTAAAGGGAGCGGAATACCTGTTATTGCTGATGGCGGTATTAAACAAACCGGCGATGTTCCGAAAGCCGTTGCCGCCGGAGCCGATACAATTATGATGGGCGGAATGTTTGCAGGTGTTGATGAAACTCCCGGTGAAAAGGTTTTATTTGAAGGAAGAAGTTTTAAGGTCTATCGTGGAATGGGATCGCTTGGAGCAATGAAACATGGAAGTAAAGACCGATATTTCCAGGATATGGAAGATGATATTAAAAAATTGGTTCCGGAAGGTGTTGAAGGAAGAGTACCTTATAAAGGACCTTTGGCAGATACTGTTTACCAGTTCATTGGCGGTCTCAGAGCCGCAATGGGTTACTGCGGTGCAAAAAATATAGATGAGATGAAAGAGAACGCAAGATTCGTTAAAATATCAGCATCCGGATTGATTGAAAGTCATCCTCACGATGTTATGCTCACTGAAGAATCACCGAATTACCAATCCAGATTAAAGTATTAACCGGTATTTGAAAAATGTTCAAAGTTCTTGTAATTGCATATTATTTCCCCCCAATGGGTCTGAGCGGAGTACAGAGAACTCTTAAATTCGCAAAGTATATGAGTGAGTTTAACTGGGAACCGACAGTAATTACTGCAGGTGACACTGCATATTTTGCTCATGATATGTCTTTGTTGAAGGAAGCAGAAGATGCAAAAATCAATATAGTAAGAACAGAAGGATTTGATCCTAACTCAATCTTAGCCTCAAAAGGTACGGTTAAAATACCAAGAGAATTTATTCGGAGAAATTTAAGTAGAGCAAGTAAAACAATATTTATCCCCGATAACAAAATATCATGGTCTCAAAAAGCTGCAAAAAAAGCTATGGAATTGTTGAAAAGTGAGGCATTTGATTTAATTTATGTAACCATACCACCATACTCAGCTTTTTCTGAAATCGCTAAAATTAAAAAGATTTATGATATTCCTTTGATTGTTGATTACCGCGATCCATGGTACGGCAATCATTTTGCATTTTATCCTTCTCCATTTCATAAAGTAAAACATAAGAAAATGGAAGATACTGCACTTCGTGCTGCCGATAAAGTGATTGTAATTAATCGACGCATTAAAGAACATTTACTAACAACTTATAAATTTCTTACATTTGATGATATTGTAATTATTCCCCAGGGTTATGATTCACACGATTTTGAAAATGGTTTGATTGAGAAACGGCCTGATTCTAAAATGCGTATTACTTATTCGGGTATTTTTTATGAAGATATAACCCCAAAATATTTTCTTAAAGCATTTAAAAAAATAAGTTTGGAAAGACCGGATATCGCACAAAATATTGAACTTCATTTTGCTGGACTCTTTAGAAAAGAGAATGAAAAATTAGTCCGGAAATTAAATCTTCAGGATTTCGTTGTAAATCATGGTTACCTCGATCATGTTCAAACGATAAAGATTATTAAAAATAGTGATATTTTGTGGATGATGCTGCCTGATATTAAGAGTTATGATGTTGTTTCTACAGGTAAATTGTTTGAATATTTTGGTGCAAGGAAACCGGTTCTTGCATGCGTGGGGGAAGGGGCATCAAAATCGGCGAGCTTAGAATATGGCGCATCATATATTGTTTCCCCGAATGATATAGATGGAATAAAAAACATTATTTATAAAATTCACTCACAATTCAAAAATAATGAACTGCCGCAGCCGAATGAAGATTTCGTACTGAGACATGATAGAAAATATCTGACAGAATTACTAACAAAACAATTCCAATTTTATTTGAGATCAGAATAATGAAAGTAGTTGTGATTGGCTCCGGGGGACGGGAGCATGCCTTAGCTTGGAAAATTGCACAAAGTAAAAGTTTGGAAAAGTTGTTTATTATTCCGGGAAATCCGGGTACTGGACAAATAGGCGTAAATGTAGAGATGAATTTGTCGGAGCATGATAGAATAATTGAATTATGTAAGAAAAACTCAATTGATTTGATTGTAATTGGTCCCGAACAACCATTAGTAGATGGTCTAGGTAATAAGCTAAGGAATGCGGGCTTAAATGTTTTTGGACCGAATAAAGAGGCTGCAATGATTGAGGGAGATAAATCATTCTCCAAGGAGTTGATGACAAAACATGGAATTCCAACTGCAGAATATCAGTTATTCAATAGAAATGAGAAGGAAAGCACATTATCTTATTTAGAAAAAGCAACTTATCCATTGGTTATTAAAGCATCGGGTTTAGCCGCCGGAAAGGGAGTTGCTATTTGTCATAATTATGAAAGTGCAGTTAAAATACTTCATGAATATTTTGATGAAAATATTTTCGGGGAATCAGGACATAAGATTGTTATTGAAGAATTTCTTGAAGGCGAAGAAGCGTCAATTTTCGTTATTACAGATGGAGATAAATATGTAATACTTCCTGCATCTCAGGATCACAAACGGGCATTAGATGGAGACAAAGGTAAAAATACAGGGGGAATGGGTGCGTATGCTCCGGCACCAATTATTAGCAAAAGTTTGCTTATTCAAATTGAGAATGAGATTATTATTCCAACACTGGCAGGACTTAGAGATGAGAAAAAGAAATACAATGGATGTTTATACTGTGGATTGATTATTACTAAAGAAGGACCAAAAGTAATTGAATATAATTGCAGATTTGGTGATCCCGAAACTCAATGTGTGCTCCCACTATTAGATGGAGATTTTCTTGATTTATTATTTTCTACTGCTAATGGTAATATTAATGTAGATTCGATAAAGTATATTGCCGGAGCATCCGTGTGCGTTGTAGCGGCTTCTGAGGGATATCCTGAGAAGTATGAAAAGGGTTTTGAAATATTCGGTTTAGACAATGATTATAAAGATGTGGTTGTTTTTCATGCAGGTACAATAAAGAGAGGTGAAAAAATTATCACAAATGGCGGTCGTGTATTAGGTGTTACATCACACATAAATGATAATGATTTAAAAGCGGCTAAAATAATAGCTTATGATGCCTTATCTAAGATAAATTATATGGGTAAAACATTCCGTATGGATATTGCAGATCGGGGGATAAACAAATAAGGGAGCACGTTTACAAACATCGACTTTAAATTAACCTGGAGGCCATTTCATTTGTCTGCCGCCAAGTAAATGCATGTGTAGATGGTAAACTTCTTGTCCTCCGTGATCCCCACAATTAAAAACCAACCTAAATCCACTTTCTGAAATGTTTTCATTTCTTGCGATTATATTTGCAGCGTCAATCATTTCACCCAAGAGGGGAGCATGATCTTTCCCGTTCAATTCTTTTACTGTTGGTATTTCAATTTTGGGAATAATCAAAATATGTGTCGGCGCTTGTGGATTGATATCTCGAAACGCTAATACATTTTTCGATTCATAAACAATTTCAGCAGGTATTTCTTTATTAATAATTTTCGAAAAGATTGTGTTACCCATTATTCACTCCCTTTTTCTATTTCATACTTTTTCATTTTACTGTATAAATGACTTCTTTGTATACCAAGAGTCTCAGCGGTTTTACTAATATTCCAACTATTTGCTTCAAGTTGTTTTTCAATAAATGCTTTTTCTGATTTTTCCTTAAACTCCTGAAATGAATTACTTATATCCAAAAGATCATCAAATTTGGATTCGGAAAAGGGAATTAATTTCTTTACATCTGAAATATTTATTTCAGTTTCCGGTACCATGATAACAATTCTCTCAATTAAATTCCTTAATTCGCGTACGTTACCTGTCCACTCCAAATTCATGAGGTATTCAACAGCTTGTTGACTTACATTCTTTGAGGGGAAGCCGTTTTTTCTACAAATATCATCGATGAAATAATTTATTAAAATTGGTATATCCTCAACTCTATCTCTGAGAGCTGGGACATGAATCGGTATTACATTAAGTCGATGATATAGATCTTCTCTAAAATTTCCGTTTTTTATTTCCTCTTTCAGATCTTTATTAGTAGCTGAAATTATTCTTACATCAACAGATATTTTTTCCGAACCTCCCACTCGTTCAATTTTACCATCTTCAATTGCACGCAGTACTTTAGCTTGTGCCTGTAAACTCATATCGCCGATTTCATCGAGGAACAAGGTACTGCCGTTTGCCTGCTCAAATTTTCCAATCCTTCTATTAGTAGCTCCAGTAAACGAACCTTTCTCATGTCCAAACAATTCGGATTCAATCAATTCATTCGGAATTGCAGCACAATTAACCTCAACAAGTTCTTTATCAACTCTGTTGCTATGCTTGTGAATTGCCCTAGCTATTAATTCTTTCCCGGTTCCGTTTTCCCCGGTAATAAGAACCCGAGCTTCGGTTTTTGCAACACGTTCCGCGTTTTGGAGGATACTTTTAATAGCGCTGCTCTCTCCAATTATGGCGTCCTTTTTTGAGAGATTCTCTTTTAATTTTACATTCTCTCTTTTCAGATTTGTCTGTCCAACTGCATTCCTGATACTTATCAGCAATTTATCGCGGTCGATAGGTTTTTCAATAAAATCAAACGCTCCGAGTTTAGTCGCCTTGATTGCATTTTCAATACTGTTGTGAGCTGAAATCATAATAACACTTATTTCAATATCGTTTTCACCGAGCCATTTCAAAACTTCAAATCCATTCATTCCCGGCATTTGGATATCGAGAAGCAGAGCATCGTAATTTGAGAATTCTAATTTTGTTATGCCCTTAAGTGCATCCGTTTCGTATTCAACATGATAGTTCTCGTACTCAAGTATCATATTTATACTTTCGCAAATCTCTTTTTCGTCGTCAATTACTAATATCGATTTCATAAATTAACCTAGTTTATGTATCGGATGTAGGAAATACTGTATAGTTTAATTATATCTGAAGGTTTAGTGTCCGGATGATCATTTAGTATATCTCCGAATAACTCTCCAAATTGATTTATTAATAAATCGCGTCTATCTAATCCGCCGTGAACTTTAAATGATTCTTCAAATAACTCAACAAAAATACCCATAAATTTAGAAAGATTGAAGAATCTAATATTATAAGATAGAAATGCATTCCCGAAAAAATGCGCAAGTTTGTCCTGGTCGCCGTGACTATTTTTTGGTGAATCAAATAGGAAATGGCGGGGAAGATTTAAGAGTTTTTTTTCGAAGAGAGAATCATTTACCGAAGGTAGAGGAATATCAAAGGCGAATGAGCTGATTTGTATCGGCATTTTCTGAAATGGGAGCACACCGAATGTAAGACTCAATAATGTTTCCGATATATTATGATTGTTTACAGTAAGTGCGTAAGAATAGATCGAATCGATTAATTGTAATTCACTCTTATTTCCGCTCTTCTTACTGAAATTCTCAGACGCGATAAATTCATTAATAAGTTGTATCGATTCATTTAAATGCGGATTATTCTGAGGAATTATCTTTGCATGGAGCGATAGGTAACATATTATAAATAAATAACTTATGATATTTCTGTGCAAATTATGTTTGAATAACTCCCACATTAAATTTTTTCATTTCCGGATTATTATTAGCGGTGGTAATTGCCATTGAAATATATTCGCGAGTCAATTTCGGATCAATAATTTCATCAATCCAAAGTCTGGCAGCAGCATAATATGGTGAGCTTTGCGTGTCGTATGAATTTTGAATTAAAGCTAATTGTTTTTTTTTCTCTTCCTCACTAAGAGTTTTCCCTTCTTTTTTCAACTGTTTCAATTTTATATCAAGGAGCACATTACTTGCTTGTGATCCACCCATCACGGCAATTTTAGCGTTTGGATATGCGAAGATAAACCGCGGATCATAAGCTTTGCCGCACATTGCATAATTTCCGGCGCCGTAACTATTTCCAACTATAATTGTAATTTTAGGAACAACAGAATTTGCAACAGCATTCACCATTTTGGCGCCGTCTTTGATAATGCCGCCATGCTCGGCTTTACTGCCGACCATAAAGCCCGTTACGTCTTGAAAAAATACGAGCGGGATTTTCTTTTGATTACAATTCATAATAAACCGTGTTGCTTTATCTGCGCTGTCTGAATAAATTACTCCGCCGATTTGCATTTCGCCCGCTTCCGTTTTAACGATACTTCTTTGATTTGCAACTATTCCAACCGACCACCCATCAATTCTGGCATAAGCTGTAATAATTGTTTTTCCGTAACCAGCTTTGTACTCATCGATTTCCGAATTATCAACAATGCGAGCAAGCAAATCATATGTATCGTATTGTTTAAGCGTATCTTCCGGTAAAATGCCGTAAACTTCCTTTGGATCAAATTTGGGGAGAATACTTTCCAACCTGTTAAAATTTGCTTTATCGCGTTCACCGTTTTTTGATACGATACTTCTAATTTGTTCTAAACATTCGGTATCATCTTTCATCACATAATCTGTAACACCTGATATGTTGGATTGAACTACTGCACCGCCGAGTGATTCGTTGTCAATATTTTCACCAATCGCTGCACGTACTAAATGAGATCCTGCTAAAAAAACCGATCCTTCACCTTCCACGATTAGAGCTTCGTCACTCATTATCGGCAAGTATGCTCCGCCGGCAACACATGGACCCATAATTGCGGCAATTTGCGGTATTCCCATTGCCGACATAACAGCATTATTTCTAAATATTCTACCGAAATGTTCTTTATCCGGGAAAATATCTTCCTGCAGCGGAAGAAATACACCGGCGCTGTCAACCAAATATATTATCGGCAATCGGTTCTCAATTGCAATTTCCTGTGCTCGCAGATTTTTTTTTGCTGTAATAGGAAACCATGCTCCGGCTTTTACTGTGGCATCATTTGCAACTATTAAATGATCCTGATTGTGAATTTTACCAACGCCGAAAACTGTTCCGGCACAGGGCGCTCCGCCATACTCCTTATACATATCAAAAGCGGCAAGTGAATTAATTTCATAGAATTTGCTATTTTTATCTATCAATTTATTTATCCGCTCACGGGCAGTAAATTTACCTTTTGAATGCTGTTTTTCAATTAGCTTTTCACCACCGCCGAGTGAAATTTTTTCCAGTACACCGTTTAATTTCCTAACCAGATTTTTTTGATAATCTTCTTTTTTCAGATAACTTTCATTTTGCTGCAATTCTTTTCCAATTAATTTCATTAGCAATCCTATAAAATATTAGTCCTTTAGAAGATTTCTTGCAATTACCAATCGTTGAATTTCAGAAGTCCCTTCACCGATCGTTAGAAGTTTTACATCACGGTAGAATTTTTCAACCGGGTAATCTTTAACATAACCATAACCACCGAATATTTGCACAGCTTCATTAGCCGCTTTGGTAGCAATCTCACTTGAAAACAATTTTGCCATTGAGGCAATTTGATTAATATCTTTACCCAGATCTTTTAAAGCAGCAGCTTTAAAAGTCAATAATCTGGCAGCCTCTAATTCTGTTGCCATTTCAGAAATTTTAAACTGTATTGCTTGAAATTCCGCAAGTGATTTCGAAAATTGTTTCCTTTCTTTTGAATAACTTGTAACTGCTTCGAGACATCCCATTGCAAGTCCCGTACTTAAAGCTGCAATTGAAATTCTGCCTCCGACTAAAATCTTCATGGCTTGAGCAAAACCTTCACCTTCAGCTCCAATTAAGTTGGAAGCGGGTACTTTACAATTCTCAAAAATCAATTGTGTCGTTTCGCTCGCACGCATTCCAAGTTTATTCTCTTTTTTCCCGACAGTAAAACCTTCCGTCCCTTTCTCGACAACGAAAGCTGAAACTCCTTTTGATCTTTTTTCTTTATCAGTTTTTGCCATTATAACAGCAGTTTTTCCAACACCGCCGTGAGTGATGAAACTTTTTGTTCCGTTTAATAAATAATAGTCGCCGGATTTTTCGGCAGAAGCAGTCATTCCTGCAGCATCACTTCCGGAACCTGGTTCAGTAAGTCCCCACGCACCGATTACTTTTCCGGATGCTAAACCGGGAAGATATTTTTCTTTCAATTCTTCATTAGCAAATTGATTAATATGATTTGTGCACAAACCGTTGTGGGCTGCAACAGATAATGCAAATGAAGGATCAACACGAGCGATTTCTTCGACAACTATTGCATATTCAGTGTAACCAAAACCAGCTCCGCCGAATTTTTCCGGAACAAGTATACCTAGAAAACCAAGCTCACCCAGTTGTTTCATTATTTCCATCGGGAATTCCTGTGATTCATCAAATTCCATAATTCTCGGACGAATTATATTCTCGCTGAAATCACGAATTGTATCCCGGATTACTAATTGATCTTCATTCAACTCAATTGATTGTGAGGCAATATTATTTTCACTCATATTATTCCCTTAGGTTATTTTATTTCCAGTTTATAGTTAGTAATGATTTCCTCAGCCAACTCATATGGTGATAATTTCCGAAATACAACGTGTTCAACATCATAATTAAGTTTTTCTTCTCTTGATGAGTCCCAAAGTTCTTTCCGGAATGTACTTTCTACTATTTCCTTTATCCGTAATTTTAGGTTTTTCTCTCTAACTTTAAGCAGAAGATCATTTTCTAACAAATGATTTTTATGTTTTTCAATTTCACCTGCTAGATTATCGATACCCTTATTTTCCGAAGCAATTGTTTTTACGATATTCGGGAACCAGCTTTTTTCATCATGATTTCTAAATGATAATATAGTTTTGATTGCGGTGATTGCATTATCTGAACCGGGTCTATCACTTTTGTTCAATACAAAAAAATCTGCTATTTCCATTAAACCGGCTTTCATAGCTTGAATTGAATCTCCGGATTCAGGGACTAAAATCACTGCAGTTGTATCAGCGTTTCTCGCAATATCAAGTTCTGATTGACCAACTCCAACAGTTTCCAAAATTATATAATCGTAACCCGCAGCATCTAATACATCAGCCGCATCTGTTGTTTTTCTGCTCAGTCCGCCGAGACTTCCGCGAGTAGCCATACTTCTGATGTAAACATTTTTATCCATTCCAATTTCATTCATTCTTACCCTGTCACCTAGTAAAGCTCCGCCGGTAAACGGACTTGTAGGATCAACCGCAATAATTGCTACACTTTTTTCTTGTGATAAATAAAACTTAGTGAGTTGATTTGTGATTGTCGATTTACCCGCTCCGGGCGGACCTGTAATTCCGATTCGGTATGCATTGCCCGTCCGCGAATGTATTGATTTTAAAATTTCTACAGATTCCTTCGTTCCGTATTCAACTTTTGTAATTAAACGTGATACTGAGCGTTTGTCTTCTTTAGTAAGATTATTTATGAGAATTTCAGTCATAGTGTTAGTCAATATATAATTTATTTTTCAAAATGTACTCCTTTACGATTTCCGGAACAAGATAATCAATTGATTTCTTCTCTTTCACTCTATCTCTTATCATAGTAGAAGAAATATCAATTTGAGGAGTATCTAAAATCAATGCAGATTTATCGTATCCATGAGTAATGTTAACTGTATTTTCGACACTTCGTTTTAGTACAGCTAATTGTGCGAGTTTAATAATCTCTTCCGGTTTATACCAACTATCAAAATCGATAAGATTATCATACCCGATTATCAGTTCCAAATTTTCATATTTTGTACGCAAGTATTTCAATGTATCGATTGTATGAGAAACTTTCTTTCTTTCAATTTCATAAGTGGATAAATCAAAATATGGATTACCGGAAATCGCCAATTTTGTCATCTGTAAACGATGTTCAGTCGCTGAATTTTTCATTTCAATTTTATGCGGAGATATATAACATGGGATAAAAATTATTTTATCATAGTTACGCTTTTCAAGTACGTATTGAGCTGTTATTAGATGACCGTTATGTATAGGGTCAAATGAGCCTCCAAATATCCCTACAATTGACAAGTTGTTAAACCCTCCGGTAATTTGTTCTCTGAGATATCTTAAAGTCAATTATAATAATATGTTTCAATATTACAAAGTAGTTATTACTTCTCAACTTCAATTTGGGAAAAACAATTGAAAACTAATTTTAAAGTTATCAGCAAAAGAATGCAAATCAATAAGGAAATAATCCAAAAATTGAAAGTGAGTATTTCGAATTCCGACAATAAATTCCAAAGTGAATGAATGACAACTGCACCGAGAAAGGAATTTATATACGCGGAAAAATTAGACTTATCTGAAGAATAATATCTATTGTACATAAGATAAAAAAATATAACGGTTGAGATGTGAATAACGACAAGCACAATGCCTCGGTAAATGATTGGTAAAGTCCACGAGACACTTGAAAAATCAAACAAAAATGAGTATAAAATATTTTCTGTGATTGAAAACCCTAAACCAATTGAAAAAGGGATAAATAAAGAATATTTGCATGAGAGAACTTTTAATCGGTTCCAAATAAGAATTATAAAAATTGTTTTTGAAAACTCCTCAACCATTGGTGATAAAATCATATTCTTAATTAAATGAATATCATTTAGACCGGCATAGCTTAGTGCAAGTAAAAAAATCCAGTTTATAAAAAAAGAAATTGTCACTGCCCCAATGGCGCCCCAGAGAAAACTGCTAATTATTACTTTTTTGTGCTTGGATGATTTTAAGAGATAAATACTTATCAAAATAAATAAAAGGGAAGGGGTAAAAGTCGAAATGATTAACAGAAAACTATTCATAAAAATCGATCAGTTTATAAGTAATGATCTTTTGAAATACTTTGATGTGATTAAAACCGTTACAATAAAATAGAGTACTTGTAATCCCAAATACAGCACTACGCTTGTAATTGTGAAAGTACCAGATGATATTTTCAATATAATTGTGGATGCAGAAGTCAGCGGGAAAAATGTTAAGAAAGATGTAAAAAGCGAACCGGGCTCATTAATAATGTGTGCAATAAATATCAACGGAAGAAGAATAAGGATTGTAAGATAACCGTTTATCTGCTGACTGTTCTGTTCCGATTTTACAAAGGAACCTGCGCTTATAAAAATTGTTACATTCAAAAATATTCCGGTTACTAGAAAAAGTGTTTGATAGAAGAATTCGAGTGAAAAATCGTTTTTCATACCAAATTCATTCATTATGAAAAATCCAATTGCTCCCCATACAATTAATTGAGTTAATGCAAATAGAAATAATCCCAAGATTTTCCCCATCAGCAATTCACCCGCTTTAACTGAGGTTAGTAATATTTCGGCAAGCCTGTTTGTTTTTTCTTCGGACAGGCTTCTGATAAATAGACCGCCGGAAAATATAGTAATCGATGAAAGGAATAGGACAAAAATTAATCCAATTGTAAATTGAATCATGTTTAATCCATTGTTAACTAAACTTGTGGTTTTAATTTTCCTCGATATTATATTAGGATTGATCGCAGATAAAAGTGAATCGCTTAAGTTACTTTTTGACAACAGCGATTTATTAACTGCTTTATTAATCATAAATTCCAATTGTATCAATTCCTCCGAGTTCAATAGAGAATTGTATGATACAACGATATTGTTTGAAGGAATATTGGACTCAAAGATTTGGATAAGCGCTGCTAAATCTTGATTGTCAAGCATCTCAACAATATCATTAATCCCGCTTAAATTTTTCGAGCCGAAGTTGATTAGAATAAATTCGGGTTGAAAATTATCATCGACATTTGAATCAAATTCATGTTTCAAATTATTAATATGTTCCCCGGAATAATCTATAAATCCGACAGGAAGCGGAGTTTGGCTAACTTCATTTTTAGAGAGTAACTGCGGAAAATAAATTAATCCAAATCCAAATAGAGGAAACAGTAATAGGTATAAAATAAAACTAATCCGTTTTACCTTTTGAAAATATTCCCAACCGGCTATGTGGAAAATATTATTCATTTATTTGAGATGTCCCTTAGAAAAATATCTTTAATAGTAGGCTCCACTTTTTTTACTTCATCAATAGTAATTGTTTCTGCGAGAAATTTTATTATCCCGGAAATATCATTTTTATTATTAATGTTAATTTTATATCCGTCATCAATTTTTATAAAATCATTCACATTAGGAACATCAAAAAAATCAAAATCATCTTTTGTTAAAATCTCATATTGATAAAATTCGAGATCATTCTTTAATTCAGTTACAGCAGCATCGCGGATAAGTTTTCCATTATTTAGAAATATCACCCGGTCACAGAGAATTTCAGCAAAATCAATTAAATGAGTAGAGAGCAGAATAATTCTATCAGGTGATCTTAAAGATTTTATAATATTGTTTACAATTTCAAGATTCACAATATCCAGCCCGGTAAATGGTTCATCCAAAATTAAGAGCATTGGATTATGAACAATAGTAGAAAGAAGCTGAACTTTTTGCTGATTACCTTTTGAAAGAGTTCCTATATTTTGATCTAAATACCTATTAAGATTTAATTTTTCGATGAGTGGTTGAGAATAATAATAAAATTCTTGGGAAGTCAATCCTTTCAATTTAGAGAAATACTTTAAAAAATCCATCACCTTTGAATTTTTATATAATCCTTTTTCTTCCGGGAGATAACCGATGTTATTATGAAAATTGCTTTTTAATGTTTGAGGATAAAGTACTTCACCTGAATCCGGATTAATTAATTTCAGCAGAATTCTTAGCAGCGTGGTTTTACCGGCACCGTTTGGACCGAGTACGCCAACAATGTTACCGGCTTCAATATCAACGCTGATATCATCGAGTGCTTTTATCTTCTTAAAAGATTTTGAAATGTGCTGAAATTTTATCATACTCTATACATTATTGATTTATCAAATATAAGAAATGTATTATTGCAATTTGACATCGTTAAAAATATTTTGTTAATATTGCATTATTAGTGCATCGTAACTCGTTGAATTTTAAGTATTTGTTTGCTTGATTTAGAGAAATCCTCTAATTATATTTCGAGATTAAATTTTACTGGAATCATATGCTAATCAAGATCTCAGATTATTCTGATGGAATTCATGATCTTGCGTTAGAGAAGAAAGCGGAAGAACTTGAATTAGAAGAACCGTTCTTTGGAAAGGTGAAAGTAGATGGTAGGATGGATAAAGCATCACATCAAATTTATTTAGATTGTGAAGTTTTATCCGAAGCAAAATTTATTTGCGACAGATGCGCGGAAGAATACATCGAACACCTTGCAAATAATTTTCAACTGATTTATTTAATCAGTCGTTCCGAGGAAGAAAATGAAGATGAGAATGTTTATTTTATCAACCCGGAAACAACTAAGATTAATATTTCAGGCGATGTGATTGAATTTGTAAAGTTATCCGTTCCAATGAAAAAACTTTGCAGAGATGATTGTAAAGGTTTATGTCCCAAATGCGGAACAAACCTAAATCACGGAACATGTGATTGTGAAAATGAATATGAAAACCCGGTCTGGGAAAAATTAAAAGAGATAAAAAAAGATTCAAATAAAAGTTAAGAGAGAAGGTTAAAAATGGCTCATCCAAAACGTAAAATATCGAAAAGTAGACGAGATAAAAGAAGAACACATTACAAAGCAAGTGCACCTACCTTAAGTAATTGTTCCAACTGCGGCGAAATGAAATTAAGCCACAGAGCTTGCCCGAACTGCGGCTACTATGCCGGCAGATCAATGTTTGTCCCTGAATCATAAACAGGAAAATCGTGAATCAAACGACGAATGAAAAATGCAGAATTGCCCTTGATGCAATGGGGGGTGATTTTGCTCCTCTTAATGAATTATTGGGAGCGGTCTCTGCAATTTCTGAAGATCCGAATTTTGATTTAATTCTTGTTGGTAGTAAAGATAAAATAATTTCTACCGCTGCTGAAAATAAAATTGAATTAGACAAATTCACAATTGTTGATGCTCCTGAAGTTATTACGATGAAAGACAGTCCTATGGCTGGTATAAAATCAAAACCGAATTCTTCTATTGTAGTCGGTGCAAAACTTGTTAAGGAAAAAAAAGCGGATGCATTTGTAAGTGCAGGTAATACAGGCGCTGTCAGCGCTGCTTCAACTTTAATAATCGGTAGAATTGAAGATGTTTCTCGTCCGACAATAATGGCTGCTTTTCCAAATGAAAAAGGGAAATTTACTTTCGTTGCAGATGTTGGCGCTTTTGTTGATTCAAAACCAAATCATTTATTTGATTTTGCAGTATTGGGATCAATATTTGTTAAGGAAATTTACGGCGTTTCAAATCCCACGATTGGTTTGATGAATGTCGGTGAAGAGGAATCAAAAGGATATAAATTAACAACTGAAACCGCGGCGCTTTTTAGAAAATCGGAATTGAACTTTTACGGTAATGTAGAAGGAAAGGATGTTTTTAAAGGTACTGTTGATGTGATTGTCTGTGATGGTTTTGTTGGCAATATAATTCTAAAATTTGCAGAAAGTATTATTCCTTTTTTGAAGAGCAGTATTAAAGAATATGCAAATAAAAGTATTTTAAATAAAATAAGAGCATTAGCAGCAAGGGGAACTCTGAAAGAATCATTAAAGAATGCAGATTATCAGGTTCACGGCGGTGTTCCGTTATTAGGTTTGAATGGGATAAGTATAATCGGACACGGATCCAGTTCGCCTCTTGCAATAAAGAATATGATACTTAGAGCAAAAGAGATGTATGATAAAAATCTTATTCACAAATTTCAGGAATCAATAAAGCTTTATGCAGTCTAATAAAAAAAGATTAATAAACGCTAAGGTAACCGGAGTAGGGATGTACGTACCCGAAAAGGTTTTGGATAACAAATATTTTGAATCGATTATTGATACAAATGATGAATGGATTAGAACAAGAACCGGTATTCGAGAAAGAAGAATGCTTGAAAACGGTGCTACAAGTGATTTGGCAACAAAGGCGGTTGAAGATTTAATCAAAACATCGAATCTTGATCCTAAAGAAATCGATTGTATCATAGTTGCGACCGTAACACCTGATATGTTTTTCCCAGCTACAGCTTGCTTAGTGCAAAACAACATTGGTGCTGATCATGCTTGGGGATATGATTTATCTGCAGCATGTTCTGGTTTTCTTTTTGCGCTGCAAAGTGGTGCAAGCCTAATCGAAGGCGGATCTTATAAGAAGGTAGTTGTTGTCGGTGCCGACAAAATGAGTTCAATTGTTGATTATACCGATAGAAATAACTGTATCCTTTTTGGTGATGGTGCAGCCGCTGTATTATTAGAACCGACCGAAAATATGGATGATGGTATCAAAGATTCACTTCTGAGATGTGACGGATCGGGTAAAGAGAGTCTGCATATGCTCGGCGGAGGAAGTCTTAATCCACCTACCCACGATACAGTTGATAATAAAATGCATTATTTATTCCAGGACGGTAAGGCTGTTTTTAAAGTAGCTGTAAAAGGTATGGCTGATGTATCCGTTGAGATGATGGAACAAAATGATTTAAAATCGGAAGATATTGCTTTTCTTGTGCCTCATCAGGCTAATCTAAGAATTATCGATGCAACTGCGAACAGAATGGGAATCACCAGAGATAAGGTTATGATTAATATTGAAAAATACGGAAATACTACTGCTGCAACTATTCCTCTTTGTTTGGTTGAATATTACCGTGATGGAAAATTGAAAAAAGGTGATAAGCTTATTTTAGCTGCATTTGGTGCCGGATTTACATGGGGTTCAATGTACATGGTTTGGAGTATGGATTAATGGGTAAGGTAGCTTTCTTATTTCCCGGGCAAGGTTCGCAATACGTCGGAATGGCAAAGGATTTGTACGATAATTCCGTCGAAGTGAAGGAGATGATTAAAACTGCCGAAGAAGCAACAGGTATTCAGCTTTCACATACTATGTTTAATGGTCCGGAAGATTCTCTCAAACAAACAGATATTACACAACCGGCAATATTTCTCCACAGTGTTGTATTAGCTGCAATAATAAGAACTCTTGAACCAAACGCAGTAGCCGGACATTCACTCGGTGAATATTCTGCACATGTTGCAGCAAAATCTTTACAGTTTTATGAAGCTGTTAAACTTGTACATCTTCGCGGATCAGCAATGAAAGAAGCCGGTATTCTAAATAAAGGAACAATGGCTGCGGTTATAGGATTGAATCAGGAAATATTGGAACAAATTTGCACTGAAGCATCTGAGGCAGGCATTGTGCAATGTGCAAATTTTAATTCTCCCGGACAGATTGTAATTTCCGGCACGGTTGATGGAGTACACAAAGCAATGGAAATTGCAAAAGGCAATGGCGCTAAACTTGTTAAAGAATTGGTTGTCAGTGGTGCTTTTCATTCACCATTGATGGAGCCCGCGAAAGAAAAATTATTATCCAAACTTGAATCGACAAATTTTTATGATGCTAAAATTCCGGTCTATGCCAATGTAACGGCAAAACCGGTAAGTTCAAAAGATCAGATTAAAAAATTGCTATACGATCAACTTTCTCAACCCGTCCGATGGGAAGAAACTATTCGCAATATGATTGATGACGGAATTGACGAGTTTATTGAAGTTGGACCGGGGAAAGTATTACAAGGATTGGTTAAGAGAATTAATTCTGATGTAAAAGTCAGCGGGATTGATAAATATTCAGATGTGGAAAGGTACAAATAGTGTCCGATTCTTTTGAAAAAGTTATAAAAGGTTATTACATTGATCCGCTGATATTTACGCACAAATTTGTTAAAGAGTGTGATGTTTGTGTGTGTTCCGGTGAATGCTGTTATTACGGAGTGTACACGGATAAAAAAGAATATGAAAATATTCTTTCGATGAAAAAACGAATTATTAAATCTATGGATGATTCACAAACTACTAATGTAGAAAAGTGGTTTGAAGAACCTGAAGAAGATGAAGATTTTGAATCAGGAATTGCAGTTGGCACTGAACTATATAATGGCAAGTGCGTTTTTCTTGATCGGCAGGGTTTTTGCACTCTGCAAAAAATTGCAATGGAGGATAAAGAATACAAGTGGAAATATAAACCATTATATTGTATATTATTCCCGCTTGTAATTTACGATGGGGCTATTACGGTAGATGATGAACATCTCGACAGAATGCATTACTGTAATAAAAAAGAAAATCAAACTTCTACAATTTTTGAGGCTTGTTCTGAAGAATTAGAATTTCTTCTGGGTAAAGACGGATTTTCGGAATTGACAAATTATAGGCAGGAATACTTAAAGAAAAATTCTAATGAGGTTAAGTAGTGAGTAATAAAACAAAAAGAGCTGTTGTAACTGGCGGTACAAGGGGAATTGGCAGAGCAATTGTAAAGGAATTAGCTGCAAGAAGCTGCTGCGGTGTGCTTTTTTCCGATGTTGTTTTTATTTACAATAGTTGTGATGAATGTGCGCACGAAATTGAAGAAGAAATAGGCGAACTTGATATTAAAATTCATGGTTTTAAGGCTGATGCTTCATCATATGAAGATGCTGAAGCTACTTTAAAATATGCGGCGGAAAAATTAGGTGGGATTGATATACTTGTTAATAATGCCGGTATAACTCGCGACAATTTATTGATGAGAATGTCAGAGGATGATTTTGATAAAGTAATTCAAATAAATCTGAAAAGCGTTTACAATTATTCGAAAGCTGCGTTAAAATATATGATGCCGCAGCGTTATGGGAGAATTATTAATATTGCTTCTGTGGTTGGAATAATCGGTAATGCAGGTCAGGCAAATTATGCAGCTTCAAAAGCCGGAGTAATAGGATTTACAAAATCTTTGGCTAAAGAAGTTGCTTCAAGAAATATTACTGTTAATGCAGTGGCTCCCGGTTTTATTGAAACCGATATGACCGCCACGCTTAATGAGAAACAAAAAGAAGTTTTGCTTTCACAAATTCCGATGAAACGTTTGGGTAAACCGGAAGATATTGCGAAAGTTGTTGGATTTTTAAGTAGTAATGATGCAGATTATATTACCGGACAGGTAATTCCTGTTGACGGTGGTATGGTTATGTGAGTTTTAAATTCTTAATACAATCAATAATTATAAAAGGAGATAGTTATGGATATTGAAGCAAAAGTAAAAGAAATTATTATGGATAAATTGGGTGTTGAAGACTCCCAGATTGCACATGAATCTTCTTTTACGAACGATTTAGGCGCTGATTCATTAGATATAGTTGAATTAGTAATGGGTTTTGAATCTGCATTCAATATATCAATTCCTGACGAAGACGCTGAAAAAATCTCCACTGTCGGCGATGCAGTAAAATATCTGCAGGAAAAGGTAGAAGGCTAATAATTTCATTAAAGATCACGGTTCTTGCCGTGGTCTTTAGGGTGTGGAATAGAATAGCATATTCATGATCCGGAAATGAAGGATTATTATTAAATGCATTTTGTGATGTAAAATGTATGACTTATTTTATTCCACTCCCTTAATTGCACCAAATTAACAATTCTAGGGAGAATCTGAATGGATAAAAGAAGGGTTGTAATAACCGGTATGGGTACAGTTAACCCAATTGGTAATTCCGTAAAAGAATACTGGGAAGGTTTGAAAAATGGCAGGAATGGCGCCGGACCAATTACGAAGTTCGACGCATCAGACTTTGCAACTCAATTTGCTTGTGAGGTAAAAAATTTCGATCCATCCATGTACTTGGATAAAAAGGCTATCAGAAGAATGGACCCCTATACAGTTCTCGCAATGGCAGCCGCAACACAAGCCGTCCAAGATTCTCAAATTAATTTCGATGATGTTGATACCGAAAGAGCTGGTGTAATTTTCGGTAGTGGAATTGGTGGAATGGACACCTTTGAAACTCAACATAGAATATTTATTGAACAAGGTCCGAGAAGAATTAGTCCGTTTTTTGTTCCAATGATGATCTCCGATATTGCAGCAGGCCAAATATCAATGCAGTGGGGATTAAAAGGTCCCAATTATGCAACAACTTCAGCTTGTGCCACATCATCTCACGCAATTGCCGATGCCTTTATTCACATTCAGAGAGGATCAGCTGATATAATTTTGTGCGGAGGCGCAGAAGCAGCTATCACTCCGATGGCTGTCGGAGGCTTTAATGCAGCTAGAGCCATTTCTACATGGAATGATAAATATTTACAGGCATCAAGACCTTTCGATAAAGATCGAAATGGATTTGTAATGGCAGAAGGTGCAGGAGTTATTGTGCTTGAGGATTATGAATCAGCAATAAAAAGAGGTGCTGTAATTCATGCTGAAATAATAGGTGTCGGCTTAACCGGTGATGCTTTTCATTTAACAGCACCGGCACCGGAAGGTGATGGCGCCAGAAGATCGATGAGAGACGCATTGCGTGATGGAGGAATAAACCCTGAACAGATAGACTATATTAATGCTCATGGAACTTCAACAGAACTAAATGATTTAAATGAAACCAAAGCTATTAAAAATCTTTTCAAAGAACATGCTTATAAACTCGCAGTAAGTTCAACTAAATCTATGACAGGTCATTTACTTGGTGCAGCAGGAGTTATTGAATCTATCGCTACAATTCTAGCAATTAATAACAGTTTAATTCCACCGACAATAAACTTGGATACTCCAGATCCGGAGTGTGATTTAGATTATACACCAAAAGTTGCTAAAGAATTGAATGTCGATTTTGCACTCAGTAATACATTTGGATTCGGAGGTCATAATGCCTCTTTATTGTTTAAGAAATTTAGCGGGTAGATATTTTCAATTGTGAACCTTTTTTCGTGGCTAAAAAAAATCACAGGCAAGTCTAAGAATAACTCTTTTGAGGAATTCAGCGGATTAAAATTATCTAAACTTATCAGTTTGCTTGGTTACAAGCCTGAGAATCTTTCTTTGTACATAAAAGCATTCACACACAAATCTTATCTTGACATTTCCGACAACTTGACAAAATCGAATCAAAGATTGGAATATTTGGGTGATTCTGTTCTTAATTTGGTCATCGGTGAATATTTATTTTTACACTACCCGGAATCGGATGAAGGCTTCTTAACAAAAAAGAGGTCGCTCCTTGTCAATAAAGATGCCCTGTCAACAGCCGCTGACAAAATGAATTTACATGAACTGATTTTGTATGATACTCGCTACATCAATTCATGGGATGACGGAATGATCGGAATTAGTGCCGATTGTGTTGAATCATTAATCG
The DNA here is from genome assembly GCA_021740785.1 of Melioribacteraceae bacterium. Classification (GTDB taxonomy): domain Bacteria; phylum Bacteroidota; class Ignavibacteria; order Ignavibacteriales; family Melioribacteraceae; genus JAIOZI01. Next base: position 141,396 of record JAIOZI010000001.1, read on the forward strand.
GTGCAATCTATTTAGATAAAGGTTTAATGAGCGCTCATCAATTTATTACTAAGTGGATGATTCCCATCAACCTGGATGAATTAATCTTTCCCGAGGATAAAAATTATAAAGGGAAACTACTGGAACTTGCACATCTGAATAAAATGGGAAATCCAATTTATAATATGATAAGTGAAGAAGGACCTGATCATAGAAAATGGTTTACAATAGAAGTAATGATTAACAATAAGAAAATGGGAACGGGGCAGGGGAAGAACAAAAAAATAGCAGAACAGAAAGCAGCACAGAAAGCATTTTCTAAATTATCCAACCTATTAAAATCATAAGAATTTATTTTTCCCACAGTTTTCGGAATTTGTTTCTTATACTTTTATGTATATTTAAAATTGTATTTGTTTTAAATATATTCAAAATACTTATTGTGAAATTTCTTTAAAACGAGGAAAATCATGACCAAATTTGAGTTTACCGACAAGTTGTTAAATCGACATATTGGACCAAGAGAAGATCATATTGCAGAGATGCTGAGAGACCTTGATGTTAATTCGGTGGATGAACTGATTGATAAAACAATTCCGAAAGAAATTAGGTTAAAGGAAAATCTTAATCTCGATGTACCTGAAAATGAGTTTGAATTCATCAATGATTTAAAAGAGATTGCAAACAAAAACAAAGTATTCGATAGTTATATAGGAATGGGATATTATCCTACAATAACTCCGGCGGTTATTCAAAGGAACATTCTTGAGAATCCGGGTTGGTACACACAATATACACCTTACCAGGCTGAAATCTCACAAGGACGATTAGAAGCATTATTAAATTTCCAAACCGCAATAATTGATCTAACCGGGTTGCCGATTGCAAATGCATCTTTGTTAGATGAAGGGACCGCTGCAGCAGAAGCAATGGGAATGTTTTATTCATCAAGAAAAGGCTCAAAAAAATCAGCCAATAAATTTTTTGTCGATAAATCAGTTTTCCCTCAAACAATTGATATTCTTAAAACACGTGCAATTCCAATTGGTATTGAACTAGTTATAGAAGATTTCAAGAATATCAAATTGGATGATACATATTTCGGGCTGCTTGTGCAGTATCCTAATGCCAATGGTGAAATAGTCGATTACCGTGAATTCTTTTCAGAGGCAATCGCAAATAATATTTTCATTACAGTTTCCGCAGATTTACTAAGTTTAGCAATATTAACCCCGCCCGGAGAATTCGGCGCCGATGCAGTAGTCGGTTCAACTCAAAGATTTGGCGTACCTATGGGATACGGCGGACCGCATGCAGCATTTTTTTCTACGAAGGAAGAGTTTAAAAGACAAATTCCCGGGAGAATTATCGGCGTTTCAGTAGATGCTAATGGTAATCGAGCATTGAGAATGGCTCTTCAGACTCGCGAACAGCATATTAAAAGGGAAAAAGCTACAAGCAATATTTGTACTGCCCAAGTTTTACTCGCAATCATGGCGGGGATGTATGCAGTTTATCATGGACCGGATGGACTGAGAAATATCGCGAAACGTATTCATAACTTGACTAAATTATTAGAATCTGCTCTGAATGAATTAGGATATAAACAAGCAAATAAAAACTACTTTGATACACTAGAATTCAAAATTGATGATCAAAATGAATTAGCAACAATTAGAAAATATTCTGAAGAAGCAAATATCAACCTCAATTATTTGGTTGAAGGAACAATCAGAATTTCAGTACATGAAAAGACTACATTGAACGACTTGATGAAAATTGTAGGAATATTTGAAAAAATTAAAAACTCGAAAATTAATGATGACACTTGGAAGGTGCTCTTTGATAAAGTTGAATTGGATTTACCTGATTTTTTGATTAGAAAAAGTGAGTTTCTCAATCACCCCGTATTCAATTCGTATCACTCAGAAACAGAAATGCTCCGTTATATTAAAAGACTTGAAAAGAAAGATATTTCATTAACAACATCAATGATACCGCTTGGATCATGCACAATGAAATTAAATGCATCTTCCGAAATGCTTGGAATTACTTGGCCTGAATTTTCTTCGATTCATCCATTTGCTCCTGCTGACCAAGTGGAAGGTTACACGGAATTAATTTCAAAATTAGAGAAGCAATTAGCTGTAATAACAGGGCTCCCCGCAATTTCACTACAGCCAAATTCAGGTGCACAGGGAGAGTTTACTGGTTTAATGGTTATCAGGGCTTATCAAAAAAGCATTGGAGAAGGGAATAGGAATATTGTTCTAATCCCTTCATCTGCGCATGGTACTAATCCGGCAAGCGCTGTTATGGCAGGCGGAAAAGTTATAGTAGTTAGATGTGATGAAAAAGGAAACATTGATGTTGATGACCTTAAAATGAAAGCAGAAGAAAATAAAGAAAATCTTTCTTCATTGATGGTTACATATCCCTCAACACACGGTGTGTTTGAAGAGAGTATAAAAGAGATCTGTAGCATTATTCATGCAAACGGCGGACTCGTTTACATGGATGGCGCCAACATGAATGCGCAGGTTGGATTGACATCACCTGAAAGTATTGGCGCGGATGTATGTCACTTAAACCTTCACAAAACATTCACTATTCCGCATGGCGGCGGCGGACCTGGAGTTGGACCGATTGCAGTGAATCAAAAACTTGCAGATTTTCTTCCCGGTCATTCGATTATTGATATCAATCGGAAAAATTCTATTCACTCAGTATCTGCGGCGCCTTGGGGCAGCGCATCGATTCTTCCAATTTCTTATGCCTATATACAAATGATGGGTGAAGCCGGACTTAGAAAAGCAACTGAAGTTGCAATTCTAAATGCAAATTATATTATGGCAAAATTAAAAGATCATTACAAAGCTTTGTATAAAGGAGTTAATGGATTTGTTGCTCACGAATTAATTTTTGATCTAAGGGAATTTAAACATAGTGCAAATGTTGAGGTTGAAGATATTTCCAAAAGACTTGCTGACTATAGTTTTCATGCCCCCACTGTTTCTTTCCCAGTGCCCGGAACAATTATGGTCGAACCGACTGAAAGTGAATCAAAGGAAGAACTTGACAGGTTTTGTGAAGCAATGATTGAAATTAGGAAAGAAATTGCAGAGATTGAAAACGGCATTGCCGATAAAGAGAACAACTTGTTAAAAAATTCTCCCCACACGGCGGCAACAATGATTGATGATAATTGGAATAAACCTTATTCCAGAGAGCGAGCTGCTTTTCCTTTGCCTTGGGTAAAAGAACGGAAGTTCTGGCTGCCTGTTGGACGTGTTGATAATGCTTACGGTGATAGAAATCTAGTTTGCAGTTGTTTACCGATTTCAGATTATGAAGAGTAATAAATGAATATTTGTGAAATATTAGAAACTTATAAAAATATTGCAGTTGTCGGAATCTCTCATAAGGAATATCGACCAAGTAGAGATATCGTAAATTTTTTAGTTGCTAATGATTTTAATGTTGCCGGAATAAATCCCGCGATAAAAACAGCGGGAGATATTCCGGTTTATAAATCCTTAAAAGATGTTCCTTTTGAGATCGATATTGTGAATGTATTCAGAAGATCGGAAAAGATTGGAGAAATTGTACCCGACGTTTTAGAAGTTAAACCAAAAGTTTTATGGCTGCAATTAGGTATTAGAAATGATGACGCAGTTCAACCGGTGATTGATGCCGGAATTCAAACAATCCAGGACCGCTGTATAAAAATAGAACACAAGAAGTGTTTTTAATAATTTTTACCTTTCCAAAAATAAGTATATAATGCGAATATTTTTCATTACCGTAATCTTATTAATTGTATCCCAATTCATTTATGGTGAAAATGCCGATACATTGAAACTTGGTGTAAATGATCAGTATGTTGTTGATTCATTAAAAATAATAGGAAATGATATTACCGAAGAATTTATTATTCTACGTGAAATGACTTTTTCGGAAGGTGATACCGTTGATGCAAAGTTGTTAAAATATAATCGAGAAAGAATTTACAGCTTGGGGTTGTTCAATTTCGTTAATCTTTATCTCAGGGAATATAATAACAAAATATTTTGTCATATCGAGGTGAAAGAAAGCTGGTATATTTACCCAATCCCTTTCATTGATTTGAATGATAGGACTTCCTTTGAAAGAGCATCATACGGGATTAATGTTCTATATAAAAATTTTCGCGGAAGGGATGAAACAATAAATTTTATTTTTTCCTTTGGATACGACCCCAAATATTTACTGGCATACTACATTCCGGTTTTAATTGAATCACATGATATTAGTTTTCAGTTCTCGGTTTCATACGGAACGATTGCAAATAAAAGTCAATTGGCAGAATATTATTATGGAGAGGAATTTTCGTACAAAGTGATGGGTTCTACTATTTCTTTCGGAAAGAGATTTGATCAGTTTAACAATCTGTTTGTTCATTCAGGATTTGATTATATCACCGCGCCCGAGGATGCAGTTAACTTTAGTACCGGTTCTAATATTAATATTGATAGATCAATTAAACTTGGACTGGATTATGTGTATGATTCCAGAGATTTGAAGCAATTTCCAAGCGATGGTATTTATTTCACATCCGGAATAACTCACAAAGGATTTGGTTTGGACGGATTGAATTATAATGTATTTAGAATTGATTTTAGAGAGTATAGAAAAATAATAGATAAAATAACCGCTAAATGGAGAACTACATATCGGCATACATTCGGTGCGGTTGTCCCAACTTATGATTATTCATATTTTGGATTTAATGAATATGTAAGAGGTCATCAAGTAAATCAGCGAGAGGGAAATAATTATATTTTATCATCTGTTGAGCTGAGTTATCCTTTACTTAAAGAATGGAATTTTAGTATTGATCTGCCGTTACTGCCTAAGAGATTAACTTCGTCAAGAATTGGAATAAATATTAACTCTTTCTTTGATACAGGAATTGTTTATTTTAATGGTGAGCCGATTCATTTTGATAAATTTAACTCAGGATGGGGTTTGGGTCTTACAATACTTTTTCTTCCGTATAATTCAGTGAGACTCGAATATGCCTTTAACGAAAATTGGAAAGGAGAAATATTACTTGGCACCGGATTTTCTTTCTAATATTGAATTATATTATTCACCACCGGAATCAATTAATAATGATGCGATTGATATAACAGGTGATGAAGCAAAACATATAATCAACGTTATGAGACATAAAATCGGTGAGAAAATATATGTTACAGACGGTGTCGGAAATATTTATCAGACTAATATTACTAACATCGATAAAGAATTAATTCGCTTATCAATTACCTCTACATCATCACATCACAATGTACTTGAAAATATTACCTTTTGTTTACCTCGATTAAAAAGCAGCGACCGGTTTGAGTTTGCACTTGAAAAATCAATAGAGTTAGGCATTTCAAATTTTTTAGTGATTCCGACTAAGCGCGATGTTACAAAAGGAACCAAAATTGATAGATGGAATAAAATCGCAGTATCAGCTATGAAACAGTCAATCAGAAGTTACAGACCAAAAATTGAAGTCCTCACAAAATATACTGACCTAAATAAATTTAGTGGTTCCAAAATTATTTTTGAACAAAAATCAAAAATCTCAATTCAGGATTATATTGGACAGGATAAACTAATAAATAAAAAAGTTTATTTTATCTTCGGACCGGAAGGCGGGTTGACTGACGAAGAAATTGATGTTATTGACAATGCTGTTAAGTTAAGATTAACAACAAACAGGCTGCGTTCAGAAACCGCAATTGCTACGGCGGCATCAATCTTATCTATTTATTTTAAATCCTAGATCAGTTCAATTACTCTTTTTATCAATCTTTCAAAGTTTTCTTTTACTTCATTTGCCGTATCCATAACTTCCTGATGTGATAACTTTTGCCTAGAAATTCCTGCCGCATAATTGGTTATGCATGATATAGCCGCGACTCTAATGCCCTTTGTTGCCGCAAAAATCGCTTCATGAACAGTTGACATCCCGACAGCATCTCCAAAATTATTCGCAACCAATTTAATTTCAGCCGGTGTTTCATAACTTGGACCTTTCCCGATCCAGTAACTTCCTTCTTTTAGAAAAATTCCTTCCATTAAGGAAGCTTTTCTAACAAGACTGTTCAATTGTTCGTCAGGTAATTTAATTAGATTATCATGTGCCTCTATTGAAGAAATTCCGATCAACTCGGAAATTTCTTTTTTCATATAGAAAGAATTAAATGAAGTGTTTAACATCAGATCCCCGGGGTTTAACCCGGTATTCACTCCTCCTGCCGCATTTGTTATTATTAATCGCGGACAGCCTAAATTTAGTGTAATAAATACAGGAAGGATGCACTCATTCAATTTATATCCTTCGTAGAAATGAATTCTGCCTTGAAAAGCAATTACATTTTTTCCCTTATATTCTGCAAAATGAATAAATCCCTCATGACCTTCAACAGTTGATTTTGGATAACCGGGTAATTCTGTTGTTGAGATAGATTTTATTTTATCAATCGAGTTTGCAAAATCACCTAAACCGCTGCCGAGAATAAGAGCAATATCCGGTTTGAAAGGTGCTTCATGATTTAGAATATCGAGTAAGTCTTTATATTTATAATTAAGATCTATTTTCAAAATAATATTCCCGCTAAAGTTGCTGTCATTAATGTAGCTAAAGTTCCGCCGATCACTGCTTTAATTCCCAACTGTGCTAAATCTGTTCCTCTTGTCGGTGCAAGTGGAGTAATTCCGCCGATCTGTATTGCAATCGAGCTGAAATTAGCAAAACCGCATAATGCGTAAGTCGCCATCAATATTGCTTTTTCGGAAACCATTTCTTTTGTTGACATGAGTGTTCCCAAATCCAAATAAGCAACAAACTCGTTTAGCACAACTTTTGTTCCGATTAAGCTTCCAAAATTCAATGCGCTTTCCCAGGGAACACCAATACCATAAGCAAGAAACTGCAGTACTAATCCAAATATAAGCTGCATATTCAAAGGCTTTCCGAATTCATTAATAAAATATTCATTAATTCCAAGCAGTCCGCCAAATCCTTCCAATAAATAATTTACCAGGGCAATTAATGCAATAAAAGCTATAAGCATAGCACCGACATTCAGTGCCAATTTTAATCCGTCGCCGGCTCCCACTGCAGCAGATTCAATAACATTTGATGCATTTTTTTCAATATTAATTTTTACATTGCCTTTGGTTTCCGGTTCTTGAGTTTCAGGAAAAATAATTTTTGAAATCACTAAAGCTGCCGGCGCAGCCATAACGCTTGCTCCAAGTAGATGTGTAGCAAAAATTAGTTGAGCCTCTCTCAGTGGGATTCCCAATGTTTCAGCGTAAGAATTACCGAGTATCTGAATATAAGCCGCCATCACACCGCCCGCTATTGTTGCCATTCCTCCGGTCATAATTGTCAACAATTCACTTTTTGTCATTCCTTTTAAGAAAGGTTTTATCATTAACGGCGCTTCAGTTTGACCCACAAATATATTTGCGGTACATGATAAAGATTCGGCTCCGCTGGTTCCCATTATTCTCGCCATAATCCAGGCCATTGCTTGAACAATCCGCTGCATAATTCCCAAGTAATATAAAATAGACATTAGACTGGCAAAGAAAATTATTGTGGGCAAAACCTGAAATGCAAAAAACATTCCAAGACTTCCTTCATGACCGGGAGAAATAGCTAAAGTACCGAAGACAAACTCGGCGCCCTCACTTGTAAAATTTAGTATCAGAACAAAAAATCCGCTGATCCATTCAAATAATGCTTTCGGCCAGCCAAGCGGGGCGAAAAATTCAGACATTGCCTTTCCTTTTAATATGAGGATAGCAAAGAAGAATTGGAGTCCCAGACCACTTGTTACTAAACGCCAATTAATATTTTTTCTATTATTAGAAAGCAGCAGTGATATTCCAATTAAAAGTGAAATACCTATTAATCCTCTGAAAATTGAAATAAAATCCATGGGCACCTTTTACTCAGATTTGGGAATATAATGACATTTTCTACAACGAGCTTCATATGAATCGGATGCACCCACTAAAACCCTTTCATCAGAGTGAATCTTCCTTTGTGTTTTATCAGCAGGGTTTCCACATTCAACACAAATAGCTAAGGTTTTTGTAATGTATTCAGCAATTGCAAGTAACTGCGGCATCGGTTCAAAAGGAACACCTTTATAATCTTGATCCAGACCGGCAACAATAACTCTCTTGCCTTCATTTGCTAATTCGTTGCATATATCTATCAATTCAATTCCAAAAAATTGGGCTTCATCAATTCCTATCACATGTGCGTTTTTGGATTTAAGCAAAATTTCTTCTGATGATTCAATAATTTCTGACGGCAGAGTTTGAGCACTATGAGATACAATTTCATTTGAGGAATACCTGTTATCAATCATAGGTTTGAACACGATAACTTTTTGCTTGGCGATCTGAGCTCTTCTTAATCTCCTGATGAGTTCTTCAGTTTTTCCGCTGAACATACAACCAGCGATTACCTCAATCCAGCCAGTGTCTTGTGGAGTGGCGTGCGGCATAAATTCCATCATTTATTCAGAAACTCCTGGTTGAATGAGAAGGGGAGAAGCTCTTCCAACTGCATAACTTTTTGATCATTCGCTTTATTAACCATTATAACTTCCAACTCGGGTCCGCAAATTTCCATCATCACCTGCCTGCATGTTCCGCACGGTGGAATATATTTGTCTGAATCACTGGCAATTGTAATTGATTCGAACTCTCTATGCCCGGCAATGTAGGCGGTAAAAACTGCTGTTCGCTCTGCGCATATTGTGCAACTGTATCCGGCATTTTCAATATTCGAACCCAGTATAACTTGTCCATCTTTTGTTTTAAGCGCAGCTCCAACTTTAAAATTTGAATACTTTTGATAACCTTTTGATTTTGCTTCGATTGCTAATTTTACTAACTCTTCTTTCGTCATTTTCTCAACCAGTTTTTAGATCAAAAAATAACCTTTACTAGATTTATATCAAAAGAACATTTGCGATTTTTATTCTAAAATCAAATACGATTTTCCTTTTGAAAAATATAAGCGCCTTCGGAAGAAAGAAATAAAAGCAAAAAAAACATACATGAATTATGAAAAGAATAATCAATTGATTAATTTTATCCGGTTAATAAAAACAAAAGATCACGGCATCATGAAATCAATTACATTTATAGTACTTTTACTCGTAGTATTTGTCAGCCCGGTTTTCCCGCAGTCCAATCTAAATGAAATATTTGGTGAAAAGGGAGAAATTTATTTCCAAGTAAGTTTAGATGATTACAAAAACATATATGAACTCAGCAAGATTATTTCGATTGATAATGTAAAAGACGGCTACATTTTTGCTTATGCTAATAAAAAAGAATTTCCAAAATTCTTGCAGAAGAATATTTCATATCAACTATTAGAACATCCCGGTGATGTTAATGTTGAAATGAGTAATGATCTGAATCAGATAACTGAATGGGATGTTTATCCAACATACTCTGCTTATGTTAATCTAATGTACGAATTCGAAAGCAGCTATCCTGATCTTTGCAGAATTGTTGATGCCGGGAATACAACCGACGGAAGAAAGATATTATTTGCCGTAATCTCGGACAGCGTCAATGTTAGAGAAGCGGAGCCTCAATTCATGTATACTTCATCGATGCATGGTGATGAAATTACAGGTTACGTTAACATGCTTAGATTAATTGATTCGCTGTTAACATCTTATGGGAATGATCAAAGAATTACTGAGCTTGTTGATGGGATAGAAATATGGATTAATCCATTGGCAAATCCTGACGGAACATATACGAACAACGATAATACAGTTACAGGCGCTACAAGAGGCAATGCAAATTACATTGACTTAAATAGAAACTTCCCGGACCCGGATGACGGTCCGCATCCCGATGGTAATTCATGGCAGGCTGAAACTTTAGTAATGATGGATATTGCAAGCGAAAATCATTTTGTAATGTCTGCGAATTTTCACGGCGGAGCTGAAGTATTAAATTATCCTTGGGATACATGGGTTAAAAGACATCCGGATGATGCTTGGTGGCAGTATGTTTCGCGTGAGTACGCCGATACATGTCATGAATACAGTCCCAACGGTTACATGACGGATCTCAATGACGGCATCACGAACGGTTATGATTGGTATACAATATCCGGCGGCAGACAGGATTTTATGAATTATTTTCATTACTGCAGAGAAGTAACAATAGAAATCTCAGATATTAAACTTCCTTCGGCAAACACTCTTCCAAATTATTGGGAATATAATAAGAGGTCCTTTTTAAATTATTTAGAACAGGTGAGTTTCGGAATACGCGGAATTGTTACGGATAATGATGGGAATCCGCTGAATGCCAAAATAACAATTCTCGATCATGATGAAGATAACAGCGAGGTATATACAGATTCATCTAAAGGAAATTATCACCGGTTAATTGCCGATGGAAATTATTTTGTGTTTATTGAGTCAGAAGGTTTTCTTCCGAAAATGTATAATGGAATTCGAGTTACAAACCGGCATGCAAGAACTTTGAATGCAGTATTAGATCCCATTGATACAAATGAGCCTCCTTATTTTGTTGATCTTCCCGATACAATAAGATTTAATAACGATACTAGCTATGCATTAAATCTTTGGGAATACATTGAGGATGATAATTTAGAAGACTCCTTATTATCAGTCTCATTTACAGTTGGAAATGATTCATTATCTTATGTTTATGAAGACTCTACAGGGGTAATCGTTTTTGTATCAGATTATTATTATTCAGGTTCAACAACATTTAAAATATCGATTGATGATTCTGTTAATGACCCGGTCTCTCAGACAATTGATGTTCTAATAGACAAGGTAACCGGAATCAATGATGATGAAGTGATTGTAAATAATTTTAAGTTGTATCAAAATTACCCGAACCCGTTTAACCCGGCAACAAAAATTAAGTTCTCACTTCCGAATTCTAAAAGCAATTTGTCATACAATACTGTACTTACGGTTTACGATATACTTGGGAATAAAATAATTCAGTTGGTTAATAAACCGCTTTCATCCGGTATTTATGAAGTTGAATTCAACGGTTCAGAGCTTCCTTCCGGAATTTATTTCTATACATTAAAATCCGGGGAATACATACAAACTAAGAAAGCCCTATTGTTAAAATGATTTGCTTAAGATTGGTGGATAAGTTTTTAAAAAATACCTTGGAATGAGTTGAGTTAATTTTCTTCTTCAAGCAGCCATTCTTCGGCAAGTTCTTCATTAATTCCATGAATGAATCTAGAAGGCTTCGATAATGTTACACCTTGGTACCTGTCAAATATATTCATAGGGTATGAGACGTATAAATTGTTTTTTGCTCTTGTAGCCGCTACGTACATTAATCTTCTTTCTTCTTCGAGCGCTTCAGTATTTTCAAATGATTGACTTGAAGGAAAAAATCCCTCCATAGCATGAATAATAAATACCGTGTGCCACTCGAGTCCTTTCGCCGAATGAATCGTTGATAAGGTAACAAATTCATTCTCTTTATCTTCAGCTTCAACATCAATCACCGTATCCTGCGGAGGTTCCAGCGCCATATCAGCCAGAAAATTCTCAATTGCAGAATAATTCTCGGAGATATTCATAAATATTTCAATATCTTTTTTACGTTTATTGTAATCGTCATATTTATCAATAAATAAAGGTTCATAGTAGTTAAAAATTATTTCCGCCATCTCGGATGGAGTTCTTTTCTTCTTCTGGATATCATGTAAAGTTAAAAATAATTTGTAAATCTTATCGCTGTATTTATTATCGGAAAGAGCAGAATCCGGGTGTACTTTGATTGAAATTTTTGAAATTGATAATTCATCTATAATTTGCTGAGCTTTTTTCGGACCGATGCCTTCATGCAGCAGTAAAATTCTGTACCAGCTTACAAAATCAAATTGATTAATCGATACACGCATGAAGGCGAGCATATCTTTTATATGCGCCGATTCAATGAATTTCATTCCGCCAAATTTAATAAACGGGATATCCGCTTTATTCAATTCAATTTCAAGATCAAAAGAGAAGAAAGATGATCTGAACAAGACTGCAATTTCGGAGAGGGGAACACCTTCTTCACGCAATTCAAGTATTCTTTCAGTAATAAAACGAGACTGCATATTTTCATTTGCAGCAGAAATGATTGCAGGCAATTCGCCGCCGTTTTTCCTTGTGAATAAAAACTTCGTATATTTTTCTATTGCTGATTCAATAATATGATTTGCGAAATTTAATACCTCTTGAGTGCTTCTATAATTTTCTTCCAGTTTAATAATTTCCACATTATTGAATAGATTCGGGAAATCCATTATGTTTTTAAAATTCGCTCCCCGGAAAGAGTAAATAGATTGTGAATCATCACCAACAACCATAACATTTTGATTTACCTGGGCTAAACCGCGCACGATATCGGCTTGCAATTTATTTGTATCCTGATATTCATCAACCATCGTGAAATTAATTTGTGAAAGAAATTGCTTTGCGGAAGGGGAGAGATCGAGCAAAAAACGTCTGAGATAAATCAACAAATCATCATAATCTAATAAATTATTTTTCTTTTTATACGCGGTGAAAATCTTAAAAATATCCATTATTTGCGGAAGATAATCTGCGAAGTGAGGATAATCATCTTCAATTAATTTTTCAATAGTAATCCCGGTATTTACACTTAAACTAAAGACTTTGAAAAGTGTTTTTTTGTTTGGAAACCTTTTCTTTTCCTTCGGAAGATTCATTTGTCCGCGTATCAAGTTTACTACATCTTCACTATCACCCTGATCCAATATAGTGAATGAATTTTCCAACCCTACTATTTTTGCATATTTACGTAAAGTAATATTTGCAAATGAATGAAAAGTGCCGCCGTTAATTTTTGAACACCGGTTATCGAGCAGAAGTGCTGCCCTGTTCATCATTTCACGAGCTGCTTTTCGTGTAAAAGTAAGAAGCAAAATCGACTTTGGTTCATAGCCCATTTCAACTAAACGGGCAACGCGATAAACTAGTGTACGTGTTTTCCCTGTCCCGGCGCCTGCAATTACAAGGTACACACCCTCAACAGCCTTTGCTGCATCATACTGGGCGGCATTCAATTGATTACGATAATTAATTTGAAACTGGGATTCATCAAAAGCAGGTTTTTGTAATGCTTGATTACTATTTATTCTCTTTAAAACGTATTTTTTTGCCATTACCTGCGAAGTGCTTTTGGTTTATTCAATATTTCACTAAAAACAATATATTCTTGAAGAGAGGTAGGATTATTAATTTTATTTATGTTGAATGCTGGCGCTTCTTTTTTACTTATATCTATTACCTTAAGAGTATCTTTGAAAGGATCCTTCCCGGATTTTCTTGATAAAACCTGTTCCGCCAATTTATCGTAATGACTCATTTTATCTTTTTGCTCTTTGAGTGGCGCTGACGATGTATCAGCGGACAATTTATTTTCAAACTCATCTTCAGGATTCCAGGATTCCGCAGATTCATTTCTCATCTGATGCGGAGTAGTTTGCTGCCGGGTTTGTTCCTGCGGCAACTTCAAACCAAACAGTTCTTCTAATAAATCTTTTGGCTTTTCCTTTTGCGGAGCATGCTGATTTTGCGGAACATTGCCAAAAGTACCGCTCCTTTCAGATTTAGGAGCGGTATCTTTCTGTTTTTTCTTCTTGAATAACGGTAATAATAGACTGAAAATAAAAAACAATATGATTATATAATCGAATAAATTATCCATTATCGTTATCATCTTTTTTCTGTTGTTCCGGGTTGGCTATTTTATTTCTCATATCGGTATCAGCTTGAACATTTCTCAAATTATAATAATCCATAATTCCTAAATTACCTTCACGGAAGGCTTCGGCAATTGCCAACGGAATTTCCGCTTCAGCTTCAACAACCTTTGCGCGCATTCTTGCAACTTCCGCAACCATTTCTTGTTCGGAAGCAACTGCGGCTGCTCGTCTTTCCTCGGCTTTTGCTCGTGCAACTTTTAGATCGGCTTCTGCTTGATCAGCCTGCAAAATAGCGCCTATATTAGTCCCAACGTCAACATCGGCAATATCAATCGATAATATTTCAAACGCTGTACCTGCATCGAGTCCTTTTTTCAAAACGCCTTTAGAAATACTGTCGGGATTTTCTAGAACAGCTTTATGAGTATCACTTGAGCCGATTGTTGAAACAATTCCCTCACCGACACGGGCAAGAATAGTGGCTTCGCCGGCACCTCCGACAAGCCTCTCAATATTTGCTCGAACCGTAATTCTTGCAATCGCTTTCAACTGAATACCATCTTTAGCAACTGCGGCAACCATTGGTGTTTCAATAACTTTCGGGAGCACGGACATTTTCACGGCTTCCAAAACATCACGACCTGCTAAATCAATAGCAGCAGCTCTTTCAAATGTTAAATCCAAATCGGCTTTATTTGCCGATATAAGTGCTTTTACAACATTTATTACATTTCCGCCAGCTAAATAGTGAGCTTCAAGTTTACCAACATCAACTATAAGACCTGCTTTTGTTGCAGTAATTTTACTTCTAACTATTATGTTTGGTGGGACTTTTCGCAATCTCATACCGACAAGATCTTTCAAGATTTTTAATTTCACACCCGAGAAATAAGCGGTAATAAAGAGTCCTATTGGAACTAAGTAAAGAAATAGGAATATTAGGATGACTACGCCAATAATAATAAAAATTGAGAATCCTGTTAATGCTTCCATTTTATCTCCAAAATTTGTTTCAAGTTCAATTTACAGGAGTAAATATTAATAATCAAATATAAGTAAAAATCAATAAAGAATAATATTTACAGCCCGTACATTTACTTCAGAATAATAACTTAAATTACGTAAAAATTTCATTGGAATGGCATTATCAATTAAATAAATCGTAAATGTTGCTACAATGTCTTATATCCTTGATTAGCCATTACCCAAATTGTATATTTGATGAACCTTTTGATAACAAATTTTTGTTCTAATGTTGAAAATTAAATTTTGGGGAAGATAAGTATGGATGGTAATTTTTCTGAAAGAGTTCAAGAAGTTATTCGGTTGAGCAGAGAAGAAGCTTTACGCTTAGGACACGATTATATAGGCACTGAACATTTACTGTTAGGAATAATTCGTGAAGGTCAGGGCGTAGCCGTTAAGATACTACGAAACCTTGATGTTGATTTAGTAAAATTAAAAAAAGCAATTGAAGATACTGTAAGAGCCTCAGGCGGAACGCTTACAATTGGGAATATCCCGCTTACAAAGCAAGCCGAAAAGGTTCTAAAGATAACTCAGATTGAATCAAAAATATATAAATCCGATGTTATCGGAACAGAACATATTTTACTTTCGCTTTTAAGAGATGAGGATAATATTGCTACACAAATCATGCATCAGTTTAATGTTACTTACGAAAGCGCACGCGCAGAATTAAATAGCATTCTAAGTAGTAAAGGTCCCAGCGGAAAGCAGTCTGTTCCACCTCCGCAAACCAAAAAGTCCGAAAAAACAAAAACTCCGGTTTTAGATAATTTTGGGCGAGACCTGACAAAACTAGCATCGGAAGATAAACTTGATCCTGTAATAGGCAGAGAAAAGGAAATTGAACGTGTAGCACAGGTTTTAAGCAGAAGGAAGAAAAATAATCCTGTATTAATCGGCGAACCTGGTGTTGGTAAGACTGCTATCGCAGAAGGACTTGCTCTTAGAATGATTAACAGAAAAGTACCGAGAATATTGCAGGATAAAAGAGTTGTTACTTTGGATCTTGCAGGATTAGTTGCTGGAACAAAATACCGCGGACAGTTTGAAGAGAGAATGAAAGCTTTGATGAATGAACTAGAAAAAGCAAATGATGTTATTCTTTTTATTGACGAACTCCATACTATCGTAGGTGCAGGCGGAGCTTCGGGTTCACTTGATGCTTCAAACATGTTTAAACCTGCATTGGCTCGAGGCGATATTCAATGCATAGGCGCTACCACGCTTGATGAATACCGTAAATATATCGAAACAGACGGGGCACTGGATAGAAGATTTCAGAAAGTAATGATTGATCCGCCTACAGTTGATGAGACTATTGAAATTCTTGATAACATTAAATTCAAGTACGAGGAACATCATCACGTAAAATACTCTACTGAAGCAATTGATTCTGCAGTAAAGTTAAGTGATCGATATATCACAGATAGATATTTGCCGGATAAAGCAATTGATGTTTTAGATGAAGCCGGCTCGCGCGTTCACATGGGAAACTTCACCGTTTCGGAAGAGATACTTCATCTTGAGGAAGAAATTGAAAAAATAAAAAAAGCAAAAATTGAAGTCGTTAAACAGCAGGATTATGAGGAAGCAGCGAGACTTAGGGATACTGAAAGAACTCTTCAATCCGATCTTGAGATTGCAAAACGAGAGTGGGATGAGAAAACAAGAAATATCATTTACGATGTGAGTGAAGAAGATATCGGTACAGTTGTTTCTATGATGACGGGTATCCCGGTTACTCGTGTTGTACAGGCTGAATCTGAAAAGTTGATGAAAATGGAAGATGCGTTAAGGAAGCGAATCGTGGGTCAGGATGAAGCGGTAATAAAATTATCAAAAGCAATAAGAAGAACTAGAGCGGGATTAAAAAGTCCTAATAAACCAATTGGAAGTTTCATCTTTCTTGGTCCTACCGGTGTTGGTAAAACCGAATTGGCAAAAGAATTAGCAAGATATTTATTCGATTCTGAAAATGCTTTGGTTAGAATAGATATGAGTGAGTATATGGAGAAATTTGCCGTCTCTCGTTTGGTTGGCGCACCTCCGGGATACGTTGGTTACGAAGAAGGGGGACAATTAACTGAAAAGGTAAGACGCAAACCTTATTCCGTTGTTTTATTCGATGAGATAGAGAAAGCGCATCCCGATGTATTCAGCATCATGCTGCAGGTGCTTGACGATGGGGTATTAACCGATTCACTCGGACGAAAAGTTGATTTTAAGAATACGATTATAATAATGACAACGAACGTCGGTACAAAAGAAATTAAGGCAACCGGGTCATTTGGTTTCGGTGGGGAATCAGCTTCGGATAAATATTCCTCCCTAAAAAGCACAGTTGAAGACGCAATGAAAAAGTTATTCAACCCGGAATTCTTAAACCGGATTGATGAAACAATTGTGTTCAGAAATCTCGAAATTGAAGATATAAAACAAATTATCAGTATTGAAATGAAAGATTTAATCAATAATATTCATTCCAATAAGATGGAAATTGAATTAGATGCTACTGCGGAATCATTTTTAGCTGAAAAAGGATTTGATCCGAAATTCGGGGCTAGACCGTTAAAACGCGCGATTCAGAAATATGTTGAGGATCCGCTGGCAGAAGAATTGCTCATCGGTAACATTAAAGAAGGTGATAAAATAATTGTTAAACATAAGTTAGATACTGAAGAAATCTATTTTAATACTGAAAAAATAGAAGAGCAAAAGAATACAAAGGAAAAATCTAAAAGTAAAAAAGATAATAAAGCTGAACAGAAACCAGATGAAGATATAGAAGATCAGGAAAATAAAGAAACAAAGAAAGTTGATGACTAGAGAGGAGATAAGAATGAGTTTACTGAGTAATGATGAAATTAAAGATAAAATAGGAAATTTGAACGATTGGAAATTAGTTGAGAACTCGATTGAAAAGGAATATGAATTAGATTCCTTCACTTATGCGATGGGGTTTGTAACTAAGATTGGAATCCAGGCAGAAAAGATGGATCATCATCCGGATATTTTTATACATTCTTGGAATAAAGTTCGAATTACACTCACAACTCACTGTGAAGGCGGACTAACTGATAATGATCTGAAACTTGCAGAGATTATTGATAATTTATAGAGAATAAAATGGAAGAAAACAAAATTTTAGAAATCTTTTTAAAAACAAATGCCCTTTTGAGAGGGCATTTTTTATTAACATCGGGAAGACACAGCGACCAATATTTTCAGTGTGCAAAAGTTCTTCAATACCCCGAACATACGGAATTTATTTGTTCGAAGATAACAGGTTATTTCAAAAATCATGAAATTGATACCGTGATATCTCCAGCAATAGGGGGAATAGTTGTCGGTCAGGAAGTCGCCCGTCAATTGAATAAAAGATTTATTTTTACAGAAAGAGAAAACGGAAAAATGACGCTCCGCAGAGGTTTTACAATTGAAAAAGGTGAGAGGGTTCTAATCTGCGAAGATGTTGTAACAACAGGCGGTTCGGTATTTGAAGTAATTGAGAATGCTAAGGAAAACGGCGCAGAAATAGTTGGTGTAGGGATGATCGTTGATAGAAGTAATGGTAAGGTTGACTTTGGTGTACCGCAGATCAGTACATTTCAAACAGAAGTTATCAGCTATTCGCATGATGAATGTCCGTTATGTAAAGAAAACATCCCGGTAGTTAAACCAGGCTCCAGAAAAATTAAATAAATTAACGAATTCTCAAGGTGATCAAATGAAATTTATTGTTTTATTGCTTCTTGCAACAAGTGTATCCGTTTCTCAAGTTAATTTTGATGATTATTTTCTCAACAAATCATTAAGAGTGGATTTCTACCACACGGGCGATGCACAAATAGAAATTATTTCGTTCGATGAAATGATTGAAGAACCTTACTGGGGAGGTTCACACGTAAACTTGATCGATGATTTTAAGTACGGAAATTATTTTTTAGAAGTGTATGATTTTGAATCAAACCGGTTAATATATTCGAGAGGATTTTCTACTTTATTTCAAGAATGGCAGACGACTGCACAATCAAAGAAATTAGATATGAGTTTCAGCGGTTCTGTCTCTTTTCCATTTCCCAAAAATAAAATTGTAATGAAATTATTCAGGAGAGACAGAAAGAATAATTTTAATGAAATCTTTGATTTGGAAATATCCCCGGATGATTATTTTATTAAAAATGATAACAGGAAACAGTTTGAGAATTTTAAAATTCATTTCTCAGGTGATTCCAAAGAGAAATTGGATATTGTATTCATACCGGATGGATATACAAAAGAAGAAATGGATAAATTCAGAAATGACTGTAAAAGATTTTCGGATTATCTTTTCAACTACGAGCCTTTCAAATCTAGCCCTGCCATGATAAATACTTGGGGTATTGCCGCCCCGTCTGATGAGAGCGGTACTGATATTCCCGGTGAAGATATTTGGGTCAACACTTTACTCAATTCATCTTTCTATACATTCGATAGTGAAAGATACTTGATGACAACCGATTATAAATCAGTAAAAGATTTAGCAGCTAATGCTCCTTATGATCAAATTATAATATTAGTCAATACTGATAAGTACGGCGGTGGAGGGATTTATAATTTTTATCTTACAACTGCGGCAGATCACCCGGTTTCGGAAAAAATATTTATTCATGAATTTGGACACAGTTTCGCAGGATTAGCTGATGAATATTATACGTCTGATGTTTCTTATGAAGATTTTTATCCCCTTGATGTTGAACCTTGGGAGCCGAATATAACCACGATGGTTGATTTTGAATCCAAATGGAAAAACATCATTAACTCGGAAACTCCAATTCCAACACCTAATGAAGATAGCTTCAAGGATGTGATTGGTGCATTTGAAGGAGCCGGTTATATGGCTAAGGGAATATATCGTTCCAGCCTATCAAGTATAATGATAACTTTATCTGCAGAAAGTTTTAATGAAGTAAGTAAAGATGTTTTGGGAAAACTCATTAAGTTTTATGCCGAGTAAAAATGAATAATAAAAATTTGGTTTTCAACTTTCATGATGAATACTCCGAGGAATTAAAAACTCTGCCTTGGGAAACGCCTTTAGAACATTGGCAGGATAAGGGTGTTGAGATTATTGATTTACGTAAAGCACATTCCAGGCACTTGGTGCGTTTTATAAAAACAAAATCTTACTCGTTTGCAATCAAACAAACTACTCCGCTTGCAGCTTATTTTGAATATGAAACTTACGGCAAACTTTTGATTAAAGGGATTCATACACTCATTCCCGCGGGTTATGTGATTTTTAAAGATCATCTTTTTTCAAAAAAGAAAGATGATAAAATTAATCAGAATGAATTTGCTTTTGTTATCACTGTTGTTGAAAGTAAATCAATTCCGCATTCCATACTGTTCAGTTGGGATTTTACCGATGAAAATAGAAGGGTAATTTTTAAAGCTGTAGCAGAACTGCTGGCTACACTTCATAATAAAAATATTTTTTGGGGTGATGCATCTCTTTCAAATATTCTTATAAAATTTATAAAAATAGTAGATGAGTGGGGTAGAACAAAAACAGAACTGAAAGCATTTTTAGCTGATGCTGAAACAGTCCAGTTTTTTGATAATTTGAACGATCAATTTAAAGAAGATGAACTGAATTATTTTTTTAGTTCGTTAGATTGGTTTAATGATAAGTTTATTGAAGATCGTGTAAAGCGAAAAATAATTAATGCCAAGTCGGACTTCCAATATTTGAAGGAGAAATACAATAATAAAATTGACCTGTTCAATAAAATAGATGATTTTGAAAAAGAAACGGGGCTTAATGTCAAGGAGCATTTTTATCAAGTTGAGGACAAAAATTCTCTTGAATCCATACTAAAGCAAATTGAAGAACATAAATGGTATTTGAATGAAAATTGTGAAGACGAGATTTCATTAGTAGAGGCTGCAAAAGACTGGGTGGAGATTATTTATCACCCGATCATAAATGAATTTGAAAAATTTGATTCACCTAATTTATTCCCGTATACAAATTCAGTAAGTTTATATGTTCAAATTATGGCTCATAAATACTATCTCAGTATTGAAAAGGGTAAAGATGTAGGTATTAAAACAGCAATCCTAAGTTATAGTGAAAAGTATGCAGAAAAGGACGAATCAGTTGTAACGGCTATAAAAAATTTAATAAACAGAATAATTAAGATTTTCCCTTATAAAAATATTTTGGAATAAATAATGCAGCATAAAAAAATACTCAGAACTATTGAAACAGTTGCTTCAAAAAAGTTTTCTTCAGAAAAAGAACTTCTTACAGAAGTATTGAATTTAATTGTAAAAGATGATCAATTTAGTGTAACTGGCGGAAGACTTTGGAAACTTGATACTCAACTAAAAGCATATAGATTAGTTTATCAATTAGGAAATGTTCAGCATATTGAAGATGATTTTATTTTAAAAGTTGACGACTACCCGGTATTTAATATAATCACAAGAGAACGTACTGTGCTGGCTAATGAAACAAATCAGCAGCTTATAGAAAAAGGTATTTTTAGATATTCGGCATCAGGTATTGGTTATAAAACTAAAATTGACGGGAAATATTTATACCAGTACTTATTGGCTGTCAATAGTGAAGAAATTGATGATGATCTTCGGTATACGCTTAATATTGTTGCGACTGTTGTTACATCAAAAATTAAAGAAAGAAGTATTTCCGATTCACGTAAAAACTTAATAATGGATCTTGACAAAGCAAAGCATTTAATCAGAAGCATTTTACCGGAACATGAATATCATTTTCATAATTATGTCTTATTCGGAATAACTATTCCGGCTCAAATATTAGGTGGTGATTTTTATGATTATCTTAAAATTGGTGATGATGAAAGTAGAATTGCAATTGCAGTTGGAGATGCTGCCTCAAAGGGAGTAAGCGCTGCTGCAGAAGCTATGTATATTTCAGGTGCGCTGAGAATGGCGAGTACATTCCAAATGAAGATATCTCCTATGATGTACAGGATGAACGAATTAATAAATAAAATATTTAGCGATGATAGATTTGCTTCACTATTTTATTGTGAATTATCAAATGATAAAAAAGGTATTTGCTTATACGCTAATGCCGGTCATAATCCCCCGATATTATTTTCGAATAAAGATAAATCGATATCGTATTTACAGCCTACGGGACCCTTATTAGGACCTGCCCCGCACTCAAAATATGATACAGATAGTATGATTTTTGAAAAAGGTGATATTTTGATCATCTATTCGGACGGTGTAACTGAAGCTGCAAATGATGATTTCGATTTCTATGAGGAAGAAAGATTGGAAAAAGTAATTCGCAAAGTTACCGATCTTTCCCCAAAAGAAATTGCTTTAACTATATTGGATGATGTTGAAAAGTTTTCTACTTCCAACAGTAAATATCAAGATGATAAAACGATTGTCGTAATAAAGCGAAAGGATAATTAATGAGTTTATCCGATAAGATTTTTGAAGCCGGTGTTGTCGGTGCCGGTGGAGCAGGATTTCCGACTCATATAAAAGCAAATTCACAAGTTGAATTTATGCTTGCAAATGGTGCGGAATGCGAACCGCTGATCCATAAAGATTTTGAAATAATGGTGAATTTTCCGAAAGAAATAATTCGCGGAATGGAGATAATGCTGGAACAGACTAAAGCTAAGCGCGGTTATTTCGGAATTAAATCAAAGAATGCGGCAGCAGTTGATGCGATAAGTGCAAATCTCGAAAACGGTAAAATTGAAATGTGTTTTTTGGGTGATTTTTATCCATCCGGTGATGAGTATGAACTCGTATACGCTGCTACAAAAAGATTAATACCTCCGCACGGATTACCGTTGGATGTTGGTTGTGTTGTTAATAATGTTGAAACACTTTACAATGTGGCAATGGCATCAGAAGGAAAACCTGTTACTAAAAAATTTGTAAGTATTGCGGGCGCTGTAAAAACACCATGCTCGTTTTGGGCGCCAATCGGTACAAGTTTTAAAGAGCTTATTAAAATGGCAGGCGGTGCTACAACGAAAGATTACGGTTTATTTGTCAGCGGATTAATGATGGGTACATTAACGTTTGATGAAAACGAGGTTGTAACAAAAACTACTGCCGGTTTAATCATTCTTCCCTCCGATCATTATTTGATCGACAGGATGAACCGACCGATGAAAGACATGAATAGAATAGGAAAATCTGCTTGTGATCAATGTAGTTATTGCACTGAATTTTGTCCCCGATACCTGCTTGGATATGATGTTCAGCCTCACAAAGTGATGCGGTCTCTTGAGTTTACGAAAACAGGTGAATCGGTTTGGAATCAATATGCGGATCTTTGCTGCATGTGCGGGTTATGTTCATTGTATGCATGTCCCGAAGATTTGTATCCGCGTGAAGCCTGCGGGCAGGGGAAAGAGCATTTGAGAGAGATCGGCGAAAAATATGAACAGAAAAAACCGGTAAAAGTACACCCGATAAAAGAGGGAAGAAGAGTTCCACTAAAACAACTAATGAAAAGACTTGATGTTTTAAAGTATAATGTGGACACACCATTTACCGATAAAAAATTAATCCCGCAGAATGTAACTATTAAATTGAAACAGCATGTCGGAGTTCCGGCTCGTGCGGTTGTTGCAATCGGAGACGAAGTTTCTGAAGGAGATTTAATAGGAAGAATTGATGAAGGCAAATTAGGGACAAATGTGCATTCATCGATTAGCGGAATTGTTACGCAGGTTTCTGATGAGTATATAAAAATTGCATCAAATTAATTTTCTGAAAGGAAAAATATTATGGAAATGAATTCAATTGGATTAATAGAAATGACCAGCATTGCATCCGGTATGGAAGCGGCTGATATAATGTTAAAAACATCCGAGGTCGAATTACTAATTTCACGGACAATATGTTCCGGTAAGTATATGGTTTTAATTGGAGGAGATGTTGCAGCTGTTCAAACTGCAGTTGATGCAGCAGCCGAAACGATCGAATATGCGGTAATAGATACTTTCGTAATTCCGAATGTTCACCCGGATATTTTTCCGGCACTTTCAGGTCACAGCGGAATTGAGCAGTTGGAAGCTCTTGGAATTCTTGAATCTTTCTCCGTTGCATCTTTAATCGAAGGTGCGGATGCAGCTGTAAAAGCAGCGACTGTTAAAATAATAGAAATTCGTCTTGCAATGGCATTAGGCGGAAAAGCATTCTGTACTATTACCGGTGAGGTTGCGGCAGTGAGAAGTGCGGTCGATTCCGGGGCTCAGGTGATTGCAGATAAAGGATTACTAGTTAATAAAGTAGTAATTGCTCAACCGCGTCCAGAATTGCTTAGTGAAATGATTTAATTTTAGGGAGACGCTTTAATCGCGTCTCCCAATCAAATTAAACCCAGATTTATGATTTTTATGAGTTAAAATTTTTCGTCATATTTTGTCCAAAGATAATCACCCAGTTCCCACGCTTTCTTTACAACTTTATCTCCCCATTTTATTCCGTATCGTGTTGTCATTTTGCTAACATTATCCGGATTGTTTTTATGCACTTCTAACAATTCCTTTTCGAAATTATCTGTATCGCTGAATACTTTTTTTTGCAAAGGACTCCAAACAGCTTTTACATCTTTAATCATATCACCCCATCTTTGTGCAGTTAAAGTTCCGAGGCGGTTAAATGCCCACCATGCTGATTGGCGATTAAATCCGTTAATTCTTCCCTGAGTTTTAAAGGATTCAGCCACATCGGAAACCGAGCAGTAGACCGGAACATAAATTGATGTTGCAACATTATCCCATGCAAGCCACACAACACCACCAATTTCATCGGGCAGCCATTCACGTGATTGAGTTATCGTTGCATACATTGTATACCATTGTGCAATCGAACGTTCTCCTCTCCAGCCCCAGCCGCCGTTAATATTAAAAATACCTCTCATATCATAAGGCATAAATGGATTTGCAAATGGAGATAATACTGTTCTCCCGCTGTCATCCGTTGTAGTAATGTTTTTGGTTAATAGGAAATCAGTATCCTGATAATAATCCTGAAATATTTCCACCAATTTTTCTTTTGTTATTAATGAATCTGGTTTAACAGAGAAAGGGAAATTTTCAGAATCCGGGTGTAATCCTAAAGACGGCGCTGCTAAACTTAAAACACGCCACTCTCTTCTTCGGCAGGCATACGATGTTCTTCCTCCCGGAGCATATGCATAACAAAATTCAAATGGTCCATCCGATTCACTCCACCAACTGCTGTCCTGTGCAACTGAATAAATATTATCTGAAGCAATGAAATAATCGGAATTGTGAAGATCAATTTGACGAATTCTACTTGCATTAGCAGTAACGGAAATGTGATCATCGGGAATTCTTTGAGCAGCCCAAACTGCACCGATTTTATTTTTTCCGGGACCCACAATTTCCAGCATCCAAACTTCATTTTTATCTGCAATCGTTAAAGTTTCACCATAGTCATTCCATCCGTATTCAGCTAATAGATCACCGGCTAATTGAATTGCTTCTCGGGCAGTTTTACATCTTTCCAACATTAAGCGGCATAATTGCTGGCAGTCAATCAATCCTTTATCTGATTTCAGTGATGATCTTCCGCCGAAAGTAGATTCGCCGATCGCTAATTGATATTGATTCATACTGGGATAAGCTGTATTTATATATCCGAATGTATTTTCTACCTGTGGAATTTCTCCGACCGGAATATGTTTATAAGCCGGCATTGCTAATGAATCATTGGTTGTCCTTTTCTTCATTGTAACCATTTCACCTTCGTTGTAATTTTTTGCCGGCATGATGTCAAAATAGCCCCTTGTTCTGTGACTATCGCAAGTATGTGAAGTAATAACCGATCCATCCGATGTAGCAGACTTCCCAACAGTAATTGAAGTACAACCGTCGGGAATTCCTCCCTCCCAATCGGGAATATTTTGCGAATACAAATTATATGTGATAAATAAAAAGACTATTGCTGAAATTTTTCGAAACTTCATTTTTACTCCTGCATCTGATTTGAGATAAGAAAAAATATTAAGCACTTCTGATTGCATAAGTTAATAAATATATTTGATAATCATAAAATTTGCAGAGAAAAAATGAAAAAATATGGTGAATGGGCTTTAATAACCGGCGCTTCATCAGGAATCGGTGAAGAGTTTGCAAAAAGATTAGCGAAAGAAAATTATAACTTAGTTTTAGTTGCAAGAAGAATTGATCGGTTAAATTCATTGGCGGAAGAATTAAAGAACAAATACAAAATTAATATAAAAACAATACAAGCGGATTTGAGTAAAAGTAATTTTTTAGAATCAATTATACCGGTAACCGAGAAATTGGATATCGGAATGTTGATTAATAATGCTGGTTTCGGCTCAACTGGAAAATTTACTGAAACTAATTCTCAACATGAAATTGATATGGTTCATGTTAATTGTGTTGCACCGACAATCTTAACTCATCATTTTGTAAAAGAAATGAAATTAAAAAAACGAGGAGCTGTTATATTTTTAGGCTCAGTGGTTGGATATCAACCTACACCATATATGGCTGCTTATTCAGCTACGAAAGTATTTAATTCATATTTGGGTGAAGCCTTAGCTAATGAGTTGAAAGAATATAATATTGATGTCTTATCCATTAATCCCGGAAGTACAAATACTGAATTTCACGGTATTGCAAATGTAGGGAAGGCGCCTTTTATCAGAACTGCAGAGAATGTAGTGAATACTGCTTTAAATTCACTTGGTAGAAAATACTCGGTTGTGGATGGATTGATGAATAAAATTATTGCAATTTCCGGCAGGTTAATACCACGCAGATATTTAGTAAACATAACCGGGAGAATTACTAAAAAATTAATAAACGCATCATAAGTAAAATCAAAAATCTTTTTTCAAAGAAGTATAACCAACCTGGTAAAACAATCCGGTAATTACTATAGAAATCAAAATGATTACTATTACCGGCGATGTGAAATATGAATAACTTTCTATTTTATTTATCATCAAGCTGTAAAAGTAATTGCTGACCGGTATAAATAGAAATATTAGTACAAATAACATATATATCATGCACAATAGAAATGTTAAAGAGGCTCCTTGCGAAGACGCAATTCTAATCGGATTCTTTTCTCTATAAACTGAAAATAACCCGCCCATACCAAAGTTTAATGCAACAAGTGATGTTGTAATGAAAAAATTTACCAGGATGTTTACAAATATTAGATTAATACTAAAATCACGACTCGTAAAAAAAGCTAACAACTCGGAAATAAATAATATAATTAGAAAAAACGGAAGCAGTTTAGCACGGATATATTTTGATAGACCAACCGGTGCAGATCTGATTTTCCATGAGGCAAGCCCTTCCAAACTAATTAATGGAAATACAAATCGAAGCGATAAAGTAGATATTAAAAGTGCATTGAATATAAATAAAATTAAATAGATGATTGACTGAAGGTAAACATTACTCCCCGCGATAAGCGCAACACCGGAAATACTAAACATAAATACAAAGATTAATACCATTAATACAATGAAATGAACAATTTGGCTAGGTTCTCTGATAAATAATAAAAAATCCTTTTTGATTAGTGAATCGTTAAACGGTGATAAAAAAAATGATTTTGTTAATATTGATTTAGTCCCATCCAATTCACGCATTTTGCGCATTTTACTTCTTAGTTTGAGCGAAACAAACCATGACTTCTGATACCATTTATGTCCCAAATAAACTGCAAGTGAAAATAAGAAAACGGAAACACCGCATTGAATAGCGAAGAATTTTATAGATTCATTAATCTCACCTTTTGATATCCAATACAGTGAACGGGACAACCAATAGTTCGGTAAGAATTTCATCTCGGGAGGAATTAAATTACCAAAATACTCATTCACGTTAGGGTAATGTTTAAATACTTCATTCACTAAATCAACAGGAGAAGAGATATTAAAAAATAGGAATACAATTGTTAAATATCCGCCCACAATTGTATATAATATTTTTTTTACACCGAAACGCTCAGCTAATTTTAGAATTATCATTAATATAATTACACCTAAAGAAGCAGCGCTGAACATAAACGGGAAGAAGTTTAATCCGATTAAGGAGATAAATTCCAACAGACTTAAATCAAAGTAAACGGAATAACCCGCTAGCACCGCAAATAAAATTAGAAGAAGAGTAGATGAACTGTAGAAGAAATTATCTAAAAATTTTATAACAAATATTTTTGTCGGAAAGATCGGTTTGGTTAATAAATAAGCTACCTCTTCCGATTTGAATAAAGTGGAATAGGAGACAATTATATTTCCAACGTTAATTGAAATGAAGAAAATGAAAAGAATCATTGATATAAACTCATGGAGCAGGAAGTCACCCAACCTCATATTTACAAGTAAATAACCAATCACGCGTTGAGCAAAAACGAAAGAGCCCAATGCAAAAGCTCCATAAACAATAAAACTGCCTAAATTCTTGAACAGTGATTCAAAAGTAAAACTGGATGAAATTTTAAAAAATGTAATAAGTTTATATTTAAGAATGAGAATGATCTGATTCATATTCACTGGTTAATTGTATGAATAATTGTTCAAGATTATTATTTTTTTCCTCTTTCAACCTGTGTAATTCTTCAATGGAGTTATCAAAAATCAATTTGCCTTTCATAATTATGCCTACACGGTTACATATTTCTTCAACAACATTCAAACTGTGTGTGGACATTAAAACAGTTATCCCCTCAGATACTTTTTGCTTCAAAGTATTTTTAATTATGAAAGCACTCTGCGGATCAAGCCCAACCATTGGCTCGTCTATTACAATTAATTCAGGATCATGCAGAAATGCCGAAGCTATTGTTATTCTCTGCCGCATTCCTTGCGAATATTCTTCTGTTCTTTTGTACAGCCATTCCTGAATTTTTAAATCTTCAACAAGAGCTTCGATTTTATTTTTTAAATAACTTTTTGACAAGTTGTACAAACCTCCGGAGAAATAGAGGAATTCCATACCTGTTAATTTATCATAAAGGAAAGGTTGATCGGGAATGTATCCGATTTTCATTTTACTTTCAATCGGATTTTCAAAAGCATTCACACCATTAATGCTAATCGATCCTGAGGTAGGGGAATAAAGACCGGTAATCATTTTGATTGTAGTAGTTTTGCCTGCACCGTTTGGACCTAAAAATCCAAATAGATCACCTTTATTAATATTCAGATCAAGTGAATCTACTGCAACGAAATCGCCAAAACTTTTTGTTAATTTTTCGATTCTGAGCATTTTCTATAATTTTATTGTGTAGAATAATTTTAATTAGGATTGTTCTTGAAGATTTGCGACGTCTTCGAACGTAATTGTCATTAAGTCTTCATCTGCGAGATCGTATAAACTTGAAATCCGTTCTTCCTGATTACTAATTGCTTTGTAGAGTGTATTTCTCGCAGTACGTGCATTTCCGAAATTTGAATCACGCTTGTTGTAAAGTTCGGTAAATAATTCCAATAATCCCTGAAGTGCACCTTCATCTAATTTGTACCCGTTATCTACTGCAATGTTGTGAGCGATTTCCAGCAATTGTCTCGGTTCGTAATCTTCGAATGTAAAGGTATTTGTGAAACGTGATGTTAATCCAGGATTTGATTCGAGGAACTGTTTCATCTCATTTGTATAACCGGCAACTATTACAACGAATTGACCTTTATAATCTTCCATCCTTTTCAGGAGTGTATCGATAGCCTCCTGTCCAAAATCATTGCCTCCACGGGATAACGTATAAGCCTCATCAATAAATAAAGTTCCACCCAATGCCTGTGTAATTACTTGATCTGTTTTTGTAGCAGTTTGTCCTTGATAACCTGCAACCAGAGCAGCTCTGTCAACTTCAACAAGATGACCTTTTTCAAGCATTCCCATTTCTTTATATATATCACTAATCAATCTGGCAACAGTCGTTTTACCTGTCCCGGGATTTCCAAGAAATACCGAATGAAGGTTTTTATCGATTACGCGCAGACCGCGTTCCTTCCGAAGTTTTGCAACTTTAAGACTGCTTATTAATTTATCTACACCTCTTTTAACCGAATCCAACCCGGTAAGATTTCTGAGTTTTTTGATATGCGCTTCTAATTTTTCGGGATCGCCTTTAACCTCTGCTTTTGCTTTCTTCTCCGCTTTGCCAACAATATCTTTTATATCTTCTACTATAATTGTTTTACGTTCCGATCGTTCTTCAGAAGGTGTGTCAGCCAGACGAAGAAGCATTTTTTGCTGAGCTTTATCGATTAGATTTCTTACAATTCTAGCATTTCCAAAATTCTTATCCCTATTTCTATATAAATCATTAAAGTGTTTCTCGACTTCATATTTTGCATCATCTGAGAATGCGACTTCTTTTGATTTCAAAATTCTATCTGCGATTTCCATCATTTCATCAGGAGTATAATCCTCGAATGTAAACGATTTTGTGAATCTCGACTGCATTCCCGGGTTACTTTCGATAAAATCTTTCATTTCATTTGTATAGCCTGCTGCTATACAAACAAACTTCCCACGGTCGTCTTCCATACGTTTAAGCAGTGTATCAATTGCTTCTTTCCCGAAATCATTTTCACCGCCGCCTTTTTTAACCAACGCGTACGCTTCATCAATAAAAAGCGTTCCGCCCATAGCTTTTTCTATCATAGCAGTTGTTTTTTCCGCGGTTTGACCTACATAACTTGCAACCAAACCTTGACGATCAGTTTCTACCAAATGTCCTTTTGGAATAATTCCGAGAGCAGAATAAATTTTACCCATTATTCTTGCTACAGTTGTTTTTCCGGTGCCGGGATTTCCGAGGAATAAAACGTGTGCGGCAAATTTACTTCTCACATCTTCGCCCTGTTCAATGAAATACCTGGCAAGTTTAATCATGTCTTGAACATCTTTCTTTACTGATCCAAGACCTATTAAATTATCAAATTCTTTTTGAGCTTCTTCAAGAAGTTCTTCATTTATCGGAAGTTTTACATCCTTTTCTTCGTCTTTTTTAAACGTCTCTGTTATATCTTCCGGCATTATTGTTATCATTGCTTCTTTGGATCTTTCATCGCCGGTTAGTTGAAGATACCGTTTGCTTAAAGACATTTTAACATCATCAAATATTTTCCTTACCTCTCGTGCATTTCCAAAGTTTTCATCTCTTGCCCGATACAGTCTTAAAAGTTCTTTCTTTAATAGTTCTTTGGCATCATCTGAAATTTCATATTGTTCATTTTTGATCATCATTTCAAAAATTTGATATAGCTCATCCGGGTCGTAATCTTCAAATACAAAAGTATGGGTGAATCGAGATTTCATCCCGGGATTTGCAGATAGAAATGTTTCCATTTCATTGGGATAACCTGCAGCTATGACAGAAAACTGTCCTTTCTTATCCTCCATACGTTTTAGCAAAATATCAACTGCTTCTTGACCAAAATCCTGACCGCCGCCTTTTTTTATAAGTGTGTATGCTTCATCAACAAATAAAACTCCGCCCATAGCTTCTTCAACTAACTTATCTGTTTTTTGAGCGGTCTGACCCACATACTCGCCAACCATTGCAGAACGGTCAACTTCAACAACGTGACCTTTTTCAAGAATTCCCATCGCCTTATAAATATTACCCATTATTCTGGCAATTGTTGTTTTGCCAGTTCCGGGGTTACCAAGGAAAACAGCATTAATTGCTAAACCTTCTTTGGATTTTAATCCAAGCCGTTTCCTTTCTTTTTGATATTCAAGGTAATCTATAAATTCTTTAACTGCTTTTTTTACAGACCCTAGACCAATAAACTTGTTTAATTCTTCAACACATTCCTCTAGTGATTTTTCACTTTCTTCTTTGTGAACCTGGTAATCTTTTTCAGCTTTTTCATCTTGTTTTTCCGGTTGATCTGCAGGTTCATCTTCTGGTGGTGGTTTTTTAATTTCCTCTTTCTGAATTATTTTTTTATCTGAAATACTAAAGGATTTTTCAGCAACTTTTTCCTGGTTGAAATACAGTTCAACTTTCCCGGTTCCTTCAAAAAGCGATTCAACAGCATCACGTGTAATAGTCTGTGTAAATATTACCGAATCCCAATCATTTCTGACTTTTAGATTAAAATTGTTCGTCCCGATAGTATTACCATTCAAATACCAAACAGCTTGCCCGTCAAGCGTAACGTCTTCTTTTTTAAAGAAAGGATTATTAAATATTATTTCCACCCCAATTTCTTCAATATCTTCTAGCGCAAAAGATGAATAAAACTGGCGGGATCCTTCTTCCATTTCTTCAACCGGGTCATAAACATTGATTGAAAAAACTTCGGCAAAATCGTTATCATAAAATTGTTGGTCTGAACCGTTATTCGATTTTAATGGTTTTGATTTAGGCGGGGGAGATTCGATCTTTTCATCTTTCGATTTATATTCCGGTTTCTTGATTATTTCAATTTTTTGGTCTTCTGAAACTTCTTCGGGTTCGTCATCATCAAATACATCATCCATATATTTTTGAAGACCTTTATAGATACTCTGGAACTTTTTATCACCCTCAAAATTACTCTTCATATTTTTTGCTTTTTCACATGCTGGTCTAAACTGAAACATGTTGTACATTGCTTCTAATTCTACTACAGCAGCCTGAGGATATTCTCTACTGAGTTTTTTATCTGCCAAAACCAATTTTGATACATATAGAGCAAACCAATATTCCTTAGCTTTTATAGCTTCACTACATTCCATTAATAATTGTTCGGCTGCTTTGCCTTTTAATTTTATTTTACCGTTGTGAAGATCCAGAGCTTGTTGATACCACTTAAAAGAATTACTCCAATTGGAATGTTTACCGCCATCCATTTTGAGTCCAAGTTCAAAAGCGGCATAAGCTTCTTCCAGTTTTTGCATTCCTCCCAGAGCACGGGCTTTATTTATATAAGTGAATGCGAGGAATTCTTTTTGCTTATCAATAGCAGTTTCAAAATCTGAAATAGCGCCTTCGTAAATACTCATTCTCATTAAAAGGTATCCTCTGTATAGCCTTGCCTTGGCAGAGTCTCCTTTTAATTCAACGGCAAGGTTGGCGTACTCCATAGCTTTCGCGGGATTACCATTTTCGAGAAGCGCCCATGCTAAACAAATCGCAGCTTCACTATCATCATTGCGCTCCTTGAAAACCTTTTGAGCAGCGGTTAATGCCATTCTGAAACGACCGTTCCAAAGGTGGTCGTAAGCATCGGATTGTAATTTGTTTAGTTCTTCTTTATTCAATTGGGTAATTCGACCTGTTACAATAATTTATTTTTTGCTACAACCTATAAGCAATTGTCGAGTCAAAATATAAAAAAATATTGAATTATTCATAGCATTACTTTTCTTTCAAAATTAAATGTTGTTTCTAACTTTGCGATTTGTTTTGCGTCTAAAATCAAAATTAGCGGAGGAATAATGAAAAGGAATATGTTTTTAATTGTAATTTTAGTGTTTGTCTCCCTTACCGGCTGTAGGGGATTTGGAATTAAGGGTAATGGTGATCTTAAAGAAGAAACCAGATCAATTTCTGAATTTACTGATTTGGAAGTAAGCGGAGCATTTACAGTAAAGGTAATTGTAGGTGAAAGTGTAAGCCTTAAAGTCCGTGCTGAAGAAAATTTATTAAAATATATCCGGACAGAGGTGAGAGGGGATCGGTTGGAAATTTATTCGGAAAGAAATATTTCACCAAAACATGATATGGAAATCTTTTTAACCGTTACTTCTTTGGAAAATGTAGAAGCATCCGGAGCAAATAATGTGAAAATAAAAAATGTTGAGACGGGAGATTTTACAATTGATCTCAGCGGAGCATGCAATTTGGATGTTGCCGGGAAATGTGATTATTTAAAGGTCGGCATATCCGGTGCAACCAATCTTGATGCAAAAGAGTTAATTGCAAAGGAAGTTAAAATATCTGCAAGCGGCGCTTCAAATGCTGATGTTTATGCATCAGAAAAATTGGACGCGGATGTTTCAGGAGTAGGCAATATTGATTTTTACGGAGATCCGGATGATGTACGGTCTGATGTTTCAGGCATCAGCTCCATTGAGCGAAAGTAACTGTTAACTTTTCATTAAATCCGTAATTAGTAAGGATTGCGGATTTTTTTTATTTTCGTTTCATTATTATCTTTACATCATATATCATAAATGATAAAGGTAAAAGATGAACAACAATATTCGAATTTCAATTATAATGGGAAGTGATTCGGACCTGCCGGTCATGCAGAAAGCAATAGATGTTTGCAGTGAGTTTAATATCAATTGTGAAGTTAAAATTCTTTCAGCTCACCGCACACCGGATCAACATGCTGAATTTGCAAAAAGTGCACGTAAAAGAGGTATAAAGGTGATTATCGCAGCCGCTGGCGGTGCAGCCCATTTACCCGGTGTAACCGCCGGTCATACAACACTGCCGGTCATCGGCGTTCCTATAAAATCAAGTTCACTCGATGGTTTGGATTCACTTCTGTCAATTGTACAAATGCCGAGCGGAGTGCCTGTTGCAACTGTTGCAATTAACGGTGCAAAGAATGCCGCACTTCTTGCACTTCAAATAATTGGTGTTGCAGATGAAGCAATTGCAAAAAAACTGGATGATTATAAAATCACTATGGCTGAACAATCAATGAAGAAAAATGAAGTTATAGATTCATAGATGATTTGTGATTACTAAATCTTTACAATATTTTATCAATATAATTTAATCCACCTAACCTGGACAGGCCAGAATCAAATTATTTGATTAACATAGTATCCTCAACCATATTTTATTTTTTTTTGTAAAGATTTTAAAATGAAACATTGTTCGCATCTCAAGAGATTGAATGATTGGTTGAATGGATGATTGTGAAAGACATTCAATCAACCAGCCAAAATATCTCGGCGCCTGTCCGCCGACCTGTCCTTAGTAGTTGTTTTTCAAACGAGGGAGGCTTGTCCACCGAAATTGTATATTAATGAAGGTGGGAAGTCGATTTACAGATGAAGGAGGGAAGTAAAGTTGAGATCGATCATCCACTCGTTTTTAGTTGCAAGCTATGCCGCGCTCTGATTGAAGGACTGTATGACTTAATGAAAAACGTTCAACCATTCATCTTCATTCAGTCATTCTCATTTTATCTATCTCATTAAACTGCCTTTCGCAGTACCTGTGATTGAATTGCCCCGACATTTAGTGACTATTCAAAAAAATATTTTGCGTAAGGTCACTCATTAATATTCTGCCATATAGTACACAAACTTTTCTGAAAAGGTACTAAAACATATTCGTAATACAATTCAGAAAAAAGAAATATTTTTTCAAGCTGAATGCAATTTTGGAGCAGCTCAGTTATATTCATTAAAATCTTTTCCCATTTATGAATAATCCTTGCTAGTATAAAGGAAGATATTTAATCCGTATATCTTATCTCAATAAAGCTAATAATATTCTTACCATTAGGAAATTCTTTTCAAAATGTGCTCAATTTTTATAAAAAACATCGATTAAATAAAAAATATATGAATAAGACTTTGGCATGTTATTTGGAAATATGGAAATGTCTTAACTAATGGAGTAAAAATGCATTCAGAGATTTTTGAAAAATACACAGCAATGAAAGAGGTAATTTAATCCCAATGCTACCGCATATAGTGATAAGTCTAATTTTAGGGTCGTACAAAATACCCCGGCAGAAAGAACAACATTGGGTGAAGAAGACAATCTTCCTCTTGGAACAAATGTTACGTGTAAGCTGGTAACTGCATTAAGAAGACAAGGATTCAAAAAAGTATTCGACAGAAATTTTGCGGCAGAATAGTGGAAGTAGCTGGTGAACATATCGACAGAATTGAAGGTAAGAAACACTTCCAATGTTCACAAGCTGCTGCCAAGGATGAGTTAATTATTTTATTTACTATTATAAAATCATATAAAATCAATAAAACAGCAGGAGAGAAAAATGGCACTAATCGCAATTATTGACGATGATCTAGATATCATCGAAGCCAGTACTTTAGTATTAAAATCAAAGGGGTATGAGATTGTTACTGCTAGCAATCCGGAAGATGGTTATAAAACTGTTCTTGAAAAACATCCGGATTTAATAATTCTTGATGTGATGATGGATGAACCCGATGATGGATTTTTCCTTGCACAGAAGTTTAGGAAGAATGACATAACTACACCGATACTTATGTATACATCGGTTTCAAAAACTATTGGATTTGAATACGGCGCTGGAGATATGGTTCCAGTAGATGATTTTGTAGAGAAGCCAATTTCACCGGATGAGTTAATCGAGAAAGTTGAAAACTTACTGAAAGAAAAATAAGGAGCAGCCGAAATGTTAGTATTAGAAAAAAATGCGTTGACTGCTGAGATTGAAATTCTTGTTGAAAAATACGGCAATGATAGATCGGCATTGCTCTCGATACTTCAAGAAATACAGAAGAATCACAACCACGTTTCAGATTTTGCACAGCAGGAAATTGCCAGATTATTAGATATTCACCCTGTTGAAGTCTTCAGTGTTATTTCCTTTTACGCTTTTTTAAATACAAAACCGAAAGGAAGAAATATCGTTAGACTTTGTCAGACTATCACATGTGATTTGATGGGAAAAGAGGCAGTAGCAAAAGCTATTGAGAGAGAATTGGGAATTGAATTCGGAGATACGACTAAGGACAAAAAATGCACTCTTGAATATGCAAATTGTTTAGGGATGTGTGATCAGGGTCCGGCTATGATTGTGAATGATAAAGTGTATTCACATTTAACACCGGAAAAAGCAGTTGAAATATTAAACGAGATCAAATAGAGGTTATAATGGTTACTACTAAAATTAAAAGAGAAGGCGCTGTACTCTTTTCCGAATACTATCGAGGAGATGGAATAAGAAAAGCATTCACAATGTCTCGCCAGGATATTTTAGCTGAAATAAAAGAATCTAAGTTAAAGGGAAGAGGCGGTGCTGGATTTCCAACAGCAACAAAATGGATGTTGACAGCAGCAGCCAAATCAGATGTAAAATATGTTATATGCAATGCAGATGAAGGTGAACCGGGAACATTTAAAGACAGGGTTTTATTACTTGAATATCCTGAAGTTGTGTTTGACGGTATGGTTATCGGCGGATATACGATTGGAGCAAAAGAAGGAATTGTTTATTTGAGAGGAGAATATTCTTATATGTATGAATGGCTTCAAGTTTATTTGGAAGAAATGAGAAAAGAAAATCTCCTTGGCAAAAATATTCTTGATTCAGGTGTTGATTTCGATATTACAATTAAGATGGGTTCCGGGGCTTATGTATGCGGAGAAGAAACAGCTCTGATTGAATCGCTCGAAGGTCACCGCGGTGAAGCAAGAAATCGTCCGCCCTTCCCGGTAAGTACAGGATACAAACAAAAACCTACCACTGTAAATAATGTCGAAACATTCGCTGCGGTTGCACATATTGTAATGAAAGGCGGCGATTGGTACAAACAGCATGGGACAGATAAATCGACCGGATCAAAATTATTTTCAGTCTCAGGTGACTGTAAAAACCCCGGAGTTTATGAACTTCCTTGGGGAACATCAATTAATGAGCTATTGGAAATTGTTGGAGCAGAAAATACTAAAGCCGTTCAAGTCGGTGGTGCATCCGGTGTTTGTTTACCAAAGTCACAATTCGATAGGACACTCGGTTATGAGGATTTACCAACCGGTGGTTCAATTATGATTTTTAATGAAAACAGAAATATGTTGAAAGTACTCAAAAACTTTATGGAGTTTTTTGTTGAAGAATCGTGCGGACAGTGTACACCATGTAGAATTGGTAATACTAAACTATTGGAAGGTGTGGAAATGATTGGAAGAGGTGCATTTACATTTGGTTATATAAATAAGTTAAAAGAGCTCGGACAAACAATGCAGGTTTCATCAAAATGCGGTTTGGGACAATCATCACCGAATTCTTTCATATCAATTTTAAACAATTTCAAAGATGAGATTTTCAACAATGGTTTCGGAGGTAGAAATGGAAAATAAAAAATCGCAGCGTGCACCTGTTAGTCAGAAACCTCATGTTGTTGAAAAACCTACAAGAGTGGGAACAATAGGTGGTAAAGTAAGTATTGAAATTAATGAGAAAAAAGTTTCGGTACCTTTGGGCACAACAATTTTGGAAGCATGCAGAGATAATCATATTCATATCCCAACTTTGTGTCATCATGATGATCTGTGTATTGCCGGTGTTTGCAGGTTGTGTCTTGTAGAAGTAGAAGGTATGCGAACTTTGCAAGCATCATGTGCTTTCCCAATCACATCATCATTAAAAATCAAAACGTCGACCCCGATGGTGCGAAAAGCACGCAGACATATAATTGATTTGATGCTAAGCGAGCATTACGGTGAATGTTATTCATGTGTTCGAAATAATAATTGTGAGCTTCAATCTTTAGCTAAAGAGTATGGTGTTGATCATTATACTTTCGGGCATGTAAAAGAATCAATTTATCCTGTTGATAATTCTTCGTACTCAGTTATTCGGGATATGGATAAATGTATTCTTTGCAAAAGATGTGTTAGAACGTGTATTGATCTTCAGGAAGTTGGAGTACTTGAAGCTATTAATCGTGGTGATAAGACAAAGATAGCTACATTCCGTGATAAACCTTTGGCTGATGTTGTATGCATTAATTGCGGTCAGTGTATAAATCGCTGCCCGACCGGAGCGCTTCACGCAAACGATCCATCCGATGATATTTGGAATGCAATAGATGACCCGGATAAACATGTTGTGATTCAAACAGCACCTTCGCCTCGTGCAGCAATAGGGGAGGAGTTTGGATTGGAACCCGGACACTCAATGACGCAGGAAATGAATACAGCGCTTCGCCGCATTGGATTTGATGCCGTGTTTGATACAAATTTCACTGCTGACCTAACGATTATTGAAGAGGGAACTGAGTTAATCAGCCGTTTATTTAAAGCGCTTGTTGAAAAAGATGAATCTGTAAAACTTCCTCAATTTACATCGTGTTCACCGGGATGGGTTAAATACATTGAACATTTTTATCCTGATTACTTGGATAATCTCAGCTCAGCAAAATCACCGCAGCAAATGTTTGGTGCTTTGATAAAAACTTTTTACGCTCAGAAAATAAAGATCGATCCTGAAAATATAGTCAGTGTTGCAGTTATGCCTTGTTCGGCGAAAAAATTTGAATGCAATCGACCCGAAATGTGGGATTCAGGATTTAAAGATGTTGATTACGGTTTAACAACTCGTGAAATGGCAAAAATGATAAAGGAAGCTGGAATTCATTTACCAGAAATGCCTAAATCACATTTCGATAGTCCGTTTGGCGATGCATCCGGTGCCGGACTAATTTTCGGCGCTACCGGCGGCGTTATGGAAGCTGCAATTAGAACCGTTGTTGAATTTGTAACCGGAAGCAAAACGGAGGATGTTTTTGAGAATGCCAATGTTCAGCAGGTGAGAGGATTTGAAGGAATAAAATATTTTGAAATTCCTATCGGAGACAAGGTCGGTCCGGTTCCTGAATTGATTCAGCACTTAATACCTAACTGGGATTGGTTAAAAGGTGCGGTTCTGAAAGTAGCAGTCTGCCATGGTACAGCCAATGCCAAAAAGGTGATGGATGATATAAAAGCCGGCGGAAAATTCAGCGAGTGCCACTTTATTGAATTTATGGCATGCCCGGGCGGATGTCTTGGCGGCGGCGGTCAACCGATTCCTACAAATGAAGAAATCAGAATGAAACGTGCTCAAGCGATTTATGCAGAGGATGAATCATTGGAGATTAGAAAATCTCATGAAAATTCTCATGTTATAAAGCTTTATGAGGAATTCTTGAAAGATGGTCCAAGTGGACATTTATCGCACAAATTATTACACACTGGTTATACTAAACGCGGCAAATACATCGCTTAGTAATTGATTTAATTTAATCTGCCGGGTACTTCAACATGCCCGGCATTTTTTCTATTTTGCTGATAAAAGTATTTATTTACTTTATATAATATTCTTTCTATTTTTATCATTGTGTCGATAATAATAACCATACTATAAATTATGATCATATTGGTTCCGAGTTGGGCACACAATTATGATGAGTTTTGGCAGGCCATAAGACGCAGAAATTTATGGTTTATTAAGCTCAGATATACTTTCGCCGCTTTACTTTTAATGTTTCTCCTTAGCGGTGAGTACATTCTAAATTTTAATTTTACATCCACGCAGATTCAAGCAATTTTAATAATAAACGCCGGTATTCTTCTTTATAATGTTATTATTCATACCGCTAGAAAGCACGTTGTATCAAAGCCCGGTAAATTTAATGCGCTGCATCTATCTTTAGTTCAATCACTTCTTGATTTAACATCGCTTTTATTTCTAATATATTTTACAGGTACTATCAATTCTCCTCTTTATATGTTCTTTATCTTTCAAATGATAATCGGCAGTTTGATTTTACCCGGGTATGTTGTTTATACAGTAGCCGCTTTATTCGCAGCTATTTTTTCCTTAATGATAATCATGCAGTATTTTGAGTTGCTGCATTCTCACCTTATAGCTGGAATATATTTAGTTCAGCCCACTCATAATCTAAGTTACGTCATATTATTTATTTTGGTATTTGTTTCACTAACATTTGTGAGTGTTTATCTCGCAAATTCAATAGCAAGAAGACTTTACAAAAGGGAACAGGAAGCAAGAGAAAGATTGGAAGCTTTAAATCAAGCAGAAATTGCGAAACAAAAATATATAATGGGTGTCGTGCACGAAATTAAATCACCTATTACTGCAGTGCAATCTTTATTGGATCTTATTCTAAATAAATATGTTGGTCCGGTTGATAAAGCAATTGAAGATAAACTCTCTCGTGCACGCATTAGAACTGATGAATCACTTCATTTGATTAATAATATTTTGCGGATTTCGAAATTGAAACTTCTAAATATTACAACTACCGAAGAACTTGACATAATTGAGATCGTTCAGACAATAATGGATACTCGTAATGAAACCGCGAAAGCTAAAAATATTGATTTTACTTATACCGATAATAGAAAAAGTAAAAAAGTAGTTTCAGGAGACAGAATATTAATTGAATTAGCAATATCAAATGTTGTGAGTAATGCGCTTAAATATACTAACGAAAATGGGACTGTTATTATTGAAATTAATGATTCAGACGGATTTTTGGAAATTGAAATAAGCGATAACGGAATCGGCATTCCCCCAAATGAATTGAATACTATATTCGAACAATTTTATCGTGCTTCCAATATTAAGAAGTTTAAATCCGAGGGAAGCGGGCTGGGTCTGTCCCTAGTGAAAGAAGTTGTTGAAAGACATGCAGGTAAAGTGGAAGTTAAAAGTCCTTCTAAGATTGGTAATAGAAAACAACCCGGGACAACAATTATGATTAAAATACCTTACCCGGAACGAGTAAAGAAGTTTAAAAAAGTATCAACGGACACACTTAGTCAAGGGATATAAATGAGCCTGCTCTAAACTAGTAAAATTACTACAACAATTCTTTGATCTTACAATAAAATCGAAATCAAAAATATTCAAATTGGGCTTTTTAGATTCGGCTCATAAATCTAAAATAATCTGCCGGTAGATTATCAGATATTCTTTGCGCATCCTCTTTTGAATCAAAAAAACCATATACTGTTGAACCGCTTCCTGACATTAGCGAAAATACCGCTCCATTTGTATACATTTCTTTTTTAATAGACATTACTTCCGGGTATTCGGTAAAAACATATGATTCAAAATCATTTACCAAAATTTTCTCAGCTAATTGGTAATTCAGTTTCCCGTTTTCTATCAGAGATCTGAAATCGATATTTGATTGTTCCGGGGATATATTTGCGAATGCTTCTTTCGTTGAAATGTGAATACCGGGATTGACAATTAAAATGGTCTTGTCAATTTCCAGATTGATATATTCAAGAATTTCTCCCCTTGACATAGCGATTGCAGGCTGGGGTTTTATAAAAAAAGGAACATCCGAACCAAGTTCAAGAGCATATCTAATCATTGTATCGTGATCAATATTCAGATTAAACATATCATTCAGAGATAATAACGTAACGGCTGCATTTGAACTTCCACCTCCGAGACCTGCACCGATAGGAATTACTTTTTCTAAATGAATATCGACATCCATCCTTTTTCCTAATTTACGTTCAAGTAATTTCTTTGCATCAAGAATTAAATTACTATTCCAATTTTTTATCGAATCAATATTCGAAGTAAACTTTGTTGTATCCGATTTTTTAATTATTAGCGTGTCTGCTAAATCCCGGATAGGGTAGAAGAGAGTTATCAAATTATGAAATCCATCATGACGTTTTGAAACAATCTTTAACCCGATATTTATTTTTGCACATGATTTAATTTCGATATAATTCAATCAAATATTCCTTAATTATTTTTATATGTTCAGGTGTGGAACCACAGCATCCGCCGACAAAAATCGTGTTATCTTTTATTAAAGGTTCGATCTGATCAATATAATCATTTGGTGATATTGCACATTCAATGCGTTCATCCGTTGGTTCACCTGAACCGCAATTAAAATATAATCCGAAATTAAATTCATTATCAAAAGAGTAATTTCTTAAAACATTCGGATGGATACAATTTATTCCAATTGCTGCCGGTTTATAATCTTTAATTAATTCAACAGCTTCGCTTAGACTTTCACCGCTTAATAATTTCATATCATTTGTTATGTACAAACTTAGAACGAAAGGGATTTCATTTAATGAACAATGCTTACATATAATTTCAATTTCATCTCGATGACTCTGAGTTTCGTTCAGTATAAAATCAACACCGGATTCCCACAAATAATCTATATGATTTTTATGGTTATACTCCAGCTTCATTTTCGAAATTGTTCTTTCAACCTGGTAGCAGTCT
Source organism: Melioribacteraceae bacterium (assembly GCA_021740785.1). Classification (GTDB taxonomy): domain Bacteria; phylum Bacteroidota; class Ignavibacteria; order Ignavibacteriales; family Melioribacteraceae; genus JAIOZI01. The sequence goes on from JAIOZI010000001.1 coordinate 184,202, forward strand.
TCTGCCGGTGCATTCGATCCGGCTATAATAATTTCCTTTCCCATAGCAGCTTTTATAACAAGTTCAATGCTTTTCTGTACTAAGTTCCGCGAAGAAAATGTTTTGCCTGATAACTCAACAGCATGAGGATTTGTTCTAAAAGTGTTTGTTGTTATTATTTCCGCACCGGCTTTTATGTATTCTTTATGGACTTGCAATACGCTGTAGGGCGAATTAATAATAGCGATACTCGTCCACATCGAACTTTTACTTTCCACTCCCATTTGCTGCAATAGACTTCCAACAGCACCATCTAGAATTAAAGGTCTTTTTAGATGCTTAAATATTTTTAATAAATCTTTTCTATTTCTTCCCGGTTTTTTCAAAATATTTAACAGCCTCTTCCTCAATTTTTTTCAAATCAATCATTTGTATACATTCAAGATTGTATGGACATTCTTTCTTCCAGCAAGGCGCACAGAATAATCCATCCGGAAATAATTTAATCCCTCTATCATACAAATCTATCTCCGTCCAGCAACTCAAACCAAACCACGCAATCACATATTTTTTCATCGCAATTGCTAAGTGCATTCCGAAAGAATCACCAGTAATAATAAGCTGAGGGATTGATTCGTAACACGCACCTCTTCTAACGCCTTCACTTGTGGGTGTGTTAATTATTTTATCTCCGAAATGCTCCGCGATAGCTTCATTTCTTTCCGAATCTTCGGGTCCGCCTAAAAGAACAATTTTGAACTTGCTGTACGATAGAAATCTTTCAATTAAGACAACATGCTGTTCAATTGTCATTTTTTTATTTGGGAATGTATTCGAACAACCGGTATTGAATCCAATAACCATATCATTATTAGTAATTCCGGTTTTATTTTTATATTTCTCGATAAAAATTAATTCTTCTTCTGTAAAGTTGAATACATAATCATTTCGTTTATATTTCAGATCAAAAGTTTCAGCAAGGTATTCCTGTCCTTTTACTGTATTGACCTTAAACTTCAGATGATTATCCATACCTAGTCTGTAATTATATTCTGCGCCCTCATTGAGAGGAATAATTTTACCATCTTCATTAATACCAAAACCTAACCGTTCGTCAGCATCAACAGACATTGCAAGAGCGCCCGATCTCTGCGATTTATCAACATTCATTACAATATCAAATTTCATCTGGTTTAAAATCGATAACGATTCATAATTATATTCCCAAGTTTTATCGATGAAGGGATTATTATCAAGAAGCGGTTTTGCTATTTTTAGCGTAATCCAATGAATGGTTGATTCAGGATATTTAATTTTTATAGACTCAAGCTGGGCGGTTGTCATCAACACATCACCCATTGCATCTAAATTTATTATTAGGATTTTTTTTCCGATTGGTATATTGTTTTTGCACCCGTCATCCCAACAATTATGATCTTCAAAGCAGGGTTTGTATCCATTAAAATTTTTACAGGAAGGTATTGGTTTTAGCATTTATTCATTTCCGAAAATTCTTTTAAAAAAGTGTTTGATTAAGAGTGAAAATTAATCAATTTTTAGTTGGAATAAAAAACACTACTAGGTAATTATTTTGTCTGAGTTAATTGTACTGCAATTTAGTTTTGGAGAAGGCTATTCGGGAAGTGCAAAAGTTGCATTGGAAATCTCGAAGATATTGGAAAATGAAGGATTCAAAACAGTGATTTGTGTATCGAAAGATTCATTAACAGAAAAGCGTGCGCTCGAAAGCGGAAGCAGCATTGCCGCTTATGATACCCGCAAGGATAAGAAATCACTTTTTGATGAAATTTATAAAGATGTTCTTGAATTAAAACCGGATTTCATTATATCCCATCATTCACTGGATAGAAAAGTAGGCGCATATTTGAAGAAAAAATTAAAAAAGGAAATAATCAATATCGGTTACAGGCATAATGAAACTAAAAGCTTTCCTATAATCGGCGCATTGAAATATAATATGTATTTCGATTCTTTAATTGCGTGCAGCGGGGGAGTTGAAAGAAGTTTGATAAAATCCGGAATCAAAAGAAAAAAAGTTAAGTTGATTTACAATGGAATAAATATCCCGGATAATATCAATGAGATATCCGGTGATTCCATTCGAAAGGAATTCAATCTTGAAGGTAAATATGTGTTGGGAACAACTTCATGGTTCCATAAAGAAAGGAAAGGATTTGATATTCTTTTTCATAATTTCACAAAACTTAGCTATGAGTATGTTTTGCTTTTGGCAGGTATTGTGCAGAAAGAAGAAGTTTATGATTTTGCTGCCGAATACGGTATTTCAAAAGATCGAATAATTATGCCGGGATATATTGACAATATCTGGGAATATTATAAAGCTTTCGATCTCTTCCTGCTGCCCTCGCGTTCAGAAGGTTTTCCACTTGTTCTGCTTGAAGCCGCGGCTGCAAAAACTCCGATTATTGCTTCCAACATTTCGGGATCGAATGAATTTATTTCGAATATGAAAAACGGTTTACTTTTTGATTTGAATGATGATTTTGGTTTGAAAGATAAAATAACCGAGTTGATTGAGAACAGTGAATTAAAAGAAAAATTTGTAAATGCTGCATATGAAAAAGTAATGAGTAATTTCACTGTGAAGCATTACCAAAAGAACTTATCAGATTTTTTATTAAGTCTTAAAAACTAATTCATACATTTTATTCACCTAACTCCGAAGTATTTCTCCGGCAATCTGATCAATTTTTGCGAGTATCTTTTCATTCGGCAATTCAAGCATGCATTCATGATTATAAGGACAATCAAATTTATTACACTTCAAACAATGCAATCCATTGTTGGCAACAAAATCTGAATTATCTGCATAAGGTCCGTGATAATTTCCATCGGTTGGTCCAAATATTCCAAGGGTTGGAATTCCAATAGCTGCGGCAGCGTGCATCGGACCAGAATCATTTGCAATTATCAAATCGCAATTTTTAATATATCCAGTCATTTCCTGAAATGATGTTTTCGGAATTAGTGCAGAATCATTAGGAATATTTTCAACTATGAAATTTGCATCATCTTCATCACCGGGTCCCCACAATACAAGAACTTTGCAATTATAGTTTTTCAATAAATCATGTACAATATCAACCCACTTTACGGCATCAACTCTTTTTGATGCCCATCCTCCGGCAGGAATAATACCAACTATTTTTTGATTGGCTCCAAATATATGTGCAATAAATTCTTTTGCTTTTATAAAACTGATATCTTCAACTTTATAGTGAATGTTTTTAGAAATGATCGGAATTGACAATGCGTTCAATAATTCTAGGTTATGTTCTGCTGTGTGTGTTGTTCCGCGTTCTGAAGTGGCTTTTATATTATATGCATAGCTGCGTCCCCTGTATGCGTAACCAACCCTGTATTTTACTCCGGAAAAAAATGTGATCTGAGCGGTTCGAGGATTAGACCACATATCAATTATCATATCATATTTTTCTTTCCTTACACTGCATACAGCCATAAGAAAAAATTCACTCTTTTTCATTGTTAGAACTTTATTAACCTGCGGCAGGAATTCAACTGCCGTAACAGCGTACGGTTCAGTAAGATAATCAATTAAAACATTTTGAAAATAACCCTTCAGGTTATCAAGGACAATTGTCGATAAAATCACATCACCGATACCGCGTGGTTTTATCAATAATATTTTTTTAATCTCTTCCGGTTTAAATTTCATTGGAGATTTTCAATTTTATATAGTTTTTGTGAATAGTATCTCATTAAAATTATCCCGGAAATTAAAAGCAGTAAATTTTCAGTGATTTTTTGGATACCGACTTTTTGATGATCGAGCGTACCGAAGCACCCGCAATCTATATCAAGTCCGCGCAGCAGAGCAACTAAAACCATAATTGTAAAAAGTAATAACATAGCATTGACAATTAGAGCATTCTCTCTAACGTATAAACCGAAAATTAAAAGTATCCCGACGATTAACTCGAGCCACGGTAATGTAATTGCAATAATATTCACAATTTCCGTCGGAAACATCTTGTAATTAATAATGGATACTGCAAAATGTTCAGGGGAAATAATTTTTTCAATTCCTGAAAAAACAAAAACCAGTCCAATCAAATACCTCAATACGAGATGCAGTTTATAATTAGTTAAAATATTTTTCATTGATTATCTCCAAATTCTATAGGGTATCCTGCACTTTCCCACTCATCTATGCCGCCTTCAAAGACAAGTAATCTATCGAATTTATAATTAATCAATTTTTCTGCTAGTCTTATACTTGTTCCGCAATCTGCTCCATCGCAATAAACCACATAAAGCTTAGATTTATCCAATTTATTCAGAATATCATCCTGACCTTCGAAACTATATTCGGGAATGCTAACAGCCCCCTTTATATGAAAAAATTCAAATTCATTTTCGTCACGGGCATCAATGAATAGAGCTTCATTAGATTCATAAAGTTTGAAAGCGAGTTCGATATCAATTAATTTTACTTTAGCATTTTCAGCTATGGTTTGCTCGTCTTTAGTTACAAATTGGTTTAAACTGTCCGCTGATAATGTTTCATAAACTTTTTCAATTCTTATAAAATCCATTCTTCCGCTCATCAAATTGAAAAGGATCCCGATTGCGAAAGATATGATTATTACTAAAAGAACAATTTGCCATCGAATATTTTTGAACATACCGGATTTTTTCTAAAGTTTATTTCAAAATAGATTTATTTGTTTTATTTTGGATCAAATTTAATAAAAAAAAGATACTAAAATGAAATTACAAGGAAAAACAGCAGTTGTTACCGGTGCTGCAATGGGTATCGGTTTTGCTACAGTAAAAAGATTGTTGAATGAAGGATGTTATATTTCAATGTGGGATATTAACGAGGATAATTTAAACAACGCATTTGAAGATTTGGGCAGTCCTGAAAACGTGCAATTATTAGTCTGTGATGTTGCTGATAATTCCCAGGTTCAAAATTGTGCTGCTGCAACGAAAAACAAATTTGGCAGTGTAGATATTTTGATCAACAATGCGGGATTTGTAAAAGGCGGTGATCTGGATGATTTGGATAATGAAGTTTGGGAAAAAACCATTGATATTAATCTCACATCACTAATTTATACTTGCAAAGCTTTTTTACCGGGTATGTATGAGAAAAATTTCGGACATATAGTAAATATATCCTCGGCATCAAGTGCGTTAGGAGTTCCTTCGCTATCTGTTTACACCGCTACCAAATGGGCGGTTTGGGGATTTACGGAATCAATGCGTTTCGAATCTATAAATAAAGGAAAGAAGGGAGTTAGGTGGTCGAGTATTCATCCAAGTTATATAAAATCCGGGATGTTTGAAGGAGCAAAATTAGGCTTCTTAGGCAACTTAATCGTACCATTATTAAATGACCACGATATAATAGCAAAAGCAATTGTGGTGGATGCTTTAATGAAAGGGAAATATTCAATAAAAAGACCAAGAACAGTTAGGCTGGCGGTTTTATTAAGAGGAATCTTACCGGATAGAATATTTCAATATTTGATGATAATTTTAGGTGTGAATAAATCAATGAATAATTGGAAGGGGAGAAAGTAAATCTCCCCTATAAATTAGTACTTAATCGCAACTATTTTTGCGCGGTAGAATAATTTACCGGCAGAGTAAATTTCCCAATTTTCCAGCAGACCATTTTTATTATAAAAGTACTTTTCCATTGTATTTCCATTAGTGTTGACTATTTCGCGCAAAAAACCGTTGTCATCATAAATGTAATTATTTGTAGATTCATCAGGATAAGTTTTCTGTCTTAATAAGTCTTCCGAATAAAAGGGAGTTATTTTAGTTCTTACTTTTTCATTTGGATCACAGATCAGAACTTCTTCAACTCTATCATTCTCGAATACATATTTATGAATTGCTTTTGGTTTATCTTGATCTAGCTTATACTTCTTGAATGTTAGTGTATCTTCAGAATAATTAAACAAGGCATAATCTTTTTTAACCAGATTGTCCGGGTCATCCGTGTTCAAATATTCGGTTGCTTTCTTCGTAAATCTTTTAAAACTGAATTCCGTAATTTTTGAAACGTAATCACCGGAGTATTCAAAAACATTTCTCATTGTTCCGTATTGGGGACTAAAAAAAGTTGATTCCAATAATCTTCCGGATTCATCAAAAGTATCCTGGCGGAGTGTATCAGGCGCAGTAGAATTATTAATTTCTGCCACGTATAAATATTTATGAACATCATTATCTTTTATTCTATCAATTTCTTCATTAGTTTGGAAGTGCCAGTATAACTGCGCGTTCAATTGAATCAATCCCAAAAAGAAAACAAGAAAAGTAAATTTGAAAACTCTACTCATAATTTCTCCGATTATTTAATAAAATATTTTTCATTCTTACAAATCAACAATAAATATAAGGAATGTATCAATGTAGATGTTGCCTAATAGAAAATCTTTTTGATATATCTTCTGAAACTGTTTCGAATAAATTAACTGGATTGAGGTTTTCATACTTAAGTACAAAATTATCACAATCCTCAAGTGTAATTGAACAACAATAGCTTATACCATCCTTTTTTGAGTTGGTTTCATATACCGGGGGGTAAATAAATGGTGCGCGGTTCTCTCCATAATGCCACTCAATATCATAAAGCAATTCCATTAAAAATTTGTTGATTTTCTGTTGAATTGCCTCCCAATCATCAAAATCGATCTTATTCATTTTGGGTGCCTATAATTTCTTTTTTTGAATTAATTATAATTGTTCTGCAATGAGAATACTCATACGGGGGATTATCCGGATAATATGTGAACTCCGTTTCAATAAAAATTTTATAATCAAATTTTATTTCATAATTGTCGCGAGACAAATCCTTTATTTCATATTTTTCAATTTTATAATCTACATATCCCATGTTACCGCTTCCGCCGCTTTGGTAACCGATTTTTTCATTATTTTCGATATAAGAAGAAATGATGGATAGTATTTCCGCATCGGTGAATTTCATATTATTTGTAATCCATTCCTGGTGCTGGAAATTTATTCTTGCGAAAGATAAAAATTAAAATAAAGATTATGTAGAATCCGAATGAAAGAAAACCATACAATAACCACATAAACCAATTCTCAGAATGAACAATTATCATAGTAACGGAGAATAATATACCGCCAATCGACAAAGCAATCAGAACACGGTTTAAAATGTATAACGCTATTCTTAAATTATAATGCACGGCGATGCCTTCAACTAAAATGATACTATTTTATTAATTATTTCTTCAATGTAGAAAAATCTGCCCGAGCCCATTACATCATAATGAATAACCGTATACTCTTTATAATTCAATCTATCTAAAGAAATATTAGCTGATTTAATCATCTGTTTTATAGTGAAGGAATTATTTATTTGTGTAATTTGATTTATCCTGTTTCCTATTTCGGATAGAATTAACTCCTCTTTAGACGGTAAGTATTCTCTTTCCTTTGCTCCTAATATTATATTTCCCTCGTACCATTCACCCGGATTTGTTTCTGCTAATTTTTCATATTTAATAAAGAGATTGATAAGTGGAATTAGATTATTTAAATCGGAAGAGGGAAGTTGTTCAAATTCCTCACTCAACTGAGGCATAAAATCTATAATTGTATCAGGTGTTTTCTTAGGCTGGTAATCGGTGAAAATATTTTTATCACCGGGGTAATTGATTGCTTGAGATTCACTGCAAAAGAGCCAGTCGCTCAAACGATTTTCATATCTTTCAAATAGTAAATTTACATAACTATTTGCAGCATTGAAAAGTTCTCTCAATTTCTCTATTGCCCCATGAAATATTTCCACACGTTTATCAATATCCGTAATAGATTTATGAATTGCCGATTTGAATAAATCTAAAAGATTTTTTTCAACGGAGAGATAATATGTATCAATAAAAGGATTATCCGGTTTAACCCACATTCGTTTTACAGGTCCAATCTCAGGTGTAATCGTCAAATAAATCATTTTCCGGTCAGAAAGATTTCCAATTTCATTTATGAAGCTCATATCAGATCCCGGTTCGGCAAATTCCAGGTTAATATAGTTTTGATATTCTTTTAATGAAATTACTTGAACAGTATTTGGAAGTTCAATTGATAATTCATCTACCTCATTTTGGTTTTCCTCGAAATTAATAACCTTTTTAAATGCTTCATGAAATCGGGAAACCAATTCTTTGTCCTCATCATTATTAACTGCTGCATCCTCAGAGTATAAGATAATTGCATAGTCTGTAACGGTGAGAATATTTTGCATCATAATTGGGTCTTGTAATTCATTACCAATTTTATATTCTCGAACATTCTGCCATGGTATAACCGTATAGTGGATTAATGACAGTCTTCTTTGCTTATCGGAAAATGTAATCTGTAAAATTCCGTGATCATAATAGTCGAGTACAAAGGATTCACGAACGGCATCCCATAAAATATTTATCCCGGTTGATTGATTTCCATACAGTTTATTCGTTAATATCATCTGATCGGCTAAAAGTTCAACCCAACCTGTAAAATCTTTCGATTCCATTTTAATAATCTCTCCGGATTTATTAATTCTCAGATCGTTCCCATCTTTTTTTACAACAGCAACTCCGTTTACAAATGAATCTAAAACACCCTCATAAATCAAGGGGACGATAATTTCCCCGCTCTTATTGATAAATCCCCAATCTCCGTTTTCAATGTATTGATGTTCGCCATCATTTATAATTGTGCAATTCAAACAAACCGCTGCTGCGTTATCACTAAAAGGAAATGCAAAATCGTATTGCGGTTCTATTATCACATTACCAGATAAATCGGCAAACCCAATCTTTTTATTTTTTACAATTCTGAATAAGCCTTCGGACGGATAATCCGGACCGTTGTCAAAATTGAAAACTTCGAACAATACGGATTCATTCTGGTCTATTGCGATTAGTTTACCTTTACTATTAAAAACAATTGCAAAATTTTTGAAGGTATCAGTAAAGCAATATTCATACTTACCCGGCGGGATAATAAATTCATCATTCATATTTACATATCCGTATTTGTTATCCTGGATTTTTAGATAAAGAAAGTTGGTTTCCTGTGAAAGGAGATTAGAAAATGAAATAAGAAGAAGAATTATCAGTGGCGGAGAAATTTTCATATAAACTCTATGGTTAATGAAATGATTTCTCTTATCTATTTAATAGCTATAAGACATAATATTGATATAGATACTTAACGAAATTCTAAAATAAATTCTATAAAAAAAGTACAAAATCACACTACAGATAGGACAGTGTGTCTGATAAAGAAACTGAACATCACTCAATTATTCCTCAACAAGCACGCAATTTGTTGGAATTTCCGGTTTAACTAACAAGACTGTTTCCCGGCTTACATTTACTTTACCGGGTTCCATGCCTTTTCGTTTTGTTACATATTTTCCAAATGTGTAAGCAACAGGAACTAATTTTGCTGTTTTGCCTTTACTGTAAAACGCAGCAATAGAAGCTGCATTTTTTAATATGTTTTTTGGTACACCGGCTTTCGGATTATCAACACGCAAAACCACATGAGAACCCGGCAGACCGCGTGCATGAAACCAAAAATCATTTTGCTTAGTCATTTTGGTAGTCAATAAATCATTGCTTTTACTATCCTTGCCGACGTAGACATCATATTTATTGTCAACTAAATATTTGCGGTATTTAATTGTTTCGCTCTGGTATTCCATTTTCTTCTTCGGTTTAATTCGTAAATCAGATTTTATACTTTCCAAATCGTCAATGGTTTTTACATTTTCCAATTTCTCTTTTGCAATAATCAAAAGTTCATATGCATTGATAGAATTTTTATAAAGTATTTTTGATTGTTCGTAATTGATTCTTTCATCTCTCGATTTTTTGAAGTACCTATCGATATTTTCCTGCGGTGAAGATTTTTCGTCTAATTGTATTTCGACCGGTTCATTTGATAGATAATCTGTTACTTCTATTTTCTTTTGACCCTTTTTTATTTTATAAATATTCGACAATAATAAATTTCCGTAATGTTTATAAAGGTCATCGTTTGAACCAACATCCAACCGGTTCCGCAATTTATTTATCCGGTTAGAAAGAGTTTCTAATTCTTTCTGAAGATATTTCTCGATTTCATCTTTTAAATTTTTGTACCGGGAATAAAAATATCTAAGTGATATATATTTATTAACTGCTTCGCTAACAGATGAGAATAAAAACGATTCTTCAGAGAGTGAAAACAAATTATACGAAGCCGGAGCAAAAATAAACTCGTTTATATTTTTATTATACTCAACCCTTATATCAGAACTGTAAATTTCATTTATAACATGGGTGATTGACATTTTTAACGATTCACTATGGCTCGAATCATTCCTAAAAACCGTTTCATTCCAAATGTATTTATCAATTTTCGGGAACACAGATTTAATATCTTTCCATCTAGACTTATTATCAAAATCAGTACCCGGTAATTCAATATTTTTTTCAGTGACAAATATTTTATTGTCCAATTCATCTTGAAGTTTTTCAATGTTATTTTCTTTCTTAAAAAAAGTATAATCTCCGTTTTTGTTTTTGAGGGCGATATTAGTCCCGGCACCTCTTACAAAAAAGAAAATTGATGAATCGTCAAGATTAATTTTAACGATACGGTCATCATCAGCAATTTCAAGATTGATAATCTTTGAATTTTGTACATCCTCAAAAACATATAGCAGATTCTTTTTTGCCTTATGATGATTTCGTAGGATGAGGTAGGGGAGATTGGGATCCGCAGAAATAATTAAGTGTCTGTGCGGGAAATCCTCAGTTGTACATTCGATATAAAGTTTATTCTTTTCTTGTGTAAATATTTCACCAACTCTCGAACCGCATAAAACCTCGTTTAGCTCAATTACACATCTATTCAAATAAAAATAATTTTTTAACATCCGTCACCGGTAATACCTTTAATTGCATTCAACTTACTTTGATAATTTGAACACTTTTCGAAATGTTTTTTTATAATTATCAGTCAATTCAACATTCCTTCTGCTCATTACTCTTTTTGCTACTTCGAGACTCTTTTCAAAATCATAGTCTGTGATACCATCACTTCCACCCCAAGAGAAGGGGGGTATATATTTTGGAGGAAATCCTGAACCAAAAATATTTGATGATACGCCAATTACTGTTCCGGTATTTAACTGTGTACCGATCGCCGTTTTTGAGTGATCGCCGATAGTCAGCCCGACAAACTGCAGTCCGGAATCAATTTCTTTACCATTAATATTAACACGGATTGTGCTGTAATTATTTTTCAAATCACTATTATTTGTACCGGCGCCGAGATTAACCCACGACCCCAAATAAGAATGACCGATAAATCCATCATGTTGTTTGTTTGCGTAAGAATGAAAAATTGAGTTTTCAATTTCACCCCCGACCTTACAAACCTCGCCGATTGTTGTATCGTGATAAATTTTCGATCCGATTTTTATTGTTGAATTATCTAAAACAGCGGCGGGTCCTTGGATAGTTGTGTGGGACATAATTGTTACGTTATTCCCTATGTAAATTGGTCCTGCGGATGCATCTAAATAAACAAAAGGACTAATATCACAATTCTCTCCTATGTAAATTCTCTTTTTATTTTTGAGATAAACATTTTCTGCTATTTCACTATTTATAAGATTTTTCTTTTTTGAAATAACTTGCTGGAAATCATTAATAATTTCCTGCCCATTTTTATTGAATAAATCCCAGGGATAGTTAATCATTTCGACATCAATTTGAATTTGTTCCAAATCGGAGAATATTTGATCGCTGAAAACATCTGCAAATTTAAAAACGAACCGCTCAAAATTTTGATGATCAAGAAATGCGGCTACTATATTTCCATTATTCACATAAACTTTATTTAATTCGGGATTTTTCGGCAGCTTAGATTTTTCGTTTGATAAAAACCTGCCGTTGATAAAAAGACAATTTTCAAAATCGTCCAGGTCATTAATGTTAGAATCATACATTTCATTCGTTAATTCTCTTATATATTTTCGAGAGTGGTAAATAATGGGTGTATCGGGGTAATTTTCAACTATTTTATCATGCAGTGATTTTAAGCCGCATTTTAAATCATAAACCGGACGAAGATAGGTTAGCGGTAATAAATTATTAACAAATTCATCTTCAAATACACATATTGCTGTAAACATTATTAACTCCACAAACAGATTTATAATTAACTTTTCAAAATAAGTTCTGAAACTCAGCTTAGCAACTACATTGTACTAATTCAGATTCTAATTAAATAGTTCAATATACTATTTGTTATTTTGCCCTTGGAATGATATTTTTCTTTTCATTTATAACATTATTGAAGAATTATAAGTATTTCGTTGAGAATCAACTTTGTGAATAAGGAATTGACAATTCATTATTTGGCAAATCATAAATCAATTAGATAAATGTAATAATTAACCGGAGGTAAAATGTTCAAAGGACACCCGAAAGGATTATATATACTTTTCTTTACGGAGATGTGGGAACGTTTCGGGTTCTACACGATGCTTGCTATTTTCGTTCTCTATTTACAGGAAAATTTTGGCTGGGACACCGCAACTGTCACAAATATTTACGGAATTTTTCTTGCTGCAGTTTATTTCACTCCTATTGCCGGAGGTTGGATTGCAGATAACCTTTTAGGATACGGGAAAACAATTACACTCGGAGCAATTACCATGGGTATAGGGTATGCACTCATGGCAATACCAAGTACTGTTGAGTTACAACTTTATATGGCTCTCGGTGTTGTAGTTATTGGAAACGGACTTTTTAAGGCAAACATTTCAGTACTTGTTGGTAATCTTTATGCGCATAAAGATGGTTCACTAAAAGATGCCGGTTACAATATTTTTTATATGGGTATTAATATAGGCGCATTTTACGCTCCGATAGCTGCATCATCAATAAAGCAATTTTTTATTGATAATTTTGGTGCAACTTTAGCCGAAGGTTATAATGCCGGATTTGCCGTTGCGGCAATTGGTATGGTTATCTCAATTATAATTTTTACTGTATTTAAGAAGCACTATAAGGATTCTGATTATCAATCAAAGAATACGCAGAATGAGAGCAAAGATATTGTTCTTACAAAGGAACAAGAAAAATTAAGAATCGTTGCGTTAATAACAATCTTCATAATCGTTATATTCTTTTGGATGTCGTTCCATCAGAACGGTGCTGCACTAACTTTATTTGCTCGTGATTATGTAACACCGATGGTAGGCAAATTCACTTTTCTTTTATTCGATGTGCTAGCTCTACACGGACTTTTGGCAATTCTACTTGGCGGCGCAACTGTACTGAATAAAGGTACTACAACAAAAATAAGAGGTATCGGAGGAATTTTTGCATTACTGGGTTTGATTATAGTAGCGATAAAAATAAATTCCCTGCCGGATCAAAATTCAATTGCTCCTGAGCAATTCGCTTATTTTAATCCAATGTTTATCGTGCTTATGACACCTGTTATTGTAGCATATTTCAGATTTTTAAATAAAAGGGGGAAAGAACCTTCATCACCTGCTAAAATCGGAATAGGTATGCTCTTGACGGCGCTTTCATTCATTATTATGATGTTAGCTTCTCTCGGTCTACCCGGTGTTTATACTTTAGGTGAAGGATTTTCATCTGCTGTAACGGTTTCTCCATTTTGGTTGATTTCGACCTATTTTGTAGTAACTATCGGCGAGCTTCATTTAAGTCCGATGGGATTATCATATGTCTCAAAAACTGCTCCTCCGAGAATGAAAGGTTTAATGATGGGTCTTTGGTTCGGAGCAACTGCGGTTGGTAATTATTTATCCGGGTTTGTCGGAAGGTTCTATCAGAACTGGGAGTTATGGCAGTTTTTCTTACTGCTGGTTGTAACTTCAATTCTCGCTGCATTGATGGTAAGAATTTTCTTGAATAAACTAAAACGTGCAACTGCGTAAAATTGATTAAAAAAAGCTCATCTTTGGATGGGCTTTTTTTTAATAAGTATGTAGTATTATTGTTAAATAACACCCCTTTTTAATATATTTACACTAATGAAAACTAAAATCAAAAAGATATCAATTTATTCCCTCGCCATAATAGTATTACTATTAATAATATTTTTCATTTTTAATAATTTATTTATGCCATGGTATGTTTATGCGCCGGAAGTAAAAGTTCCCAACATAGTCGGCAAACATAAATCTGAAGCGGCAAGAATTCTTGAAAATAATAAATTTATACCTGTTGAAGAAGGAGCAAAGTACGATTCAAAATTCCCTAAAGATTATGTCATCTTTCAAAAACCGGGGGGTAATTCTATAGTTAAGGAAGGCAGGAGAGTATATTATTTTATAAGCGGCGGAAATGCTTTGGTTAAGCTTCCAAACGTAGTCGGTAAAACCTTACGCGATGCGAAAATAACTTTAGAGAGAGTAGGAATGGAAATAGGCGATACAATTAAGGTTCGTTCTGAATTCCCCGCAGATTTGGTTGTTGAACAATCACCGCGTGCAGGTATTGAAATTCCCAAAGGTACGACTATAAGTTTAAAAGTTAGTGTCGGTCCTCAAATCGGTATGATACGGGTACCTAACTTAATCGCAAAATCAGTTACAGCCGCTGAAAGAATTCTAAGAGAAAATTCCTTAAAATTAGGAAAGAAAATTTATCAACCATCATCAAATTTGCTTCCTAATACGATAATTGATCAAATTCCGACGCAGGGAAAATTAGTTAGTGTGGGCGACAGCGTTGATGTTGTTATTACAAAAAGTGTATCGAGATAAAATTATGAAATTACTAGCACCTTCAATACTTGCGGCTGATTTTTCTAATCTCCGTCAGCAAATCAGATATACTGAATTAGGAGGCGCAGATTGGATTCATTGTGATATAATGGATGGAAAGTTTGTACCTAATATTTCATTCGGACCGTCAATAGTTAGTGCTGTAAAGAGGATTACCGATTTAACGATTGATGTGCATTTGATGATTGAAAATCCGGACAGTTACATTGAAGATTTCATTAATGCCGGAGCTGATATTATTACTGTTCATCAAGAAGAAGTCGTACATTTGGATCGGACTTTGAATTTAATTAAATCTCTTGGAGCCAAAGCTGCCGTTGCCGTTAACCCGGCTACTCCCTTAAATTCACTTGATGAAATATTAGATGATGTTGACATGATTTTGCTCATGTCTGTTAACCCTGGGTTCGGCGGACAAAATTTTATTGGTAAATCGATTAAAAAAATCGAACAACTGAGTAAGATTAAGAAAGAAAATAATAATAGGTTTTTGATTCAAGTTGATGGCGGGATAGACAAACAAAATATCTCCCAAGTGTCAAATGCAGGTTGTGATGTATTTGTAGCAGGCTCGGCAATTTTTAAGAATGAAAATATCACAGCAGCATCAGTAGAATTGAAAAAACTAATAACATAACGGATTATGTATTTGCAAATCATAAATATCAATTTCGAAGATGTATTTAAGAGGTATGCAAAAATTTATAATGTATATCATCAACTTTATGAAAAAGATTTGTATGGTTTGGAATTCAGAGGGCTGACAAAAAAGCAGGCAGATCTTGTTAACAATTTAGTCCTTGCATCAAAAGAAATATGTTATAGAAAAGAAAGTACACAGATTAAAAGTTTTGATATACTCGTACTTGGCACATTAGGAAAATTCAAAGAGATAGCAAAAGATATTATTTCTTCGGGGAATGAAGATCTTGGTATGAAAACTTCAACTGTAATAAGCAATTATTCGGAATACGATAAAAAATATTTTCAAATTGAAGAGAATAAATATTTCTTGAATACATGTCATATTATGGGGATTGTTAATATTACTCCGGATTCATTTTCTGACGGAGGTAAATATAATTCAACGGAAAAAGCAGTTGAACATGCGATAAATTTAATTGATGATGGAGCCGACATAATTGATATCGGAGGAGAATCTTCAAGACCCGGCGCAGATGCGGTTGAAGCGGAAGAAGAAATCGCAAGAGTTATACCGGTTATTAAAGAAATACTAGTTCAGCGTCCCGGTACCGTCATTTCAATCGACACATACAAATCGATAGTTGCGGAGGAAGCAATCATCAACGGAGCAAAAATTGTTAACGATATAAGCGCTTTTTCAATTGATGATAGAATTCTCAGAGTTGTTAAAAAGCATAAGGTGCCATATATAATTATGCACATGAGAGGTACACCGAAAAATATGCAGGATTCACCGCACTATAATGATGTTACGAGTGAAGTTTATGAGTATTTACGAAACCGTGTTAATATTGCCAACGATCATGGTGTAAATAATCTAATTATTGATCCGGGAATTGGTTTCGGGAAAAGGTTGAATGACAATTTTGAATTGATTAAAAGATTAGAAGAATTTAAAGGTATTGGTTACCCAATATTAATCGGACTTTCGAGAAAATCTTATCTCGGCAAGTCCTTGAATTTAGAAGTTGATGAACGAGACATACCGACGTTAATACACGAAACAATGGCTGCAATCAAGGGCGCGAGGATAATTAGAACACACAATGTAAAAAACGCTGTTAAGATTAAGGAGTTATTCAATTATAACATGAATCCGGAAACTGTATTAAATGTTTGATCTCTTCAAAATAGGATTCTTGACCGTATCATTTCTTGACGTAATTGATATTTTCATAGTATCATTTGTTATCTATAAGTTTTATACCTTCATTAAAGGTACAATTGCAGCCCAAATATTTATCGGACTAATTTTAGTACTTGCCCTTTCATTTGTTGCTCAAGCTGCAAATCTCAAAGCAATCGGTTTCCTTTTAAAGTTGATTTCGGATATTTGGGTAATTGCCTTTATTATTGTTTTCCAGCCGGAGATTCGCCGAATGCTTGTTATGCTTGGAAGAAATCCGATTCTAAGAATATTTAATCGGGAAGATGTAAAAAACGTTGCAGATATTATTACTGACGCAGCATTTGAAATGGCGCAGCATCAACACGGCGCACTTATCGTATTGGTAAAATCAGCAGGTATTAGAGGAGTGGTTGAAACCGGTGAAATAATTAATTCTAAAGTTAATAAGAATTTACTGCGATCAATATTTTTCCCCCGATCACCGCTTCATGACGGGGCAGTAATAGTAAAAGGAGATTCGATTGAAGCAGCTCGCTGTACTTTACCGCTTTCAACTACAACAATGGTTGATGGAGAGACCCTGGGGATGAGACATAGAGCCGGACTCGGAATAACCGAACAGGCTGATGTAATAAGCGTCATCGTATCCGAGGAAACCGGTGGAATTTCAGTTGCCGAAAACGGCGATATAACAAGAGGATTATCTAAGGAATCTCTCAGAAATAGATTGGCATCTAGTTTAAGCATATCAAAAGAACGTGGTCTCAAAGGTATCTTTGAACAATTCTATAAACAAAAATAAAATTGCGGCAGTAGTTCCATTCTATAACGAAGCTGAAACAATTACTCAACTTGTTCATAATCTGAAAAGTTATGTTGATATTATTATCGCTGTTGATGATGGATCAACAGATAACTATTCATTAAATGAACAGGAATATGAAAAGTTACTGCTTATTAAAAACACTCGGAATAAGGGGAAAGGCAGTGCCCTTAATTTGGGTTTCCGGAAAAGTATTGAATTAAATTCTGAAGTTACCTTTACCGTCGATGCAGATTTACAACATGATCCCAAATTTATACCACAATTTATATCCAAAATGATTGACAATGATATTTTGATTGGTAACAGGTTAACTGATATTCGCTCAATGCCTTTACAAAGAAGATTGAGCAATTATATTACATCAAAACTCTTAAGTATAAAGACCGGTCAGAATATTATCGATTCACAATGCGGGTACAGGTGTTATAGAACAAATATTCTTGATGAGATTCTTCCGAAATCAAATGGATTTGAAGCCGAAACAGAAATACTTATTAATGCTTCAGCCAATAATTACAAGATTGAGTTTACAAAAATATCAACGATCTACAACAGACGGAAAAGTAAGATGAAAGCCTTACCTGCGATTTACGGTTTTCTAAGAGTATTATTCACTGCAAATATGTCAAGTTGAATTTTACGAAAATGATTACTATTTAATAAAGAATATAAATTAGGAAATCGTTAAATTCGTTTTATATGTTCTGAAACAAAGGGAGGAGAATAGAAAATGAAATTACGTTATTTCTCTCATTCGTCATTTCAAATAACGACAAATAACGGAAAAGTTATTTTAATCGATCCATTTCTTGATAACAATCCGACATCGCCGGTAAAATCCAAGGACGTAAAAGCTGATTATATTATTTTAACCCATGCTCATGGTGATCATCTTGGAGATTCTTTCAAGATAGCAGACAAAGAAAATACTCTGATAATTGCAGTTAATGAACTTGCAGATTATTTCCTGGGAAAAGGTTACAAAGCTCATAACATGCATATCGGAGGCAGTTATAATTTTGAATTCGGAAATGTGAAATTTACAATTGCACATCATGGTTCAAAAACACCAGACGGTGAGTACGGCGGTGAACCTGCCGGAGTAATTATCACTATTGACGGAAAGACTATTTATCACACGGGTGATACCGGTCTGTTTTATGATATGAAACTAATCGGTGAGATGAACAAAATTGATTGGATGTTGTTACCCATCGGCGATAATTTTACAATGGGTATTACGGATGCCGTAAAAGCTGTAGAATTAACAAACCCGGGAACTGCCGTACCGATGCATTATAATACATTCCCGGTAATAAATGTGGATCCGTTTGAATTTAAAAACAAAGTTGAATCGATTAATAAAAAATGTAAAGTGATGGAATTCGGAGAAGAAATTGAAATTTAATTATTCCCCGGAATCTTTTATTCATTATTTTGCAACTTTTGAAAAATGAATCCTCTTAGGTAGGTTCTTCATATGGGTAAAATTATTGCTATTGCAAATCAGAAGGGCGGGGTAGGTAAAACCACCACTTCGATAAATCTTTCTGCTTCGGTCGCTGCAGCCGAAAAAAAAACGCTCTTGATTGATATCGATCCACAGGCAAATTCGACCTCCGGGATTGGAATTGAGAAAGGAAACAATTCCGTGTATGAAGTGATAATCGGTATTGAGCAGATCGAGAACTGTGTACTAAGTTCTTTTATGCCGTTTCTAGATATTCTGCCGTCTAATATTAATCTTGTCGGAGCAGAAGTTGAAATGGTAGCGATGGCAGCAAGAGAAACATTGCTTAAGCAGCATCTCAATTCGATAGTTAATAATTATGATTACATTTTTATTGATTGTCCACCTTCACTTGGTCTGCTTACACTAAATGCACTTACTGCTGCAGACTCTGTAATTATACCTGTTCAGTGTGAATATTTTGCTCTCGAAGGACTTGGACAACTTCTAAATACAATCAATATTGTAAAAAAACATTATAATAAAGATTTAGCTATCGAGGGCGTTTTACTAACAATGTTTGATCAGCGGCTGAGGCTTTCAAATCAAGTTGTGGAAGAGGTTAAAAAATATTTCGGTGAAAAAGTGTTTAAGACTATTGTTCACCGGAATGTTCGGATTTCGGAATCACCTAGTTTTGCAAAACCAGTTATTCTTTACGATGCTATCTCAACTGGCGCGCAGAATTATATGGCTTTAGCAGCGGAACTTTTACAAAAAAACAAACCGGAAAAAATAACATCAAATGACGAACAAAAATAAACACGGATTAGGTAGGGGACTTGATGCGCTAATCAATCCCAACTATCGACAGAGTGAAGAAAATTCTGTACAAATTGAATCTAATAAGATTACAAACGATGACGGTAAATCTATTGATATTCTTGTAAAAATTTCTACCGAAAATATTAAGCCAAATCCGTATCAACCACGAACTAATTTTGATCAAGGTGCACTCGATGAATTAAAGAAATCGATTCTTGAAAATGGACTGATCCAACCAATAACCGTAAGAAGAGCTAAAGATGATAGTTATGAATTAATTTCCGGTGAGAGAAGATTAAGAGCCTGTAGAGAAATCGGATTTAAAGAAATACCCGCTTACATAGTACAGGTTGATTCTGCTGAAAGTATGCTCGCTCTATCTTTAATAGAAAATATTCAGCGAGAAGAGTTGAATGCTATTGAAATAGCCTTTGCATACAAGAGATTAATGGAAGAGTGCAGTTTAAGTCAAGAAGAAATTGCTAAACGAGTAGGTAAAGATAGATCAACAATTACAAATTCAATCCGGCTTTTAAAATTACCTTCAGCCGTACAACAAAGCCTGGTTAAAAATGAAATATCCGCCGGGCATGCCAGGGCTTTAATTAACTTGCCTACAGAGAATCTACAACTTGCGATATTAGGACAAATACTCAAAAAGAATTTATCGGTAAGGAAAGTTGAGAGTCTGGTTAAACAGTATGCTGAGAATAAAGAAAGTCAGACGGATCAAAGCGAACAAAAGTCAGAAAAAAACAAACGTGAAGATATATCCAGAAACGATATTGAAGGGAAATTGCGTTCTGTATTCGGCACTAAAGTTATGTGCAAACAAAAGAAAGACGGCGCCGGAGAAATTGTGATAGAATTTTACTCAAATGATGAATTAGAAAGATTATTCGAATTATTTGAGATAATTGAGAGAGGGAATTATTAAATACTTTTTACTTTTGGTTATTTTAATTACTTCTGTTCAATTTGCTCAAACGGAACAAGATTCACTGCAAAGCGTCAAACCAAGTGACTCTCTATTTATAATGCAGAAATCACCTTGGGGAGCTGTATTGAGAAGTGCGATTTTTCCTGGGTGGGGACAATTTTATAATGAATCTTATATTAAAATCCCGGTTGTCTGGGGATTTTTAGGTTTCTTTGTATACGGCTGGCTTTATTATGATAACCTATATACTGATTACCAAACATTATATGCAGAGAGTCTAAAGTTAGATTCGAAAAATCCGAACTATCTTGAAAAACGGGAATTTTATAGGGATGAACGTGATCTTTTTGCAGTCTATATAGGATTAGCATACTTTCTGAATTTGGTGGATGCATATGTTGATGCGCATTTATTCGATTTCGATGTTTCACGGAATCCTTATACTAATTCACCACAATTTAATTTCAGAATACCGTTTTAAGTGGGGACTGAATGAGAAATTCGCAAACATGCGAAAATTGTAAAACTGAGAATCATTTCTATCAATTGACTTGTACGAATTGCGGCTCCTATTTACGTTCAAGAGTTGTTAACATTGATCTCTGGAGAGGAATTTGGAGAATTTTTGATTCGCCTTCACAAACATTTACTGAAATCATTTATGCCGAACATAAAAATTTTGTAATATTTCTGACAATTATATTTTCTTTAAGTTTTTTCGCTCAATCGATTTTACTCAAACACGCACTTAATATTAATTCAGCTTCTTCAAATTATCTATTAATTAATCTATTGATTTCAGCAGCAGCATTTGCATTGTACTTGGTGCTATTTTCACTTTTATTAAAACTGCTCACAAAATTATTTAAGGTACAGACCCGGTTCAAAGACAATTTTTCAATCTTTCTTTTTTCATTAACGCCGGCACTGCTTACCCTTATTTTTTTAACTCCAATTGAATATGCAATTTTCGGGAAACATTGGTTCGTATATAATCCTTCACCTTTTATGATCAAGGAAAATGCTGCTTATGTTTTAATTGGAATTGAAGGAATAATGGCAATTTGGAGATTGGTGCTTTCAATTATTGCGGTTTTTGTTCAAACAAAAAATCTTGTATTCAGTCTAGTCGTGGGAACTCTATTTTTCGGATTATACAATGCGCTGCTGTTATTTACACCTTTTCTGCCCTTTTAAATATTATTCATAAAATTAATTACTGCCCCGTACCGTATTCCTTTTCCGCTGACAGTCACCCGGTTAGTCTTAAGCAAGTTTGCTATCTCTTTGAGTAATATAGCTCCCGAAGTGATCACATCTTCTCGACCTTTCACTACTTCTTTATGATCATTAAGAATCTGTTTGGATGATTTACTCTTCAAAAGATTGCTTAAATCAGAAAGATCATCACTCGAAAGAACATGTCCCTCAACCTTGCTTTCGACAAAGGTTGTTAATTTTTGTTGAATGCAGCTCAAACTTGTAGGAGTTCCTGCTACGGCAATTGCGAAAAGATTATCATAGACTTGCCGGGTTAATTCCTTAAACGTATCCTTTATGTAATTTTCAATCTGATTAATTTCACTTTCAACCGGGGGATCATTCTTAATAAATTGTTCGGTTAAACTAACCGCACCGTCAGGAAATGATTTCTTAAAAATAATTTCTTTTCCTTGTCCAATTATTATTTCCGTACTTCCGCCGCCGATATCAATAACAGCATTTAATTGATTCTCCTTAGATAAACTCGAAGCGCCCAAATATGAGTAAACTGCTTCATCCTGTCCCTCAATTACATCAATATTTATATCGAACTTTTTTTTCACTTTATTAATAATTTCATTTGCATTTTTTGCAATGCGAAAAGCATTTGTAGCAGTCGCAATAACTTTGCCGCATTTGTATTTTTCAATTTCGGATTTATAAAAATTTAGGATCTTATAAAGCGAGTAGATTTTTTCATCGGAGATTCTACCGCTCGATTTTAATCCCTTTGCAAGTCTGGGCATCTCATAATAGTTTTTTATCGTTGATAAATGCTTCGTTTGTAAATCAACTTCAGCTATTAGCATTAGTACAGTATTTGAACCAATATCAATTGACGCAATATTCATCTTTTTTTCTTAAATTTAATTTCTATTTTTATCACTCAAACTTACCGGAAATGAAGATAAAAGAAAAAGAATTTGAAACAATAATGCAGGACCTTAAGTCCTTAGCAACTCAGATGGGTGCAAAGGTAAGATTTGAAAGGGGAGACTTTAAGGGCGGTTATTGTGTATTGAAAGAAAACAAAGTGATTGTAATAAATAAATTGTCAAATTTACAACGGAAGGTGATAACACTTGCAGCCGCTTTAAAAGAGTTGGGAGTTGATGACATTTATCTACCGCCGAAGCTTCGTGAAATTATTGAAGAAATGGATGAAACAAAATGAAAATACTAGTTATAAACGGACCAAATTTAAATATGCTTGGTTCACGAGATCCGAATCAATACGGAAATGCAACCTTAAATTCAATTGAGATGTCCTTGATTGAAGCATTTTCAGATATAAAATTTGAATTTATTCAGAGCAATTCAGAAGGCGAAATTATCAATAAAATCCAATCTGCCCCATCATATTTCGACGGTTTAATAATTAATCCCGGCGGTTATGCGCACACTTCAGTTGCAATTCGTGACGCTTTAGAATTATGCAAAATACCCAAAGTGGAAGTTCATCTATCAAATCTTTCAGCTAGAGAATCATTCAGGCAAAATCTCATAACTGCTTCCGCGTGTGATGGTTACATATCAGGCTTCAAAGAACTTGGATATTCAGCTGCAGTATACCTGATTCAGGGAATTGTCAAAAATCGGTAAAGTTAAATTATCCGTTTATAAAATCGGATATTATAAATCAATTGCATCATTTTGCAATTCGTGTTCAACTAATAACTTAAGGATATCACTTAAATATAGTTATTAATTATAACTTATTACTTGCCACTTTTTAAGGAAATAATTATTTTCATATCATAATTATTATTAGAGGCGAGATGAAAGATTTCGGGTTAAAAAAGCTCTATTATTCAATTAGCGAGGTAAGTAAATTAACTGATCTTGAACAGTACATTCTTCGTTATTGGGAAACAGAATTTGAGCAGTTGAAACCTCAGAAAAATAGAGCCGGAAACAGAATCTACACTAATAAAGATATTAAACTGATATTGCAAATAAAAAAATTGCTCCGGGAGGAAAAATATACAATTGAAGGAGCAAAAAATATTTTAGCATCGGGTGTGAAAATTGAATCACCAGCTCTTCCTAAAAAAGTTATTCCGCAAAATAATGTTCAGCCAAAAACAGAAAAAATTCCATCAATCAAAAAAGACCTTGAAGAATTAAAGATATTTTTGCTAGATTTGAAGTCTCAATTATAGAATCGGAACGTGGCGCAGCCCGGCTAGCGTGCTTGAATGGGGTTCAAGAGGTCGCGGGTTCAAATCCCGCCGTTCCGACTATTTAGTTCTTCATTTTTTCTTCAATAATAATAGATAACATTCCATTGAAAATTGATAAACCAGTTTGTCACTGCGGAGTGGTTGGCGTTTACGGTCATGAGTTTAATGCCTCACTCAAAGTTTACTTTGCATTACATGCTTTACAACACAGAGGTCAGGAAGCGGCAGGAATTGTAACATCAACCAAGAATGAAAAGAATAAATCGACGTTCAACATTCACAAAGGTTTTGGCCTGGTCTCCGATGTATTTAATGATGATAAAATGTTCAGTACATCATTGACTGGAAAAGCGGCAATCGGTCATAATAGATATTCAACTACCGGATCATCGGATTCTAAGAAAAACATTCAACCATTTCTTGTACAGTATCGGATGGGAAATTTGGCAGTTGCACACAACGGCAATCTTACAAATGCCATGGAAATTCGTGAAAAATTGGTGAATGACGGCTCTATCTTTCAGACTTCCAGCGACACAGAGGTAATTCTTCATCTTATCGCAAGATCACAACTTGATAACCAAATCGATCAGATTCAATCGGCATTATCCGAACTTGAGGGAGCATACTGCGTTACAATTATGACTGATGACAAAATTGTCGCCGCTCGTGATCCTTATGGTTTCAGACCCCTCTCAATCGGGAAAACTAAGGATTCGTACATTGTTGCTTCGGAGACATGCGCTTTTGACATGCTTTCGGCTGAATATATAAGAGATGTTGAACCCGGTGAAATAATAGTTATTGATGAAGAAACTTTAAAAACCGGTGAGATCAAATCTTATTCGGTTAAGAACCGGAATGGAATTAAAAAGCATTGTGTTTTTGAATATATTTATTTTTCACGTCCCGACAGTAGAATTTTTGGGAGCAATGTTGATAAAATTAGACGTAAACTAGGGAAAGTTTTAGCGAAAAATCATCCGGTTGTTGATAAAGATGGTGAAAAAGTGATTGTTATCAGTGTGCCGGATAGTTCAAATACGGCTGCGATTGGTTATCAAAATCAATTGGAAAAAGATGGTATACCTTCTAAATTAGAAATTGGTCTCATTCGAAGTCACTATATCGGCAGGACATTCATTTTGCCTGAACAGTTAAAAAGGGAATTGGGTGTAAGAATCAAATTTAATACGGTAAAAGGAGTACTCGAAGGAAGAACGGTTGTAATTGTTGATGATTCAATCGTTAGGGGAACTACTTCAAAACAGCTTGTAAATTTAATTAAGGAAGCGGGACCGAAAGAAATTCATCTTAGAATATCATCACCCCCGATTTTGAATCCTTGTTATTATGGTATGGATTTTCCATCGAGGAATGAATTAATAGCTCATAAATTGAATAGAGATATTAAAAAAATTGGAGATTATCTACATGTAGATTCAATTGAATACATGACAATTGATGAGATGTTAGAATCTATGGTAGATCATGCTCCCGATGAATTCTGTACCGCATGCTTCTCAGGTATTTATCCAACTGCTATTAAAAAGGATGCAAATAAAGAAGTATTCGATGATTAGCCGAACCATATATTTGTTGTTATTTTTAATAACTGTACCAACTTATTCCCAAAATTCTTTGATAATTAAATTGAAAGATGATGTTTTATCATTTCAAAATGCGGAAGAATTAATAAAAGAAACCATAGAAACAACTTCAGGTAACACATCATATCATATTAATTATAAACAAGTAAAGTTAAGTCCTCTTACATCAAATATAGCTTTTAGCAATTATTTGGTTCTTTCATCAATACAAGAAGATTTTCCGTTCGAAAGTGTAAAAAATAATCTGCCTAATTCCGATCTTATTGAGCATGTTGATTATAACAACATTTACAAAATTGATTCCGTACCAAACGATAGTTTATATTCGGAGCAATGGTACATCTCAACTGTTCAAGCAGATAAGGCTTTTGAAATTAGTAGTGGGAGCACGGACAATGTAATCGGAGTAATCGATACAGGAATTGACTATTTTCACCCGGATTTAATTAATTCATTATATATAAATTATGGTGAGACCGGACTGGATTCCAATGGTGTTGATAAATCTTTCAATGGAATTGATGATGACAAAAACGGATATATTGATGATTACCGCGGTGGTGATTTCGTTGACAAATCATGGAATATGATTGATTCAACTGATGGAGATTATTTTGATTGGGACAATGATCCATTCGATGAGAATGGTCACGGGACAAATATTGCCGGTATAATTGGCGCCGAACAAGATAATTTGATTGGGATTGCAGGAATTGCTCCCGGCTGTAAAATCCTCAACTTGCGTGCTTTCGATAAGAATGGTTATGGTGAGGAAGACGATGCAGCTGCAGCAATAATTTATGCGGTTGATATCGGAGTAAAAATCATAAATATGAGTTTTGGAGATGCTGTTTACTCACATCTGCTAGAGGATGTGATTGATTATGCGCACCAAAATGGAGTTGTTTTAATTGGAAGCGCAGGTAACTCATCAACAGATATTCCACATTATCCCTCCGGTTTTTCTCAGGTTATTTCAGTCAATTCAACGGATGCAAATGACAACATTGCAAGTTTTTCGAATTTCGGTAACAGCATCGATCTTTCTGCTCCCGGCGCAGATATTATTACTACAAATATTAATAATAGTTATAAAAATGTAAGTGGGACGTCAATTTCAGCGCCGTTTGTAAGTGCCGCCGCAGCATTATTACTTTCTCAAAAAAATTACACTTCAGCAGAAATTAAGCAAATACTAAAAAGCACTTCTGAAGATATTGTTAATCCCGGTTATGATTATTATTCAGGAGCAGGGCGTTTGAATTTGTACAGAGCATTGTTGTCTCAATCCCGTGAAATTATTGAAATACATGCTCCCCAAAATGATTATCACACAGCCTCTGATTCAATAATGCTTAATGTTTCTGTGCTGTCTTCTGAGTTTTCTCATTTTAAGCTGGATTATGGAATAGGTGATAATCCGATAAATTATTCTGACTTGGTCTCAATAGAAAATTATCAATTACTTGAAAAAGATATTTATCATTGGGATGTTAGATCATTGGCGGATACGGTTTTCACTTTGAGATTATCTGTCACAAAAAATAATGGGACGGTAACAAGAGAATTTTCAAGATTTCAAATCGACAGGTCTGCTCCCAAAATTCAATTATTAGGAATCGGACCGGTCTATGAAGGTTTAAATTCTTCATTTTTTACGATGATTGGCACCGATGATCCATCGATTGCTTTCATGCACTATAGAAAAACCGGTGATTCGGATTTTAAAAAAGCTTCAATGGATGGACTGCAGAATAACATATATTTGACGAAAAATATTCATTATTGCACAATTTCAGAAGTTTTAGAAAACAACACAATATATGAAGTTTTCTTTACCGCTGAAAATAAATCCGGACGCTCTTCAACTTTGATTGATAATGGCGGTAATTATTTTCGAATAAAAACAGCTCGTGCTCCTCAAATCATTCAAAATTATAGGCAAACTTATTCTCTACCGCTGGGTACTTTATACGAGCAGAAAATATCATTTTTTGATGGTGGCACGAATCAAATATTACTTAATACGCTGGAAGATCCGCGTACATTAAAAATGTATAATTTTGATGGGAAATTTACGGAAGTTTCCAGTTTAATGAACCGAAGGATCCCAAAAGCAATCACAGATATTAATAATAATTTTAGAAATGAGCTTATATCATATTTATATCCAATAAGTTATATCGATGAACAAGAAGTAAATTATAGTAGTAATATTCTGAATATTTATAAAGATTCAACAAATAACAGGGTATTGATTGATGCTCTCGATTATAATCAAGATGGTCAAACTGAAATTTTCTTTAATGAACAAGATTCAACATTAGTTAGCTATCAAATCAGAGAAGATTTCACAATGGTTGAGCTCGATCGGTTTGAAAATAATAATGGGAGCATGCAACAATTAGTCGATCATGGAAATATAATTAATATTACTGATTTGTATTGCATTCAGAATTCAGACGGAACTGGGAAAATCTATTTCTCTGATTATGAAGGGGATATCATAATTATTGATTTTGATAAATCGGGAGCATTTACAAATAATCAAATTATTCGAACTTTTTTGAGTGGAGCTGATTGCAAATTTTCGTCATTAAAATATAACGATCAAAACTTAGTGGCTGTATTATTACATACTCCAAATTCCGATCAAATTCAGCAACTGAACCTTCTATATATTTTTGATCCTGAAATATCTTTTATCGAACCTATTGAAATAATAGCATTCAATGATCCAATTCAATCTGAAAATTTACTTCCGACTAAAGCTAAAAATAATTTGAGTGCTGCGGACTTAAACGGCGACGGAATTGAAGAATTGATTATTTCCATATTTCCTAATACTTATTTTTTAGATTTTTCAGATGTCGAACCAGTTGTCACTTCCTATTTTAGTAACGGGAATTTAAAAGCTAATGAGGCATTTCCCACTACTTTTATCGGTGACCTAAATTCAAACGGAGTGTTGGAAATCAGTATTCCGGAGAACGATTCGATATATTTTTATGAGTTCGATCAAGCGAAAGCGCCGAGTGTTCCAATAATTTTTGAGGCTTATTCATATGACACAATTAAAGTATTACTAAACTGGTTAGGCGATTTTGATAAAAGTCTAATCTATAAAAAAACAGATGAAAGTGAATATGAACTCTTCGATTCAACAATTGCAAATGAATATATTGATAGCAATACTATTCTTGGTTCGCAATATTCTTATTATATAGTTGGTTATAATAATTTATTTGAACAGAAATATTCGGTACCCAGTAGGATTATTAATATCACTCCGCATATTCCAATCGTTCTTGAAAATATTGATATTGTATCCGGTAACTCATTAAAATTATCTTTCTCAGGAAAAATTGATAGGGAGCTGCCGGTTTCAAATTCAATTTTGATCAATGGTAAATCTGCAAACTCAGTAGGTTTGAGTTCAGAAAAAGAATATTTTGCTGCTTTCTCAGATGATTTTAAAGTAGGAAAAAATTTGCTCGAACTTCTAAATTTAATTGATTACTTCGGATCACCAATTCAAGATGACTCGACTAGTTTCATATATACAAATGTAAATGACGAAAATAATTTTTACATTTCCCGTTTCCAAATTTTGAATGAAAATGAATTGACAATTGAGTTTAATCAAAATGTTGATTCATTATCAGTTGTAAATAAATCAAACTATTCTTTTAATCCATCTAATTTTATCAGTTCAATTAGAATTGACACTCAAGTAAGAAATAAAATTTTTCTGCAAACAGAATACCCGATAAAATCGATTGGAAAACAATATCAACTTACCCTGACGAATATTTATTCAGACGATGCATCGGGAAACAGAATAATCAGAGAGGGGAGCGGCAGTACGATTGTATTGAATTCATTTGCAGAAAATTTAGCGGATGTTTTTGTATATCCCAATCCGGTTAAAGTAAACAACACGAATTCAGGTAAAATAATATTTGCCAATCTAACGGAAAATGCTGAAATTATTATTTTTGATATTAATGGTAATAAGATAAGCACTTTGAGTGAAAGTGATGGAAACGGAGGAGTCGAGTGGGATCTCAAAAATGATTTTGATCATATAGTCGGCAGTGGAATATATATATATATTGTAAGAGCATTAAATGAAGAAGGTAGTGAAATTGATAGATTTTTAGGTAAATTTGCCGTGTTAAAATGAAAATAAAATTCGCAGAAATAAATACGGTTTCCAATTATATCAGCTTATTAAGGGTGCTGCTCTTTTTCCCGATTTATTATTTTCTGGAAATAATGCACCAAGGATATGAATACAGAATTATTTTAGTAAGTCTTTTCTTATTTGGATTTATAACTGATATTTTGGATGGATTCCTAGCAAGAAAATTAAACCAGGTTTCCGAAGCCGGGAAAATTATTGATCCTTTTGCAGATAAATTATTAATAGGGATGATCGTAATCAAACTTTATTTATTAGGTGAAGTTCCCGGAATATTTTTCTGGACGATTATTCTAAGAGATGTATTAATTTTCCTTGCCGGAATTTATGTTAGTAAAAAAATAGGGAAAGTTTTACCTTCCAACCTTCTCGGAAAAATCACTGTTTTTTTAATTGGAAATTTTCTCATTGCAATTGTACTCAATGTAAAAGTAATACCCTGGTTATTTGATACGCTGCTCTATCTTTGTATTTTTATGAGTTTTATGTCACTCCTGGGATATGGTTTAAGAGCGTATGAAAATATAAAATGGAAACAAAATGAAACTATTTAAGAACCTAAATTTTGATAAACTAAAATCGGGATTAAACAAGACCCGCGAAAAATTAGTAGATAGAATATCTGAAACAGTAAGCGGTAAAGCTAAAATAGATGATGCAACTCTCGACGATCTTGAGGAAATTCTTATCACCAGTGATATCGGTCTCGATACTGCTGAAGATATTATTGAACGGACAAGAAAATCATTAAGGAATGAACCTGAAAGAAACTCTGAAACAGTTTTACGGATCATAAAGCAGGAACTCATTAATGTTCTAAAAGAACACAGTTTTGAAACAGAATACGAAAAATTAGAAAAATATCAACCGTTTGTTATCTTGATTGTTGGTGTAAATGGAGCAGGGAAGACGACTACAATCGGGAAATTAGCTCATAATTACAAGCGAGCCGGTTTAAAAGTAGTGATCGGTTCAGCGGATACATTCAGAGCTGCGGCTAATGAACAATTGGAAGTTTGGGCAAACCGCGCCGGAGTTGAGTTAATTCAAAGAGAATCGGGAGCAGATCCTTCATCCGTTGCATTCGATACACTTTCATCTGCTAAAGAGACAAATGCCGATATTGTACTGATTGATACAGCCGGAAGATTGCATACAAAACATAACCTGATGGAAGAATTAAAAAAAATAAAGCGTGTTATGTCAAAAGTATTGGACTATGCTCCCAATGAAATATTTTTGGTTTTGGATGGAAATACAGGACAAAACGCACTTTTACAAGCAAAAGAATTTACAAAATATACAGAGATTTCGGGTTTGATTATCACCAAACTAGACGGGACTGCCAAAGGCGGAGTCATTTTCCAGGCATGCTCCGAGCAAAATGTGCCGGTAAGATATATTGGGGTCGGTGAGGGAATTGAAGATCTCCAATCATTTGAGCCTGACAAATTTGTAGATGCATTATTCACAAAATAGATAATGGTTGATGTATATTTATCTATTAGATTATTAATTAACAGTTTACAACCACTTATATCATGTTGAATATAATTGAAAAAAATATATTTTATTGTAAACCCTAAAGCCGGTAAGGGAAAGGGAGAATCCACTTATGAAATTATTAAAAATGAATTAAATGAGTGTGATCCCAATAGATTTATTCTTTATCGTACTGAGAATCCTCATCATGCCACAACTATAACTAAAAATATTGATGACAATTCTATTGTTTTTGCAGTTGGCGGCGACGGAACAGTAAACGAGGTTCTTAATGGCATTGATTTAAATAAAGATATAGTTTTTGGCGTGCTCCCGATTGGTTCCGGTAATGATTTTGCTAAGAATGTAAAAACATCAACTAGTATAAAAGATTTAGTTAATAAAATAAAAATGGATTCGTATAACATCCGGCAAGTTGATCTTGGAAATGCCTTAATTTCTGAGGAGGGAAGTGATGCTGAGATCCATACAAAATTTATTAACGCCTTGGGAATTGGTTTCGATGCATATGTAGCATTCCTTAATCAAAATTCAAAAGTATTTAATGGATTAATCTCATATATATTCGCTGTTTTTAAAGCCGTTTCAAAAGTTAAATTCGTAGATGCCGAATTTGAAATTGAGAATGAGACGATTTCAGGTGAAAAACTAATTGTAACTTTAGGTAATGGTCATTGCTCCGGCGGTGGGTTTTATCTAAATCCCGGCGCTGTGATTGATGACGGGATTTTGAATCTTACAACTATTGAAAAAATTGGAAAACTGCGAATATTAAAAGAACTGCCTAAAGCTCTTTTTAATAAACTGGAAACTATAGATATAGCAAAAATGTATAAATTCGAGCAGATTGATATTCGTCTGAAATCCGGTAATTTTGTTCACACAGATGGTGAAGTTGTAACCGCTAATGCAACCAGGATTAAAGTAAATATTATTAAATCCGGGATTAAGATTATAAACTTATTATGATTACAAAGCGACCAAGACATAGAGTTTTTGATTTCACACCTCAGCATTATGATCCTGAGAAGGATCCCGACAACCGTGAAAAAAGAAAAAAACGTCTTCGACTTAGATATCAACGCAAGCATGCCAGAGGTAAGAAACTCCCGATATTTTACATTATTCTTTTTATAATAATTTTATTTCTTTACTTAAAATTTAGCGGTAATTGATATAATTAACTCACGTTACGCAAACTCATATTTAAATTTGCCACGACCTTTGGACGCTCGCTTAAAAGCCCAGCCAAAATAGGCTAGATTCAAACTTAGCGAGATGAATCTTGCCTGCCTCGGCGGCAGACGGGCTCTACAATTAACATTTTCACACAAGCTCTAACTGTCGGGGGGGTCATTTAATACAATCTCTACGTAACGTGAGTAATTAAGTAGAGTAAAGAGGATTTTGTGTAAATACACTAGTTTACATAATATATATTATGCGACATTTTTGTTACAGCTCATTCATCGTTTCAATGTTTTCATCAGTCCCAAATATTACCAGCCAATCATCTTTTGCAATTATATATTTCGGGTCCGGTACTATCAAGTTCGTTTCGTCATTTTCATTCATCAAAGAATTTATCTGTTTCTTAATCATCAATACTTCTAGTCCATATTTATTTCGAAGTTTTAATTCAGATAATGTTTTACCGACAAATTCATCCGGCACCATTCGTTCAACAATTGAATATCCTTCAGCAATTTTTGAAGCCTTTTTCCTGTTAATCGTTTTGATTTCATGAACAAAGTTATCAGCTAAATTATATTTGAAGCTCTCTTTATTATATGCTTTTATTACGTCTTGCTTGGATATTATTCCTAAAATTTCACCAGATATTTCTGAACTTCGAACTAATAATTCATCCAAATCTTCTTTACCGAAGATTTTCATAACTTTCTCTAAATCATCACTGGTCTCTACACTAATTACCTGATTACTTGCAATATCACCGGCAACCAGCATATCACGTACCTGTTCATATTCAGAAATTATCGGTCGTAACTCGTTTTGCGTAATTATTCCATTTATATCACCTGAATCATTCGTTGTGTAGAATGTGCTGAACGGACTCTCCATGAGCATACTGATAAGTTTTGTTAAACTTAAATCATATGGCACTATTTGAATTTCTTTCTTCATTACATCTTCTACTGTAAGCTGCCTTAAAATATTTGATTCCCTTCCTTGAGAAATATTGTATCCTTCTCTCTCAAGATGCTTCACGTGAATTGACCCTTTTAATACAATCTGGACTAAAGTTGTACTCAGAACCACGGCAAGCATTAAAGGCAGAATAAATGTATAATCCTGTGTCATTTCGAAAATAATTAAAATTGCAGAGATGGGAATCGAATTAATACCTCCAAGAACAGCACCCATTGAAACAAGAATATATGTAGTCGGATCAGTATTTAAACCGAAGAAATAATTTATCCCATGAGAAAATAAAAACCCAAAGCATGCTCCCATAAATAATGACGGAGCAAATAGACCTCCGAATCCACCGGAATTTAATATCAAAGGAACCAGAAGAAATTTTATTATTAGTAAAATCAGCGCCACGTCCCATAATGTTTTTGAAGCTAATAAATGATTTATTCCATCATAACCGATACCGAAAATATCTTTGTAAAAAAATCCGGCTGTACCCATAACCAAACCGATACTTACCATCAACACCATTTGAGGTACGCGGGTTAAGACTTTCTTTTTGAAAAATCTTTCGACCGAGCTTGAGTATCTTATGAATAAAATGGAAAGTAAACCTGCTCCCAAACCTAAAATTATATACAAGTAAAAGTATTGATAACTTCCAATCTCAGGTGAAGTAAATTGGAATATAGATACATTTCCTAAAAATATTCTCGATATTGCACTTGCCGTAACCGATGCAAGGATCAGTGCGGAAAATGTTGGCGTTTGAAAATCATTGAGTAAAATAATTTCGAGTGCGAAGAATATTCCACCGAGCGGAGTGTTAAATATTGCAGCTATTGCAGCGCCTGCACCTGCAGCGGTAAACATTCTGCGGCGGTTATCTGAAAGACCCAGCAAATTTCCCAATTTACTGGCTACTCCGCCTCCTATTTGAGCCGCCGGTCCTTCAGGTCCAACCGTATTACCTGAACCAATTGAAATAACCGGGGCAATAAAATGAAATATTGTTTCTCTAAACGGTATGTATCCGCCGCGTAATGCAACGGATTTAATTACTTCAGATACTCCCCTCTTTGATGCAATTTTAGGTTTGATTTTAATCATGATGCTTTGAATCAGCATACCCAAAGCAGGTAAAACTATAACAGCGGCAGTACCGAGAAAAAAGAGCCCGTCGATTGTTTGTTCAAAAAAAAGGGAGTTGAAAAATTCTATTGAATTGTGAAATATTACTGCAGAGATTCCTGCTACTGCCCCTGTAATAATAGCGAAGAAACTAAAAACAGCATATTCAGGAAATGTTACTTTCCTGAATAGCTGTTGAAATTTATTTCCGAAATTATTTTCAAAATATTTTTTCGCTAATTTAATCACCGCAGTACAGGTACCAACCTATCTAATCATACTTATAAAAGCCTTCGCCGTTCTTTCTGCCTAATTTATTAGCAGCTACCATTTTCTTCAGAAGCGGACAAGGTCTGTATTTAGGATCATTGAATCCTTCATATAAGACTTCCATGATTGCCAAACATATGTCCAACCCGATAAAATCCGCAAGTGTAAGCGGACCCATAGGATGGTTCATACCTAGTTTCATCACTGTATCAATCGCTTCCGGAGCGGCAACACCTTCATATAAAGCAAATATAGCTTCGTTAATCATAGGCATTAGAATTCTGTTCGAAATAAATCCAGGGTAATCATGCACTTCTACAGGTGTTTTACCTAATTTTTCCGAAGTCTCTTTAATTAGCTTATATGTTTCATCACTTGTTGAATAACCGCGGATAATTTCTACCAATTTCATTACCGGAACCGGATTCATGAAATGCATACCTATAAACTTATCGGGACGAACATTTGCAGCAAGTTCCGTTATTGAAATCGATGAAGTATTCGATGCGAATATTGCTTCCGGTTTAACTTTATTTTGGAGTATGTTGAAAACCTTCATTTTGGCATCCCGGTTTTCAAGAATTGCTTCAACTACCAACTCAACATCAGCATCAACATTTTCAACACCTAAAACAGGTTTGATATTCGAGATAGTTTTTTCTTTTTCTTCGGCGCTAATGAATTCTTTTTTTACCTGCCTATCCAAATTTTTGTTGATAGTCTGCATTGCCCTGTCAATAAAAGCTTGTTCAACTTCTACTAATTGCACTTTGAAATCATGTTGCGCAAAAACGTGAGCGATTCCATTACCCATCGTACCGCCGCCGATTACAGCCACTTTATTGATACTCATAATTCACCTCAATTATTGTTTTACAATAACCGCTGATGCTTCCCCGCCGCCGATACAGAGAGAAGCCAAGCCATATTTTGATTTTCTTCTTTTCATTTCATAAAGCAAGGTAACTAATATTCTTGCACCACTAGCACCAATCGGATGCCCCAGTGCAATTGCGCCGCCGTTCACATTAATATTTGATCCGTCAAGACCCAATATTTGATTGACGGCAAGTGATACAACTGCAAATGCTTCGTTTATTTCAAACAGATCAATATCTTCTTTCCCGAGATTGGCTTTTAATAATGCTTTTGTTATTGCATCTGCAGGAGCAGTCGTAAATTCGATTGGAGCTTTCGCAGCAGAAGCCTGGCTAACTAGTTCTACAATAGGGGTCAGTCCCAGTTCTTTTGCCTTCTCTTCAGCCATTACCAATAAAGCAGCGGCTCCATCATTTATAGAAGAAGCGTTTGCAGCGGTAACTACACCGTTCTTATCGAATGCAGGGCGAAGACTTGAAACTTTATCAAAACGTACTTTCTGCGGTTCTTCATCATCGGAAACTATATCTTCCCCTTTCCTGGTTTTTATCGTCACCGGGATAATCTCATCACTAAAGGTCTTATTTTCTTGAGCCGCTTGTGCTTTCTTATAAGAATTAACTGCAAATTCATCTAATTGTTCGCGGGTAAATTTAAAGTCACGTGCACATGATTCAGCGCAGTTTCCCATGTGGATATCATTATAGACATCCCAGAGACCGTCTTTAACCATAGAGTCTTCGATTGATCCATGTCCCAATCTATAACCTGATCTTGCTTTAGGTAATAAATAAGGTGCATTAGACATACTCTCCATACCGCCGGCAATAATAATATCGGCATCACCGGTTTGGATTGCCTGTTGAGCCAGCATAACTGCTTTCAACCCGCTTCCGCACATTTTATTAATCGTTAAGCACTCAGTTTTATCCGGTAGACCGGCATACAGAGCGGCTTGTCTAGCAGGCGCTTGACCAACGCCGGCTGGCAGTACGTTGCCCATAATCACTTCATCAATTAAATTTTTGTCGATGCCTGTATCATTCAATACAGCTTCAATTGCAATTTTTCCAAGTTCAGTAACTTTCAATGAAGATAAAGTTCCTTGGAAAGCTCCAATAGGTGTTCGTTTTGCCGAGACAATTACAGCTTTTCTCATACAAACCTCTTAGATTTATAATGGAATAATGTTATGAAAAATAAAAAGAATCCCAACCAGAAAAAACCGGAAATTTACAACTAGGATTCCTCTTGAACATCAAATGAGAGACAACATTTTAACTTACCGCAAGGTCCGCTAAGTTTTGCCATATTTGTTGATAAGTTCTGATCAGTCGCTAATTGAGTGGAAATTCTTTTAAAAGTATTTAAAAATGTAGCGCAACAATACTCTCTGCCGCAAGTACCTAAGCCGCCAATTCTCTTAGCTTCATCACGCACACCAATTTGCCGCAATTCAATTCGGGTCTTAAATTCTGAAGCAAGGTTTTTAGCTAATTCTCTAAAATCCACTCTTCCATCTGCTGTATAAAAAAAGAATAATTTTTTCCGATCGAATTGAAAGTGTATGTCAACCAATTTCATTTCTAGAGAAAGTTTCTTCGCTAAATTTCTAAAAATAGGATATGCTCTTATTTCATCACTAATATTTTGATCATATTTCTTTAAATCTTCATCACGGATTTTTCTAATTACTTTTGGAAGTACACAATTATCTTCTTCTTCATGCAATCGGAACCAGCAAACAATATTTCCAACTTCCTTGATTTCTGAAATTTCTTGATTACCTTCATGTTCAACAATGACAATATCACCCTTGTCAAGTTTGATATTATTTATATTTTCAACTTTGCAGTAGTGTTCACCCAGCAGACCTTTACAGTTTGCCAGAATAATATCTTTGTTATTTATATTCCTGCTCTCAAAAATAAAATCCACATTAACTTCTGCCTCTTGTTCTTCACAGTGGATGCAGTTCTTAACTATAAAGTCTTTGTAGATATTATTATATTTTAGCTCGAATGATTTCGGATCACATTCTACAATGGATCCCTTTAGGAAGGATAAATCTATATTATACATTACTAATTACCTTGAATCAATAATTGCTATATGAAATATAGCACTCAATGCTATCATATTCAAGTTGATATTCCGATCTGATAAACCGATTAAATTATTAACTTTTTGAAACACTTGTCTAGCTTTAACATTAGCGAATTTTTTATTAAACTTAATCATAGTGTCTTTATTATTATAAAAATAATAGCGATCATAATTGTATTTATTTCTATTTGTATCAACAAGCCAGAATGAAATTAATTTCAATAATTGATCGAATAATTTGGAATCATTCAGTTCGATAATTTCTGCAAATTCTTCGAATGCAGAATTATACCATCTTGCCATCGAAAATCTGAGTATATTCAGCGCTTTTATCATTAATTTTTCATAATCCCATTCAATAAGATTAACCGCATTACTGATAGAACCTTCTGAAATAATCGAGACATCCCTAGCCTTTTCGTTATTTATTTCAAAAAAATCAGTGAGAATTTTTTCTATTTGTGTTTCGCTTAACGGATTAAATTTTACATTCCAGCAACGGGATTGAATTGTGGGCAGGAGATACTCAATTTTATGTGTAGTTAATATAAATAATACGCCATCCGGGGGTTCTTCTAAACTCTTTAGTAAAGCATTTTGTGACTCTTGATTCATTAGATGAGCATCTTCAATAATAATAATTCTATATTGGAGATCGGTAAAATTTAATGATAAGAATCTTTTAATTTCCCTAATGCTGCTTATCTTGATATTATTTGCTTTTTCCAAACCAATTTTAATATAAGGATTTGCCGCTTTCTTTTTTAATTCAACTTGGAGTAGGTCAATAGTGTTTTTATCAAGTTTATCGAGTGGATTATCATCAGCGGTTTCACCTTTTCCTCTTGGAAGCGGATGAATATACTTTATATAAGGTTCTGATAAACTCGTAATTTTTTCAATCACCTTGGGTGTTGATTTTTGATTCACAAATTTAGAGAATTCAAGCGCGACATTGAATTTACCAACGCCTGATGACCCATGAAATAATAAGGCATGGGGAATTTTATCTGCTTCATAAAGTTTTTTCAGGTAGGTAACAACTTCATCTTGCCCGTGAACGTTATTGAAGAAAGTATTCATTCAAACGTCCACGGACAAAAATCAGTTAAAATCATCATCGTCTGAATAGAAGAATTCATCATCACTTGGAAAATCAGGCCATATATCTTCAATTGATTCATAAATTTCTTCAGTGTCTTCCAGTTCTTGAAGGTTTTCAATCACTTCATATGGAGCGCCAATTCTGTCAGCATAATCAATTAGCTCATCTCTTGTCGCCGGCCATGGAGCGTCATCAAGGTAAGAAGCCAATTCAACAGTCCAAATCATACAATTAACTCCTTAATAGGGTTTACTCCTCTGAGATAATTTCAAAAAGATTTACATCATCGTAAATAAAATTGCGAGGATTTAATGCAATTCCATTATGTCTAATTTCATAATGCAAATGTGGTCCTGTAGATAACTTGCCTGAACTACCAGTATGTGCAATCAGATCACCTCGAGTAACCTTTTGCCCTTTTTTAACTATAATCTTGGACAAATGCGCATAAAGAGTTTTGTAACCAAAACCATGATCGATCTCCAAAGTCCAACCATAGCCACCGCGTCGACCGGCAAATTCAACTTTCCCACCACCTGGTGCATAAATCGGAGTTCCAACATTCGCAATAAGGTCAACTCCGTTGTGCATTCTTCTAACTTTTAGAATGGGATGAAGTCTCATTCCGAATCTATCGCCATATGTGCCGTTTGTAGGAACGATAGCAGGAATAGCTTCATAAAGTTTTTTATTAAGTTCCAGCGTTTTTGAAATTTCATTATAATTGTTTTTTTCAAAATTTAATTTGGCAGATACCCTCTCTACATAGGCATCAATATTATTAATAAGATTTTCAACATCTGCCGATGACGTTGGTGTAATGTCATTAAAAATCTTACCACCCATACCGACTTTTTTATCCTCGTCGTCAATGGGATCAAGATTAACGGCTAATCTCAAATCGTTATTAACATTAGATAGTTCATTAAGATTTTGATCAAACTCCTTGTAGGTATAAAGGAGATCGTCTAATTTTTCACTAAGCTGCCGGTTTTCGGCGAGCAGTGATTCGACTTCAGCGTCAGGGTTTATGATTTCCTTAACCATAAAATATACGCTGAAAATGAAAAAGGAAGAAATTACTGCAAAAAATCCAATTAAAAAGATGAATTTTTTGTAGAAATCCTTAATCTCAACGAACTTTAGTTTCTTTTTAGAAAAATAGTAAAAATGTTTCATATAGAATCGGTGCGAAGTTACTAAATGGACTAATCTTAGTCAAGAAGAATAATTGTTTATTGAAATAAATTATTATTCAAAATCGTGCTCAAAATAATCTATCACTCTGTCAACTTCCGACCTTTTAGCCTTTAATTTTGTTGTAAGTTTATTTTGAAAAATCTTTGCAGCATCATACCCATAATGTTTAAGCAGGTAATTTAATGCGATTACTTCAGAAATTACTGTTATATTTTTTCCGGGAATAATAGGGAGTTTAATATACGGAATTTCAACACCAAGTATTGTTATTGTAGAATCATCCAAACCGGTTCTAGTATATTCTGATGTATCATCCCAAATTTCTAATTCAATTACAACTTCCAGTCTTTTTTGAAATCGTATAGCACGTATACCAAACATACTACGCACGTCAATAATTCCAATTCCCCTTATTTCCATGAAATGTTTAACGAGTTCAGTGCCCGAACCCATTAAAATTCCCTCACCTTTTTTTGTAAAAATCACAACATCATCTGCAACCAGCCTGTGTCCCCTTTCAACTAAGTCAAGAGCCACTTCGCTTTTACCAATTCCGGAGTTGCCGACAAACAACATTCCGGCGCCATAAACATCAACAAACGAACCGTGAATTGATGCACGCGGTGCAAATTGGTCGTCAAGAAAATCACTAATTAAATAAGAAAGCTTGGTAGTCGAGTGAGTTGAACCAAAAATGGGAATCTTATATTTTTCCGACATTTCCAATATTTCGTCATAAGGTTTATTATTATTCGTAATTAATACACAAGGAATATTGTATGCGAATAATTTCGAAAGTATTTCTGCTCTTTTAGCAATAGTTAATTGACTTAAATACTTCATTTCCGTATTACCAAAAATCTGTACGCGGTCATGGGAAAATAATTCAAAAAACCCGGCTAAAGCTAAGCCGGGTCTATGTAAATTCTGATCATGAATTTCCTTTTCGAAGCCAACTTCTTTGGATAAAAGCTCTAACTTAAATCTCTCTTTTGCATTTGCATAAAGAAATTTTACAGTTATACTTTCCTTCCTAGAAATATTTTTGCTGCTTATCTTAATCATTTAACTTTTTTCCTTGAGATTCGCTTTGCTTTAACTTTTTTGAGTTGGCGTTCGAGTTTACCGATAGCAGAACCAATTGATTTTTCAAAATTTTCCGTGGTTTCTGTAACGGTTAATATTTTACCCGGTATTTTTAGATTAATTTCAGCCGTTTTAATACTATCCTTCAGATGTGTAAAGCTGAGGACAACATCAGCATCAAGAATATTATCATGGAATTTCTGTAACGAAAGCAGTTCGCCTTGAATATAATCTTTTAATGTGTCTTTTGCACGAAACTTCCTTGATGTGATTTGAATATTCATAACAACTCCTTTATGATTTTGGGTGGGCTGATTTATGTGTTTTTTTGAGTCGCTCTACACTTACATGTGTATAAATTTGGGTAGTAGAAAGATTGGAATGCCCAAGTATTTCCTTTACCGCCATTAAATCTGCACCTTTATCCAACATGTGTGTTGCGGCTGCATGCCGCAAAATGTGAGGACTCTTTTTCTCAATATCACAAACTTGATTTAAATATTTTTCTACTACTCTTTGAACATATTTCGGATAAATTTGTTTCCCGGATGGGGTTATTAATAAAAATTCATTTTGCTTGAATTCGCCTCTTTTATCCAGATATGCCTTGATTGCTTTTATCGCCTCCTTTCCTAGTGGAACTATTCTATATTTTGAACCTTTGCCTAGTATTTTAACAGATGCATTATTAATATCAATATCCCTTATTTTTATTCCGCATAATTCAGATACTCGTAATGCCGATCCGTACAATACTTCAAAAATTGTTGTGATCAATAATCTTTTAGTTTCATTCTCTTCTTCAAGTAATAATCTAATAATTTCTAAAAAAGAGTCAAGATTAATCGTCTCCGGAAGTTTTCTTTTAATTTTTGGATTCGGAATATTTGCAAGTGGATTTGTATCGATAAATACTTCGCGAACAGCAAAATCGAAGAGATTCCTAACTGCAGATAACTTCCTCGATATTGATGCTGTTGAAAGAGATTGTTCATTAAGATGAATGACAAACAAACGAATAAACCGTTCGGTGATTTGTTCTATTCGATTTTTATTTTTCGAATCGCAGTACTGAATAAATTGATTGA
This sequence comes from Melioribacteraceae bacterium, assembly GCA_021740785.1. Lineage (GTDB taxonomy): Bacteria > Bacteroidota > Ignavibacteria > Ignavibacteriales > Melioribacteraceae > JAIOZI01. Next base: position 226,701 of record JAIOZI010000001.1, read on the forward strand.
TATCTCTTGAGTAAGCAGAGATTGTATTCTTTGCCGAATTCTTAGTCCCCTTTAGCTCATCAAGAAATTCATCGAAAACGTCTATTAGATCTTTGCTTTTCATTAAACGAACTTTACTTGTAATTAGTTATCTTCTTCTGCCTCTGCCTTTGGTTTAGTCCAACTGGCAAAATCACAATCAGGATATCGATTACAACCATAGAAAAAACGACCACGTTTTGTACGTTTTGTTACTATTTCTCCTTCTTTACATTTAGGACATTTTAAACCGAGAGTTATTTGCTTCGTGTAATTACAGTCAGGATATTTCTCGCAGCCAATAAACCTTCCGAATTTCCCATGTCTAAAAATTGTTTTCGATCCGCACTCCGGACATTTTTCACCGGTGTACTCGGGCTCATCATTCTCTTGAGACATCTCCTTTAATGATTTTATATTCTTACATTCAGGATAGTTTGTGCATGCTAAAAATTTGCCGAACCGACCAATTTTTATATCCATATCCGAACCGCATTTTTCGCATTTTATTTTCTCGATATTCTTTTCAACATGTTCAAGAGCTATTGCAAATGGTCCGTAAAAATCATTCAATACTTTTTCATATTCAATTTCACCATTTGCTATTAAATCTAATTCACCCTCCATTTGAGCCGTAAACGAAACCTCGAATATTTCAGGAAAGTTTTTTACCAAAATATTATTTACTTTTTTCCCCAAATTTGTCGGCGCTAAGTTTCTTCCGACGGTATCAACATATTGCCGGTCGAGTATAGTGCTCATAATGCCGGCATAGGTGGAGGGTCTTCCGACACCATTCGCTTCCAGAGCTTTTATTAAAGTGCTCTCTGAGAATCTTGCCGGTGGTTTTGTAAAATGCTGCTTTTTATCGGTATTGATATGTTTGAGATCTTGATCTACTTTCAATCCAGCCGGTAATAATAATTCTCCGTTTTCATCATTGTTTGTATCTTCTTTATACTCATCGTACAATGACAGAAATCCGTTGAATTTAATAACCGTACCGCTTGATTTAAATATGAATTCATCGGCGCTTATCTCAACAGTAGTTGTTTCAGTTATTGCGGGCTGCATTTGTGATGCGATAAATCTCTTCCAAATTAATTCATATAAATTATACTGTTCTTTCGAAAGATGAGGTTTAACTCGCTCCGGTGTATACACTACTGATGTAGGTCTTATTGCTTCGTGAGCATCCTGAACATTCTTCTTTTTACCCTCGAATGTTTTCGGCTCGTTTGCACTGAATTCCTTTCCGAATTTATTTTCAATATAATTTAAAGCATCATATAGAATTTCTTTGTTTAACCTGGTTGAATCGGTTCTCATATATGTAATCAAACCGACATAACCTTCATCTTTTCCTAAATCCACACCTTCATAAAGACTTTGTGCAACCTGCATCGTCTTCCGCGGTCTGAACTTTAATTGTTTCGATGCTTCTGCTTGAAGTGAACTCGTAATAAAGGGCGGATAAGGATTTCGCTTAACTTCTTTCCTAGAAATATCAGAGATCACAAATTTTTCTTTTGATTTGATTCTCTCAAAAATTTCTTTCGCCAGATCAGCATTATTGATCGCAAAATTTCCTTTTAGAAATTCATCCCAATCTTCCTTAGTCATTTCGGGTTTCGGTTGAATTTTTAACTGCCTGCCTTCTACCGAGTAGAGCTTTGCTTTTATCGTTTCTCCTTTATCGGTTTCAAGAATTGCGTAGAGCGACCAATATTCGGTTTGAATGAATGCATCAATTTCGGCTTCACGTTCACATATTAATCTCAGGGCAATAGACTGCACACGTCCGGCAGATAATGAATTTCCGGATTCCTCGATTAATGCCCGCCAAAGAAAGGGACTGATCTTATACCCGATTATTCTATCCATCACTCTTCTTGCACGCTGAGAAATGACGAGATTGGTATTTACTTTTTCTGTTGACTGCATCGAATTCTTAACAGCAGTTTTTGTGATCTCATTAAATAGAACACGATATACATTTGCATCGGTTTTATTATCAAGAATATCAATTACATCTTGTGCAATCGCCTCGCCTTCGCGGTCGGGGTCAGTTGCGATATATATATTTGAAGCTTTTGAAGCAAGCTTTCTGATTTTTTTTATCAGATCACCCTTCCCTCTTATATTTAAGAGATTGGGTTTAAAGCCGTCCTCAATATCAATGCCTAATTTTGTTTTAGGAAGATTCCGCAAATGACCAACCGTTGACTCAACTTGGTAGGATCGACCTAAATATTTATTAATTGTTTTGGCTTTGGAGGGAGACTCCACAAGCACCAAATTCTTTGCCATTTAATTAACCTCTTAGTTTATCGTATCGGAAGAGTAAAGAAGAACCCTGCTACCCGGAAGGATTTCAGCAGAAAGATCAACAAGTGAAATTAGTATTATCCAATTAATATCATCCTTTGTTATAGTATCGTCTGGAAACATTAATAATTGTTCCAGAGCCATTTCAAAATCAATTGAATCCAGTAACCCGATGTTATTTAATCTAATTAGATAATTGTAATTTTCTAAACCAATAATTTCTTTTTCGTCATCAGTAAGAATTCTGAATGTTCTTTTTTTCTCAAGATCTCGTCGTTTTTTTGAGAGTTTACTGCTTAATACTTTGTCGTAAACAAGACTAAAAGCAGCGCTTACAGTTTGTTTATCGAAATCTTTTTTGGTACTAATATATTTATTTACTTCATCCAGTGTATAATTTTTGTTTAAGGCTTCTAAAATCTCAGCCAGAACTTCAACTATTTTTGCTGTCATTTCACTTCCGGTTTTAAATCGTAATGAGAGAATAATTTAACAAGTTCGTCTTCTTTCCTTTTCATAATTGCTTTTTTCTTTTGATCAGTATCATCATAACCCAATAAGTGAAGAATACCGTGTATAATTAACCGTATAATTTCACTATTAAAAGAACAATTGTACTTATTTGCATTTTCTTGAGCATCAATATAAGAAATAAAAATTTCGGCGTCCAAGTTATTATTTTTACCCGAATAATTAAAGGTAATTATGTCGGTTGTGTAAAAATGACTTAAATACTCAGAATTAATCTCAAATATTTTTTCCTGTGATACAAAATTGATAACCAATGTATCAATTCTAAATGAAAGATGTTTTATAAGAGCTGAAATTAATGAATGGATACGAATTCTATTGAGTGTAAATCTTTTATCTACAGATGTGTATACATTTTTAATCAAAATATTCCCAGTGAGAATTTATAACTCTAATTGCATTCCTTCTGATGAAGCTATACAATCAATATTGGTATCTAATTCTCGCAGCTTTTTTGTTGTTGATTCGAGTAACGCATCAATATCAGAATCACAATAATCCGGATCATAATGGAATAGAACAAGATTTTTAATGTTGGCTAACTTACTAAAATATGCTAATGCAATATTGTTTGAATGCCCCCAACCAATTTTAGTACGGAAATCATTGAAAGAATACATCGAATCATGAATCAAATAATCGGCACCGCTGCAAAATTCAATAAGGGATTCATTCATATCAAATATTCTTTTGAGATTGGGTTCATGATCCTCATCTGCATTGTAAAATATCTCGTTATCAGTCATATATACAAATGTCTTACCATTTTCCTTGGCTTTGAAAGACAATGTTCCCTCTGAATGGTGAACTTTGCATGTGCTGAGTTCAAGTTCCCCAAATTGAAGTTTAGACTGATCATTAATTTTATTGTATTTAATATTAGCAGGAAACACCTCTTTACCAACCGGGAAAAAATTGGGATTCATTTGGGCATCAAGAATATTGTCCACATGCATATATCCGTTAGTAAAAGAATAAATATTAGCCTTGAAATCTTCCCTAAAAAATGGTCCGAAAAATGGAAGACCTTGAATATGATCCCAGTGAGAGTGTGAGATGAAGAGGTGCATTTCTTCTAAAGGGTTTGATTTAATCAATTCTTTTCCAAACTCACGTATGCCGGTTCCGGCATCTAGTATGATTAGATCGTTGTTTCCCGACCGGATTTCAATACATGGTGTATTACCACCATATTTTAATGTTTTTTCTCCCGGTACAGGAATTGATCCCCTAGTTCCCCAAAATTTTAATTTCATTCAGCCGTATCATTAAAGTTGGTTAATGAATTTACAGTTATTTTTGAATAATTTCTATATCTTTCTGCGGAATTTTCAAAATCCGATATTTCATCTTGCGTTAAATCTCTCATGATTTTTGCCGGTACACCAGCAGCAAGCTTACCGGTTGGAACAATAAATCCAGGTTTAACAACTGCCCCGGCAGCAACCATTGAATTCTTTTTAATAACTGCTCCGTCCAAAACTATCGCTCCGATTCCTATGAAACAAAGGTCATCAACCGTACAGCCATGAAGTTTTACCGAATGCCCTATTGTAACCTTATCACCAATGTTCAACGGAAATTTACCGTTTGTAACATGAAGCATACATAAATCCTGGATGTTCGTCATTCTTCCGATTCTAACATAATGAACATCACCGCGTATAACTGAATTATACCAAACGCTGGAATCTTCCCCGATCTCAACATCACCGACTATTTTTGAACCTGATGCTAAAAATACAGAAGGATGAATATTCGGAAAGGTATTTTTATAAGGGAATAATTTAGTTTCGTTATCTATTTGAATTCCGGTGGATTCCAATCTTTTTTTCTCCAACTTATTAATTCAGCGGTAATTTCACCGATTAAAACATTTAATTTTGCTTGTACCGGAATTTTTTGATAATCACTCGTGAACCACCCAACAAAATCACCGTTTAAACCAAAAATTCCTTTGAAATTTGTATTCCCGTCAACCCTAACAGTTGATATCGGATAACTCACTGCATCAATTTGAATCTTTTCTACTTCGCTGTAAAAATTTACATTCGTTAATTCTTTTTGCTCCTTAATAAAAACCGGGACTGTTGTTTTAAGTTGTTTACCTGAAGAAGCTCTTGCAAAGAAAAATAGCGATAATCCATCTTGAAATTTTTGATTTATATCACAGGTCGAATCTGTCCATACGGTATATGGCGTTAACTTTCCCTTCTTTACTTTAACAAAATTCTCATCATATATAAAATCATAATTTGTGAAATAAGTATTATCTTTAGAGATATGCAAATATCTTAGAGCATGACTAAAGAACGTTGTATCCAGCTTAGTTTGATATATTTCGTGCAGATCTACAAAAGGCAGTCCTTTATAAGAATCGACAAACACCTTGGCATTATAAAAAGTTTTTCCGTTTTCCTTTTTCTTATTCAATACCTGGAATTTTAATTCACCTATACTTATGAAGAGATACTTTACTTCATAAACTAATTCTTCTCCTACTTCAAGTTCAAATTCAGTTTTAAATTCACCTTGACCATCGTTATTGATTTGTGCAATCAATCCCGGTATTGAAAAAAGAAAATAGGATGCAATTATTAACAAATACATTAATTTAGACCTGTTAATTTTTCCGTCTCGGGAAAAATATCTATTGCCTTTAGAAACGGTTTATCTTCTTTTAAAAGTACTGAATACCAGCCCTCATTTTTCCAAAATTCTCTTGCAATAAAAGCTTTCAGTCTTGTTCTGATATATGATTCATCTTCATTAAACTCTTTCTCAATATATTCGATTTCATTTTTCTCAGCAAATTTTATAAAATCCTTAATCTCAGTTTCATCAAATACAAAATCATTCATGAACTTATTCAAATCGTCTCCGAAAATAATTTTGATTTTCCCGGAATTATTATCCAAATAAGTCCTAATAAATTGATAAAATATATTCGCTCTCTGCAGATTGGCTGAATAATCGGAAAGACGATCTGATTTTACAATATAATCGGGTGTAATACCTCCGCCGCCGAAAACTTCTCTTCCGGAATTTGTGTGAAATACCGGTCTCGTCGTATCACTCTTTTCAATATTATGATTTAGATTTTCTCCTTCGTCCTCATCTCTTTTCATCAAATCAGAATAATAATCTTCTTTGTCTTTATAATCTCTTTGAATTTCTCTTCCTGAAGGAGTGAAATATTTTGAAACAGTTATCCTTACAGCCGAATTATCCGACAAAATAAAAGGACGCTGCACCAAACCTTTCCCGAATGTGGTTTCACCTATTATCAATCCTCTGTCCCAATCCTGAATTGCTCCCGCAACAATTTCACTTGCCGACGCACTGCCGCGATTAACTAAAACAATTAAAGGTATGTTTTCGGATGCATAAGTTTTCACCGCTCTAAATTCTTCATCGAATTCTTCTCTTCTTCCTTTTGTATAAACAATCAGTTTATCGCCGTCAAGAAATAAATCCGCTACTTGAAATGCCTGAGAAAGAAGTCCGCCGGGGTTATTCCTTAAATCCAATACGAGTTTTTTCATACCGCGATTTTGCAATTTTGTAAGAGCTTGTTTCAATTCCGTAGTTGTAGTCTCAGCAAATTTGGAGAGACTTACATAACCAATTTTGTCATCAACCATTATAGAAGATTCAACCGAATAGAGCGGAATTTCATCTCTGATGATTACAAAATCATACTGCTTATTATTCGTGGGACGAAAAACTTTTAACTTTACTTCACTTCCCTTCTCTCCTCTCAAATTTTCAATCACTTCATCATTCGTAAAGCCGATGCAGCTCTCATCATTAATTTCGATTATCCTATCACCGGATTGAATACCGACTGCTTCACTGGGACCGCCGGTAATCGGCGAAACAACCGTGATTGTGTCCTTAACTACCTGGAATTCGACTCCAATTCCCTCAAAGTTTCCCCGGAATTCTTCCTCCGCAATCTCCTGCTGCCTCGGTGGTATATAAACAGTGTGCGGATCTAAATTTGAGAGCATTCCTTCAATTGCATCATCAACTAGTTTTTGTGAATCAACATCCTCGATATAATATTTCTGTGTGAAAGTTAATACATCATTAAATTTTTTTATACTCTCTCGTAAGTTATCGCTTGGGAAAATATTATTGTATTGAATTCCCAAATAAATACCGATAATTAATCCAAGTGCAATAAGTGGAATTTTATTTTTTGAGTTGAACATTGTTACTCCAGATCAGATCTTTATTTTAAATGAAAGACTTCCGAAAATATTTTTTGTATCGCCATGGTAAAATGTATTATTCTTTGTATACTCCGATGTCAGCACCAAATGATAATTATTGATTGGTTCGTAAATAAGCTGCACTCCAATGATGGTTTTATACTCGAGCATACCATCAAGAAAGTTGACTTGTTGTTCATCCCCGACACGGTAACCGACTTGAATATCTCCGCCGTAATTAGTGTTTACGGAACCATCGTTATTTAATTTGTTTGCTCCATGAATAGTGTAATCGAAATATGAATAAACCGAAAGTCGATGAGTGAATCGGTAATCGATACCAAAATGATAAATCTCGCTATTTGGTTGTATATCGGAGGCTAAATTAAAACTTTGTGTTGTGAAATTATTGTTGTTAATCCTATGTGAATAAACATATGGCTCAATTCGCATATATTGAAAATCAAACTCAATCGGTACAGTGGAATAGAATGGAATAGCTGTTAAACCGATATCAAATAATGTTTGATTACCATACCATTTCTTACCGATTTTACTGAAATCAATATCATCGATTAAAAGGGCAGCATAGAATTTGAAACCACGTATTGAGTTATTTTTAACATCGAAAAACAACATAGAATTATCTCTGTCTTGATTCGAATGTTCAACACTCTTGTAGAATGCAAACGGATTTAGATATGCTAAGTCCATTGATCTGCGTGAATAAATTATCATTTCACCAAAACCGATTGAGAGATGTTTTGAAAAATCAAATGCTACTCTATGATATGCAATATACTTTTCGGTCACTTCTCTAGTAGAACCTTCAATTGGATCTTGAACAATATTCATATTACCTAATAACTTCCCGTGAAAATAAGAGAAATGAAAAAACTTATACCCAAAATTGAAAAGAGCGTAATCAAAAACCGGTGAATTGTTTCCCAATAATGATTTATTAAATCCGTACCCGGCATTTATTCTATCTCTTCCGATCTTTATTTTTACATGATCAAACTCACCTAACAAATAACCTTCCGTTTCATCAAAATAATCATTGCCGATTCCTGCATTTTCTAAATTAAACTTATAGTTGTATGCCAGTGTAGTTCGCTTTAATGCGAGTGTTCTATTCCCAAAAAATGTTCCATTCATTCCCTTTAAGTAAAAACCGATTTTACCATAAAATGATCCTTTCAATATTCCGCCGAACCTAATCAATTCAGTATTTTCATTAAAAGAAGGCTCTATATTTTTCTGAGTTAAATAAGTGCCTTCACCAACAAAGTTTGCAAAAAAGTTAAACGTAGAATCGTTGTAATAGTAGAGATATTTTTCTTTTTCGGATAGTAAAGATTCAATTGAAATATCACTAGATAAACTTGATGATTTTTCCGTAGTGCCGAAAAGTTCCAATTCAAATTCAGTTAAATAATCAGTTAGTATTTTCAGATCAATTGCATCTAATTCACTTTTCTTATCGATAATAATCTTTAAGAATTTCGAAATTTCATTTCGTGTTTTGGGAATCTCAAAGGAATTATAATTTTCTATTATTCCGAGATTCTCCATTCTGTTTAGAAATCGATAAACCGTATTATCGGATTCTACATAACCGACCTGTGCGAATATGAATCCGCTTAAAAAGAAATAAATCAACAAATATTTTTTCACTAGCGAATTTCTTCCCATGTTTTTGATAATGATTTATGTTTGAGCATAACAAAAATACTATTTAGCAGCCACGTGAAAAATATTTTTACATGACCGTGTTTCCGGTATCTTCGGGGTGATTCATATATTACGATTTCTCTTGAGAATAATATTTTACCGTTTCTCCTGATTCGTTTGAACAAATCAAAATCTTCTCCGGCAGCTAAGTTATTATTATAACCATTATTTTCATCAAAAACTTTTCTTTTAATGATATGACACTCGCCTCTGCCCATCCCCACGCCGATAATATTCAGTACATGAAAATAGTTATTATAAAATGATAAAAATATTTTATCGACTAACTTGGATTCCTCCGGGAAAATTGATACACAGCATGTCATAGCCGAATAATTTGAATCAGCAAATGAATTGCTAATTAATTCAAAAAACTTTTCAGGAGATGAAATTAAAATATCACCGTTAAGAAAAATCAAAATATCTCCTTCAGCCATATCGGCGCCGAGATTTCTTCCCTCACCAATATTTTGATTTCGATTTTCCGTATGCTCAATAAATTTATCGGAATGATTAAGTGCATATTCTCTCGTACCATCCGTACTCCCGCCATCTGAAATGATTATTTCATAATCATAATTTTTTCTAAGAGTCACATCATTTAATTGATCAAGTAGATTTGGCAACAGTTTTATTTCGTTAAGCGTAGGAATTATAATACTAAATTTCAAAATCAGCTCTATCTCTATTAATAAGCAAAAACTAAAAATGCCGTATTGGGGGAAATCCTAATTCCCGGCAACGGAAAATGTAAATAATTCAATGTGTTTTTTATGAACTGCCATACGGGACCATGAAGAGGTAATTCCTCTGCATCAAGATCGAAACCAATAAAAAAATTCTTAGTTCCTCCTCCCCTTCCATCCAAATCTTGAACCCCGTAACCAATCGAAAGCATTAAAAATGAAGGCCAATGTTCAGAAAGATTTTCAGGTAAAAGATTTTTCATTCTGAATGAAAGCCACAACTTCTGTCCTTGATAATCATCGGCAACATTTAAATCTTCTTTCTCTCCATTAAGATATTGATCCGATGGATAATAACTTACTCTTGGTTGAAAATTCTTCAAGAACGGATAATAATATTGCATAACCGAATAAGTTGCTCCGAGAAAATCAAACGTAACATCGCCGGGACTGAATCCCCACTTAGGACCGTAGCCGTCTTCAATTTCCAGGTATGTCTGCATCGCCAATGCTCCTGCAGCAGCCAGCCAATATGATGTTTCCGCTTGTACTCCGCCTGCTTCTAAGCCGGCTGAGAAAAAATGACTGATTGTATAAGTGCCGTAGAAATGACCGAGTTTATCGATCCATAATGCATATTTCCAATCATGCGTAATTTTAAATTCAGTCTTCTGATCTTTCCACCAAGTATTTGCATAATAATTATTGATTGCAAATATTATCCCAGAATAAGCTACACCTACCCCGGCTAATACAGGATAATTCAATTTACTTTTTAACGGATCAAATGTAAGTGCGCTAGTACCATCAAGTTCATTCAAGTTATTGGGAACCGAATACTTAAAAGTATTATAAGAAATAGCTTTCCGAGTCGAATCCTGAGAGAAACTCGACCCGTAAAAAACTAACGATAATATTAACGATATAATTATCAGCCGGAATTTCATTTTAGTTCATTTCCAAATATATGATCAGCAGATTAAAAAGTAAGTCACTTTTCCGGTTTCATTTGCGGAAATAGTATCACGTCTCGAATAGAAGATTGATTTGTTAACAACATAACCAATCTATCGATACCGATTCCAAGTCCGGCTGTCGGCGGCATTCCATATTCAAGTGATCTGACGAAATCATTATCAATCTGATGAGCTTCTTCATCACCTTCTTCACGCATTACCGATTGACCTTGAAACCGTTCTTTCTGATCAACCGGATCATTCAATTCACTAAATGCATTGCATAATTCTCTACCGACTACAAATCCTTCAAAACGTTCAACCATTCCCTCTTTCTCTCTGTGCTTCTTTGCGAGAGGAGATATTTCAAGAGGATAATCAATAACAAATGTAGGCTGAATTAAATTTGGTTGAACGGTAACTTCAAACAACTCGTCAATTAATTTTCCTTTCGATTCGTCACCTTTAACATCAGCGCCATGAGATTCTGCAGCTTTATATATTTCAGAACGTGAAGCGGTAAGAACATCAATTCCCGTAATTTTTCTAATTTCTTCAACCATTGAAACTCTAGCCCATGAGCCTTCAAATTTTACAGCATGACCTTCAATTTCAAATTCAGTTTTATTGAATACTTTTTTGCACAAATGATTAACCATATTTTCAACTAATTCCATCATCCATATATAATCTTTGTAGGCAACATATAATTCCATCATCGTGAATTCAGGATTGTGTGTGCGATCCATTCCCTCATTTCTGAAATCTTTTGAAATTTCATACACGCCGTCAAATCCTCCGACAATCAATCTTTTGAGATAAAGCTCATCGGCAATTCTCAAATAATAATTTAAATCCAACGTGTTATGATGAGTCACGAACGGTCGTGCTGCAGCGCCTCCGTATAACGGTTGAAGTATAGGGGTTTCAACTTCGAGATAACCTGCATTATCTAAATAAGCCCGCATCTCAGAAACAATTCTCGATCTTTTTATAAATACATCTTTAACTTCAGGATTTACAATAAGATCAACGTATCGCTGCCGGTACCTTAGTTCTTTATCCGTGAATTGATCGTAAACAACTTTGTTTCCCTCTTCATCAATTACTTCTTTCGCAATTGGAATCGGTCTTAATGATTTAGTTAATAGAGTCATCGATTTAACATGCACGGATGTTTCGCCGGTTCTAGTTTTAAATACAAAACCGGATACCCCGATAATATCACCAATATCAAGTAGTTTAAAAGCAGTATAACTTTCACCGATTTCATCTTTCCTTAAATATATTTGTATCCTTCCCTGTTGATCTTGTATATGCGCAAAAGAAGCTTTTCCCATTCTTCTTATTGCCATAATTCTGCCGGCAATACTAACATCTTTGCTTTCGTATTTCTCAAAATCATTTTTAATTTCCTGCGAATAATTTGATACATCGTAACTATATGCGAAAGGCTCGAAGTTATTACTTCTTAACTCATTCAATTCCTCAATTCTTCTCTTCATTAAATCATTTATATCCGGCTGTAGTCCATTCTGATCCAATTTACTTCCTCCTTATTTTCTTGAAAAATTTGCTAAACGCTGACAAATCGAATCATGAATATAGTTTGCTAAACTTGAAGGTACAAGAAAATTATTCAGCAAAATGGCAAATACCAACGGTTCATTATCAGCGGTACGTAAATATCCGGCTAGTGCTCTAACGTTATTTGAATATCCCGGTTTTGCTCTTACATTATTTGTAGCCGCAGATTTTTTCATTCGAAGCGCGAGACTGCCGTCAACTCCGGCAATCGGCAGTGAATTATAAAACTCTTCAAATTGATCGCTTTTATAAATGTAAGTAAGCGCATTAACAATTTGTTTTGGTGTGATTAAATTCAGTTTTGAAAGTCCCGAACCATCTGCAATAACAAGATTTTCCGCGTTAATACCCATAAGGTAAAACAAATCCTTACAAGCATTAACTCCATTTTCAACACTGCCGTAGTTATATAATTCCAATCCCAGGGTTTTAATTAATTGTTCAGCGTAAAAGTTATTGCTGTTTTTATTAATATCTTTAATTATCTCGATCAACATCACGGATTTATGATTGAAAATAGGTATTGTGTTTTCATAATTTATCTCTCCGGTTACATTATCCAAATCATAAGAAGTTCCAACTACTTCGATTCCGTTTTCAATTAATACTTCTTTTAAGATCGAGACTGTATACTCAGTAGGATCTTTCACCGTAACATAGGTCTGAAACATTTCATCCGTATTTGAGATATTACCCTGCAGACTAATTATGTTTGTTCCCCGTTTTCTGAAAGCTTCTATTTCTGATTTATTATCCGTTGATGTAAGTACTTTATTAACAATATTGAAACCTCCGACTGCCGGTTCTGCCGTAACTTTTGCAGGCATATTCGGTTCAGTTGGTTTAACAGTGATACTGATTAAATTATCATTAAACGATAAAGCGCTAGCTGGAGCCATATACCAATAACTTTCCAAATCCCATGACCAGCCTCTTGCCAATCCTAAATCGTCGAATGCATTATCATCACCGATAATATCACCGTCAATTTTACGAATGCCGTGCATTTTTAGTGAATCCGCCCATCTTTCAAAAACCGATGTTAAACTTCCGCCATAAAACCTGTTCGAAATCGTAGGATCCCCGCTTCCCCTTACGATGAGATTCCCTTTTAGAATTCCGTTTTTAATTTTCCCTTCTGTGAGTAATGTGGTTTTATATTGGAAATCGGGACCAAGTAAAAGCAGTGCTGCCGATGTTGTAAATATTTTTATTGTTGAGGCAGGAATAAAAAGTTTATCCGAATTTACTTTATATAACACTTCCCCGGTTTTCAGTGACTTTATGTAAACACCCCAAAATGCATTTGCAAAATTCGGATCATTGATTGTGTCATCCAACTGATTGCGTAGTTCAATTAAATTTGAGACCGGTAAATCTTGCTCATTTTTTAGTTGAGATGTATCTTTAATTTGTGCTGAGGAAGTTGAAATAAAAAAAAAGATTAGTGCAATATGAATTATGAAACTACGCATACGTTTCATAAAACTTTTTCAATTCATCTTTAGTGATTTTTCTGTATTCACCATATTTAAGATTATCAACAGTAAATCCATCGAATTTTTCTCTTTCCAATTCAAGCACATTGTATCCCAGAGCTTGAAACATGTTCTTAACAAAATGATTTCTTCCCTCCATAGCTGTTACCCGGAGCCAGACATGATTAGATTCTTTAATGAATTCAATACTCTCAAATTTACTTTTCTTTCTATCAAGAGTTAATCCGCTCATCATTTTGGACCGGTGTTCTTCTGAAATCGGTCTGTCAATTTTCACTTTATAAATTCTAGGAACTTTATTGCTTGGATGAGTAATTAAATTTGAGAATTCACCGTCATTAGTAAGCAGCAAGACTCCGGTTGTATTAAAATCCAATCTCCCGACAGGAAATATTTTTTTATTAGTTTTTATTAACTCAATTACCGTTAGTCTCTTTTTGTCATCCTTTGTTGTAGTTACAAAACCTTTTGGTTTATTCAACAAAAAATAAACTTTATTCTCGATTCGTAAAGATTGACCATCTACAATAATATTATCGACAGAAGGATTGATTTTCATACCCATTTCTCTGACGGTTTTACCATTTACAACTACTCTGCCTTGTTCAATCAATTCATCCGCTTTTCTTCTTGAAGCAATACCGCACTCCGATATATATTTATTCAGCCGAATCTGATTCATCACTCTCCTCTGTCATATTCGTATCATTTTCTAATTCTTCTTCAATTTCATTCATCATCAATTTTCTTTTCTGCTCTTGGAAATCAGCATCCTGCATAATTTCTTCTATTTCTCTCGGTTTCGGTAAATCATTTATTTTATTCAATCCGAAATATTTCAAAAATTCATCCGTGGTTCCGTAGAGCAGTGGTCTGCCGATAGTTTCCGCTCTTCCCTTAATTGTTACTAAATTTTTTTCAAGTAATGTATTCAGCATGTAATCCGAGTTGACACCCCGAATAGATTCAATTTCCGGTTTTGTAACAGGTTGTTTATATGCAATAATTGCTAATGTTTCAAGTGCGGCTTGGCTCAACCGGCGTTTGTTTTTTTCTGTTGATAAATACCCAACATACTTAGCATACTCAGGTTTTGTAGCGAATGCATATCCGTTTGCAATTTTTACAATGCGATAAGAAACTTCATTATTAACATAAAAGTTATTCAGTTCTTCAACTGCCGATTCAATATCCTGCGGTTTCATTTCGGTATCATCACCGTCGATTTCCTGAATAACATGAATTATTTCATTAATGGAAATCGGGTCATCCGAAGCAAATATTAATGACTCAATTATCGAGTTGTATGTCTTGTCCATTTTCTATTCCGTATACAATAAAGTCGTTAAAGTCCGGGGATTCTTTCAATCCTATTTTCCCCATTTTAACTAATTCCAGCATTGCAATAAATGTAACAATAATTCTAATTTTTTCTTTCATTCCGCCTATCAAGGGGATAAAACTCATCTCTTTTCCGTTTTCAACTTTCCCGAGTATATAATTAATTTGTTCATCTATGGAAACGTTTAATCGTCTAATTTGGTGAGTTGCTTCTTTCGGTCTTTGTTCAATCGCTCTTTTAAATGCTTTAATCAAATCATAAAGAGTGATATTTTTAAGCAAGGTATTCAATTCTTCAGGTGATTCTCTTTCATCGAAATTGTAATTGCCGCGAAATGTCTGCTTCCGTTGGTCGGATTCAAAAATTGATAACTCTTCAGACATTTCTTTATATTGTTTATATTCGATCAATGCTTTAACCAGGTCCGCGCGCGGATCAATCTCTTCACCCTTTTCATCAACTTCACGCGGCAGCAGCATTCTCACTTTAATCTGCATTAGAGTAGCCGCCATAAGAATAAAATCACCGGCAACTTCAAGATCCAATTTTTCCATCAAACGAAGATAATCCATAAAATCTTTTGTGATTTTGGAAATGGGAATATCGTAGATATCCAGTTCATCTCTTTTAATGAAAAATAGCAGGAGATCCAGCGCTCCTTCAAAGTGTGGTAGTTTTATTCTGTACATACTATCCCAAGTTCATTTTTTGATGAACTTCATTCATCGTATCTTCTGCAACAGCTTTAGCTCTTTGCTCGCCGTCGGTAAGAATATCTTTTACTTCATCTAAATTATTTTCATAATAATTTCTCTTTTCACGCATCGGTTCGAGAAACAAATTAAGTTTGGAGACACAATTCATTTTACAATCAACGCAGCCGAGAGCGCCTGAACGGCATCCCGTCTCAATTTCCGGCACTTCTGCCTCATTAAATCTTTTATGATATGTAAATATCAAACAAACCTCCGGTCTGCCTGGATCATTACGTCTTATCTTTTGTGGATCTGTTACAGCTTTTTTTATTTTTTTGGTTATCACTTCTTCAGAATCCGAAAGCAATACGGTGTTGTTTAACGATTTACTCATTTTAGCATTTCCGTCTAACCCTGGAAGCCGTGCAAACTTAGTCAATAGCGGTTCCGGTTCAGGGAAAACCGCTCCGTATTGATTGTTGAATTTACGAGCAATTTCACGTGTGATTTCAACATGAGGTACCTGATCTTCACCGACAGGAACCGCTTCGCCTTTATATAGCAATATGTCCGCGGACTGCAATACAGGATACCCTAAATGACCATAAATAACATTTTCGATATTAAGATCACGTACTTGTTCTTTAAGGGTTGGATTTCTTTCCAGCCGGGCTGAAGTGATGAGCATTGAATAAATCAAAAACAATTCCGCATGTTCTTTGATTTGTGATTGCCTGAACATCGGCGATATTTTCGGATCTAATCCGCTCGCCAGCCAATCAATCAACATTTCGATTGTATTGTCATAAATTTCACTCGTATTCAAATTAGTTGTTAATACGTGATAATCTGCAATTAAGTGAAAACTTTCATATTCATGCTGTAGATTAACCCAGTTTTCAAGTGCTCCAACATAATGACCAATATGGAGTTTGCCGGTAGGACGCATTCCGCTTAGAATTCTTTTTTTTGCCATAAATCAACATCCGGATTTTTTTTAGTGAAAAATTGAACAAGTTAAAAGATAATGAATTTTTATGTTTTTTGGATGCTTTTTTGATAAGTAAGATTAAACCCAGATTTTCCATTGGAAAATCTGCCCTCCGGGCGTACAATTTGTAAGTTGAGAAATGTCAAATACTTAGCCATATAGAAATTTTGGAATTCGTTATTTGAGTAAAATATTTTAATTACAAATTGTCGGGGTTAATCCCGCTCATAAAATGTTTTAATAAAACATTTTATGAGCGGCAATGGCAAAAAATTTATTTCCAATGAATTTTTTGGGTTAAACCTGGTAGAGAAATTGGCGCCAATTTTCATCAATTCTTTGTACCGTGTTCAGGAGAAACATAATGTAATTCGGTTTATATGGTTTTATCCTCAACGGCATATCGGCTTCAGCGGGTGTTCTATCACCTTTTTTATTATTACATCTCAAACATGCGGCGGTTAGGTTTTCCCAAATGTCTTCTCCACCTCGAGATTTCGGAATAATATGATCGACAGTTAAAGGCAAATCTCCCCTTCCGCAATAGGCACATTTAAATTTATCGCGCTTAATTATATTTTTTCTCGACAAAATTATTTTCTTTTGTGGAATTCTTATGTATGAATTTAACCTGATAACACTCGGCCAGGGGAAAGTTCTTTTTACAGAATGAATCTTTTTTGAAGTATTATCATTTACAAGTTCTGCCTTCCCGAGAAAAATCAAAAGTATTGCCTTCTTTACATTGCATATGGAAAGTGGTTCATAACTTTGATTCAGTAAAAGTACTTTTGAATTCAGCGCACCATTTGTACGATAACGATGTTCGAAGATTTTCCTCCAACAATAAAACCTTTTGTGAATAATTAGTAAAGATAGGTTTTTTCAGTAAAAAAATAAATCCAAATCTTTAAACTAACGGAAGATTATTGCGGCTTAGAAATAACTCCACCAACTAAAACATATCCGTTATCGTCATATAAAACAACCGACTGACCCGGTGTTATTGCGTTTTTTGGTTCAAGAAATTTTATTTTGAATGAACTTCCGGTACATTCAATTACAGTTGCGGTAGACCCTTTATCTGAATATCGAATTTTTGCATTCACTATTTCACCGGAATTTAATTCACCGGTACTCACAAAATTTACATCTTCTGCTTCAAGATCATATTCCAATATATCTTCCTTATCCCCAATTTCGATTACATTGTTTTCATAATCAATCTTTTTAACATAGACAGGTTTTCCCAAAGCTACGTTTAAACCTCTTCTTTGCCCGATTGTATAAAATGGAATCCCACGATGCTCTCCAATTTTTTTACCTTTGTAAATCAAATCTCCTTTTTCAATGTTCTTCATTAAATTAGGAACTCTCTCATTCAGAAATCTTTCATAATTATTATCCGCAACAAAACAAATTTCCTGACTGTCGGGTTTACCTGCTGTTTTTAATCCGAATTTTTCTGCAATTGATCTCACTTCCCTTTTATCATATTTTCCTAATGGGAAAAGTGTACGGCTTAAACTCACCTGGGTTAAACCCCATAATGCATACGATTGATCTTTTGGATTATTAGCAGAATTCCGGAGCATATAACGGTCAATATCAGAATTGTATTCAACATTTGCGTAATGACCTGTTGCAACGTATTTCGCATCAAGTGCATCAGCTTTTTTTAGAAGTTCTTCCCATTTAATTTTACGATTACATAAAACACACGGATTTGGGGTTCTGCCGTGCAAATATTCATCAACAAAATTATCAATTACTTCACTTTCAAATGCGGATGTAAAATCGACAGTATAGTGAGGAACACCAAAAGAATTCGCAACATTTTTTGCATCATAAATTGCATCGAGTGAGCAGCAGCCGGATTCATGCTTCGGCGCACCACCTACTTCCATAAATCCCCAGGTTTTCATTGTAATACCGATAACCTCAAAACCTTGATCATGCAGTAAGGCAGCGGCAACCGATGAATCAACTCCCCCGCTCATTGCAACAATCACTCTCTTTTCATTCATAATTTTACTTTCTATTTAGATAATCACTCTTTTTATAGTAATATGAACACCAAATATAACTAATTAGTTTATCGAATAAAAAGAATTGAAATTAGAAGAAGATTTGCAATTTATTTTTGAGAATTTCCGTTATTGTCGGCATAAAGAATTGCGAAGCATGCCACATAATTTTCAGAATGACTCATTGTAATTTTAAGTGATTTGTCAGTCCCAAGAAATTTTTGAAGTGCTCCGTACAAAGTTACTTTCGGCAATCCGTTCAACTCATTGATTATTTCAATATCTTTCCAGCGAAATCCCTTGCTCCAGCCGGTGGCAAGAGCTTTAGCAATCGCTTCTTTAGCTGCAAATCGTGCGGCTAAATGTTGATATTTATTTTTTTTAGATAGACAATACTCGATCTCACTTTCCGTAAATAGTTTATTTAGAAAGAGTTCCTCGAATTTATCTACACTTTTTTTTATACGCTCAATTTCGATTATATCGATTCCTACTCCAAAAACCATATTAATATCCTATCGCTTTTCCAAATCCACGCGGATCCGATGCTCCGACGTAAATATTTTTTTTATTATTATACATTATCGCTTGAATTCTACCTAAAACTGTTTCACTGCCTATAAAATGACCTTTTTGAATTAATTCTGTTTTTACATCTTCCGGTAAACCAAATTCTTCAGAATACAAACTATCCGGAAGCCATTGGTGATGAATTCTAGGTAAGTTAACGGCAGTTTGCAAATTCATTTTAAAATCAATTACATTTAGAACAACCTGGAGCACGGAAGTAATAATTTTCGAACCGCCGGGTGATCCTAAAATTAAGAATATTTCATCATTCTTTTTAATTATTACGGGTGTGATGGAACTCAGCATTCTTTTTCCCGGCGCAATTGAATTTGCTTCCGAACCAATTAATCCGAACTGATTTGGAGTACCGGGTTTTGCAGAAAAATCATCCATCTCATTATTCATTAAAAATCCGGCTCCGTCAACTACAATTTTATTGCCATAAGATGAATTTAGTGTTACAGTAGCACTTACTGCATTACCCCATCTATCAACAACAGAATAATGAGTAGTCTCTTCACTTTCATCAATTAGAATTTGTGATGGACTAATTTCAGAAGAACGAACAGCATGCTCCCCTATTTTTTGTGAAATTTCATTGGCATATTCTTTGGAAATCAAATAATCAGTTGGAACGTTATAATAATCAGGATCACCAATATGTTTCGATCTGTCTGCATAAACATATTTAAGCGCTTCAATCAAATGATGAATATAATCGCTGCTTCCCCATTCCTCTTTGGAGAAATTAAAATTTTCGAGAATATTAAGAGATTGAACAAGGCAAATACCACCCGAAGAAGGAGGCGGCATTGAAACGATTTCAAAACCCCGATAGTTTCCACGGACAGGTTCACGAAAAACTGATTCGTAATTTTCAAAATCTTCTTTCGTAAAATATCCGCCGTTCTTTTGGGATTGCAAAACCATTAATTCTGCGACTCTGCCAGAATAAAATCCTTCTCGCCCATTTTGTTGAATCAGTTTTAGAGTTTTTGCGAGATCAGTTTGAATAAATAAATCACCAATCTTAAACTCACCGGTTTCTTTTGTGAAAATTAATTTTGCAGCATCATTTTTAAAAAACTCATCACGATTTGAATTAAAAGATTCAGCTTGCCAAAATGGAAGATTAAAGCCTTTGGCAGCAAGATCAATTGCAGGTTGTATTAATTCATTGAAAGGAAGTTTACCATAGCGATTGTGGAGTTTTACCAATCCATCAACAGTTCCGGGAACTCCACTTGCAGTCCAGCCGCTTAAACTAAGATCACTATTAAAACTGCCATCTTCATCAAGATACATTTCCTTAAAAGCATTTAGAGGAGCGCGTTCTCGAAAATCCAGCGAAACATCTGTACCGTCAGCAAGGTGAATAACCATAAATCCACCGCCGCCCAAATTACCTGCTGTTGGATAAGTTACAGCTAATGCAAACCCGACAGCAACCGCAGCATCAATTGCGTTACCGTCTTTTTTAAGGATTTCAATTCCAACTTGAGATGCAATAGGTTCGGGAGCAACAACCATTCCATTTTTTGCATATTCCTGTGCTCCGGTTTGAACAGGGAAATAAATGAAAATTATGATAAATAGTAGAAGCCTAGAAAATGCTCGCATCTACATTTACTCCTTCACCTTCTAATTGATCTATCAAAATTTTCATCATTTTATTTACGGTTTCCAGGGTCGTGCTTAGCTCATTAAATAGTTCATCATTGTAGAGAGCTTTCCCAAGATTATTCTTTTGAGATTTCGTTTCATCAAAGAGGAGGTTTACTTTATTTATTAATTCATTTGAATTTGCAACCGCTTTATTAACCTGAACTAATAAATCATTTACTGCGGTTTTGTTTGTATCGAGAATGCTATTTAGGTTACTGGTTAATCTATTGCTTTCAGTAATTAATGAATTGATACCGGATTTATTTTCATCAATTACAGAATTTAATTTTATCATAAGATTATTCATGTTTGCGACACTGGATTTCAACTGAAAAATAAATTTATCATCAGACAATATTTCATTCATACCTTTCAGAGTTGATGAGGCATCCTTTATTACAGTTACTAAATCATTTTGGACCGAACTTAACATTGCCATCGCAGTAGAAATATCACCAACAAACTCACCATGATGTATCGCAGAAAAATCGATTTCTGTTTGATGATCCCCCGGATTAATTTCAATTTTTTTCCCGCCCATTAAATCGAGCATCATAATTGAAAAAGTCGCATCCGAACGTAAATCCGTATCCTGATCAACTACAGCTTCAACAATTGCACTGTTTTTATCAACATATATTTTATCAACGTAACCCTTTTTTACACCGTTGATCGTAACAGCGTCTCCCGAGTAAAGACCGGCAACATTATCGAACCTAAGTTGTAATATTTTCTTATCTCCGCCAAGATCAATATTCTTAGCCCATCCAAAAACCCAAAGAAAAATTATTAAACCGATGAATACGGTTACACCGACTTTAATTTCCGCCTTTTTGCGATTGTCCATAATTTATAATCTTCTTCTTAATTTGCTGATATTCCAATGAATCGATTGTATTCTCATCAATATTTGATTTCAACTTTTTAAGATAATTATTTATTTCATCATATCCTTTTTCAAGCGTTTGATCTTTTGCATCTTTTAAATAATTCTGCATAAAAATATTTAGAGAATCCTGATACTTTTGAGTTGCTGTTGCAACTTCATCTTCAAATGTTTCTTTAACCGTTTCAACTATTTTCTTTTTACTATCCTCCCAAAATTGCATACCGTATTTCTGCACAATGTAATAACCGGTACCGATAAGCAAAATAAGAAGGAAAATAATTTTAAAAACACATCCTTTAAATGGCTTAAATAATAACGTTATTTTATCTCCTCAATTAGAACTTTATTAATCCTCTTATTTTCTACTTCTTTTACGGTGAACAAGAATCTATTAAACTCAACTTGAAAACCTTCTTTTGGTATTTGACCGGCATGATTAAATATAAATCCGCCTATCGTGTCGTAGTCATCATTCTCGGATGAAAAATCAGCCTCAAATAAATTATTTATTTCATCAATCGGTACTTTACCCAACACAATATAACTATTCTCTCCAACAGGTGTGATTTCTGCTTCCTCTTTATCATATTCATCACGAATTTCACCGACAATTTCTTCAAGGATATCCTCAAGCGAAATTAATCCTGCAGTACCGCCGTATTCATCAACAACAATTCCAAGATGCATGTTTTTCTCCTGGAATTCTTTCATCAAATCACTAATGAATTTATTTTCAGGAACGAACATTGCTTTCCGGGCAATTTTCCTTAAGTTAAATTCGTTTTGACTTTCATCTTTTCCCAAATATTTTAAAAGATCCTTCGCATAAATTATTCCGATAACATTATCGAGGCTGCCTTCGTACAGCGGAATTCTACTGTGCCCCGAATTCGTAATAGTTGTCATAACAGTTTCGAATGTTGAATCAACGGAAACGGAAATAACATCAACTCGCGGAGTCATAATTTCATGAGCAGATATTTTTTTAAATCCCACCAAACCGTGAATCAAGTCTTGCTCTTCCTCTTCTATGGTACCCGCTTCTGCGCCGAGATCTGCTAGCTCAGTTAATTCCTCGGCAGATATAGCGGTTTTATTATGCTTGAACTTTACGCTGATAAGTTTTATGATATCAGTTACTGTTTTGGTAACGGGATAAATTAAAACGCTCGTCCAGTATAATGGTATTGCAACGAGTTTGGCAAATTTTAGCGGTTGTTTAGAAGCCCATATTTTGGGAGTTAATTCAGCAATCAGAATGATCAAAATAGTAAGGATAATAATCTCAATAGTAAGCGCAAGTTCGACTGATATATTTAAAATAGGCGCAAGTTTTAATGCAATCAGCACACCGATAATCGATGCACCAACATTAATTACAGTATTGCCGAGCAAAATAGTAACAAGCAGTCTTCTTGGAAACTCAAGTAAATTGGTGATATACTGAGCCAGAATACCTTTTTCCTTTTTAAGGATTTTAATTTTCTTCTTATCTAAAGAAAAAAGAGCAACTTCAGAACCGGAAAAAAAGCCAGAAAGTATTAATAAGGCAGCTAAACCAAATAATTTTAAAAACCAGTCAATATCCAAATACTACAAACGCCTATTTTGTTCAAAAAATTTTTAGAAAGGTAAATCATCATCTTCGGCTTTGGATTCAGCAGGTGCGGAGCTCTCAGATGATTGAGAATTATTAGATTCATAATTCCCGCCGCCTGATGCCGGATCAAGCGGTATAAGTCCGCTGTATGAATCCGCAATTACTTCAGTGAAGTATTGTTTTTTACCTTCTTTATCCTCGTAACTCCTTTTTGAAAGCCGACCTTCCACATAAAACTTAGCGCCTTTTTTTAATTTATCCTTAAGGAAATCAGACAAATTAAACCCAACCACATTATGCCAGGTAGTTTCGTTTACCCAATTTCCGTCTTTACCTTTGTAACTGTAAGTTGTAGCAATCGAAAATGAAGTTACTGATACGTTGTTGTTTGTAAATCGGTTTTCTGCATCTTGCCCTAAATTTCCGATTAGCATAATTTTGTTTAAAGAAAAAGCCACTTTCTCCTCCATGAATGATTTCTGACAATTCGACCTGAAATTTAATCAATTAAATAAAAAGAGTAAATTAATTGTAACAGGAATTAAGATTAAATGATAGATAATAAATTTGCAGAGATTATGCAAAGAAATAGAATACGAAATTGCATGCAAGTGGAATTAAAAAATTATCCAAATCCCTTGGGCTCACTGCTTCGGCGAATGTTGTTGCCGCAGCACATAATAAAATTAACGAAACATCAACATAACCGATAATAATATAATTGAATAACATTGCAGCAAGCGTTCCAAAAACAATAAATGCTAAACTACCTTCAATACTTTTTTCGGTAACAATTTTATATTTATGTTTACCAAATTTTTGACCGAAAACCGGCGCTAAACCATCTCCCCATCCTAAGAATCCCATGGCAGTTGCGGCTAATGCGGTATTAAAATAGAAAGTACCCATTATGTTCATAACGATAGTAAAATATAACGGACCTCGTAAAAGTTCATTCCTGTCGCCTGTGCGAGTCATAGTTTTTACAGCATCATCATCAGGAGAAGCAGTTAGCCCCTTTACAATTAATAAAACTGTCCAAATAAAAGCCGGTAATACATTTAGATATTTAGTCCAATGTGTTTGATCAAAAAGGAGCCAAAAAACAAGCCAAGATCCCGCGGCAATATGAACAACCTTTCTTGAGATATCTTTGGGAAAACCTTTACGAACTAGAAAATCCATAACTGCAACCACAGCAAAAACATATACGACGCTGCAAATTGCAATAATGATATTGTAGAGAGCCGGACTCATAAAAAATCAATCTTTGATAACAATAAAAGCATCTTTGAACGCTTCGATTTTCCAAAGTTGATTTCTCATATTCTCGGCATCTGACCTTGTTTTATAAGGTGGAAGTTGAACAACATAAAGATTATTCTCTTCATTGTATTGAATATGTGGAACTACATTTAACTTATCTTTATTGAGTAATAAAAATCTTTCGGCTCTTGCTTCTGTGGTAAAAGCACCGATTTGAACTATGTAATAAGTTTCTGCAACCGGTGGTAACGGCGGAGTGACTTGCTTAACATCTTCTTCCTCTTCAACAACTAAAGTATCTTCTTCATAATCGGTTACATCATCAAAAACATAAATTTCGCTTTCATCACCGGAAGAATTGCTTTCGTTATTACTACTTTCTTCGGAAGCCGAACATGCATAAAGAAAAATTAATGCAATCAGTATGGAAAATGTTTTAATGGAATTCTTCATCATAAATCCATAATAAAATTATAAAAGGGATGGAAATAATTCCATCCCTTAAAAATAACTTAAAATAGTATCCTCTCAAATGCATTTGCGTCAAAGCTTGTCCCTGTTATCTTACCTGCAGCTTGTGACTCAGCAAAAATTAAACTTGGCGGTATTGTTGATAAATCTATCAAAGGAATTGATGCGTTATACTTTTCATTGATCACTTTAATAAATTCATTTGCAACTACTGCATAACCCGCGCTGGTTGGATGGACACCGTCTAAGCTGAATAAACCACCGCTGACATAGGTTGCGGTAAAATCAATACCATTAGCAGAATATCCGTTTTGGGAAATATCTGTGAAGAAAGAATTTATATCAACTACAGCATATCCTGCACCTGCGCAAATAGCAGCAATAATATCATTATAACCGTCAACTAAAGCTTTGGTATTTGTAATTTCCGATTCATCAAGAATAACACCGTTAGATAAAGGATTTTCGGCTGACAAACCTTTACCAGCAGCTAATTCAGCCGAAGCGGTTAATAACAAAAGATTCTTTGTTAAATCCAAAGGAGCTACGGATCCGTCTGCCTTTGTTCCAACGACAGCGGTTATTCCCTGAGCCAAAAGCTGCGGTCCAACTGTATTAAAAAACGGAACCGATAAAACATCAGGAATATTTGCAACAACAACATCAACACCGGCAGTTGCTAATTGAGTGATAATTGCCTGGTACATTGCCTGAAAGTTAGCCGGAGGAGTTGGAGGGAATAGACCGCCTCTAGTTGCATAAGCAAGAACATCATTATTACCGATCCAAAGTGTCATGAATGTAGGATTTTGAGCTAAAGCTTGCTGCATCATTGTTCCCTGACCTCTTAAAACTGCATTGAACATGGGATTCTCAACACTCACACCATATGCAGTCAACTGTGTTGCAGTATAGCAATCGGCTGCATTCGTTGTGTTTAATACATCCCAAAGAAACGCACCTTTTACTCCAAGATTATTGTAAGGTGCTGCATAAGTCAGATTTGAAGGAGCAGTTGCATCAGGATTTGTATAAGTTGAAAACGGTTCTAAGCTCGCAACTTCTAATCTTCCACCTGAACCGGGGTCTGGAAAGTTTGCATATACAAAATCAGTTTGAACTTGTTTTGCTATTAAATTTGTAAATGAATATTCTTGCGCTGAAGAATAAACGGAGCCTGATTGTTCACCTTGAGTTAAACTGTTGCCAATAGAAACAAATGTTGTAAAATCGGCAGAACCTGTTGATGGTGCAGGCGTTGGTTTCGGAGCGGTTAAATCCGAACGATCTTCGCAACCGGTAAAAAATAAACCGATTGAAAGAACCAATGCAATTAATAATCTATTTATATGTTTCATAGTTTTCTCTTCCCTCCTCAATTAAAATTATATGAAAAATTGATTCCAAAAAGATGAGCTGAAGAGTTATATACTCCGTTGAAAGGCGTGTTGCCTTCTGCATAATTTTCTAAGGAGTTAGTAATTTCTCTTTCTGCAAACCTTAAGAATAGGTAAGCAATATCTACGGAAAGAGCTTCAGTTAAGTTATAACCGAATCCAATATTAAATCCTAACCTATCTGCATCCGGTAGAGTTGGTTCAACTCTTTCATCATCAACGGGATTTTTATCATATAATAATCCTCCTCTTAAAGCAAAATCTGAAGACAACCAATATTCAGCTCCAAAACGAACTATAAAAGAATTATTATAATCTCTTTTAGCTGAGAGATCATCAAGATTCGGATCAGTAAAATCAATTGCTAATTTGTCATAACTTGACCAGCCGACGTATTGAAAATCAGCCGTCAGTGTTAATTCATTCATTGGAAAAACAGCGACGCCGAATGTAACATTCATCGGAGTAGTTAATTCGGCAGCAATACCACCCTTAGGTAATGAGCCTTCGAGCTGCGAAGGTCCGCCTTTAGTAGTTGCGTCACCTTCAAAATTGAAAGTTGCACTGCTTCTGAAAGAAACACCAAGCGATAACTCCTTAAGCGGTTGATACAATAATCCGCCTGTAAAACCCCAAGCAGTTCCGTCACCTTCTAATGATACCATTGCTTCTCCTTCAAAAGGATAAAGCGAAGTTTTTCGGGCGATGGTTACATCACCGTAAGCAAAAACTAAACCGGCACCGATAGACAAATTATCTGTAAGTCTATAGGAGATTGTTGGAGTAAAAAAGAAAGTTCTTATTTCAGTATCGACTGCCAATTTATTCCCCACCCAATCTTCAGGCCATTCCGTACCAAGTCCGTAAGGATTGTTAACGCTAAGACCTACTGCTAAATCATCATTTATTTGATGAGTTGCATAAATATTAATCGGGGTAAAAAGATTGTCCTTAACTGAATATTCAGTTATTTCTGGCGCCGGACCTCTAAATGCTGCTTTTGGTGAAATTAAAGTAACTCCTGCAACTAAATGAGTTCCTTTAAGATTCACTAAACCAGCCGGATTATAGAATAATGCGGATACATCATTCGCTAGTCCGGTGAATGCTCCTCCCATTGCCATTGCGCGTGCTCCATGTTCATTGATTTGGAAACCACTCGCAAAAATACTGCTAAGGGAGAACATTAGTGCTACTAATGTTAATCGTACTTTTCTGGCCATGCTGACTCCTGTTTGTATTTTTGGATTAATTTGTTAATATAACTATTTAGAAAATAGATAGCTATTTCCGTTTATTTAATAACAATAATTGTTTCTCCTTTTTCTACCGACTTTCCTTCATCAACCAAGATTTCTTCAATAACACCTGAAGAATTTGACCTGATATCGTTTTCCATTTTCATTGCTTCTAAAATAAAGAGTGATTCTCCGAATTCAACCCTATCACCAACATTCTTCTTTACACTTAATACTAATCCCGGCATTGGAGCTTTAACTTCCGAATGATGACTTAATTTAGCCTGGTTCTTTAAATATTCTGTGGCTTTTTCACGAAGTAATGTCCTGACTGTTAATTCATAATATCTGCCATCTAGTGACATAGAATAGTTTTCGCTGTTTGCTTTATTGGTTACAATGTTATAAATCTTATTACCGATCTTTAACAGGTAGGAGTGCTTATTCACTTTCGATAATTCAACTTCATAAGTAGTGTCGCCAAGTTCAATTATGCCATTCCCGCTGCATTTGATATTCTTTTTAGTAGAATTTACTGTAACGACGTACTCATTCATATCGTTGATTGTTCCAGTGGTTATTCGATTTATTATCTATTGATACCGTTTTCAATTTACTTTCCTTGTCTTTTAATAATGCCGCAAATATTGAAACGACATCTTCATATTCCTTTGATATTTCTTTTTCCCATTCGTAAGGCACTAATGGCATAAATTCATTTTCAATAAAATTGATGTCGAAAGTTCCGTCGCGAAATGATTGCCTGTTTAGAATCCATTTAAAACCGGATATATTTGTAATTACCCCGGCAACTTGATATTCACCAAGCGCACGCTCCATTCTTGCAATTGCTTCATCTCGATCCTTTCCCCAGGTAATAACTTTTGCCAGCATCGGATCATAATAAACGGGAACATCAGTCATTAAATCAATTCCCCTATCTACTCGAATACCGGGACCTGAAGGAAGCCTGTGATGTATTATTTTCCCGGTTGACGGGGCAAAATTATTATTGATATCTTCTGCATATATTCTGCATTCAATCGCGCTGCCGTTTATCTTAATTTCATCTTGAGAAAATGATAACTTCTCACCATTGGCAATTCTAATTTGTTCCTTTACCAAATCTATTCCGGTTATCATCTCGGTAACAGGATGTTCAACCTGCAGACGTGTATTCATTTCCAGAAAATAAAAATTCTTATCCTTATCCATCAAAAATTCAACCGTTCCCGCATTAAAATAATTACAGGCTTTTGCCGCATCAATTGCAGCGATTGTAATTTTCGATCTTGTTTCATCATCAACAAAAAGAGATGGGGCTTCTTCTACAACTTTTTGATGTCTTCTCTGTACTGAACATTCTCTTTCGAAAAGATGCGCATAATTCCCATGCATATCAGCAATTATCTGAACTTCAATATGTTTTGGATTCTCGATAAATTTTTCAATATAAACATCCGAATTGCCGAATGCTTTTTGTGATTCATTCTGAGCACGTTCAAGAGCTTCTCTGAATTTATCTTCGCTGTCTACCTTCCTCATTCCTTTACCACCGCCGCCCGCTGCGGCTTTCAACATTACCGGGAATCCAATTCCCTTTGCAATTTTAATTGCTTCATCAATATCATTAATTGGTTCAGTGGTTCCAGGAACTATCGGCACATTATTTTTCTTCATTATTTTTCTAGCGGCAGTTTTCTCTCCCATCATCTCAACGGATCTGCTGCTAGGTCCAATAAAAACAAATCCGGCTTCTTTTACCTTCTTAATAAATACTGAATTTTCCGAAAGAAAACCATAACCCGGGTGAATTGCATCCGCACCGATTTCTAAAGCTTTTGCGATTATATTATCGATATTAAGATAAGATTGGTTGGCAGGCGCTGCTCCGATATGATAAGCTTCATCTGCAGCTCTTACATGAAGAGAATTTTTATCTGCATCAGAATATATGGCTGCTGAAGTGATTCCCATTTCGCGGCATGCTTTAATTATGCGTACCGCAATTTCACCTCGATTCACAATTAATATTTTTTTGAACATAGGTCCGTGTTAAAGTGCTGAATTCCTTAATTAAGGATAAACATAGCTTATATCGATTTGTAAATTAATAAAAAAATAGAACTCTTCATAAATTTACTTTAGATCAATTACTGTAATTCCTTCACCGCCGAATTCTATCTTTGCAAAGTAATAATTTTTTATAACATCATTTTTTTTGCAAATATCCCTCACGGTCTGCTTCAGTACACCCGTACCCTTTCCGTGAAGGATTTCAATCTGACTCATATTCGATGCATATGAATCATCAATGAATTTGATTATTTCGAATTCCGCTTCTTCGGGTTTCTTTCCCCTTATATCAAGCCGAGCAGATTTAACATCAGATATAAAAGTAAAATTACGAGATGAATCTGTAGCCGTACTTTTTATTTGCGATTGTGAACTATTCTCCAATTCCGATAATTTCACATGCAGTTTTAAAGTGCCTGCAATAACTATTGCCGTCTTTTTATTATGATCAATTGATTCAATTCTTCCCGTTGTTGATGTGTTTTTTAATTTTACGTACATACCCGTTTCAGCAGTTAACGGTTCGGAAGCATTTTTTATTTTCTTATCAACAAACTTTTCTTTCCTGGTTTGTTTTAAATCTTCTATCCTTTGTCTTTCTTGTTTAACAGTATCCTTTGCCGCATTCGATTCTTTAATGTTTTTAATTACGGATTCGACCGTTTTATTAATATCCTTTAGATACTCGTCAGCTTTTATTTTTGTCTCTGAAAGAATTTTACTTTTACTTAGTTCCAATTCATTAATTTTCTTTTCATATACATTGGTTAAGCCTTTCAGTCGGGAGTTTTCAATCTCGGATTGATTTAGTTTATTCTGCAAATTTTGAGATTTCTTTTCGAGATCAATCAGCAATTCTTCAATTTTAGATTTCTTTTTATCGAGATATGAATTTGCCGATGAAATAAAATCATCTGTATAACCAATACGCTTGGCAACCTCAAATGCGTAACTCGAACCCGGAATGCCTTGATTAAACTTATAAGTCGGAGTTAAGGTTTCCAAATCAAATGCCATCGAAGCATTTTGAAATCCATCCATTTCATTTGCAACAATTTTCAAATTACCGTGGTGTGTCGTAGCAAAAACAGTTGATCCTTTTTTTGACAACTCAATCAATACAGCAGTGGCTAATGCAGATCCCTCTGATGGATCGGTTCCGGTCCCTATTTCATCCAGCAAAACTAATGATTTACCATCAGCTTTTTTCAATATTTTTTGAATATTTGATAGATGAGAACTGAAAGTACTCAAATCATCTTCAATTGATTGCTCATCGCCAATATCAAGCAGCAAGTTATCAAATGGGTGAAAATTTGTATCGGGATGAACCGGGATATGAATTCCTGTGAGTGCAAGCGCTACAAGCAGACCAACATTTTTTAATACTACTGTCTTACCTCCCGCATTCGGACCGGTAATTAAAATGATTTTATTATTTTTAATTTCGAACGAGAGCGGAACTGTTTTTTGTTTACCTAATTTCTTCAGCAGCAGCGGATGATAACCTTCAATCAAGTTGAATGATTGATTAATATCAAAGCTTGGGAATGAGCCGATAATCTCAATCGAAAAATGAGCCTTTGCAAATATCGCATCTATTTTATTAATTGACTGCAGTGATATTTTTAATTCCCTACTGCTGTCTCCGATTCTTTTAGTAATGCTTTTAAGTATTCGATCAATTTCTCGTTTTTCTGCAAATTTTAATGAAAGGATTTCATTATTAAGCTCAAGTGTTTCCTCGGGTTCAATGTAAACAGTTTGTCCTGTTGCCGATTCGGAATGAATAAATCCTTTAACATGACGTTTATGTTCTGACTTTATAGGCAAGACTATTCTGCCTTCACGGAGTGTCATATATTCTTCACGGACAAGATAAGCATCGCTAAGCTGTTTTAAGATTTTGTTAATCACTCTTTGCAGAGATTGTGATTTATCGTTTATTGATCTTCTTAAATCACGAAGAGTCTTGCTCGCGTTATCTTGTATCTCCCCGCTCTCTGTAAATATTTCTCTTAAATGTTTTTCAAAATTTCTATCGACAAATAATTTCTCAAGAAAATCTTGATGTAACAATTTGCTGCTTTCATACCTGCTTAAGAAATTGAATATTCTTCTGGAAACCTCGGCAAGGTTGGCAATATCAATTATTGATTTTGGATCGAGAATGGTTCCTTCAATATTGCTTTTTGCAAGGGATTCGTAAAGATCGGGTAAATATTCTAACGGCGGATTACCTTCTTCTATAAGAATATTTTTTGCTTCCGATACTAAATTTCCCTCATATTCGGCTTCAGATATTTCATCAAACGGCTGCAAACCGGTTATAATATTTTTACCGTTTTCAGTGTAACAATATTTTGTAATGCTGTCTAATATTCTCGAATATTCTAACTTGTCGAGTACTTTTTTATCAATCATAAAATCATCTAATTAGTTAAGACGGAATCAATATCAATTGAATCTCTCGGATAGTCTTTATTTTCAATGTATCCTTTGATCAATTCTTGAGCCGGAGCTGTTCCTCCCATTATCAAATCTATCGAAACAGGAATGATACTGTAGACCGGTTTATAAAACAATGAATTGTTTTGGTCTTCTTCCGAAGGAATGCTGAAAATATTAAGGAAAAGTAAAAAAGCGCTGATGAATATAGTCATCTGGATAGTTCCGGTTAATCCGCCTAGAAATTGGTTAATAAACTTATTTACTTTATCTGATGGATGAACTAATCTTTTAATAATAGAAAAGGCAAGAACGATTAAGAGGAATACTAAAATGCTAGCTACAATTTCGGATAAATATTCTTCATTATTGAATATTGGTTTGAGAAATCTTCCGGCTGTTTCCGAAAGATAAAACGCAAGGATTATTGCAGCCGCCAAACCGATTAAACCTATTACTTTTCGAACCAGCCCATCTTTATATCCAAGGACGAAACCGACTGAAAGTATAATTAGAATTATGTAATCGAGATAGTTCAATTATCACTTAATATTTTTTGAACGATATTTTTTATAACACCGCCTTCAGCTTGACCTTTTAATGCTTTTACCGCAGCAGGCATAAGTTTCGGAAAATCCCGCATTGTTGCAGCGTTTATCTCTTCAGCAATCTTTTTTACTTCTGCCATTATTTCATCATCGGTTAATTTTTTAGGCAGATAGGTCTCAATAATTTTTAATTCTGCTTCTTCTTTATCTGCTAATTCATTTCTATTAGCATTTCTAAATTGTTCGATAGCCT
This sequence comes from Melioribacteraceae bacterium, assembly GCA_021740785.1. Lineage (GTDB taxonomy): Bacteria > Bacteroidota > Ignavibacteria > Ignavibacteriales > Melioribacteraceae > JAIOZI01. Next base: position 259,733 of record JAIOZI010000001.1, read on the forward strand.
CTTTACGCTTTTTAGCCGCTGAGGTTAGCATTTGAATCTCAACATCCTTTGTAATTACCTTATCTCTTCCACTTTTTTCGAATTCCAATATCAAAGCTCTTATTGAGCGAACAGTTTCAAGCCGTAATTTATCGCCCGATTTCATTGCTTCTTTAAGATCATTATTAATTTTTTCTTTCAAATCCATATCCATCCTCCTCAAAAAAAAAGGCAGGCTAAAAATATTCAACCTGCCCTAAATAAAATATGTTACAATATATTATTCTCGTAAATAAGTTGAATAGTTAATTCGTCTTGCATCAGCTTTTCTTAATGCTTGTTGAATATCTGTTACAATTCCCATACTTGAATTTTTATCCACCCGCAAGGAAACAATAACATTAGGTAATTCGACTCGTTTTTTATACATCAATTCTTGTACGGCATTTAGTTGAATAATATTATCATTCAACTGTATTCTCTCATCTCTTCCAACCCATATATATGAAATCAACCTCTTGTTTTCAATCTTCTCTATTGCCTTTGCTTTTGGAAGCGTAAACTGAACAAGAACATCAACTTCTCTAAGAGTTGTGGTTACCATAAAGAAGAGCAGCAACATAAATATAATGTCAGGTAACGATGATGTCGGGATTTCCTGTTTAGCAGTAGCTCTTTTCTTTTGAAATTTCATTCTTAATCCTCTTTAATTATTTACTTGTTCCGGTTCTGCAATAGAAATAATAATCGGTATTTCATCTCTTACAGTACTGAGTTCCTCTTCGGTAAGTTTGTCGATATCTTTGCCGAATTTAACTCTAGCGTAATTTTCTCTAACTGAAAAATATGCCGATTTAACCTGGTCGAGCGATTGAATGTAAAGATTGTAATTTGTCTTTCGATCAGTTTTTACCGACACAACCAGTTTCTTATTAGACGGTAATCCAATTTTACTTTCAATTCTCTCGGTAAGTCTATTTGCAATTTGAGGAATTGCAATAATTTCACTGTTTAGAAGGACATCGCCATTCTCATTGATCAACAAGGCAGCAAGCCTATCCTTTGAAAGAGGAACGAATTGCTGTTCTTCAATCGGAACATATTCCGGTAGTGTTAAACCGATACCGGTGTCAACATCAATAACAGTAGAAACTAGGAAGAATAACAAAAGAAGAAACGCAATATCAGCCATCGATGATGTTGGTATTTCGGCTCCGCCTAATTTTCTTTTTTTAATTTTAACCATTTTCCAAACTCAAGTTTTTATGAATACAATCAGATTATTTTTTCATTTCATATAATGCATCAATCAATTCAATTGAACTTTCTTCCATATCACCAACCAGCTTATCAATTTTTGATACAAAGAAATTGTAAAATACCTGAAGAATCATTGCAACAATTAAACCAAACAATGTAGTTAAAAGCGCTTCAGAGATACCGCCAGCAACAATAGCAGGTGAAATTTGAACAGCTTCGGCAATTGCATCGAAGGCGTTAATCATACCTTGCACTGTTCCTGTAAAACCAAGCATAGGAGCAATTGTAATAAAGGTCGATATCCAAATCAAACCTCTTTCCAGGAAGCCCATTTCAATTGAACCGTAAGCCATGATAGCTTTTTCAGCAGAATCGATACCTTCATCTGCTCTTAAAAGACCTGCATGAAATACTGAAGCAATTGAACCGCGTGAGTTTTCACAAACTTTCATTGCTTCTTCAACACCGCCTTTTGACAGTGCATCTTTAATTTGTAATACGAATTTTTTTGTATTCATGCTTGCACGTGTTAAAGTCCACAACCTTTCAAAACTAAATGCTAATCCAATAACCAGTGAAACTAAAATGGGCCACATAAAAGATCCGCCCTGAACGAATTTTGCCTGTAAATATGTTAGCACACCGGCGTCTTCTGCTTGTGCAAATAAATATGATACAAAACCCATGATTTCTGTAAGTTGCATGAAGATAACCTCCGATATTATTTATTTGTTTATTCTTTTCGTGTTTATATAAGAAAATATATTGAGTAACATTAAGGATTTAGTCAAAAAAAGTCAATAAATTAATTTACCTCTGAGTATTATTTAATTTGTTTTATTGCCTCAGGAAGACTGAAAACCTTACCACTAAATGATTTATGATTCTCAAATATATGATTTACAAATTCACCAATTTCACTCGCTTTAACCAATTTTGATGTATTTTCAACCCATTCCCTGTTCTCCTCGGTGTCTAACGCGTAAGGAGCAATTACATTTGCAGATAATTTTTGAGATTTCCCCTCTTCAGCAAGAGTCTGGACAAAATATATTAAGGCGCTCTTAGCAGTTCCGTATGCAGCTTTATTCGGCGCAGGAGTTAAACCTGTTTCTGCTGATGTAAAACAAATTGCACCACCCGCAGATTTTTCAACTAATAGGGCAAAATGTTTCGCCAATAAAAATGATGTATTCAAATTAATCTTATGCATTTTCAGCCATAATTCATAATCAGTTTCACTGATACTTTTACCGCCCGAAAATCCGCCGACTGTTGAGAACAAATAATATTCTGTTTTGCGATCTGCTATTATATGAGAAAATGCTTTCTCAACATTTTGTTCTATCGAAAGGTCTTCTATCTTAACTACATTCATCTTTTTATTATCATAGTTAACCCGGCTCAAATCGAAATCAAAAACGTAGTATTTATCATAATTCTTATCTAATAAAACTTTCGTAGCGCCTTTACCCATATTGCCGGCTGCTCCAAAAATCAATAATACTTTTTTCATTTTACTTCTCCTTACTTATAAATAAACTTTGCTGCGACCGGGAAATGATCGCTAAACCCGCTAAGGTAGGTTCGACCGCCGAATGTTGGTATAGTTGCCCCTTTGTATTTACCGCTAGGAGTAACAAGAAATTCCGGCTTAACAATTTCAAATGATCCGCATTCATAACTAAATTTTTCGTTATCAACCATATCTTTCGAAACAATTATTTGATCCAGCATATTCCAATTTCCACGATATAAATATGTACCGATATTCTCATTAATAAATTTAGAATACGAAAGATTATAAATTTCAGATGGAACTTCTTCAGTTCCGTCACATTTTAATTCTGCTGCCTCTAATACCCCGGCAATGGATTTATTTGTTGGATCATCATTAAAGTCGCCTATCATTATTGCATTCAAATCTTTATAATCATTTTGAAGGTCTTCGAATACGTTTCTAAGCACACTCGCCGCTTTTATACGATTAGGCTCACTCTTTTCTTGTCCCCCGCTTCTTGAAGGCCAATGATTTACAAATACATGCAGTGTATCTTTGTCCATATAAATTAATTCGGTCTGGAGAATATATCTGGTGGGATAACCATCACTCAATTTAACTTCGTGTGGAGTAGTCTTAATATAAGTAAATAGATCAGCGTTATAAACCAAACCGTTATCAATTCCGCGTCCATCCAAAGATTCTACATACGATAATTTATAATTCCTATCCGGGAAATGTTCTTCGAGTAAGTCCGCCATTATATATTCATGTTCGATCTCTTGAATTCCTAATAGATCAGGACCATTCCCATCGTTCATCCATTTAATAACTTTTGCGATGCTGTCTTTTTTATTTTCGAATTTCTCATCAGTCCACTCCTTTGTTCCTGCGGCAGTAAACTCTTCATCACGTTTATCCGGATCATCTACCGTGTCAAACAAATTTTCTAAATTCCAAGAGGCAACGTAAATTCTATTTCCCTCCGAAGATTGACACTGTGCCCCGGTTACAAATATCAACAGAGTGAATACAATTAAAAACTTTTTCATTTTCTTTACCGTATATTATGAAAAGAGTATATAACTAATTATTTTTGGATCAAATGACTTTTCAAAGATATAAATAATTTCCATCAAGATGTAACTACCAATTTATGGTGATTTATGAAAAAGAAAAAATTTGTAATAATCGATGCAATGGCGCTTGCCTACAAAGGTTACTTTGCATTTATAAATAGACCGTTAACAACTTCCAGCGGTGAACCGACTTCCGCCGTATTTGCGTTTTTGAATCAACTATTTAAAATAATCGAGGATACTAAACCTGATTACCTGGCGATAGCTTTCGATTCGAAAGAAAAAACTTTCCGGCATGAAATGTATGTTAAGTACAAATCCTCACGTGAGGAAATGCCCGAAGATATGATTCCACAAATCGGAAGAATAAAACAGATAATTGAAGCATTTGAAATTCCGCTTTATATTCTTCCCGGCTTCGAAGCGGATGATTTAATCGGTACAGCCGTAAAAAAAGTATCGGAGCTTGGTTATGAATCCTACGCAATAACTCCTGATAAAGATTATATACAATTAATTACAAAAGATGTAAAAGTGATTAAACCCGGGAAATCAACAGATGAAATTATTATTATCGATGAAGATAAAGTCAAAGCCGATTTTGAATTTGAACCTATACAGATGATTGATTATTTAGCGCTTGTCGGTGATTCTTCGGATGATATTCCAGGTGTTAAAGGAATTGGTCCCAAAACAGCCACACCGTTAATTAAACAATTCGGAAGTGTAGAGAATATTTATGAACATTTGGATGAGATTGATAAAAAAGGGACGAGAGATAAATTAGAAGCAGATAAAGAAAATGCTTTCTTATCAAAAAAATTAGCTGCAATAAAAACTAATGTTGATTTTGAGTTCGATCTCGAAAAAGCAAAATTCACGAAACCAAATTTTGATAAACTGATTAAAATTTTTATTGAGCTGGAATTCAAAGCTTTTGCGGGCAAGCTTACAAATCTTTTCAAAACTGAACATCAACAACAAATCATAGAAGAGAAAATCGAAGAGGAATTTGATAAAACATCTTTCGACAATAAGAAAGTAAATTACACTTTAATAACTAATGAGACTGATGCAAAAAAATTAGCGGAAACGTTGAGTAAAACCGATCTTTTTGTTTTTGATACTGAGACAGATTCACTTGATACATTAAGTGTAAATTTAGTTGGCGCTTCTTTCGCAATGAAAGCTAATGAAGCATTTTTTGTAGCTGTTAATCCGCTGAAAGAAAGAGAAGATTTATTTCAAATTGATTTATCCGACCGGCTTCCGCTTGAAGTTTTTCGTGATATATTTAAGGATGTATTTGAAAATGAAAAAATAAAAAAGGTCTGCCAAAACGGGAAATATGATATTGCAGTTTTAAGAACGCATGGTATCAATGTTCACAACTTCTTTTTTGATACAATGCTTGCATCTTATATAATTGATCCCGATCAGAAACACGGGATGGATGATCTTTCGGAAAAATATTTATCATATAAACCTATTCCCCTCTCCGACTTAATCGGACAAAAAAAATCTCCCGATAAAATATTTGAAGTAGATGTTGAAAAACTTTCCGATTATGCCAGCGAAGATGCAGATATAACATACCGTTTATATGAAAAATTGAATGCGATATTAAAAAAGGAAAAATTAGAGAATATTGCTTACGATCTTGAGTTTCCGCTTGTGAATGTGCTCGAAGATATGGAACGCGAAGGAATCAAAGTTGATCAAAAGAGTTTGCGTGAATTGAGTATAAGTCTTCAAAATTCAATTGAGGAATACTCTGAAAAAATATTTGAGCATGCCGGTGAAACATTCAATATTAATTCCACACAACAATTACAAAAAGTATTGTTCGATAAACTTGAACTGAAACCGACAAAGAAAACTAAAACCGGTTATTCAACTGATGCGAGATCTTTGGAATTACTAAAAGGCGAACACGAAATAATTGATCTTCTTCTTGATTACCGGCAGGCTGCTAAATTAAAATCAACGTATGCCGATGCTCTGCCGAAATTAATTCACCCTAAAACCGGAAGAGTTCATACAACATTTAATCAGACAGTTGCCTCAACAGGCAGACTTTCAAGTTTAGACCCGAATCTTCAAAATATTCCGATTAGAACAGAACTCGGGAAAGAAATTAGAAAAGCATTTGTTCCTAGAAATAGTGATTATATAATTCTAAGCGCTGATTACAGTCAGATAGAACTAAGAATTATGGCAAGCATATGTAAAGATGAAGGATTAATGAAAGCATTTCAAAACGGAGAAGACATTCACAGAAGTACAGCCGCACAAGTATTTATGGTTAAACCGGAAGAAGTAACACCCGACATGAGACGAAAAGCTAAAGAAGTTAATTTCGGGATTCTCTACGGCATTGGTCCTTTCGGATTAAAAAACAGATTGGGAATTACACAAAACCATGCAAAAGAAATTATCGATACATATTTCAATACTTTTAAAAATGTAAAAAGTTATATGGATAGTTCGATTGAACAGGCAAGAGAAAAAGGATATGCTGAAACACTTCTCGGAAGAAGACGACATCTAAAAAATATAAATAGTAATAATAGAGTTCTGCGTCAGTTCGAGGAAAGAGTAGCTATCAATATGCCTATTCAAGGAACTGCAGCAGATATGATTAAACTGGCAATGATTAAAATTCACGGAAAATTTAGAGAATTAAAATGTCTTTCAAGAATGGTTCTGCAGGTTCATGATGAATTATTATTTGACATTCATAAATCTGAATTGGAGAATTTAAAACCAATTATCAAAGAACAAATGGAGAACTCTCTGCCGCTTGCCGTTCCGGTTGAGGTGGAAATGGGAATCGGTGATAATTGGCTGGATGCGCACTAATAAATCTGAAATGATTCATTGGATGTTATCTGTACGGTTTTACGATTAGTTTTTGCTGAACCCCAAATATTCATGAATTTTTTCTTTATCAAAATTACTCTTTTTGAATGGATGAGCTTCGGTGCTGAATACATAGTCATCAAGATTTACAACGGCATCTTCAGAAAACAGCAGATAAAAATATTTCATTGTTTCCGCAAAGAAAAAGGTTGACATCAAGTCAGCCTGCTCTTTTGTTTCCACGTTTTCAAGATGGGAAAACGCGACATCCGTTTTACAATATTTCAAGATATCATCAAAATATTTTTCACCCATTTTAAAATATTTGGAATCTCCTGTGAAGTAATAAAGATAATATGCAGATTCAATAATTTCCGGATTCAAATGATATGATGAATTAAGAATTTTTTCTTCTGCGTAATTGTAACCCAACGGTTCAATGTTGTATTTATTCCATAAATAATTCCAGGATTCTTGTGCCTTATTTGCAGTTTCTAAATCACCGGATAATGCCAGCAATCCCGGGAAAAATGCGTCGTACAATGAAACATGACTGTTAATTTTCTCACCGGTTTGACTGTTATACCTTCCGTACCATAATCCGGTTGGAGTTTCCTCCTTTAAATGATTTTCTATGGCAGCAATGCTTACATCCCACATTTCTTTTAATTCATCATCGCCGAATAGCAGCCATGCTTTGTATAAGTATTCATAATACGAATCAATGCAGGCGCCGACATGCGAAAGACTATCCTGCCATTCACCTGTCTGGATATTTATATTCTGACTTATTAAATCAAGACTTGACCGGCGTTTGTAAATTTCCTTAACTGCATTTTTTGCCACCTGGTAATAAATTGGATTTTGTGCATAATAACTCAACACACCCATCTCAATCAAATATGTGCCGGCTTCTGCCACATTGACAATATTACCCTCAACCTCCCCGGTAAGTAAGTTGACCGAATAATATGGAATTCCGGTTTTTGAAGTGAAAGCAGGCAGCAGCCTATTTCCAAAATCAACTGCCTTATCTAAAATGTTTTCATTCCGGGATAAATCATACATGCTGAGCAAACCACCTAATATGCGGATATTCACTTCGAAAGTTTTCACATATTGATCAGTATCAAATTGGACTTCTTCCACAATAAAGTTTTCAATCTCTTCGGCTTCATTATCAAATCCCATGATTTTCAGAGTGCTGTATGCATCAATCGGTGAAATATGAAGCGGGATCTCGTACCAATCACTATATGATTCACTGATTGGTTTTAATTCATCATGTCCCCATGCATATTCCTTGTATCCGTTCCATGCCCGTAATGTTTCATAACGTACTTTATCTGAATTTTTACTCAAATCAAATTGATCTTCTGAATTTTCACATGCTGAAAGAATAATTACAAAAAAAATAAAGAATTGTAATTGTAAGTTGACTTTTGAGTTCATAGCACCCCATATAGAATAATGATTTGTGTTAATATAGCATTTTCAATCGAATTCAAATTATTTTGAGATATTTATTTCGGGTATCCGGATGAAGAGATTACCTCATCAATGACTTAAAACAAAAGTAGCAGAGCATTTAAGTATCAGCTATGGTATGTTAAAAATGTTGAAGGGCAAAAATGATAGCAGTGAGGAAGGTACTTAAAACCAGCAATCATAATCCCGCCTATATTATGTTTGAAAAACATCGCAGGTTGATCAGAGAGACTGAGCGACATAAATGTCGCTTTACATAATGTAGAGCCCGTCTGCCGCCGAGGCAGGCGAGATTGATCTCGCTCCCAAATGGCAGAAGAGATGCATGTCAGAAGCAATAAGCAATTATACTAAAAGTGAGATACTATACTCTTTCTAAGGAGCAACATAAATGATGCTATATATTTGTTGATTTGAGCGACATAAATGTCGCTTTACAAAATGTAAATCAGCAGATTAATTTAACATCACTCCGTTAAAAAAAAGTAAATCAACATACCAAAGTTTATCTGCAGCCCGGTGAGGGCAATTCCGCTGTATAAATCATATTTGTCGGTTTTATCAAGTGAGGCAGCGCTGTTGTTTGAAAGATAATTTTCGTATTCCTGGTCGGCTTGGATTTTAAAATATGCAGCGCCTGCACCCAAAACAACTGCCGATCCAATTAACACTTTAAACCAGGGGGATTTAACAAAATCCAAACTTTCGCTACCGCCGGCATAATTTAAATTAACCGGTTGATAATTTTTAAAATCAGTCAGTGTTATTTTCTTTTTGTCGTATTTTCTTTTTTGCAATGTTAAAGTTCTCAAATCTTCTTTTATGAACAAAGGAGTGTAGCCAATCAAAGTATCGGAGTTATACACATAAACATTCTGCGGATCGGTATCCAAATAATAATTTTTACTGTAATCGACTTCCAATATAATGTCTTGATCACATTCATCTATAGTAAGATGTTTTGAATAAACAGCATCATTCCATCCCCTCAATGATTTTCTGATTTCAATATCATATTCACCGTTAGAAAGATCAATAGTAATTCCATCTACCTCAACCTGTTCACCATTTACAAATACGTAATGTGATGTATCGAGCACACCCAAATTTACAGTCGATTTGCAATCTTCCTGTGCATGCAGTGATAACACAAGCAACAGGAATAATATATTAATCAGATTGAATAATTTCATAAGCTAATACTTCGCCTTTATCAATTCCCATGTAAAGTGTATTTTTATGAAATACGGGTGTCATTCTGACCCGGTGTTCATATTCTAATTTCTTTTTAACATCGCCGGTCAGTTTATCAATAAAAAATAAATTCCTGTTGAGGTCCGGCTGCACTAAATAATCATCAAAAACAATAGGAGTAATATTTATCACGCCGCCTGTGGATATTTTCCAGTTTAACTCTCCGTTAATTTTATCTATTGAATAAACATCACCTTTTAAATTTCCGGCATAAACGCTTGCCCCATCTGAAATCATTGTACTTTTAATCTTTGTTCCTGTTTTAAAATTCCAGATTACTTTTTCCTCTTCAATATCAAAAGCAATCACATTTCCCGTATTATCACCAACATAAGCAATGTTGTCCGAAATTGATATCCCGGAATCAAAGCCGCTTGATATAAGTTTCCTATAAATCACTTTCCCCTTTTTTTCATCAACGGCAATAAGCTCGCCCATGTTTGTACCGAAAATAATTTTACCATTTGCCAATGCAGGAGATGTCGTAGTTTTCCGTCCCGTGTAAATCGACCAAACTTTTTCACCGATATTATTTATTTTATAGAGTTCGCCTCCATCGGTAAGAAGAATTATTCCATCATCAATCTTTATCATTTCATTCGAACAACTGCCGTTAAATCTCAACTTTTTGATATATTTGCCGGTAAAGAAATCGTAATAACTTAGTGTAGAATACTTTTCATCATATTCATTGAGAACGTAAAATATTCTATACCTGTAAATCACCGGTGTTATCTCTACTGATCCTTTATCCTTCTGAACCCCTTCTTCCCTTCCGGATTCGGAATTGAGGCAATAAATTCTTCCGGAAAGATCAGGGACAAACAGGTACTTGAAAAATATTGAAGGTGATGTACTGTTAAAGCTGCCGTGAATTTGTGTCCGCCATTTAAGATTTAGTGAATCACCTATGTTTATAGGATAGAAAAAATCCCGGTTCGGAGTTCTGCCGAATTGTTCGACCCCGGTTTGAGTTAGATTTATATTTTTCAATAAAATTGATTTTGAACAATAGACGAGCGTGAATGAAAGAATAATCAATAATATTTTATTAGATAATTTCAAAAATCCCATCCGAAGAAAAATTGATAAAATAGTCCCGGTTGAAAATAGGAAAAATCACCTTCTATCTTTTTCCCGATATCGTATCTAAGCGTAATAACATTGAAAAAATTCCAACGAACACCAACTCCCACGCTGCCTAATGTTTCCACATATTCATCATCCCATGCGCCGCCGGCATCAAAATAAAGTGCGCCTCTGATACTACTAAATCCCATTCCAAAAAACGGGAAATTAACTACGAATTGATCAATTAACGGATAGCGTAATTCAACCGATGACAACCATAATTTTTCACCGCGAACCGACCACCTTCTCCAACCACGCAGATCCCAGCTTCCACCGGCGATGTATCTTCGAGCTTCCTTCCCGTGATTTACGAATACTGATGCACGTGTTGCGACTGTGGTTCGAAACCCTAACCGGAAGTACTGCCGGTAATCAGCGATGAATGAATAAAAATTTACATTACTGTATTTAAGATCGGAGGTGTAACCGAATAATAATCTAAAGCGCGATCCGTCAATCGGACCCGTATGCATCCACAATGTATTATCATGAACAAATGATATTTGATTCGATAACAACAAAGCTTTACGCGAGTTTATTCCGAAATCAATTTCTTTATCCGAGTTTGCCAAACTCGTACTAGCTTCCAATCTCTGAAAAGTTGAAAATGGATAGATCAAACTGAAATAACCTCCGAAACTTCTCTCATAAAAGTATTCGTTCGATTGCCTGATGTCATACCGCCTTCCGGTAAAATGAAAAATACCGTAACCGAAATTAGTTCTCTTATACGAATTAACTCTTGAGATCGCCACATTGAAATTGCGCAGCAATTCACTTTGAACTTCTGCCGTGTTATAAATCAAAAAATAGTATTTATCATCTCCGAGCAGATCACTTAATGATAAGAGCGCACCACCGCGCGTTCCGTACACCGGATCGGTAATTACCTGACTGACTGCATAATCGAGTGTGTATTCTTTTTCGTAATGAATAATATCATCTTCGGAATCCAGCATTATTTCTTTTGCAATCCATTTATCTCCGATTCCGCTGTAATCAAATTCAACATGATGTTTCAATGAATCCGGAATTTTTGATAAATCTATTTCATATAACTGGAATGAAAATTTTTCGAATGCCGAGGTGATCATTGTTGTATCATTAATAAAAGAGAAATCATACACACTTGTGATGTAATGTGTTAATTGAGTCATCCCGGAATTAAATTTTAAGTCGGATTCATCCATCGTCCAAATATTGTTAGTACCGTCGTAATCACTTGTAAAATATAGTTTATCAAAAGAAGGTGAAAACCGTGGTCTCGAAAAATCCGCATCAACATAAGTAATATATTCAATATACTTTGTTTCTCTATCGAACTTGAACAGATTTAGTTTTTGTTTATTTACGCCGTCGGTTCTGTCAGAAATAAACACGAGATACTCATCGTTGGGACCGTAACATGGATCGGTATCCTGGAAGTAGTCATTAGTCAATCGAGTAAGTTTCATACTTTCGATATGCAGTTCATACAAATCGCTGAATCCTTTATTATCAATTGCGCTGAATGCTATAAATTTTCCGTCATTTGAAAAACGCGGGGCTGTAATCGAAACCAACTCATCATCCTCAAAACTATTCATTACAAATTCATGATCAATTGAATAGAAATGCAATGCATCCCGGTCACCGGATTTTGTAACAAATGCAATTATTCCTTCTTTACTTACATCTATTGAATTTTCAAGCAGATGAAAAGCTTCAAAAGTTTCCTCACGTTCTCCTTCAAGCACTAAATCCGGACTCAATACTTCATTCGTATCCTTGATGTAGTCTAATTTATATATCGATGTATAACCGGTGCGGTTACCTACAAAATAAATATCATTACCATTTTTCGATTTATGAAAATTTGGAGAGAAGTTAAAACCAAAATCAGTCAGTTTGCGGGAATCAACAAAATGTGGAAATTTATCCAGGTAAAGCGGGAAATAATTCTGCTTAACATGATACACCCAATAATTATCTACCTTTTCAAACTTTTCACCGAGAGTAAATTCTATTGTTTCTTTAAATGTGTTAAACCTCCAAAAATTTTCCATCAAGCCCAGTATTTTATCTTCACCATATTTATCCGCAATAAATTCCAGGAAAGCCTGCCCTTCTTTGTACATCAAAAAGCTGCCGTAAATTCTATCAAAATCACTTGCCGGAACAAAAATATTATTAAGTACCGCATCCCTCATCACCATCTCAGCTTGAGTATCCCAATGGTACGACCAGTATTCAGCTAAGCCTTCAACAAACCACAGCGGCGGAAATCTATCAACCGTAAGCCTGTGATCTCTAAGTTCATTTAGAATTTTACTAGTCATAAATACGTGAACAAGTTCATGTCTAATCACATGGCGGAATTGTTCAAGATTACCTTGATATGGAATTACAACTCTTCCTTTTATAAACTCAAAGAATCCGCCGACTCCTTCGGGTATGAATCCCGGCAGTGTATTTGTCTGTTGAAAATGAATATGAGTGTTGTAAAATATTAAAGGGATTCTAGTTGTAACAATATGATCGAATTTTACTTTTAATTCCTCAAAAGCTTCTTCGGCATATTCGGCTCCGATTTCTGCCATTTCCTTGAAATCATCATAGAAATAGATATTGAAGTGATCGGTTTTTATAATCTGCCAGTTGAATTTTTCGTACTGTACTTTATTCCTTCCGAAGAAATACAATTGGGCATCAAGTGTATTTGTAAATAAAAATAGCAGAGCTAGAAGAATTTTATGTCGGTTAGATATTTTTCGCAAAATGAGTTTCGGTAGTATGTGAAATTTGTTCAGAAAAATAATTTATTAATGATTATTCGAACACAAGAACTTCATAAAAAGAAAATCCTAAATTGCAAGCACTTTCGCAATGTAAAAAATCATGTATGTTTTACTGCATCAAATCTTTTGAATCGCATCTTTTAGATAAACATCATTGAATTCTTGTAGTAGATTCGAAATTTCTTTTTCTGTTTTAAAGATCAGACATTTATCAGCCAGGGACTTAGCTTCAGAATATGATATTGATCTAATAATTTTTTTAATAATCGGAATCATTGCGGGTGAGACACTAATTGAATCCAATCCCAATCCAACCAAAAGAGGAACCGCTAAAGTATCGCCTGCCATTTCGCCGCACATACTTACAAAAGTATGATCGTTCTTTCCCTCTTTAATTATATGTCTAATCGTCCTTATCACTGCAGGATGGAACTCCTGATATTGATTCGAAACAATTTCATTTCCTCTATCAACAGCAAGGAGATATTGGATTAAATCATTTGTGCCGATGCTGATAAAATCAACTTCTTCGGCAAATTCGCCCGCCATAACCGCGGCAGACGGAACTTCAACCATAATTCCGACTTTTATATTTTCATCGAACTGAACATTTTCTTGTCTCAGCTCATTGCGACACTCTTCAATTAATAATTTTGAACTACGAATCTCTGCAATTGATGAAATCATCGGGATCATGATTAAAATATTCTGTTTCATACTTGCACGTAAAATTGCGCGCAGTTGTGTTTTGAATAATTTCTTGTTATCGAGTAGAAATCTAATACCTCTCCAACCCAAGAATGGATTCGGTTCTTTTACATCAAAAGGAAGAACTTTATCCCCGCCAATATCAAATACTCTGATTATAAGTTTGTTCGGCGCTAAATCATCAGCCAGTTTTAAATAAGTTTCATATTGAATATCTTCATCCGGGAATTGATCTTGACTTGAAAATATTTGTTCGGTTCTTACCAATCCAATTCCATCAGCGCCGTTTTCTTTTACAATTTCGATTTCCTCGAGAAGGTCAAGGTTTGCCATCAGGTCGATCTCACGACCATCGGTTGTTACCGCAGGCTCATGTTTCAATACAGACAACTTAGCATCAAATTGAGCAAGACGAATTATTTTATCCAGATATTCTTTCTCAACTTCCGTGGATGGATTAATTATTATCTCACCTCTGAATCCATCAACAATAACATTATCGTCTGCATTAATTTTTGCCGTTGCATCGTGAAGACCAACAACTGCCGGAATATTCAAAGACCTGGCAACAATAGCCGCATGTGAAGTTAAACCGCCGAAATCACATGCAAAACCTTTCGCATTGACGCGTGAAAACAAAACAGTATCGGCAGGAGTAAGCGACTTAGCAATAACTATTACATCTTCTTCAATTCTTGATTGCCAGCGTTTTTTCTTAAGATTACGAATAATGCGATTCTTTATATCTTCGATGTCTTGTGACCGCTCTTTCATATACGGCTCACGAGCCTGGTTCATCAAATCCTGATATTTTGTAATCTCATCATGAACAATATATTCAGGAACTTTCTTTTCATTCTTTATCCGTTCTTTAATTGTATTAATCAAAACCGGATCATCTAAAATCATAATTTGAGCTTCGAATATCGCTGCTCTTTTTTCACCTAATTTATAAACGGCAAGATCAAAGATTTTATTCAGTTCTTTTTTAGATCGGAAGATTGCATCATGGAGCGCCGCGATCGCTTCATCAACATCTGTAATCACAGCATCCGAAATCAATTCTTTCTCCTTTGCATACAGATATACCTTTGCAAATGAAATGCCCGGAGCTGCTCCGATTCCCTTTATTAGAATATTTTGATTTTGCTTATTCATTCTTCATCAAACCCGCGGTTAAAATAATCAATTATTTCTTCGGCAGCCTTCTCTTCATCTTCACCATCAAAGGTTAACATAATCTTCGATCCTTTTTCAGCGGCAAGAGTCATAACTCCTATTATACTTTTCCCGTTTATATTCATTCCGTCTTTGTGAATGAAAAACTCACATTTATACTTTGCTGCAATTTTTACAATTGTTGCTGCGGGACGTGTATGAAGCCCAGCATTATTAACTATTTCAACTTCACGTTCAATCATTAGGTATTTCTTTTTATTAATGCATGAGTCAACCAAATTAAGGTTTCTCTTGCTTCATCATCTTTTACATTTTTTATTGCATTCAAGGCATTCCTGGAATATTTTTCAACTTCTTTGCCGGTATCCTTAAATACTCCTAATTTTTCATATAATTCTTGATATTTTCTTACCTGGTTTTTTCTAATGCCTTTATTTTCTATAACTTTTTTAAGGCGTTTTTTATCCTCGCCTTTTGCCTTCTCCAAAGCCTTTAAAAATATAAAGGTCTTTTTTCCTTCAATCAAATCACCGCCTACTTTTTTACCAAATTTATCCTCTTCACCGATCACGTCCAGAAGGTCATCTTGAATCTGAAAAGCCATACCCAAATTTTTCCCGTATTTCTTTAATGCATTAATCTCACTTCGTTTACCGCCTCCAATCTGAGCTCCGATTGCACAGCACATTTCAGCAAGGGCGGCTGTTTTTTTAGAAATCATCGTTTTATATTCATCAATTGATATTTTTTTTCGAAGCTCAAATTCTTCATCCATACTTTGACCTTCGCAGACCTCAATTATGCTTTCGGTAAAATTTGAGAGCACTTCTTTATCATTATTTTTACAATCCAATAACAAGTAGTGATAAGCCAATCCGAATAAAGTATCACCGGTTAATATCGCTGTACTCAAATCATATTTTATATGTAGAGTCGGTAAACCTCTTCTTTTATCGGCATTATCCATAATATCGTCATGGACCAGTGTGAAATTGTGCAGTAACTCAACAGACAGCGCGGCATTGTATGCATCGGAATATTTGCCTCCCACCGCTTTAGTTGATAGGAGAACTAAAAACGATCTTAATCGTTTACCACCTGACCGAATTATAAAATCACACGGTTTATATAATGATTTGGGCTCTTTACCCTTCAGCATCTGGGCAAATTTTCTTTCAATTACTGCGCGTTGTGTTTCATAAATTTTTTGATATTTCCTAGAATTTTCATTAGCCATTAAACTGCAGCCTCACTTTTTATTATTTTCGATCTGTTTAATTGTCCAATATTTTTGCTCCCGGTTAAAAACATAATTTTTTTTACATCTTCAAACCATGATTCAATTAAATCAACCACACCTTCGAATCCATGATCCATTACTTGAATAAATATTGGTCTGGCAGAAGCCGTGATATCAGCGCCGAGCGCCAATGCTTTGGAAATATCGATACCACTTGTAATTCCACCTGAAGCAATTAGTGTAAATTTATATTTCTTTTTTAACTCACTTACAGTTCTCACACAATAGGATGTCGGCAGCCCCCAATCCCATAAATAATTTTCATTTTCATTTGGGTTATTTTTTCGTTTCATTTCTACGGCAGACCAACTGGTACCGCCGGCTCCTGCAACATCAATCCCCTTACATCCGGCATCAAGTAATTTTTTTGCAGCAGATTTTTCAATCCCCGAACCAACCTCTTTTGCAATAACAGGAACATCAAGCAGCTTCACCAATTTCTCTATTTTTTTTAACAAACCCGAGAAATTACGATTGCCTTCAGGTTGAATAAGCTCTTGAAGCGGATTGAGATGCACAACCATGGCATCAGCTTCGACAAGATCGACTAATTTACGAATTTCTTTTAAGGATTTCATTCGTGCGACTTCTGCACCGCCGATATTACCAACCACGGGAACATCTTTTGCATTCTTTCTTATGACTTTATATGAATCGTGGAAACTGTCATTCTCAAGCGCCTGCCTCTGGCTTCCTACTCCAACCGGAATCTTTAACATATTAGCAGCCGTTGAAAGCATTTCGTTTATATTTTCTGCCTGCTTGGTTCCGCCGGTCATACAGGAAATCATAAAGGGAAATGATATTTTGTAATTTAAAAATTTTGTGGCGAGATCTATTTTGGTAAAATCTTGAGTTGTAACCGCATTGTGAATAAAGTCATACTTCTCGAATCCATTTGTCTTTGTTCTAAATGATATATCTTCATTTAAACAAATGTTTATGTGATCACGTTTTCTATGGGAAGTATCTTCTGACATATTCCTCAATGATTAACATTATTTTGGCTATAAAGATATAAAAACTTTTGATAATAGATTAGATGAATTTTAGCTAGTCTTTCCCGCATTCAAACTCTTTTAGTAATGTAAAATTCTCATCCAGAATTCTCCTCACTTTCAATTTTTTCTTAACGGAATTAAAAATCAAAAGTTCTTCTGCGCCAAATAATTCGTCGAAAGATATTTCCTTTTCCGTCATAAATTTTTTATCGAGCAAATACTGTCTGTAACACCCGTTTAGAATTCCGGATTCTATTGGAGGAGTATAATATTCGTCCCCAATTTTTACCGCTAAATTTGTAATGCTACCCTCTGCGAGCATTTCATTTTCATTCAAATAAATTATATCAGTAATTCCCTCTTTGTGAAATTTATTGAATTCGGAATCATATAAATGACGGTTTGTTGTTTTAAAGTATTGAAAAGGTTCGGAAGAATTTATTTTGTTTGATGATAAAACTACATCACCCGAAACTATTTTTTTCCCAACTTCAGATATTTCGTATCTCAAACTTCCCCATTTATCAAGAATGATTTTTAATCGATAGTTTTTATTTGAATTGATCTCATCCAGAACCTGGGAAATGATTCTTTGAATTTTTGATTCATCATAAACAAAGAGGAAATAATCGGCGGCTGATTGCAATCTTTTAATATGATAATTAATAAGAAATATCTCACCGTTTTCAATCAGCATAGTTTCAAATAATTCGAAATATTTTACGGGATTTGTTAAGTAAGCTGATTTCAGAATTACTTCATCATACTCACTATTCGGATCGCTATCCCAAACCACTCCGCTTCCAATTCCTATTTCACCTTTCATCGATTCCTTTTCAATCAACAGAGTTCTTATTGCTACATTAAATACAGAATGATTCTGCGAAACCATCCCGATTGCACCGGTATAAATGTTTCTGGATTCCTTCTCCAATTCGTTGATAATTTCCATTGTTCTAATTTTCGGCGCTCCCGTAATCGATCCGCAAGGGAAAAGGTTTCTGATCACTTCTGAATATTTTGAGGAAGTCAATTCACCTTCAACGGAGGAAATCATTTGATTCAATGTTTCATAGTCTTCAATAATAAATTGATTTGGTACTGTTACGGAATTAAGTTCAGAAACCCTTCCGAGATCATTTCTGAGCAGATCAACAATCATTATATTTTCGGCTCTATCTTTCAGGCTGTCAATTAACTTTTTCTTATTCTCATTATTGCTCTTATCATTTAGACCTTTTTTAATTGTGCCTTTCATCGGCTTTGCAAAAATTTTGCCGTTATCAATGCGGTAAAATAATTCCGGAGATGCTGAGAGTATATAATGATCTTCGATGTTTATAAAAGCACTGTATGCTGCTGATTGTTGAAAGATCAGATTTGCAAATATTTCTGCGGGTGATTGTCGGCAGTCAAACTTCCCTTTGATCGTATAGTTCACCTGGTATGTGTCGCCGTTTTCAATATATCGTTTAATCTTTTTTACATTACGAATGTATTCTTCTTTTTCTACATTCAATGTAAAATTATCAATTAAGTTTTCTTCTTTTTTTAATATTCCCTTGGCATTTTCAAAATTTAATTTATTCGTATCAATTATTTGCAGATTCTCTTTTTTACAAAAGCCAAAATAAATTAGGGGGAAATTACAATTTCCCGGATAAAATTTATTAAGACGTTCTTCAAAATTATATCCTGTTTCATAAGAGATGAATCCGAATCCAATTAAACCAAGTTCGATTAATTTGTCAATTTCGTCAATGGTTCTTTCTATTTTTTCAAAATTATTACATGTAATAATTCTTTCTATTTCGGTAACAAAATAGCATTTCGCATCCGGATAGACTGCAGGTGTAAAGAAGAAGGCACTGTTTGAATTTGTTTCAATTACTTTTAATATATCATTTATATTTTGCATGTGATATTTAAGTCAATTATCAAAACTGTAATTTAATCCCATATAATTTATTGGGAATGAATTTATTTGCCGCTGTCTGCTCATAGAATATTTTAATAAAATATTTAATGTGGCGGGATTAATCCCGACAATTTGTAAAATTTTTTTTTAATAATGAATTTCAATATGGCTAAGTATTTGAAATTTCTCAACTTGCAAATTGTCGGCACGAAGTGCAGCTTTTCCAATGGAAAATCTGGGTTAATTATTTGCAGGACATTTATTATCTTTTGCTATAATATTTGCGGCAAACTTATTTATAAGGAAAACTAATGCAAAAACCTCGTCTAAGCTTCTGGCAAATTTGGAATATGAGTTTCGGATTTTTAGGTATTCAATTTGGTTTCGCACTTCAAAATGCAAATGTAAGCAGAATATTTGAAACACTCGGCGCAAACATTGATGACATTCCAATTTTATGGATTGCCGCACCTGTTACTGGTTTGATAATACAACCAATAATTGGACACATGAGCGACAGAACATGGGGACGACTCGGACGGCGCCGACCTTATTTTTTAATTGGTGCAATCCTTGCATCAATCGCTCTTTTCATCATGCCTAATTCTCCTGTGCTTTGGGTTGCCGCCGGAATGTTATGGATTATGGATGCATCAATAAATATTTCGATGGAACCATTTAGAGCATTCGTCGGAGATAACCTTCCATCCTCGCAGCGTACAACCGGATTTTCAATGCAGAGCTTCTTTATAGGCGCCGGTGCAATTGTTGCTTCTGCACTTCCGTATATGATGACAAATTGGTTTGGTATTTCAAACGTTGCACCCGAAGGTGAAATACCTGAATCGGTAAAGTTTGCATTTTATATAGGAGGAGCAATTTTCTTCCTGGCAGTTTTATACACAGTGATTACTTCCAAAGAATATTCACCGGAAGATTTGAAAAAATTTAATGATGCCGAGGAAGCAGAACATAAAACTAGATCTTTATATAGTGAAGAATTAATTCCTCAAACTAGGATGTATAAAAATGGTTTGATCTGGCTTATCGTAGGAGCTGCCCTGTTTTTAATATTTGATATGTTTATCTATATGGATTACGGTTTGGCTGTATTCTTTTTAGGAACTGCATTGTTTGGATTGCTTCAATTGTTAGTAGGATTTTTATCTAAAGACAGCAAGACTGAAAACGGTCTTGTAATTATAATGAATGATCTTTACAAAATGCCGGAAACAATGAAGCAGCTTGCATATGTTCAATTTTTTTCGTGGTTTGCTCTTTTTGCAATGTGGATTTATACAACACCTGCCGTTACACATCATATTTACGGAGCGACAGATACAACCTCAGCTTTATATAATGAAGGCGCCGATTGGGTTGGCGTTTTGATGGCTGTCTATAATGGTTTTGCCGCAGTTATGGCTTTTGTTCTGATGTGGCTTGCAAAAATAACAAGCAGAAAAACTGTGCATATGATAAGTTTAATCGCCGGAGGTTTAGGTTTAGCTTCGTTCTATGTGATTAAAGATCCGAATCTGCTTCTCGTATCTGAACTCGGAATCGGTTTGGCCTGGGCTGGTATATTGGCTATGCCGTATGCAATATTGACTGGCTCGCTTCCAGCTCATAAAATGGGTGTATATATGGGAATCTTTAATTTCTTCATTGTTATACCTCAGATTACTGCGGCAGCAATTTTAGGATTTTTTGTTAAAAGTCTTTTCGGTGGTGAAGCAATTTATGCTTTGGTCCTTGGTGGAGTTTCTTTTTTCCTCGCAGCTTTATTGGTTCTAAGAGTGAAAGATGTGGATGCGGTAAATAATTAAATATTTGTTTTTGACTTGGATTAATCGGGACGAATAAAATTTATTTACAGAAATTCTGCACGGACTTAGAATGAAGAAATTATGTCTCATACTTTTATGTATTCTATTAGTTTCTAGTTGTAAAGATAATCCATCGAACTTTCCTAAATCGTTATTTTTGCCGGAGTTTATTTAATGTCATATGCAAAATATTTTCTCTTAATATTTCTAATCAGCTGCATACAGAATAATAACCAAACAACACTAGACAAAATCCAATCACTGGAATTAAATTCAATTCAAAAGCCAGTAACTGCTTATTACACTGACGGAAGCAAACACAATGCTGCCGAACTAATAAAACTATTAACAGGTGCTCAAAAGTATTTCTCAGATACTTTCAGATTAAGTGAGACGTTTTCTATAGCTGTGCTGGATTCCCAATCATGGAAAAGAATAACGCAAATCCCGTACGGACTCCCCTTTGTATCCGGTCCGCCGAATGTAGTTTGTTTTCCATCAACTACAAATAATGAACTTGGGAAGTTAATTAGAAAGTCGATAAATGGCTATAACCTGCAAGATAAATTTTCACTAACTAATGATGAATTGACAAACACTTTTATTTCAATGATCGGTTTTCATGAACTGGGGCATATTTATGCAAGAGAATACGGGATAAATTTTCCCAACATATGGACTTTCGAATTCGCCGCAACATATTTTGCTTATTCCTATTTAGTAGAAAACCATATTGATAAAGCTGAGATTTGGAATGAGATTGGGGAAATACTTCTCAATGAAATTGAACCAACCTATACCTCGCTAAATGATTTCGAAAATTTATATTTCAGAGTTGGCACTGCAAACTATTCATGGTATCAAATAGTATTGCTACAAAGGGTTAAAGAAGTGTTCGAATTACAAGGTGTTCAATTTATCAAAGAATTAGTTGAGACTAAACTGACATCGGGAAATAAATATTTTTCTGTTGATAAGTTTGAAAAGATTGAACCCGGTTTTGAAGAATGGGCGAATAAATATAATTTGTTGTAATATTTTAATAATCCGAATAAACCTCCGGGTAGAAATATTACCGGCATAACAATTATTTTATAATGCTATACTTCCTTTTTAATTAAAATACCGTTCGATCTAACAGAATAGCCGCTTTGATTACTATCTGAGATACGGAAAGATTTTACTATTGTGTTTAAGTTATCAGTTAGTTGGTTTAAGTCTTCGGTTGCAAGCACCATTTGTTGTATCCCTTCGGATGTTTGACTAACAACACTGCTAATCGATTCAATGCTTCTGGATATTTGTTCGGCGGTTGCAGATTGTTCTTCGCTTGCACTGGCAACTTGATTTATTGAATCCATAACCCGGGTAGCTGAATCGATAATTTTTTTGAGTGAATCTCCAGCGCGCTCTGCTAAGTCCTTTCCTTTTCCTACTTCATTTTTACTTTCAGTTATTGATTCAACCGCACCGTCTGTTCCTTTCTGTATTTCTATAATCATATTGGAAATTTCTTTAGTTGCAAGCGTAGTTCGCTCAGCGAGTTTTCTTACTTCATCGGCAACAACAGCAAATCCTCTGCCCTGATTACCCGCTCGCGCTGCTTCAATGGCGGCATTTAATGCCAGTAAATTTGTCTGATCGGCAATTTCCTCAATTACACTGATTATCTCACCAATCTTTTTGCTGCTTTCGCCCAAGGAACTCACTTTATCTGAAGCGCCGGCTACGGTTTCTACAATTTTATTCATTCCATTTATCGACTCATACACTGTTCCGCCGCCTTCTTTAGCAATATTACCTGATGTGTTTGCGAATTCAGCAGCGTCATTTGCACTCTTAGATGTACTTGTGATTGTTGCTGACATTTCTTCAACCGAAGCGGATATTTCACCAATCTGTGAACTTTCTTCTTGTGAACCGGCTGCCATCTGCTCTACACTAACTGCTATTTTCCTGCTTGTTTCCGAAACAGTATGAACAGCGTTTATTAATTTTGCAACTACTGCATTAATATTATTTACGGCTTTGTTAAAACCCAGAAAAAGTTTACCAATTTCATCATCCTTCTCGGGTATCAATTCAACAGTTAAGTCGCCTTTGGCAAACTTTTCCATTTCGGTTAACATTCTATGCGTACTTTCGGAAAGGTAATTTTGAACTTCCTTTATGTTGCTAACATCTGCAACATACTCTAATGCTCCGGTTACTTCTCCACTTTTATCGCGGATTGGTGTACCTGTATACATAATATGAACTTCTTTACCATTTGGCTTAGCAATAGTTTCACCAGTTTGAGTTTTCTTGGTTTCCATAGCTTGTTTTAATCTGCATTCATTTGAATTACAATGCCCTGTTTTAAATAGATCATAACATTTTGATTTGTAAATATCCTCTTTAGTTCTACCTAAAACCTCTGCTCCCTTCCCGTTCATATACTTTACATTAAATTCTTTATCAACAATCATTATCGGCGTAGGAATTTCTTCAAGATATTTTATCTGCTGGGTTATTTTCTGCGACATGCTGTTCATTGCATCAGCTAGAACGGCAAACTCCCCTTCCGCGTTGACATTTATTTCGACATAATCTTCCCCTGCTGCAATCTTGTTTACTCCTGCAAGTAATAAATTTAAGGGTAAAGTGATCTGTTTTTTCAATACGTACGAAATAATAACAAATGTTAAAAGTATTGCAAACCCACCTATTAAAAGCGCTGCTGCCCTTTGACTTGAAATAGCCGAATAAGTATCAGCAATTGAATATCTAGCGCTTAAAACTGCCATTGCATTGCCGGGATTTACATCATGACATTCAATACAAACTTGATCGGCTTTGATTAAGTGAATTGATCTGAAAACCTCTTTATTGTCGAATTCATCTTCATGAAAATTATTTACACCTGAACGTAAAACTTCCTTTTCCTCTGCATCCAGTTCAGATTCATTTCCATCAATCACTTCATTCGTCGGAATGATCCTTAATTCTACAAGCTTTTCAGCTTCCAATGCTGAATTGATAAACGGTTGAACATCTACTATTCCTTCTCCCATGGCAAATGTAACCGAACCTGCAACTAAATTGATTGTCTCTTCTGTTGAAGATTTAGCTGCGTCTAATAAAAGGTCTTCTTCATTATTTAAAAAAATAATAATTGAAAAGATTATTATAGTCGAGAAAATTAGAGTTATCAAAACTCCAATTTTCTTAGAAAGAGTTAGATTCATTTTGTTGTATATCCCTTTTTTACTATCCCAAATTATTCTTACTTCTAATTATCGTAATAAATACAATCTTGTTTAGTCTTAATCTTTTATTAAATAATATTTTTTTGTAAAATCATATTATAATTTTCAACTAGTGTTAACCCAACTTGGCAAATCGGGGGTATAAGTTGTGTAAAAACAACCACTTAAAGATTTCAGTGGTACACTACATATTTTTTGACTGCTTTTTGAGTCTCTTTACATAGAGCTGCATCATAAATTTGTTTGGCTTCTA
>JAIOZI010000070.1 GCA_021740785.1 Melioribacteraceae bacterium
CCATTCGATTGAATATGTTGTGTATAATATCTGGCAAATGAATTTTCTTCTTCGTTTATTATTGCTTCGTACCAGCAAAACAGCGCTCCTCCTTTCTGATCTGTAACGATAGACGGTGTATACTGATCCCTGTCGTTCAATGTTAACATTACCGCATTTGTATCCCACAGCAATGTCCCGTTCTTATTTATTTTTTGAATGTAATTTGTATAGTCAAGTAATTTTGTTCCGCCCGGTAGTATTTCAATTATGTTTGATACTGCGACAGTTACAATACAATTGCCCTCTCCATCTTCTATTAAAAATGGTTCATATTGCAGATCTCCTTTATCAAGTATCATCAGCGGTTCGTCCCATTGTACGTAGCCGTATTTATCTACATACTGCAGGTATGCGCGGGTGTAGTAATAATCGAAGTTTTTCCAGCCTATGTATGCGCCCCCTTCGCCGTCGCTGCACGCCGTTACAAACACTCCCCACGGATTTACTTCCAGGTTCTCATTCGGGTTAGTACTCCATTGCCCGTTAATTTTTACTTCGGTTATAATTAATATTATTGCTGTTACTATTGCCGCTTTCCTCATCTCAGATGCTCCTATTACTCTATTTATTTTACTCATGCTGCTACATACCTTGGGCTAAAGCCCATATATGTTTTTGAGGTTTTTCATATCCCCCGACCTGAAGAGCCTGTGTTAAAATGTTAATTGTAGAGCCCGTCTATAGCCGAGGCAGGCGAGATTCATCTCGCTAATTATGAATTTAGCACACTCTAACAACATCCTAGAGCGAAATAAATTTCGCTTTACATTTTTCACACAGCCTCTGAAGGTCGGGGCTATTGCCGCCTCTTTCATTTAGCTTGTCCCCATTCTTATATTTATTTTATTAACAATGATTTAATTGTATGCCGGTAACTTCCGGCTTGCAGCGTAATTAAGTATACGCCGCTTGCTTGTTTTTTGCCTCTTGAATCGGTTCCATTCCACGTTACAATATTAGTCCCGGGCTCGGCATAATCTTCAAATAATGTTGTTATTTTCTCTCCGAGTAAATTATATACAGTTAATTCAACATATTCTTTTATCTCCAGAAAAAATTTAATATTTGTATTGGGGTTAAACGGGTTTGGATAATTCTGCAGCAGTTCTATCTTATTTGCAAGGTTTTCCTCTTCGTTCACTACCTTTGTTACAATGCCAAGCTCGCCGTTTTTATTTATCTGCTGTGCATATACTCCCCAATGAGGGTCTCGTGATCTGACTAGTATTGCTCCATTATTTTTGTCTTCAATTATTGTCCAAATTGTGCTTTCTTCAAAGCTTAGAGCAACATCATCTTCTTGCCATAACCTATTGCCAAGTGTATCAACTTTTTGAGAAAAAATAGAGCTATAACTTAAGCTACTATCGCGTTCATCTCTCCACATTATTATTAAATTATTTCCACTGTTAATAAGCCTGGAGTTGTATTTATTGGATTGATACTCGCTGATTTGTTTACCACCCTGGTTGAATAAAAATTCTCCATTTAAATTGACCAATTGATAATATATCTGCTCAATTTCATCAACTCCAATAGATGACCAACCTAATGATATTAAACCTGTGTTCTTGGTAAATGTTATATTTGATTCTATGTATGTTCTGTTTACACTATCTGCGTATATTTTACCTTCACCTTCAATTAAACACTCACCCTCGTTGTTTATGATGTTAACAAATAGATTTTCCCCCGATGTAGGATGATCTTCGCTACCACCAATAAATACGGCTCCATTACCTTCAAGTCCGGTCATTTGTCGATAGTTATGCGTTGGCGAAGCTCTCTTCCACAAACTATTACCAAAAAAGTCTATTCGTTCAAAATAGGTGTTGTTGCCGTGAAACTTGTCCCCGTAGTATACTATCATTCCTCCCGCTCCGTCGCTTACAGCCATTGGATTTATTGGGCTTGTTATGCTGTCCATTATTACCTTTCCAGTATCGCTCCACATTCTTTCTCCGCTTGAGGAGATATGCTGGACATGAAACCTCCTCCTATATTCCTCATTTTCTTTTACTACCTCAAACCAATTTAATAGAACCCCTCCTTTTTGATTTGTCGTAAAAGCAGGAATTGATTGACTCCATTCGTTTAATGTCATTTTTACTCCTGTAGAATCCCAGACAATCTCTTTTGTTTTTTTTATTTTCTGCAAATGTATTTGTGAGTCATATATCGGGAATTCGTCTTCATCATAACCGACTATACTTTTAACTTCTATTACAGCGATACAATTTCCCTCTCCATCTTCCAGTAAATAAGGTTCATATTGCAGATCTCCTTTATCAAGTATCATCAAAGGTTCATCCCATTGTACGTAGCCGTATTTATCTACATACTGCAGGTATGCGCGGGTGTAGTAATAATCGAAATTTTTCCAGCCTATGAATGCGCCGCCTTCGCCGTCACTGCACGCCGTTACAAACACCCCCCACGGATTTACTTCCAGGTTCTCGTTTGGGTCGGTGCTCCATTGGGTGTATGTAGTATTGGTAGTTAAAAATAAGAAAAGCAAAATAGTTAGAAGTGATGCATCTTGATTGTTTAGAAGTGAATTATTATTTCTAAATAATTTTTTATAAAAATTTTTCATTGAATTATTCCCCTCAAAATTATTTTCATATCTGCCGCATTAAAGTTGTTGGCGCTCTGTGCCACAGCGGTTATTTAATAAACTCAAGAGGAACGAGGTTAAAACCCCTGTGAATATTGAGCGCATTCATTTCCCCCGACCTCCAGAGGCTGTGTGAAAATTAAAAATCAACATTAACCCTCGGTTTTCAGAGTTTGTTGTAGAACCGATAAATTGCCCCGACTTTTAAGTCGGGGACTAAGATTATCAACATTTCTTTGGGCTTTAGCCCCATTTCTCGCATTTAATGGGACCTGCCTGCCGGTAGGCAAGCTAAAGCCCCGTGATTTTTAAGATTTTGTCTTCCCGTGGCTGAAGCCACGGGCTATTCACACTTAAAACAACAGACTCTTTCAACCATGGGAAACAAAAAAAAACAACAAATTCACTTCATCAAAACCATCTTTTTTGCGGCAAAGTTTTTTTCTGTCTGAAGCGTGTATATATAAACTCCGCTTGATAGATAGCTCAAATCAAATTGATAAAAATAATAATCCTTCGGCAGTGTTTGATTAACCAGTACTGCCACTTTCTCACCAAGAATGTTGTAAACATTAAGCTGAACGGCGCTCTTTTTCTCGATTGAAAATTCAAAATTGGTAATCCCGTTAAATGGATTCGGGTAATTGTTTTTTAGTACAAAAACTCCCGGCACGGTCGGTTCGGAATTATCATCGTCCGGCTTAATTTCGGCGTACTTTAAGCGCGCCTGCCTGAAAGCATTTCCCAGTTCGGTTCTATTTTCCTGTGCGCCAACGGCAAATGCAACTCTAATTGTGTCGCCGGCTGAAATATCAAACGGTCCGGCGGAGTTTACCGTGGATACATCAAAGGGACCGGCGTTTACTTTTGTCAATCCGCTCGAAAGGGCAGTCCATTTTTCTTCTTTAGTAAAGCCGTCATAAACGCCAAAGCCGTCATCATCCCCGTTATTATGAATGGCATAAAAGCCATAATTCCGGGTAGAGATAACTGCAGCTCCGACATAGGTATCGATAGGATCATCATCGGTATTATGCACATAACCGAACCCGCCTCCAATATCGAATGCGGCAACATTATCGGCTGCATCAGTCTCCTCGACATCCCAATCGAAATACAACCCCGCATATAAATCCTTTATATCTTTTACCGATTTATTGATCAATGTATACTCGATAATTACAAAATCCCTTAGCGGTTCTTCTTCAAATGAAAAAGTTCTCATATTTGTTTGAATGCCCAGTGAGCGCGTTCCGCCGTTATTATCATTGAAAACCGCCATGCCTTCGGCTGCGGCATATTCCCCGGGTGATGCAACAACAAACGGGGAGCTCTCGACAAAATCATCAGATTGTACGGTTTGATCTTCACTGCGCGCAGCATCCATCACTGTATCGGGACCAGTACCGTACATAAACGCTCCCTCGAACAATAAATTCGGTCCTGATTGAAATGAAAAACCGTCGCCCTGTTCATTTGTGGGATAATCATTAAACCCGAGTTTTCCGCTGCCGGTAAACGTCATAGAAATATTGTTAGCCGCAACAGTTGTGTAAGAAGGATTTATAGTTAAAGTCGTCAGTTCGAAATCATCGTATGTGCCGTCATTATAATTAATCCACAATTTTATTTCATGATTGGTTGGTGCATCTTCCGAAATTGTAAATACGAACTCATTGTAGTTATTGTTGAAATCAACCAGCGTTCCGACAACACCGGGGGAAAAGGAAGATGATAAGATTGATACATCGGGATCATCGGTTTCCAATGTAATTGTAAGATTGTTTGTTGCGTTGAGGAAATTTCTAAACCCGATATCCATTATTACTTTTTCACCGCTTTCAAAAACCCCATCTCCGTCACTACTGTCGGTAAAAATAATGTACTGAGCGCGGACGGCTTTTGATTCCGAATTGGAAACGGCATTATATGCATTTATTCTTCCCTTACCAATCAGCCCGATAAAAGAAGGATTTTCAGCATCAACATTTTCTGCATTAACTCTAATTTGTTCCGCAATTTGCCGCGGTGTATAAGATGGAAATACTGTTTTTACCAATCCGGCTAAACCGGCGGTCATAGGAGCGGCAAGGGAGGTTCCGCTTCCACCCTTATATGTATCGTTCTGCCATGTTGAGGAAATCATTGTCCCGGGTGCAAGCACATCGAGTCCTTCCCCGTAATTAGATGCGCTCCACAAAATATCTTCCTGTGTAACCACTCCGACTGACAAAACATTATTATATGCGGCGGGATAAATAATTTCATTCATCCCGTTATTGCCCGCTGCCGCAATAACCAGCGAGCCCATTGCCGTCGCTTGATCAACAACTGTTTTAGCTAATTCCGAGTATGCAAATCCGCCCCAACTGCAGTTAATAATATCGGCGCCGTTTTCCGCAGCATAAAGAATACCGTTATAACCATGTGAAATAAGAGCGTCACCATCAACTTCCGTCCGGATATTATCTTGTGAAGTTTTTACAGCCATAAGTTTGCAGTTAAATCCAATTGATGCGAAACCTATTGTATTATCCGAAACCTCGCTTGCAATGCCGGCAACTAGTGTTCCGTGATCGGGTCTGTCTTCCATCGGGTTGTTATCGGGCGTTCCGCTTATTCCGCCGAAATCCCAGCCTCTTATATCATCAATAAAACCGTTTTCATCATCATCGCGTCCATTTCCGTCTATTTCTCCGGGGTTTCTCCAAATGTTTGCAGCCAAATCAGGATGATCCCAATCAATACCGGTATCAACAATTGCAATTACTACCGAACTGCTTCCTTTTGTAACATCCCACGCCTGTTGTGCATCAATGTTTTTAAGCCACCATTGTTCATTATATCGAATATCATTCGGAATAAAATCGGTTTCATATAGATAATATGGTTCCGCCCATTCTATGTCTTTAATACTATTCATTTTTTTTGAAAGATATAATGGATCCACCGGGGAGGTATAGGTTAAAACAGCGATTTTGTCCAGTTCGTTTGATTCCCATTTTTTTGATGTTTGAACCGCTCGCTCTGCTTCCGTTACTCCATAAGCAGAAATCTTTGCAATCATATCTCCGGAAAGACTGACCTTACCGATTGTGCCGGAAAAATTTTCGTTTTTAAATTTTACAACAACCTTTCCCGGGAGATAATATACATCACCTTTCTTGATAACTTGTTGAGCGTTTAAAGTAGTTACGAACAAAGATGCTGTTACTATAATTATTAGCAGGGTTAGCAATATTTTGATCATTCTTTTTCCAGATTAATTGATTATTCGGTTATCAAAAAGATAGTAAAATAGGAATTCTTTTTACAGTTCAAAAAAAGCGTATCTTTTTATTGAAAGACTCTTTGCCCAATTAACCATAAAAAAAATTAATTAATGCAAACTATAAATTGATTTGATATCTTTATTAGGTTTTTATAAATTTTGCCGAAAAGATCACAAAACCAAATAACTCGTGACGATTAAATCATTTCTAAAATTGTATAAGAAGGAAATAATTCTTTTTATCTGCGGTGTGAACTTAATGTTATTCAACTTCATTATGGTTCATCACATCACTGTTTCGTTTAAAGAAATAGAGCTTGCCGTAATTCTCTTTACTTTATCATATTTCACTGGAATTTCAATCGGGTATTTTTTTTCCGACAAGATAGATGTCAAATTAATCCGCATCCTTACGCCGGTTTATTTTATCATTCAATTGCTTTTGGTTGCCTCGGTACAAACGGCATCGTATTTTATTTTCGATTACTTTAGAGACCTTACGGGTTCGGCTGATTTTGGAACGCTGACGGCTTTCGTCGTAGTCTTTTTCTTCTTATTGTTGGGCGGCACATCAATGTATTCGGTTTTTCTGCCCAATATTATTGAATCGGAGAATAAGGATTTAAAACATTTTTATTCCGTTGAGATTGCCGGTTCTATATTGGGTTTGGCGCTGCTGATTCCACTGACCCAATTTAATCATTCCTACATGCTGGCGTTTTATTTCCTGTTATTTATTATTATCGCTTACTTTACCGGATCATCATATAAAAGTATAATTGTGTTTTCTGTTATCACAATTTTTTTTACATATAATTTTGATCTGTTGGATAAATCCACATCGACAATATTTTATAAAAACCGGTACGGGAAAGATTATGTTTCCGAAATAGTTTTTATCAAGTACACACCTTATCATAAAATTGAAATTGCCGAATTGAGAGATGGTGAGTTCATGCTAATCTTAAACGGGAAGCGGCAGTTCGCAGAAGGCTCGCATTACACGTACAGTTACTTTGTCGCCGAGTATTCCGCACGTTTAATTGGTAATCCAACTGTTTGTTTGATGGGCTGCGGATCGATGTCGACGGTAGGACGAATCGGCGGCTTCTCAAAGCACATCGATATTGTTGATTTAGATGAAGCTGTTTTTGATGTAAGTAAAAAATATTTTGCTAAATATAATAAGTTGAATTCTCTCAACAACTGGTCGTTCGTAGCTGATGATGCAAAACATTACATAGCAAATACAAATCAAAAGTATGATTTGATTCTTCATGACATTCCACCGGCAAGGTCGCGTCAGACGGCGTTAACGTACACGCGTGAATTTTTTCAACTGGTTAAGTCCCGGCTTACCGCCAACGGTTTGTTTTCAATATCATCTTTAACTCCGCTGAAATCCAAATCTAAATACGGACTAAGAATGCTCGCCACGCTCTGCTCTGTGTTCGATAATTATTTTGCACTGCTCGTAAATAATGACGTCTACTTTTACGGCGGATTAAATTCCTTAAAGTTTCCCGGCGCACCAAACCTTACCCGGTTAATTGACCACCCGAAGAAAAATGAAATAGTTGTTCTCTCAAAAAGGGAGCTTGATCAATTGGTTGAAGGAGTTGACGTTATAACAATTAACAACCTGGGAAATTTGATCTTTGAATAAACTCCGCACTATAAACATATCACCCATGCTTGCTTTTTTGATCGGTAATTATTTTGCGCTTCTGCAATTTGCTTACTACTTTCTTTTTGAAGCTTTTTTAACAAGCCGCGCCATATCATATTTCATTTCTATATTTTTCTGGCTCGTTGGTTTTTTGATCGGATTAAATTTGAAAAAGCGTCTTTCGCTGAAAACCGTTTTGCTCTTCAGCGCCGCAGCATTTTATATTTCGTTATTAATTAATGTTTTAGTTCCCTTTAACAAAAATGTTTTTTTTATTACCGGTATTTTTATTTCAGCATCAGGAATTGCACCGGGGTACTTTTTTATATATTCAAAAGAAATGTTTACTAAAGTTAAACAACTGTTTTTTCATGAGAATAACGGCTTTGTGTTCGGAACGTTAATTTCTCTTGTGCTTGTACTGTTTGCCGGCAGATGGGTTTTGTATTTAGGACCCCTCACAGGTATAATGCTTTTCTTCCTCGAAAGTTTTTACGAATACCTTAACCTACCTATTAATAATCGTACTGATGAGGTATAAATGAGAGACTATTTTAATGCATATGAAATTAAATCGACTTCGGCAATTTTTAGCGCCGGATTTTTCTTCGGAATTATTCAATCGGCTCTCTATTTTACTGTTCAAGTGAATATTACCGCTACTTATACCGGTTACTTTCTGATTGTTTTTATGTGGATTGCCGGTGTGGTTTTTTCGCTGCAAACAAATTTTATTAATGATATTCCGAAAGCATTCTTACTGGCAATAATATCTTATTACCTGCTGGTGTTTATCACCGGCGTTATCTTGCCCGGATTTTTTATTTATCTTCTTTGTTCGCTGCTCGTGTTTGCTTCTGCTGTTTCCGTCGGTGTTTTTTTTAAAATTCTGGGACAGAAAGTTGAGCCGGACAAATTATTTTTTCATGAAAATAACGGTTTTGTTGCAGGTACAATAACCGGGCTGCTTTACTTCGTTGATTTCGGAATGTGGTTTGTTTATTTAATTCCTGCCGCTGCGCTCGTTCTTGTTTTATTGTCCATTAGCAAAAAAGAAATATTGATTGTTCTGTTGCTTTTGCTGACTGCTGTTTTCCACGGTATTTTCGGCAACGTTATGGTTTTTATAGTAACCTCGTTATTGCTGGCTTTGTACCTAATAATGATTTTTAAACCCGCAGATAAAAATCAACCGCCGAATAATTCGAGTCCATGTAACTCTATTGAAATTGGTCTTGGCGAGTCCCGGATAATTTTATTTATCGCCGGCTTTAATTTAATTGTTCTGCAATATTTTATCGTTCGTGAATTTTCTTCTATTCTTTCAGCTAATGAGCTTACAATATTTATTATAAGCGTCTCATATTTTGCCGGTTTTTCAATAGGCTATATTCTGTCTAAAAAGATTTCAACCAGGGTTTTGCAAATAATTTCGGTAATTTATTTTGTGCTTCATATTTTCACTTTTATTTTTATAAAATATTTTGCCGCTTATTTAATTTTAGCTGGGTTAAATGTTGAAGCCCTTTTACTTCTGCTATTCGTAAGCTCGCTTTTAACTTCGTCATACTATTCCGTTTTTCTTCCGAAAATAATCAGCGCATTTGGAATAAAATCATTTGCCGATTCATATACGTTTGAAATTGCCGGTTCGGCATCCGGAATTATATTTATAATGATTGCAATATTTTACTCAGCCAATATACTTTTTCCTTTTTACTTTTTGTTTTTTGCAGCGGCTGTCTATCTTTTAATTAGCAAAACTCGATTTGCATTATCGTTTATTGTAATTGCGTTTTTCTTCATAGGGTTTTACACACTTAACCAAGAAAATTTTTTGAAAGCATCTGCAATTGATTTTTATCAATCACGTGGTTATGAAAATCCGGATGTTTTATACTCCGGCTATTCATTTTATCATTCCGTTGAAGTAATTCAGACACATCATGATGCGGGACGGAAAATACCAAAATCAAGGGCTTCGTTTATTAACGGTGTTAGATATTTTGATAATGATTTCAACAGAGCTGGCAAGTTTGCTAATGAATCATCACTCAGCGAATTCACTTATTTCTTAGCGGAGCTACCCGCAAAATATCTTTACGAAAAACGGGGGAAAAAATTAAAGATACTTGTTCTGGGCGGCGGGTCGCTTTATTCAATCAGCAGAACTTCGCCTTACTCTGAATTTACTACTGTCGTTGAGATAGACCCGTTGGTTGTTGAGTCATCAAAGAAATATTGGAGTTACTTTAACCGCTACAATGAATTAAGCAATTACGAAATTGTAATTGACGATGCAAAAAAATACTTAAAAACAACAGGTGAACTTTTCGATTTAATAATAATGGATATTTCCGCTCCATATTATTTAGGAACGGCGCTTCTACATAATAAAGAATTTTTTGAATTAGTGAAAACGAGACTTCTTCCGGGCGGAATTTTTTCCGAATCAACGCAGGGCAGACCGAAACCCGCAAGACCGGGTGGAACCGGTATGAAAATTCTTAAAGCGGTACGCGATGTTTTTCCTTTTTACCGCGTAATTGACTGCAGGTCGGAACCAAGAGGCAGGCGGGGCTTTGTTATGGCATCGGAAAATTTTGACTTCTCTACCGCAGAAATTGTTAATATTATGAAAAGTGATAATATGTATAAAGGAACTTCTACCTACTGGGAGAATAGCAGTCATTTCGATTTCTCAAGAGTAACCGCTTACTCTGTTTATGATTTGAACGGATTACTAGTGGGTAATTACAAGCGCTTTAATAATAGAATTAATTTGGATGACCGGTTTGATGATGAAAATTTTTTCGATAAGATTGAAAGTCATTCTAAAGAAATAAATTTTATTCTGCCTGTTTACTTTTTACAACAAGTCTCAAATAAAAATTTTCTCATTTCGTTTACTGCAATTATAATTGTTTCATTGGTGCTTGGTTACAAAAAAACAAATTAATCACTCATACCATGCAACAATATTAACCCGGTGCTTCCCGAATCCGTAATTTACATTTTCTTCTTGATCTGAAAATTTATCCGTAACATTTCTAATTGCTTCGCTCGAGTAGTAGATATTCCCCGTTCCGTTTCCAATTGTTACAGCTTCATCGGGGCTTTCGGTTAAACAGACAACAGCGCCTATAACCGTTGCATGATGATGTATCATATCATCAATTATTACAAGTCCTTTGAACGTACCGAAGTTCAAATTTTTTACCTTTGCATCGCCGGAGCTGTTGTGAACGACTAGTATTCCCGAACCGTTAATATTTGCAGGATTCCAAGTTGAACCGGAACTGAGTTCAACATATGTAACTCCATCCAGCGGGTAAGTTAAAAAGCTAGGATTAGTTTCATACTGACTTCCATCTTCTCCGCTTTGGGCAATAGATTTAAGCGTACCGTCAGGAAATCCTTTATCTTCACCTCCCAATACTTCATCGGGTGTAGACGGATATCCGCCTTCATATGATTGACTTGTGCTGATAATATTTTCATTTCCAGGGTTTGCAGGAGAATAGGAACTCCCATCATAATAACCCCCGATTCTAGACGATCCCCCTTGATTCAACGTACTTGTAGTCCAAACCCCGAGCGTACCCGAACCTGTGATCAATGTTCCGCTGGTTGTATGGTTGCGCCCATCAACTGTCAACGTTCCCAAGGTATTTATGGGATTATTGGTTGTCAGCGCTGCCCGAACCGGGATCGGTATATATCCTTTTTTCGGTAATGATATTATTACTTTAGTGGATTGTTCAATGCCTTCATAATTAGCCGTAACATTAATTTCTACCAGCGTGCTTTCAATTTCTTCCTGCATTTCATCATCTTCCCCATCGTCATCATCCTCTCCATCGTCATCTTCCTCTCCATCATCGTCATCTTCCTCTCCATCATCGTCATCTTCCTCTCCGTGATCGTCATCATCGCCATCATCATCTTCCTCACCATGATCGTCATCTTCTCCATCGTCATCTTCCTCTCCATGATCGTCATCTTCTCCATCGTCATCTTCCTCTCCATGATCGTCATCATCTCCCTCGTCTTCCTCCTCCCCATGATCATCATCATCAAAGGCATAGTCGTAATTCATACTATTAGAAACAATTGCTTCTCCGTTTATAACTACACTATTAAAGATCCTTTCAATCGGTATTGCTGCCAAAGAATAATTTGATGAATTATTAAATAAAGATGAGTGGTCGCTTCCATGATCATCATCTTCATCATCTTCACCATCATCTTCTTCCTCACCGTGATCATCTTCACCATCATCATCTTCATCTTCTCCATCTTCCTCCTCACCGTGATCATCTTCACCATCATCATCTTCTTCTTCACCGTGATCATCTTCGTCATCATCTTCTTCGCCATCATCTTCTTCGCCATCATCTTCTTCGCCATCATCTTCTTCGCCGTCCTCTGATTCCACATCTATTACAGTATAAACAGCTTCGCCACCGAATATTTCTATACTTGTTTCTTCTTCCACCCTAAACTCATTATCATTACCGATCTCGGCAATGAGCATTTCAATTACCGCGTTGCAAATGTTGCGGGCAGCTTGTAATTCATAATATTCAACTGCCGATTCAGTAGCATCATTCAGCCGGTTAACGGTATCAACGTTAACAACAGCGAAGATCATAATGCTTCCGAGTACAAGTATAAGAATCGCTTTTCCCATTTTAAGTTCTACTTATTAATTAATGTTTTTTGGTCTAATTAATCTTACCCATTCCAATTCAGGATAATTTTCGTTAATTGGTTCGGGTGAAGTAAATATTGATTCTATTTTAATGGATTTAATCTCATCGAGTTTACCTGCCAACCCATCATAACTTATCATGGCGCCGAGAGAATCGAAGTATGAAAATTTAAATAACCTTACCGTGCCTATGGATATTGGTGATCCTGAATTTAGCACCTTAAATAACGGTTTATCATTAGGATTTGGTGTTGATGCAAGATCATTAATTGTGCCGGTATAATAATTCAGCGTTTCTTCAGAGCCATCATTGTTAAAATCGCCTTTAAATTGCAGACTGCTCGAATCAGCAGTTAAAATTTGAGCAGAGTTTACCGAATGACCGATTTTGTAAAGAAAATATTCCACATCCTGAATTGATGCGGCGGAAATTTGCTGAGTAACATTATTTAACAGCATTTCGTTTGTAGATGATGTAATCTGAATATTTAGATTAAGAATTAGCAGAATTACAAACGCTCCGATTACTGTTGAACCTACTATATCAATTAATTGAGACATCTTATATCATACTCCTAATATGAAACCACGGTGTTAATTGTTAATGTGTCTCCGAAAAAGGGATTCCAGACATAAACATCAATTCTTTTTGAAAATGTCGGCGATTCACTTGTAACCTCGGGAAACATAGTGTTTATATAATAAACATGAGACTCAACAGTATAATCACCAAGCCTAGTTAAAGAAAAAGTTTTCTGAAAATTATCATAGTCGTCTATATCATCAAATGAGGTTGGATCTTCTTCGTCCGGGTCTGAACCGAGCGAGATATTTGAAGTAAGTTCATCCGGGGAATTACACCCGCTGCTTACTGTATTTTCATCAAAAGCTTTCGATTGTATTTCTTCCAGCATCGATTGTGCAACAGAAGTTGAGGATATAATGTTTTCGTTGAAGAGCACTACTTCTGATTGATTGGCGCGAGAATTATAGTAAGTTAATGAGAGATAGCTTAATAATATCAAGCCTCCCAGAATCAACATTTGTTGAACTGAGCCCATCTGCCTTTCCCCTATTTATTAATAAAGCCGCCTTGGATATTTGGTCAAAATATCTTCTTAAGAGAAAATATAAAAATACATTTCTAAAGGCAAACAATGAATTCAAAAAGTGATTTTAATCAAGACACACTATTCAAGCACAAATTCATTGTTGCCGTCAACAGCATCCGGCGTTAAATTATTACCTATTACAACCTTCTCTAGGTTACCTTTATTATCGACAGAAACAGTCACTTCTTTAACGCCATTTTTCCAAATGCTCGATTTTAATTGTTTTGTAGATGTGGTTCCATCTTTAAAGTATGCCGTAACTATAACTTCGGTTGGAATATTGCCAATCTTTTTTACAACAACATCTACTTTATCACCGATTTTATCAACTGATTTTATTGAAAGATCGGGATAACCGAATTCGGCAAACCAAGGGTTCCAGAACCAGCTTAAATCTTCACCGGCAACATCATTTACGGTAAGGAAAAAGTCATACGGAAGCGGGTGTTTGCCTTGCCATCTTTCGATATATTCAATAATCGATTTCTTAAATAGATCTCTGCCCAGCAGTTTTTCCAATTCTTTATAAGCAATTGCCGGTCGATTATAAAACCCAGTTCTAGCATTTGATGTATTATAAGAATAGGACAATACTATGGGGGGCAGTTCGGTTTCTTCGCCCGCTGATTCTTCATAACTCGCAACTCTTTTCGATTGATAATTCCAATCCGGTTCGTGTTCTTCTACAACCTCTGCAGGGTAGAATGCCGCCCAGCCTTCATCCATCCATGCGTATTTTCTTTCATTGATTCCCATAAAAAACGGAAAATAGTTATGAGCAATTTCGTGAAAAATTAATCCAATATGAGAGGCTCTTTCTACCGGGGCTCCGTCGTTAGCCATCATGGGAGTTTCCATGCCGCCGCCTCGCTGTTTATTCGAAAATGATGTAACATGAGGGTAGGGGTACGGGTAGCCGGGTAATTCGTTGGACATATATTCAAGTGTTATGCGTGAAAACTTTGCGGCTTCATTATAATTAACGGTGCTGTCTTCATACACAGCATTAACAACTGATCTTCTGCCCGTAAGACTGTCAACTACTAAACTTGCCGCATCCCAAACATAACTATTGCTTACTGCAAACGAAAAGTCAGGAACATTATCTGCTTTAAAATGAAAAGTGTTTTTTTCATTACCTGCAACAACTTCACCTGCTTCCCAATCTTTAACCGAAACTATATTCATTACGTCATCTGTTTCTTTTGCTTTCTCATAACGTTTATAGATTTTTGGTGAAAGCACAGCTTCGGCATTTTGCAGAACGCCGGTTGCCCAAATTATATATCCACCCGGAACAGTAAGTTCAACATCATAGTTGTTCATATCATTATAAAATTCCACTGATCCCTGATATTCAACACGATCCCAGCCGTCTATGTCATCATAAACCGCTATCTGCGGATACCAATAAGAAATAAAAAATTCACCGTCCTCATAATTTCCCATCCGAAGTCTGAGAATTTTCGGAATATTAAATTCCCATCCAATTTTAATGTTTGTAGAAGAGCCGGGAGGCAGCGGTTCGGCAAGCCTCAAAGTCATATTAGTCGAACCTCTCAAAACTTCTCTTCCTTGATCAAGTGAAAGTGAATCATCATTGACGGTGATATATTTTACATCAACTCCATCTGTCAGCTCCCAAGTACCAATATACCAATCGCGTGAGGCTCCTTTTTTAGGAAGGTCTTGGTATAATCTCATTACAATTATTTTTAATGAGTCGGGACTGTTGTTATAATATTTAATTTCAGCATCACCCTTTAGCATACTTGTATCAGGCAGCAGTTCGGCTTTAATTTTATAGTCAGCGCTGTTTTGCCAATAATTAATTCCGGGTTTGCCGTCATAAGATCTTGTTCCGTTTTTGTAAGCTTCTTGAATATCTAGTGGGATGTAAATATTAGTAGATTGAGCGAAAAGAGAAAATGCGACAAAAAGTGCAATTATTAATTGAAAAATAACCGACTGTTTCATTTCCATTGCCTCTGTTTAATATGGAAAAGATGCCTCCCGTTTTAAACTGAGAGGCATTATTTGATTTTCTTTCTATTTTATTTATACGCTTACAGTTTCTTCTTTTGTGATTTTACTGAAAGCTTCTTCCAGATCGGAGATTATATCGTCAACGTTTTCAATTCCAACAGAAAGCCTAACCAGCCCCTCGGTAATTCCGGCAGCTTCTCTGGCTTCTTTGCCCATTGATAAATGAGTCATGCTTGCAGGATGTTGAATTAATGTTTCAACTCCGCCGAGACTTACAGCCAATTGGCAGAACTTAACATTATTCATAACTGTTTCACCGGCTGCAAACCCGTTCTTCAATTCAAAAGTAATCATTCCGCCAGGTTGGGAGTGCTGTTTTAGCCCGATCTCATATTGAGGATGGCTTTTTAATCCGGGATATTTTACCCATTTTATTTCAGGATGATTTTCAAGCCATTCGGCAATTTTAATTGCGTTCTCACTGTGTTTATTCATTCTTAGGGCAAGTGTTTTAATTCCGCGATGGACAAGAAACGAATTAAACGGATCGATTACGCCGCCGATTTGATTTAGTGTTTTTCTAAAATGTTTGTAAGTTTTTTCATCTTTCACAATTATTATTCCCGCAACAACATCGGCATGCCCGTTTAAAAATTTAGTCATGCTGTGAACAACAACATCAGCGCCGTGTTTAATCGGCTGTTGTAAGACCGGACTCATGAAAGTATTATCAACAACTAATTCAGCATTATTATCACGTGCAATTTTAGATACGGCTTCTAAATCCGTAATAGCTAAAGTAGGGTTACCCGGAGTTTCAATATAAATTACTCTGGTTTCGGGTTTTACCGCATTTCGAACTTCATCCACATTAGATGAATCAACAAATGTGGTAGTTATACCGAATTTACTCATAACTGTTCTCAATAAAGTAGCCGTAGGTCCATATACAGCTTCAGATGCAACAACATGATCGCCGGCATTTAGCAATGCTGCCAACGCCGTGTGAATCGCTGCCATTCCGCTTCCGCATCCCAAGGCTTTGTATCCGCCTTCTAAATCAGCTACTGAATTTTCCATAGCTTCAACTGTAGGGTTTGACATTCTTGTGTAGATGTAGCCCTCTGCTTCGCCTTTAAACAACGAAGCGCCGTGTTCTGTAGATTCGAACTTAAAAGTTGATGTTTGATAAATAGGCGGTACAACAGGACCGTATTCATATTCGCCAACACCTGCATGTACACATTTTGAATCCATATTCATATTTTTTTTTGAAGACATTACAATACCTGCTTTTTATTAATCAATCAGACTCTCTTGGTCGTTTTCCTTTTCTACTTTACCAATTTCTTCTTCTTCGGTTACAACTCTTGCTATATCCGCAATAGAATCGCCTTCGTTAAGTCTAATAACTCTAACTCCTTGAGTATTTCTGCCCATTACTCTTAGGTTTTTAATTCCTTGTCTGATTACCATACCTTGAGTTGTGATAATAACCAATTCATCTGCATCATCAACCTCCATTAGGGCAATAAGTTTACCGTTTTTCTCTGATGTTTTAACGGTGTAAACTCCTTTACCGCCCCGGTGTGCAGTTCGATAATCATTAAGCGCTGAACGTTTTCCAAATCCTTTTTCCGTTACGACGAGAAGTGTTGATGATCTTCTAATTACGATTCCACCGATAACAATATCATCCTTGCCTAAATTAATACCCCTTACACCTGTAGCGGTTCTTCCCATATCTCTAACATCTTGTTCGTTGAATCGAATAGCATAACCGTTTCGAGTTCCGAGAATAACATCATTATTTCCTTCCGTTAGTTTCACTTCTATCAGGCTGTCGCCTTCCACAATGTTGATGGCATTAATTCCGCCTCTTCTAATATTTGAATAAGCGGAAAGATTTGTTTTCTTTACTGTTCCTTTCTCGGTGATCATGAATAAAAATTGATCGTTTGAAAAATCTTTCACCGAAACGAAAGCCGTAATTTTTTCGTCTTTTTCTTTTTCGATGAGATTTTGAATTGATCTTCCGCGTGATGCTCTTCCGCTTTCAGGTACTTCGTGAACTTTCAGCCAGTATACTTTTCCTTTATCTGTGAAGAACATAATGTACTGATGAGTTGAAGCTATAAACATATGTTCAATAAAATCTTCATCTTTAGTTCCCGCCCCGGTTACGCCTTTTCCTCCACGCGCTTGTCTTCTATATCCGCTTACCGGGAATCTTTTTATGAATCCGTTATGTGAAATTGTTACAACAACATCTTCCTCTGCAATTATATCCTCAATAGAAAACTCCTTATAATCGTAAATTACTTCCGTTCTCCTATCATCACCGTATCTTTCTTTAACTGCCAGAAGTTCTTCTTTAATAATTGATTTTCTTTTTTCTTCGCTATCCAAAATACCTTGTAATTTTTCAATGAGTTTAATCGTTTCTTTGTATTCATCTTCAATTTTCTTTCTTTCTAATCCCGTTAAGCGCTGCAGTCTCATATCCAGAATAGCTTTCGCCTGAATATCGGAAAGTTTGAACTTACGCATTAAATTGGATTTGGCGGTGTTGACATCCCTGGATTTTTTAATCGTCTCGATAACTTCATCAATATTATCAAGCGCAATAATATATCCTTCCAAAATATGGGCTCTTCGTTCAGCCGCTTCCAGTTCGAATTTTGTTCTACGGATAATTATTTCCATCCGATGATCGAGGAAATAAGTCATCATCTCTTTCAACTTTAAGACTCTCGGAACCCCGTTAACCAGAGCCAGCATAATTACACCGAAAGTTACCTGCATTTGTGTATGCTTATAAAGCTGATTCATTATTACTTCGGGCTGAGCTGTACGTTTTGTTTCGATTACAATCCGCATTCCGTCTCTATCGGATTCATCACGGATGTTGGATATATCATTAATTTTTCCGGCTCTTACCAGGTCTGCAATTTTTTCAATTAAATTTGCTTTATTAACTTGATACGGAAGCTCTGTTATTACAATGTTTTCACGGTCGTTTTTAAGTGTTTCAACATTAGCGCGTGCGCGAACAATTATCCTTCCCCTTCCGGTTTCATATGCATCTTTTACTCCTTCATAACCAAAGATAATTCCACCTGTTGGAAAATCGGGAGCCTTAATAATTTTAATTAACTGGTCTGTTTCGAGATTGGGATTTTTAATTAATGCAATTAATCCGTCAACGACTTCATTAAGATTATGAGGAGGAATATTGGTCGCCATTCCAACTGCAATTCCGCTCGCACCATTCACCAATAAATTAGGAAGATATGACGGTAGAACCGAGGGCTCCTGAAGTGAATCGTCGAAATTGGAAACAAACTGAACAGTGTTTTTGTCGAGGTCTCTCAGCATTTCTTCCGAAATTCTTTTAAGGCGCGCTTCCGTATATCTCATTGCTGCGGCTGAATCACCGTCAACCGAACCGAAGTTACCTTGACCATCGACAAGAGGATACCGCAGAGAAAAATCCTGCACCATTCTAACCATTGAATCATAAACCGCCGAATCTCCGTGCGGATGATACTTACCCAGCACTTCACCAACTATTCTTGCAGATTTTTTATGCGGACGATTATACGCTACACCCAATTCATGCATGCCAAACAAGACCCTTCTATGAACAGGTTTCAAACCGTCTCTTACATCCGGCAATGCTCTTGCAACTATTACAGACATTGCATAATCGATGTAAGAAGTTTTCATTTCATCTTCTAAAGATCTCGGTAATACTTTCTCAAATATTGTTGCCATTAATTTCTACCTTACTTATTCTACTTTTTCAAAAAATTTATTAAACATCCAGGTTTGCATACTTTGCATGTTTTTCTATGAATGCTCTTCGAGGTTCAACAGCATCACCCATTAGAGTCTCGAAAATTTTGTCTGCCGCAAGAGCGCTTTCGAGATTAACTTGAAGAACCGTTCTTGTTTCCGGATTCATTGTTGTCTGCCACAACTGTTCGGGATTCATTTCACCCAAACCTTTATATCTTGATAAATTTACTCCCTTGGGAATACCATCTTCATCAACTTCTGTGTTTCCGTTTTTACTCATTCTCTTTAAAATTTCATCTCTCTGTGCATCGTCAAAAGCATAATG
This sequence comes from Melioribacteraceae bacterium, assembly GCA_021740785.1. Lineage (GTDB taxonomy): Bacteria > Bacteroidota > Ignavibacteria > Ignavibacteriales > Melioribacteraceae > JAIOZI01. The sequence goes on from JAIOZI010000070.1 coordinate 19,538, forward strand.
TTCTTCCTTACCTTTTTTTACCCTGTATAGAGGAGGCTGTGCGATATAGACCTTTCCTTGAGCAATTAAATCCTTCATGTGTCTATAAATAAACGTAAGTAAAAGTGTTCTGATATGACTTCCATCAACATCAGCATCAGTCATTATAATAATTTTGCCGTACCTTGCTTTCTCGGCATCGAAATCAACACCAATACCTGCGCCTATCGCAGAGATGATTGCCTTTATTTCATTATTCTCTAAAATCTTATTAATCTTAGCTTTTTCCACATTTAGAATTTTACCTTTCAGCGGAAGAATTGCCTGGAATCTTCTATCTCTTCCCTGTTTAGCGGAACCGCCTGCAGAATCACCCTCAACTATATAAATTTCACAATGTTCGGGATCATTAATTGAACAGTCCGCAAGTTTACCGGGAAGATTCATAGTATCGAGAGCGTTTTTTCTTCTTATAAGATCGCGGGCTTTTCTTGCAGCTTCTCTTGCTTCTGCTGCACGTTTACATTTTTCTATTATCTTCTTACCAATAGCAGGATTTTCTTCCAGGTACTCGGCAAGTTTTTCACCTACTAATGTTTCAACTGTAGATTTTACTTCACTATTACCAAGCTTTGTTTTTGTTTGACCTTCGAATTGAGGTTCCATAACCTTAACCGAAACTACGGCTGTTAATCCTTCCCTGAAATCATCACCGGTCAATGATATTTTGCTATTCTCTTTCAGAAGATTGTTTTTATAAGCATAGTTGTTAAGCGTTCTGGTTAAAGCGGTTTTAAATCCGATTAAATGTGTTCCGCCTTCGTGAGTATTTATGTTATTCACATAGGTATGAATGTTATCCGAATATGCGTCGCAATATTCAAATGCAATTTCAACCGGAACATCATCTTTTTCGCCTTCAATATAAACAGGTTTATGAAGTGCGGTCCGGGTTTCATCCAAGTATTTTACAAATTCAACAATTCCGCCTTTGAACTTGAAAACTTCCTTTACATTCTCAATCTTATCTTCTATTTCGATCGTAACAGTTTTATTCAGGTAAGCCAATTCTCTCATTCTTCCGGCAAGGGTTTCAAAATTGAATTTGGTTACGTTGAAAATATTACTATCCGGCTTAAAAGTTGTCTTGGTACCCGATTCATTCTTTTTGGCTTTACCGATTTTTTTTACCGGTCCGACTGGAAAACCTGTTCTAAATTCCTGAAAGTAAACTGCGCCTTCTCTCTTAACCTCAACCTTACACCATTCCGAAAGCGCATTAACAACGGAAACACCAACACCGTGCAAACCACCGGAAACTTTATAAGAATCTTTATCAAACTTACCCCCGGCATGAAGCACGGTCATAACAACTTCGAGTGCGGAGATTTTTTCTTCGGGATGAATATCAACCGGGATACCTCTACCGTTATCTTCAACCGTAACGCTTCCATCTTCGTTTATCGATACCATTATCTTGTCGTTATATCCTGCCAACGCCTCATCAATACTATTATCCACAACCTCGTTAACCAGATGGTGAAGACCGCGGGAACTTACATCACCGATATACATTGCCGGTCTTTTTCTAACTGCTTCAAGTCCTTTTAATATATTAATGTTTTTTGCAGTATAATTTTTTTGTACAATATCGCTTGCCACTTTTTCTCCTGCTAAATTATTTCTAGGAAATAAATCTTATTGATGTAACTACATTTTCACCAATCAAATCGTTTATTTTTTTTATCATTAATTGCTGCTTGTAATTAAGCTCACTTCTCCAAACAGAATTTTCAACTCGTAAAAAAAGAGTTTTTTGTTTTATTTTTACCGCCTTTGCCACCTTGCTTAAATCAGGAAACAACTCATTGAATCTTTCAACTACATCAGCTTCTTTGGCTGTTTCTCTAAGAGCATCAAAAGCTTTTTCTTTTTTAATAATTTCCGATATGCTTTTAAACTCACTATGCATTTTCAGCTATGCCGTTCTTAACGTTAATCAACAAATCGTTTTCGGTCTTTTTTAGATTATCATATTTCGTAAAGTCTGTCATTGTGATAAAAGCCTGACCGATTTTACCAAGGTAATCACTTATTTTACCGGCTCTAAAAAGATCGAGTTCTCCGTAAATATCATCCATAAGAAACACCGGTTTCCTGCCGATTTTATCATTCAAAAAAAAGAATTCTCCAAACCGCAGCGCAATCTGAAATGTTTTATGCTGACCCTGCGAACCATATTTTTTTAATGAGTAATCGTTAACAATAAATTCAAAATCATCTCTATGCGGACCTACTACATTCGTTGCCCGTCTTAATTCTTCTTCTCTTCTTTTTTTAATTTCCTCTTCAAAAACATTTTCTATATTTCCCGCTGCACATTCACCTAAAAAGCTGTATTCAATTTCCGGGTTCTCTATTTCACCCATTATGTTTTCGTAAGCGGTTTTCAAGTAATCATTAAAATCAGAAATAAAACTTAATCTATGCTTAACAATTTCGGTTCCGTTCTTAATTAAATTCTCAGTCCAGGCTTCAAGTTGGTCAAATAAGTTTTTACTATTTGCCTCTTTGATTTGCGTTAAAAGGGAAGATCTTTGACGCAGTGTTTTATTATACTCAAGTAATATCTTTAAGTAAGTTTCACTTGACTGAGAGATTACGGAATCAACAAACTTTCTTCTTTCAGAGGGCGCTCCCAAAGTAATGGCATGATCTGATTGTGTAAGTGTAACGACTGGAAATTTTCCAATTACTGCAGAAGCTCGGTAAATCTGTTTATCATCTATAAAAATTGATTTTTTATTAACCTCTGTATCGTAATATACTCTCGCCGTATTAGTTGTTAAATCGCTGAATTTTCCTTTTACTTCAAAAAAGTTCGAATCAAAATTAACTGCTTCAATATCGGAGGATTGATTTAGACTTTTTGTTGTGCAAAGATAATAAATACCTTCAAGGATTGTTGTCTTTCCTTGTCCGTTTCCTCCAACTATATAATTAAGCTCTTTCGAGAATTTTAATTTTGTTTTTTTATGTAATCTAAAATTTTCTAATTCAATAAAATCAATTGTCATTTTAACTATTCAATCGTACCGGCATAAGTAACATTAACAGGTCTTCGTTTTCTTTTTCTTCTTTTGGTTTAATTATTACAGCTTTGGTTGCAGAATGAAGTCTGAATACAATATCCTGCTCACTTCCTAAGTGACTTAAAATATCATGCACATAAGCCGAGTTAAATCCGATTTCAATTACATCACCGGTGTATTCGCATGCAACTTTTTCTTTACCCGATGCACCGATATCCAAATCTTCTGCCGATATTTCAAGATCGTTTTCATTAACCGCAAATTTCACTCTTCTAGAATTAGAAGGTGAAAACAGCATCATTCTTTTGATGGCATCATGAATTTCTTTTGTTTTTACTTTTAGTTCAAATTCGTTTTCCATCGGAATAACACTTGCGTAATCAGGGTATTTTTGACCGATGATGCGTGTTATTAATTCAATATCCGATAGAACAAAAGAAACATGTGATTTGCTTAAAAATATTTTAACATCTTTTTCATCTAATACTTTTACAAGTACGGAAATCGCTCTTTCGGGAATAATATACTGATCATCAATATTGGTGGAAATATTTTTCTTTAATAGGTTAACCAAACGGTGCCCGTCGGTAGCAACAAATCTTAATCCCTCTTCGGAAAACTGAAACAGCGTGCCCATCATTGCCGGACGCATTTCCTCTTTGCTCATAGCAAAAGAACTTTTCTCAAAAGCGTATTTAAGATCTGTACCCTTCATCGATAATTCATTGAGTTCTGAATCATCTAAATCCGGATTTGGAAATGAGGGAATCTCCGGGAATTCATCCGGGTCGAGATAACTAAGTGTATAAACACCGTTATCGGTATTGAGTGTTATTTTTCCTTTTGGACCAACATCAAAATGAATTGTTGTTTCCTTCAGGGATCTTACAATATCGTACAATAGTTTTGCGGGTATCACAAACTTTGCATTTTCTTCCGATACAATTTTAAGAGAGGACTTTAACGATATCTCCAAATCTGTTGCGTAAATCGTTAGTAATCCGTCCTGAATTTCGAATAAGAAATTTTCTAAGATTGGCATCGGGGTTCTGGTTGGTACCGCGGGAATTATTTTGGTAAGTAGTTTTTCTAGCTCTTTGCTGTTAACCTTAAATTCCATTTTTTCCACTCCAAATTAAACATAGTAATATACCAAAAAACGACTTTATATTCAATTTATAATATGTTTGAAATTTACTTCCACACAACTAATATTTATATATGTTTTTTAAATAAAACTTAATAAAAACAATAAGGATGTTAATTCGTTGATAACTCCCAATTAAACGGTTTCGAGTCTGTAGAGGCGCTTTATCTTACTAACTAAATGTTGATAATAATGTTAATAAAACAACGTAACCAACACCCCTGACAAAAACTCGAGTTTGTATACATTTAATAAACATCTGTCCAACAAGTTATCAACATAGTATATAGCCTTTACTTTTGCAATATTTTTTAGGATTTAGTTTTGATTTTGACAGAATTTACTAAAATATTTTAATTTTCCGAAAATGGTAATCAATTCAAAAGAAAAACATTTATAAGTTATGGAAAGGAATTGTAAAACACCACTTCTCATTAAATTACACAATAGACGGGATGCTATTTGAAAGCAACCTATTTTTTATTGGATTTTATCGGGATAACTTGAAATGGTTTTTAATAAATGGAAATACCAATTAAAAAGTGTAAAAATGAAAATCAGATTGATATTACTGATCGCCTTAACATTATTATTTTATCAAAGATCAATAAGTGCACAAATACATAATCATCATATTGACGTAAAAAAGAACACAATAAGTGATAGTGAATTTAATAATGTTCAGAAAAATGAATATCATAAATATGAGTAAAATAAAAATGACAAAACTTCGAAAAAATCAGAGTGTTTTACTTCTTATGCTTTTTCTTCAATTAACTTCATGTACCTCTACTTTAATCGAAAAGAAAAATATTTCAGATAATGAATTTCTCCCCATGGTAAATGAGTTATGTGCCGGTCAGAACATTGAAGTTGTAACTAATGATAATGAATATTTTGGCAGGTTTTTAAAAATCTCCCAAGAAAATTTAGAGATAGAAGTTGAAAATAAAGACGATGACAACACAGTCATTAATCTTAACCCAACTTGGCAAATCGGGGGTATAAGTTGTGTAAAAACAACCACTTAAAGATTTCAGTGGTACACTACATATTTTTTGACTGCTTTTTGAGTCTCTTTACATAGAGCTGCATCATAAATTTGTTTGGCTTCT
>JAIOZI010000071.1 GCA_021740785.1 Melioribacteraceae bacterium
GGAGAAACAAGTACCGTACCTCACTACAATCACGAAACAGCATCACCAACAACGTTTTTGGAGCATAATCGCATTGTTTGGCAGCCACCTTCCTCGATTTTCACTGGTTTTTTTGCTGCTAATGGCCAAGTTGGGTTAAATTTTATTATATATTAAAGAAATTTACTACGAAACTTAACTGAGGTTCTCATGAGAAAATCATACGCTGTATTTTTAATAATCTTCATGCTATTAGCAAGTGAAAGTATTTTTGCTCAATTAGCTAAATCAAGCTGGGGGTTAGGATTTGGAGGTACTTATCCTAGATATACAAACTCCAACATTTCAGGTACCGAATATAATTATGGCGGTTATCTGTCAATTCAAAGAAACCTAACTGAACATTCCGCAGTTAGATTTGCCGGGCGTTACGTTATGCTAGAGGCTGAATACGGTACACCTACTCAGAAGAGCCAAACCAGTGTAATAAGCGGTCAATTCGATTTTCTTTATAGTTTTGTACCATGTGAACCAGTTTCTCCTTATATTTTAGCCGGAGTTGGGGGTATGTATTATATGCTGGATAACCCACCAGATATAACAATTGATGATAGCGGTCTTGAATACGTTGTTACATTTGGTTTCGGAGCTAATTGGAAAGTCGGAGATGCATGGGATGTTAAAACTGAGCTGTACTACAATACTGCATCGGGTAGTATGATTGATGGAGCTCCTGGATCTTCACCTACAGGTGGAATCCTTGGTGCAAATTACGACGCTTATATGTCGTTTGATGTTGGCTTAGTTTATTACTTCGGCAAAGGCGAAGAATCAAAGATATGCCAACTGTACGAAGGTATAAAATTAGACGAAATGCCTGATCCGGTTGATTATGAAAGAATTGAAAACATTGTAAAGAAAAATATTCCTCGTGAAGTAGTTAAAGAAGTGGTTGTTGAAAAACCTGTATCAAGAGGAATGGATAACATGGTTCTCGTTGGTGTTAATTTTGAGTTTAACTCAACTAAATTACAACCTGAAGCTTATCCGATCGTATTTCATGCAACTCAGGTATTGTTAAGCAATCCTGATATGAATGTTGAAATTCAAGGACATACTGATAATATCGGTTCTGAAAAATACAACCAATCATTATCTGAAAAACGTGCACAAACAGTTAAAAATTATCTCGTATCTAAGGGAGTTGATGCCAGTAGATTAACAGTAGTTGGTTATGGAGAAACAAAACCAATGGCAGATAATAAAACTGCTGATGGACGTGCAATGAATAGAAGAATTGAATTCAAAGTGAAATAGAAAAGTTTTTATTGTAAAAAGGGCGTCTTTAAGGCGCCTTTTTTATGAGCCTTCACAATCTTGTTTACTTTAAAGAAAAATGTAAATAAGTTTGTATAAATAATTGTCCTTTAATTTTATCCGTGAGATAAGAAAGGTTGAAAAATAAAATAATAAATAAGGAGACCTCAGCGACGCAAGTCAATGAGGTATTTTTGTATATGGACATAAAAGCAACTATAATTGATCAGATGGGTTTGGAAAGAACCATTACACGACTTGCTCACGAAATTATCGAACGTAATACGGGTGCAAATAATTTAGTCGTAGTCGGTATGAGAACACGCGGTGAATTTTTAGCAAAACGGCTGCATAAAAAAATTAAAGAAATTGATGATTCAACAGTATCCTTGGGAGTTCTGGATGTAACATTGTACAGGGATGATTTCCGGACTCGTCTCAAACAGCCGGAAGTATCCGTTACTGATATTACATTTGATATCAACGATCGAGATGTAATTTTAGTAGATGATGTTCTCTATACAGGAAGAACCACTAGAGCAGCATTAGATGCTTTAATGGATCTCGGTCGCCCGGCAACAATTCAATTGTGTGTGCTCATCGATAGAGGTCATAGAGAACTTCCGATAAGAGCAGATTTTGTAGGGAAAAATATTCCTACATCAATAAATGAGGAAATTAAACTAAAGATTTCGGAAGTTGACGGAGAAGATGCCGTTTACCTAATTGATATCTCAAAAGAAAATAAACAAGAAGAGAGTTAAAATGCCATTATCCAGCCGCCATCTTCTAGGACTGCATGGAGTTCCCAAAGAAGATATACAACTGATTTTAGATACCGCAACAACATTTCGTGAAGTTTTAGACCGACCGATAAAAAAAGTTCCTACCTTACAGGGGAAGACAATTGTTAATCTTTTTTTTGAAAGTTCAACAAGAACAAGAATTTCATTCGAATTGGCTCAGAAAAGATTATCGGCAGACACAATAAATTTTGCTAAAAGCGGAAGCAGTACAGGTAAAGGTGAAACATTTAAGGATACTGTAAAGAATATCGAAGCAATGAAAGTGGATATGATTGTTGTTCGACACGAGTCGGCAGGTGTTCCTCAATTTCTCACACGCATTTCAGATGCGAATATTATTAATGCAGGAGACGGTCGGCATGAGCATCCTACTCAAGCTTTACTGGATCTTTATTCAATAAGAGAAAAACTGAAGAAGATTGATGGATTGAAAGTTTGCATTGTTGGTGATATCGGTCATAGCAGGGTTGCTTTATCTAATATATACGGACTCTTAACGATGGGCGCAAAAGTTAGTGTTTGCGGTCCTCCTACAATGATACCCAGAAGTATTGAATCATTGGGTGTTGAAGTTCATCATGATATTGATAGGGCGATCCGGGAAAATGATGTGCTGAATGTATTAAGAATACAATTGGAAAGAGAAGCCGGAAGTTCAATACCTACGCTAAGAGAGTATCATAAATATTTTGGAATTACCAGAGAAAGATTGCAGCAGAATGAAGACATTTTAATACTTCATCCCGGACCAATTAATAGAGGAGTTGAACTTTCGTCTGAAGTTGCAGATGGTCCTTTTCAAATAATTTTAAACCAGGTTACAAATGGTGTAGCAGTGAGAATGGCAGTTTTGTACTTACTCGGTACATTGTAATATAGGAGATTTAAGATGCAGATAATTCTAAAAGGTTTGAAACTGATTGATCCTCAAGTAGGGTTAAATGATAAAAATGATCTTTTAATTGAAGACGGTGTGATAAGAAAAATTGGCGAGCTTACCAAAGAAGATCAATCGAATGCGGAAATTTTTGAATTTGACGGAATGTCTTGTGTTCCCGGATTATTTGATATGCATGTTCACTTGAGAGAACCGGGTCGTGAAGATGAAGAGACTGTTCTTAGCGGGTCTAATTCTGCAGCGGCAGGTGGTTTTACTGGAATTGCATGCATGCCTAACACTAATCCTGCAATTGATTCGGCTGAAGTTGTGCAATCTATTATTGAAAAATCAAGAAGACATTTGGTTGATGTTTACCCGATCGGAGCTGTTACACTTGGTAGAAAGGGTGAGAGTCTAGCGCCAATTGCTGAACTACACGAAGCAGGTGCTGTTGGATATTCTGATGACGGGACTGCAGTTAAAACAGCATCAATATTGCGAAGCGCTCTTGAATATGTGAAAATGTTTAATTCACCGATAATAGAACATTGCGAGGATGAATCACTAGCCGGCGGTGCAATGAATGAAGGCGAAGTAAGTACTTCCTTGGGATTACCGCCAATTGCATCTGTTGCTGAGGATTTAATTGTGATGCGGGATATTATGATGGCGGAATATACTGGCAGCAAAGTTCACATTGCTCATATAAGTTCAAAAAATGCTGTGCAGCTTGTGCGTGATGCTAAAGCAAGGGGAATTAATGTTACGGCTGAAGTTACACCTCATCATTTTACCTTAACAGATGAATCAATAAAATCATACGATACAAATTATAAAATGAATCCTCCTCTTAGAACACAAGAAGATGTTGATGCTATGATCGAAGGATTACAAGACGGAACTATTGATTGTATTGCAAGTGATCATGCTCCGCATTCTATTGAAGAAAAAGAAATGGAGTTTATTTATGCACCAAACGGAATACTTGGTTTGGAAACTCAATTTGGATTGGTGCTGAGTGAATTGGTACATAAAGGACATTTGAACTACGAGCAGGTTGTTGAGAAGTTAGCGATTAATCCGAGAAAAATTTTAAATATTGCTGTGCCGAAAATTGCAGTCGGTGAAAAAGCAAATCTTACGATATTCGACCCGGAACTGATTTGGACTGTGGATATCAAAAAATTTAAGTCGAAATCTAAAAATTCACCATTTGATAAGCGGCTGCTTACCGGCAAACCGGTATCAGTAATAAATAAATCTAAAATGTATTTTGAAGATAAATTTATTGAGATTTAGTGCTTAATTAAAATCTATATTCATTCAGAATACTATACATTTTCTGTCCATATTATTGTACAGATCAAATAGTTAATTAGGATTCTATTTGTTTTTCGATGTTTTTTTCTTGGCACTCTCTTTGACTATAATCAATTAAAAACAACGAGAGGTTCGAGATGAAAACTAAAATGATAAAACAGGCAATCCTTTTATTACCCTTATTATTTTTGTTCTCAGCGTGTGATGAAGAATATTTTTACGATGATTATCCACCTTCCGCTCCCAGAAATGTTGAAACCGTTACCGGGGATGAAAGGATTGATATTTTCTGGGATCATAATTACGAAGATGATGTTGCCGGATATAATGTTTATTATTCATATTCTTACGATGGAAGATATACTTTGATTGGAAACACCACCGAAAATTATTTCGTGGATTACGGGGCTCAAAACGGTGTAACTTATTTTTATGCTGTGGCTGCCTATGATTTCAACAATAATGAAAGTGAATTAAGTTACGATGAAGTATTCGATACTCCCCGCCCTGAAGGTTTTAATGAATCTGTTTACGATGTTAATACCTATGAAGAATTATCCGGCTATGATTTTAGTGATTATCTGACCGTTCCGTATAATGATTATTATGCGGATTTCTTCTTCGAAAATTATGATGGCATTTATTATCTAAATGTTTGGAAGGAATCAGATATTCAAGATATTGGACGAACATATGATATTTATGATGTATCGGTTGCTCCCACTTCCGGTTGGGTTCCATTATTTGAAGGGGATAATGTAAAATATGTAGAAGCTGTTCCCGGTCATACTTATGTGATTTGGACGTTCGATAACCATTTTGCGAAGATTCGAATAAAAAATATTACACAAGAAAGAATGGTATTTGATTGGGCTTATCAAACTGATCGAGGTAACCCGGAACTGAAAATCTCACCTGGAACCGAAAGTACAAGAACTCTTAATTTAGAAAGCAGATAAATTTATTCCCAAATCCAAAAGAGCATACCTAATCAGGTATGCTTTTTTCTTATCAATTACTTATTTTGAAACTGATTAATAGACAAATACTTTATGATAATAATTCGCAGAATAGCGTTGCTTCTTTTACTCGGCTTGTGCATTCCTTTGAAAGCACAAATTGAAGATCCCGCTGTTCATACAGCGATACTCATTGATGTGTTTCGCGATATTGAAGTTGGTTTCAACAGAGGGGATGTAAGTGAATTTTCGAAATATTTAGATTCACGGACTTACCTCAGCCTGTCAAATGGGATTTCGGGATTCTACAGCAGCAATCAATCATTTTATATTTTGAAAGATTTTTTAAAAGATTTTTCTGCATTCAATTTTCGTTTTACGAATAAGGCAGAATTACCCCCTTCGCCATTTGGTTCAGGTCTCTTAAGATTTAATTTTAGGGGAGTTAGGAAATCATCACTTGTTTTTATTTCTCTTAAGCGTGATGATGAAGGATGGAAAATTTCCCAAATAACTATTAATTGATGCAATGCAATTCAAGAAATTATTCCGCGGCTCAAATAAATATTTTTCCATTTTTGGTCTATCGATTTTATTGGTGATTATTGCAGGCATCATCTCACCAATAGCTGAGGATATTGTTGAAAAAAGCTGGGAAGATAAATTAGAGAACGAAACTAAAAGTATTGAGTCGCAAGCCTACCTGGTATTTAAAAATATTGAACAAAATTTAATCAATACAAAAAATGAGCTGATTGCTAATCTCAAAAAGGATTTCGGGAAATCAAAATCAGCAACATATCTCTTTGATCGAATTAATAAGGAATCAAATAAAAATTACATAACGGAAATATTTAACTCCGAGTTTATGCTTAAAACTTGGAATCACTCAACTGTGTTTGATAGTAGTAAATTGAAAGATGAATTTCATTTTTACGGCGAATCATTTTTCTCCGACCGTGATTTGGTTGTGTATTTATCGGTGAAAGATACCTTCAGTTTAGGCAGTGATAGTTTTATTATCGTGCAAAGTGTTCCGATAGAGAAAAAGTATTTTATCGGTAATACTTATTACAACAAACTTAGTATCAAAAATAAACTTGAAAATAATTTTGATACGCAATTTAAAATCAACTTTTCGCACAATGCTAAACCCTCAATGGATGGGCGGGAATATTCTGCATCTATAACGAATAATTTTGGTAATAAAATCGGTCAGTTTACCTTCAGAAAACCAACTAGAGATTATTCACTGATTGAAACCGGAAATTTTTTCACAGCATTGCAATCTTTATTACTTCTTAACGGAATAGTTTTTCTGGCGTTCGGTTTTAGAAAAGATTTTTTAGCCGTAGAAAATAATTTTTACAAATTTCTATTAATATCATTTTACTTAATCGTTTTTAGAGTGCTCATTTTTATGTTGGGTATCCCTTCGGAATTTCTTTCGGGGAAATTAGTAAGTGCCGGTTATTTCTCTTCAACTTTTGGATATGGAATTGTTAAATCACCGATTGAATTTTTTATAACTGCCGTTATATTTTTTCTAATTACTTACAAAGCCCTAAACTATTCGATAAATTCGATCGGTAAAAGTAACTTTAAGACTATTTATAGAATTTTAATAGCGGCTTTTTTCGTTATACTCTTTTTAATTGCTCTACGCAGTTTCGGAGCTTCGATCAGGAGTGTTATTTTTGATTCTTCACTTCGTTATTTTAAGGATCCGGATTTATTACCCAATTCACCAATGGCTCTGATGCAATTGAGCGTGCTGATTTTTTCGTTTTCTGTTCTGATCGGTTGTATTTCGTTCTTGATAGTTATCATAAATCAATTTAGAAAAAACAACAAACTCAGTAAGCTCTACTTTGTTTTGTTATTCATAGGCTTACAAATACTCGGGGAGGTATATGATTTAACCCAGGTTTCACCTCAAGGAACTCCGTTGATAAGAATTCTATTTATTACATTGACATTTTTAATTACCTATCGAATTCTATTTGTAAAGCATGATAACCTCAATTTCATCTTCACCGCATTTGCCGCTTCATTTTTTGCAATAATTATTATGAATCATTACAACCTCCAGTTAGAAAAAGAATCTATTAAATACACAGCGCTGGAATTAACCTGGCCTAATGAAAATTGGCTTGATTTTATTGTGCTTGAAACTTTATCGGTCGCAGCAGAAGAAAAAGATAAGCTAATTACAAACAGTAATAACAAGAATAATTATTCGGCAAAAGCATTTAATATTTGGGGAAACAGCCTGCTGCAAAAAGAATCGGTTAATTCTGAAGTGGTTTTTATTGATTCATCTGGAAATGTGTTGGGTGAATTTACTTACGGATTTCCCAAAAAATATAAAGAGAACTGGAATGTTTCTGAATTAAACTACAACGGTCTCTACACGTTCGAACGAATAATTGGTGGAAATCAAAAAGTTAAAAAAGGTGTTTTGCCTGTTCATGATTACGGTCTTGAAGCGAAATTTATTTGCGTATCGGTGATGTATGATATTAATAGTCTTCTTTTTAGTGAAGTTCCGGAATTTATTTCAACAAGAAGAGCGATTGTAGACTCCACCTTGAACATAAATTCCCTTAAGATATTTGAATTCAAGAACGGAGAGCTCATAAGTTCATTCGGGGATTACACTTTGAGTGATAGTGAAATCGATTCTCTTGTTAATGTAAATTTTAGTGCGGATGGTTCTGCATGGATTACAGCAGCTTTTAATGATGAACTTCACTATATATATCTAGTTAATGCAGTTAGAGAAAACTCGGAAAAAATATTGGCAGTTGCTCTTAAAGAAAAAGACGTTTCGTGGAATCTTTATGATTTTTTTAAAGTGTTCTTTGTCCACAGCATCTATATTATTTTGGGAATAGTCTTTGTTTCAATAGTATATCTTGCTAAACAGAGAGCCTTCAAGTACAGCTTCAGGTCAAAATTGCTGGCTGCTTTTTTATTCATTTCAATTATTCCTTTGTTTTTGTTAGCTGCATATATCCGTGATTTAACGGAGGACAAAAATGATGAAGCAATTATATATAAACTTAAGAAGCGTGCCGATAGAGCAGGAAAATATTTTGATACTTATCTAAGTTCATCAACAATAAATCCCGAAACCGTTTATAAAAAAGCCGTATATGATCTCGGGATTAATTTCACCCTGTTCGATGGAAGAGAGATGGTCTACAGCACTGATTCAGAATATTATGAAATAGAGCTTCTCTCAAGGCGGTTGAACCCGGTTGTGTATAATCAAATGATGAATAAAGGTTATAATGAATCGATTGTTAAAGAGAATGTTGATAATTTCTATTACAATTCATTTTATACCAGGGTAAATATTCTTGATAAAGAATTTATTCTGAATGTCAATGATGCATTCAACAGTATATTATTACCAATGTCGGAAACCGAAGTTGATATTTTTCTCTTCGGTTCGTATTCGTTAGCGGGACTATTGATTATAATCTTCAGTACGGTTCTTGCGAATCAAATATCTTCACCAATCAGGAAATTAACTCAGGCGACCAACTCAGTTGCACACGGCGATTTGGATATTCAGTTGGAGGAACCAACACGCGGTGAAGTGAAAGATTTGATCACCGGCTTCAATATGATGGTAAATGAATTGAAACGAAGCCAGGCTGAACTTGCAAAAGCTGAGCGGGAAACTGCTTGGAAAGAGATGGCTAAACAAGTTGCGCACGAAATTAAAAATCCGTTAACTCCGATGAAACTTTCCGTTCAGCAGTTGATAATTGCTAAAAAGGACGGTTCCGATAAATTCGATCATATATTTGAGAAAGTGACTGAGACCGTAATTAAACAGATTGAATCTCTGAAAAATATTGCCTCGGAATTTTCTAGTTTTGCTCGTATGCCGGGATTGAAAGTTGAATTATTCGATTTGTTACCGCTGGTTAATGAATCGGTAAATCTGTTCAATGAAGAAAGTGTTGAATTTAAGATTGAAAAAAATATCGATTCGGTGAAGATTGAGGCTGATAGAGATCAATTAAAGCGAAGTTTAATCAACTTGATACGTAATTCTTTACAAGCTAATTCAAGCAGTATCAAAGTTGATATTAAGAGTATTGATGAATTTGTAATTATAAATATTTCTGATAATGGAAAAGGAGTTGATCCGGCAAATTCAGATAAAATTTTTGAAGATAATTTTACAACAAAAGAAAAGGGAATGGGTTTGGGATTAAGTATGACGAAAAGATACCTTGAAAATTTGGGCGGCGAAATATCTTTAGTGAAATCAAGTGTAAGCGGAACTACTTTTCAAATTAAAATTCCGATTTCAGTTTAGATGAAAGAACTTACACCTCATCAGCAGAAAGCGCTGAATTATAAAAAGCATATTACATTAACAGCCAATGCAGGTTCGGGCAAGACATTTGTTTTTGCAAGGCGATATGTGGAGATAGTTGTTAATGAAAATATCAATCTGAATAATCTTATTGCAATTACATTTACTGATAAAGCTGCGGGTGAATTGTACAAGAAAATTGCCGATGAAATTGATGAACGTATTGAATATGCTGAAGATAAAAACACAAAACGAAAACTGGAAAAGGCGCGAAGGCAGTTAGTTTCTGCCAACATCTCAACAATACATTCCTTCTGTATAAATTTACTGAGAGAATTTCCAGCCGAGATAGGTATTGATGCAAACTTTACGCCTATTGATGAACTCGATTCGTCAGAATTAATTGAGCAGAGTATTGAAGAATCTATAAACCATGAGCTTAACGGCGGGGCTAATTCGGAAGTTGTAAAATACTTGGTTAGAATTCTGGGATCAAAAAGCAGCTTATCAAATCAACTTACATCAGCAGTTAAACGAAAGCGCGTGATCGAAAAACTTTCGCAGCAACTATATTCAAAAGATGAAAATGACATAGCGGATTATTATCAGAAAAAATTTGAGTTTTATTTTGAGAAATTATTTTCTGAAAAACTGAAATCTCTTTTTCAATCATTAAGGATTATAAATAATGCCGTACTGGAAATAGATCCCTCTAATAAAAATGCGGAAACGGCTGATGTAATATTGACTGAAGCAGAATCACTAAAGAACAGTCAAATTGAGCAGCTAGAATGTCTTCCAAAATTTACAAATAATGTTTTGACGACTGCCGGAACAGTCCGCAAACCGGGTTATTCAAAAAAATTGGGCGATGAATACCAATCGTTAATCGAAAATATAAATTCAAATTACAAAGAGTTATCTGCAATTAGGTTTGAGAAGGATTTCAATTCGGTTAATAAAGGTTTAGCTGAGTTCGGGAAAAATTTCATTATTCTTTTTAGAGAAATTGAAGAAGATTATTTGAAAAGAAAAAAAGCAAATGGCTATTTAGACTTTGAAGATATTTTGCTTTACACGGAAGAGTTGGTAGAAAACAAAAATGTTCTTAATTATCTGACCGATAAGTTCAAGTTTATTATGATCGATGAATACCAGGATACGAATGAACTGCAGTACAATATCTTTATGCCGATATTGGAAAATTTGAAAAAAGGAAACCTGTTTGTTGTAGGTGATGAAAAGCAAAGTATATATATGTTTCGGGATGCCGAACTTGAAGTTTTTAATCGCACCAAAAATGAAATACGTAAAATCGATCCCGAAGAATCAATATTAAATCTGCCCCACAGCTTCAGACTATCACCGAACATTGCATTTGTAGTGAATTACATTTTTAAAAATTTATTTGCTCAGCCTGAGCTTGAATTTAACGAGGTCGAGCATAATGATTTAATTTGTTCCAACTCAACTAAATCTGAAGGTGAAGTTGAGTTGATTTTCTGTGATCCCGAACTTACCGACCAAAGCGAAAGTGAAATGGTCGCGGGAAGAATTCTTGAAGATAAGCTGACTCAAGATAGCTTTAGGTTCGGCGACATTGCAATATTGTGCCGTAAAAGAAATGCATTCATAGCGCTCGAGAATTCGCTTTCTAAGCATAACATTCCTTACCTAATTATCGGGGGAAAGGGGTTTTATCAAAGACAGTCGATAAATGATGTGTACAATTACCTTTCCTTTTTAGTTAATCAAAAAAATGATGCAGCTTTTGTCGGGCTGCTCCGCTCACCATTTTATAATATCCCGGATTCTCACATCTACGAAATGTCACTCAAAAATGGAAATTCATTTTGGGAAAAGTTTAATAGTTATGCTAGGCAGAATAATAAGTATCAAAAGGAATATGAGTTACTTAAGAAACACGTTGGTATTGCACACCGGATTGAAATCAACCAGTTGCTTCGACAGATATTAAGAGAAACAGGGTACTGGTCTGTTATTGCTAACAGAAAAGATGCACACCAGGAAATTGCCAATCTTGAAAAATTGGTAGAGATCACAAATAAATACTCGAACAACAGTTACAGAACCATCTATGATTTTACTTCATTTCTTAAGAGTTCTATTGATACTTATGTTGATGAGAGTCAGGCATCTGTCGTATCGGATGACAATGCGGTTAAGATTATGACAATTCATCAAGCGAAGGGATTAGAATTTAATACAGTCATATTATATGGCAGTAATGACACTGTCCGGGATGATAATATTAAATCAAAAAGTATGGTGATTGATAAAAATTTTGGAATTTTAACAAAAGTCCCGAAGAAAAATGCTTACTTCGAAGATTATCTCACCGCTCCCATAAATACCATATACAATTATATCACATCAAAGAAAAATATTGCGGAATTTAAAAGATTACTTTATGTAGCAATGACTCGCGCAATTAATAAACTAATTATTTCAGCCACGCTCAAAGATGGGAAAGTAAAGAACAATTCATTTCTTGATTTTATATCCCAGGGATTGCAGAATGAACTTCTTGGTTCCGCAGTTATAATCAATGGTAAATTGGGATTTATGAATTTTGAAAACGGATTCAAGCAGCGTGAAGAACAAATCGAATACAGAATAAATATTATCAGGGAACCGGGTGAGCAAAATATCCATTCCGCAGAAAGCGGAATTGAGAAACCACGTTTTGATTTTCTAATAAAAGATATTACTGATGCGGAGAAGAACGAAATTGTATCAGCAACTAAGATAGCTATATTTTCTCAATGCCCTGTTAAGTATTATTTAACTTACGAATTGGGTTACGGTAAACTTTTTACTCGGTTTAAAAATCTTGAAACAGATTATGATTTCAATTACAAAGAGAATGATGAGACAAATGAATATGCCGATGTTAAAGGTAGAATTATTCATAAGTTGTTAGAAGATAGTGTTTCTGTTCAAAAGGTTGATGAAGCTATTGAAGTCGAACTGGAAAAAGAATTGTTAGGTAATGTTGATCGTAAAAAATCCGCAGAATTGAAAAAGGTTATAAGTGAAGATGTCACGAATTATCTTAATTCGAATATTTATAAAAAAATTTCATCTCACATTAATTTTTATAATGAATATGAAATCTATTCTAAAAAGGAAAATTATTACTTGTACGGAATTGTTGATAAGCTTGTGATCAATGATGGCGAGCTGTTTATTATAGATTACAAGACAGATAACATTTCGCCAAATGATATAAATAGAAAAGCTGAAAACTATATTCCTCAATTGAAATTTTACTGCTATACATTATCACAGCGATTTAGAAGAAATAAATATATTGTAAGATTAATTTTTATTAAACAGCCCGATGTTGAGTTTGTGCAAGAATTTACTTTCGAGCAGATCGAACAATTCGGTAAATCGATAGATAGAATAATCACAAAAATTCGAAATAAAGAATTTGAATTTAACTACTCACATTGTCCGATATGTCATTTCTCGGATAGCAATAATAAATGTATCCTAAACAAAACTTCATGATATCAATGATTCAATCAAAATATAGAATTGCAATTTCTTTTTTACTTTTTATCAATTTCATATTTATTTCATGTGCGGGACCTGAAAGAATACAGAAAGATTATTCTAATGCCGCCTTTGTTTATTTGTATAACACGCCGCCCGATTTTATCGATCCGGCAAAACAAAGTGAAGCTATCGAGTATTACGCGGAATATTTAAAAGGAAAAAGAATATTCATTGATCCGGGTCACGGCGGCAGCGACAGAAGGAATAAAAGTGCATCAGGAAAGGTTGTTGAAGCTGATGTTAATTTACGCGTTGCGCTTAAACTCGGAGATTATCTCGAAAAGGCAGAAGCCGAAGTAATCTTTTCCCGTAAAGATGACAGCACGGTTGAACTATTAAAACGATCCGAATTAGCAAATGAAAGCAGCGCCGATTTGTTTATCAGTATTCATCACAACGCACCGGGAAGAAGCGATCAAGTACACGTAAATTATACTTCGACTTATTATCATGCGCGACAGGGAGACTATTCATACGAACATTTTGATCATGATTTAGCACGTTTTATTCAACGTGATTTAGCTTATGCGATGGGTAATTCCGGCGGGCTTGCTTCATTTGACGGAACAATTTCCGATTACATTGTTTATCCCGGCGAAGGATTTGCTGTTTTAAGAAACACTAAAATTCCAGCCATACTGGTTGAATGCGCATTCCATACAAATCCACTCGAAGAGGCGAGACTTCAATTAGAAGAATTTAACGCCTTGCAAGCCTGGGGAATATTTAAAGGTATTGGTAAATTCTATAAAACCGGGTTCCCGGAAATTTTGCTGCTGACTGATAGAAGTACATTGAGCGGAGATAAATTAAAATTGGTTTTCCAATTAAGAGATGAAGAAGGAATTAACCCTAATTCAGTTGAAGCATACTTTGATTCGTTGAGGACAGATACAAGATATGATATTTCGACTGGAATACTTGAAATGGAATTGGAAAAGGTTGAGAAAGGTGAACATAATATTCGTGTTACTGCCGAAAATAAAAAAGGGAAACATGCGTTTCCCTATCATAAAAAAATACTTGTAAAGTGAATCTAAGTTTGCGATTCAGCCTCTTTAGCATCATCGATTTTATTTGTGACGTATCTAAAAATAAATAGAGCTATTGCAGATACAAATCCCACAGCCATAAAGTAGTACCAAATAACATGAGCATCTGCATAATACACTGCGAACTGTGCGTCGGTTAACCCGGCGGGTAAAGTTTTAGGATCAGGGCAATAAGCGTCTAATAAAAATCCCGATGATATAAATCCAAGCAGAGCAGAAAAGAATGAATGCAAATGACTGAATCCAAGATACATTCCCTCTTCACCTTTGGGAGCCTGAAACGAAAAGTATTCTAAAAATCTGGGTGAAATAAAACACTCCGCCAACCCTTGTATTGCAATACCGATTATCATCATCACCGTCAATGGGTGAAGCGCTACAAGACCTAATATTGATACGGCATCACCTGTAATGTTATGTAACTCTTGACTCATTGCCATTGCAAGAGCAGAAAACGGCATCAGTATCATTCCGATCAACATTGCAGTGACTGCTTTTTTCTTTTTAAACAATTGAGTTATGAGTACAACAAACAATACAACCACGAGGGGATTTACATTTGCGAGCCATTCCGGTTTTGCGTCTTCGCCTAAGAGTCGGATTACATATTTCGGCATTGTGGCATATAATTGATGTTGTATAATCCAAAACCCGGTTACAATAAAGGTGAGAATTATTAAGCGCGGTGTAGAAAATATTTTTATAAGCGCATTGAAAACTTGCTTCAGACTTTTTTGACTTACACTGGCATCAATTGGTCTGAAGAAAAATAATGCAAATAAAAGTGCGAGGAATGACATTCCCGCAGAGAAAAAATTTACATATTCAAGTCCAATTCCCTGACGAATATACGGCACAAAAGTCTTTCCGCTGAATGCCCCGATATTTACTATCCAGTAAAAAAGTGAAAATCCTCTTGCACGATTTTCTTCTGTTGATGTTTTGGCAACCGTTCCGGTTATAAGCGGTTTAATGAACGAACCGCCGATTAAAACAACAAACAAGAAAAATATTACAGCTCCTTTCGTATAAAATACACCAAGAAAAAAATAACCGATTGTAAGAAGGGCAAAGGCTAGAATTAGTCCATTTTTGAAACCAATTTTATCGCCGATTGCACCAACGAATGGAGGGAGAAGATAAAGACCGGCAAAAAATATTCCGGCAACAACACCCGTTTCCGTATCGGTAAATCCGACGATATCAGTCAGGTATAAAGTAAGAACAATAAAAAATCCATAATAAGCGGCACGCTCGCAAAGCTCCATAAAATTTGCAAGCCAGAACTCTTTAGGAAATCGCCATGATTCCTTTCCAATGGTTGTTTCAGTGTCGGCAGTCATATAAATTCCAGTTTGTTTGTCGAAAAGAAATCCAAAAATAAGTCAAAAAGATCGGAATTAAAAACACTATTGTTTTGTTTTAAAAACTTATCCTTCGTCATAATATTATTCGGTTAATTTTGTTACATTAATTCCCAAAATAAGAGATAATATAAAAAGGGGAGATCATGATTAAACAACTATTACATCTATTAATTATTCTTATCAGCACCAATATTTTTTATGCTCAATCTGCTTCGGATTATTTTCCATCCGAAACCGGCTATGAATGGTATTACAATGTTACTCCGCTCGATTCAGCAGGCAACCCGGTTGAAGAATTAGAGTATGCAAAAGTCGATTCCTTCGCGGCGGTCGGCGATTACTTTTCGAAAACTTCTAATTTAATTATAACTAAAACCGGACCTCATTTTATTATTGATACAGTTTCTTTCTTCGATACTCTATTCACGTCATTCGGTAATGACAGCGTTTATCTGTATATATCTCCGCTTTCAATTGATACTACAGGTTTGGTGGATTCAACCGGCATTGAGTTAGATACTCTTTACGAAGATATATTTGAACTTGCCGAAAGTTTAAAAGGTTGGTACAATACATTTAATTTCGATTCAGCAGTTGATGATGATTACCAGGTATTTCAATTAGATACTACCATAACTTTTGACTCGACAGAACTTCCGCTGCGTTTCCAAATTGAAGGATTGAGAAATCCGGATGAAACAATAACTACTGAATACGGTACGTTCGATTGCAAGAAATTTACATTGAATGCGGGAATATATTACCTGGTAGAGATTTTCCCGGGAGTGATTTTACCTATTGAAATTGTTGAGATACCAAATTATTTCTGGATAGCCGAAGATATATGGATTGTGAAAGAATTTCGTCCCACCGTTACTAGTTTAACGATTGAAGGGCTGGATTTGCCTGTTATTACAGTACCCGGACAAATAACCGAAAGGATAAACAAGCCGACATCGGTTAATAATGAAAGGACGATTGCAGAGAATTATTATCTTAAACAAAACTACCCGAATCCATTCAACCCAAGTACAAACATCGAATATCGAATTGAGAAAAGCGGCTTTGTTAAATTAGAAATATACGATGCTCTCGGGAGACTGGTAGTAAGTCTTCAAAACGGAATTCAGAATGCCGGAAATTATATTGTAAATTTTAACGCCAAAAATCATAATTTAACATCTGGAATTTATTTGTATCGACTTCAAATCGAAAGAAGAAGTGAGGTTCGTAAAATGATATTAATTAAGTAGTGTCCATGAGAATAAAGTTGTTCAATATAAATCAAACTATTTTTAATAGAGGACACATCAATGAAAAAACTAACCAAAAAATTAGAAGGGATATTTTTACTTATGTTATTTGCTTCACTAATGTCGGGTAGTCTTAACAGCACTGATGCACAAACGGGAGATCTGCCCGGAAGAGATCAGATTGAGGAACAGTATACTTGGAATCTTAAAGATCTGTATGATAATGAAGAAAAGTGGGAGAAAGATTATAAATGGCTGGAAGAACAGATTCCGGTTTACAAAGGTTATGAAGGTAAACTCGGTAAATCTGCTGATGCGTTGTACGAGTTCATTCAATTTGATGAGAAGTTAAGTAAGGTGTTTGATATTTTGATGAGATATGTTTCGCTTGCGAAAGATCTGGATTTACGTGATTCCAAATATCAAGGTATGTATGAAAGAGCTTCATCACTTGGCTCAAGATTAGCAACCGCGGGATCATTTGTAAGACCGGAACTTCTTTCAATTCCTGAAGAAACTTTATGGAATTTTGTTGATCAAAATGAGGAACTGAAACTCTATAAACATCAATTGGATAATTTATTGAGAATGAAGCCTCACACTTTATCTGCGGAAATGGAAGAACTTCTTGCATTGTCGGGTCCGGTAAGACAAGTGCCTTATAATGCATTTAGTCTTTTTTCTGATGCAGATTTGCAATTCCCAAGTGTTAAAGATGAAGAGGGGAATGAGATCGCCATTTCACACGGCAGATATTATGCGGCGTTGGAATCTCCCGATAGAGGTTACCGTGAAAGAGTTTACCGGGGATTCTACAAACCTTTCATGGATTATGAAAATACGTTCAGCGCTTTATTTAACGGTAACCTGAAATCAATACACTTCGGTGCACAAGCCAGGAAATATAAAACTGATAGAGAAGCGGCTTTAAGCGTCAACAATATTCCTGTTGAAGTTTATGATAATTTAGTTAACGCATGTAATGATAATTTCGGACCGATTCACAGATGGGGAGAATTGAAGAAAAAAATATTAGGTATTGATGAGCTTCATGCATACGACACCTATGTAACTTTGTTCCCAAGTGTTTCGAAAGATTATACTTATGATGAATCAAAAGAAATTTTGCTGGAAGCATTAAAACCGTTAGGGGATGATTATTTAGCGGCGCTCAAAAATGCATTTGATAATAGATGGATCGATGTCTACGAAACAAAAGGAAAACGCAGCGGTGCATATTCGTCCGGAGTTACATTCGGCAAACACCCGTACGTACTTTTGAACTGGAATAATCAACTGGGTGATGTATTTACTTTCGCGCATGAAATGGGTCACAATATGCATTCATGGTTTACCGAACAAACTCAACCATATCCTTATGCCGATTATTCAATATTCGTAGCTGAAGTTGCATCCACAATGAACGAAGCATTCTTACTTGATTACTTGATTGAAAAAGCTGAGAGCAAAGAAGAAAAATTAGCGCTCATTGAAAGAAATTTGAATAATATTACTACAACGTTTTTCAGACAAACAAGGTTCGCTGAATTTGAAAATGTTGTGCATAATTTAAACGCTGAAGGTGCTGCTTTAACACCGGATAAATTATGCGAACTTTACGGTGAAATGTATCAGAAGTATTGGGGAGCTGCAATGGTCGTGGATAAAGAAGAAAGTTATACATGGGCAAGAATCCCTCACTTCTATTATAATTTTTATGTATACCAGTATGCAACAAGTTTTGCCGCCTCGCAGGCTTTAACGCAGAAGGTTAAAGAAGAGGGTCAACCGGCAATTGATAAGTATTTAACTTTTTTGAAATCGGGAAGTTCGATGTACCCTATCGAAATTTTAAAAGTTGCAGGAGTTGATATGACAACCGCCGATCCGATTGTTGCGGTCGTTAACAAAATGAATTCACTTCTCGATCAGATGGAAGAATTGCTTGCGGAATAATACAATTAACCATAAATTCCCGTTTGAAAAAGGCGAGTTCTAATGCTCGCCTTCTTTTTGCATTTTAAGTAATGAGGAAAAAATGAAAGTTTACACGAAAGAAGAAATGTCCATTAATGAATTATCACTTACTTATGATGATATTAGTTTAATCCCGACTGAAGTCTCTAGAATTAGAAGCAGGATGGAACCTTCGACCGAGACAAAGTTTCTCGGAAATAAATTAAAAGTCCCGGTTGTATCAAGTCCGATGGACACTGTAACCGGGTTGGCAATGGCGAAGGAGTTAAATCGTTTGGGATGCATGGGTGTGCTGAACAGGTTTGATTCATCGTTAAAAGAATTGCTTGAAACAGATGGTAAGCTTGATGGTATTACGGCGGTTTCAATTAGTTTACATTCCGATGAAGAATTGATAGAGAGGCTCGCTGCAAAAAATTTGGTTTTATGTATTGATACAGCTAATGCAAATAATGAAGCGGTTTTGGATAAGTGTGAAGAAATAAAAAAGAATTATGATGTGAAAGTTATGATCGGCAATATAGCTCACGGTTCCACATTAAAACAGTTAGTGGATGCCGGCGCGGATGCAGTAAGAATCGGAATCGGCGGCGGGAGTGTGTGTACAACGTCTGTTCAGACCGGTATCGGAATAGGACAGGTTTCATCCCTGCTGAATGTTTATTATGCCAGGGAAAAAGATAATTTGAAGATAGAATTAATTGCAGATGGAGGTATTAAGAGTCCGGGTGATGTTGCCAAAGCCATAGCTGTCGGCGCTGATATTGTGATGCTGGGAAGAATGTTGGCGGGCACAAAAGAAACTCCCGGCGAAGTAATTAAGTACAATGATCAGCTTTGGAAAAAGTATCGCGGCTCAGCCTCATTTGGTGTTAAGATGAAGAATGAATTTATTGAAGGTGAAGAGACAATGATTCCATATAAAGGAAATGTTGCTAATGTTATAAATGCCATTTCAGATGGATTACGAAGCGCTATGAGTTATATGAATTGCTTCACTTTAGAAGAACTAAGAACAAAGGATGCATTTGCAATTTTAAGCAACAGTTCATATTTGGAGAGACTGCCGAAGAAGTGATTTGGTTATTCAGTTATTGAGTTATTCAGTTATTGCCCTCCTACGCTCTTCGAGCTTTGGAGGATGCAGTTATTGAGGATGGACGAATTGAATATTGACAAACTTCTTCATAAAGCCGTGGGAAATTGAATGTTGACTATCACCTACGCTAAAGCTACGGTGATTAAAACTGACAATTGACTATTGAAAAACAGACATACACGAAATTACAGAGTAAAACTCAAAGGATCGGTCGAATTGACTATTGAAAAACAGACAAACACGAAATAACGGGTAAAAACTCAAGGGATAAGAATCAAAACAAAACGAAAAAATCAATCACTCAATCATTCAATCATTCAATCACTCAATCATTCAATCATTCAATCACTCAATCATTCAATCACTCACTCAATCATTCAATTTTAACTCCCGTAGCTATAGTAAGATTATATTTTCTATCAATAATATTCAGCGTAGGGAGTCATGCAATCATCCAATCCCGCAATTATCCAATCCTGCAATCATCCATCCAGGCACCAGTTCATCTTGCAATATGAATCCCTTATTTTTTTTTGAAAGATACAAATTTATATATTGACTTAGTTATTAACTATTATTATTTTCACCCAAAGATCACTTAAATATTTTAATGACTATTGCAGCGGTTTTGAAATAAATAACAATGAGTTATTCATGATTAAAACTAGAACAAGAATCAATTGATGCGGCATTACACAAAATATCTGTCATTAGCCAAACTACAAGCAATTCAAATTCATCTTACCTTACCAATAAATTCAAGCGAATAGATTTATGAAACCATTTAATAAGAAATTAAATTTCTTCTTACTTATAACATTTGCAGCAAGCCTGCTGCTTTTTACGGCGTTGAGCTGTGATACAACAGAGCCACCTCCTCCTATTGACGACCAATACTTAGAATATGAATGGACAATTGATACATTAAAAAATCCAAATGATTACGGCGTTGTTCCATGGTCAATTTGGGGAAGCTCTCCCCAAAGTGTGTGGATTGCGGGTTTTAATCTTGCTGGACAGGGCGAAATTTTTCATTGGGATGGTGTTGGCTGGGATCGTGTCACACCAGATTTGGGATTTAACTATGAAGTTCTTGCCGTTTTCGGATTTTCCGAAAATGATGTTTATGCGGCTGGATCAAGGATAATAATTGACACCGTTTTACATACCCAAAGTCTGGTTTTACATTATGATGGAACAACCTGGCAAAGAGAGAATCTTCCCGTTGGAAGTGGATTAAAATTTATTCATGGCAGGAACTCCAACGATGTTTGGGCTTGCGGAATTGAAGGTGCTCTTTATCATAAAACAGGTAATCAGTGGTCGAAAATTCCTTTTTCAGAAAAAAAATATTTGGGATTATTATCAGAATCTCCAGATTTAGGGCCTATATATGCTACTCCAAATGGTCAAGTTTTCCTAATGAATGAATATTATAATCCTAAAGCATATGGCGATACAGCAATGTTTTATTTTTCAAAATATAGTAATGGAAAATGGACAGATTTAGATTCTTGCAAACTAGTTAATGTAGATGGAATACCCAGGGGTTATAAATTTGGCAATAAAGCAATGTGGGGAGTTACTGAAAATGAAATTTATTCTGCGGGTGATGCCGTTTACAGATATGATGGAAATAATTGGTCGCCGGTTACATGGGATGATTATTCATATTTAGATTTAAAAATAACTGCTAATGAAAGAATTTTTACAGTCGGATGGCACGGAACGATAAGATACTTCAATAGAAACAATTGGTTAAGAATTCCTGATTTCAGTAGCAAAATAGTAGATTTTTATTCAATAATGCCATTTGAAGACGAAATTTTTATAGGAGCTTACCAGCTTGGAATAGGTTATGTAGTGCGAGGTAAACTAAAAAAATAGATTGGAGGTTCGGCAAAAAAACAGCCCTTACCGGTAATAGCAGTACCGGTAAGGGTTAAAGCAAATAAATTAGTCCGCCAACCCTTTTGATGTTACAGTTTAGTCAACTGTAAGTGCGGGCTTTTTATTTGCACAACCAATTTACTGCTTAATTAATAATTACAAAACTACAAAATGAGGTGGCATTATGAAAAAAGCAGTTTTTACGTTTTTACTAATTATTATAATCATGAGTTCAAAATTCATATACTCTCATGGATTTGGGACACACGCAGCACATTACTCAAGTATACTTGCTTTAAATGACCAATACAGAACTCTTATAGAGAATCCTCGATACAAACCCTATTTTATATACGGCTCAATATTTCCTGATATTCAATATGCCACTAGTTTTAAAACTTCTTTAGATAATTTATATCAAGAAGTAGAAAATTCACATTGGGCTATTGAAGGGCTTACATACGAGATAATAACAGATCAAATTCCGGATGTTGGTTCAATCCCTTATCCATTTGGAATAGATACTCATAATGATAAATATGGGATGGCATTTGCAGAATATCTTCTGCAACAGTGTACTCCGATTGATCCACCTGGTCCCAATCCCGGCAGCAATGGCACTGACTCTGCGCACGATGCCAGGAACATGAAATTGGCTTTTGCACTTGGTTATTATGCTCATTTGACTGAGGATGTAGCCGCACATGATTTTTTAGTTCCAAAGCTAACCTCAGCTTTAAACTTAGGCGACATTGAATTGATAAAAAAATCCGAAACCTTTGAAGATGACCCGAATGCACAAACAGAAGGAATTATTGAAGGGATAATAGATCATCATTATGGTGATAATAACCTGATTGCAGATATAATTTATAATCACGTTTGGGTAAGTAGATCGCAGTTGGAGCCAACCATTGCCGAAATGGATTTTACGACAGGATATGCACATTTACTTTACAACGGTCCAACTCCTACTTATTATGATGCTCAAAGTGGTTGGCCGGAAATGAACCCTGTATTGCTTTTCTTCTATAATGTATTGAATGATTGGTATTATAATAATCCATTTAGCTTACCAATTACTGGAGAGAATGCGTATAAAAAAACAAATTCCCCAATGTCTGCTACAGGGTTAAGCCAGTTAGCTACTGTGTTTCGTTTTGTTAATAGATTTTATCCGGCCGTAGCTGGTCACTCTTTTAATGGATATGATAGGTTAGATCAGGTTTTAGCAGATTGGGTAGCTAATCATTTAGACTATGTTCCTGGGGTAGATGTTGCACTGATTTTAGGAGAGTTTCTCCAACTTGTCAATGAAGTTTTTGATGTTAGACGGCATATTTTTGAACAATTGGCTTATCCAGATGCTTTAGCAAAAACCAATGCTGATTTGGCGGGGGACGCTAGAACTCTGGTTTCACTAATGCTATCTGATATGAGCGAAGCTGACTTACTGGTTAATTCTAGTCCAGATTTGGTAAATATAAATGAATATAACAAACTCAAGAGCAGTATTTTATTTACAAACCCAGCAAGTGTTTTGAATTCTTACTGGAATGAATATAAAAATTTAGGAACTACTGTTTATAACGAAATAGGACCCGGAGGGAAATGGTATTCAGACTGGTCGCCATGGCATTCCCAGTCAATGGCTTGGGGAGCTTTGTCTTCCTTAAATAATCAGATTCCCGATATTTATACGACTAATCCGAACATTGCTGTTTATGATGCTTGGTTTGAAGTAAACGAAAGAAGAATCACGGGTCCAGAACCTGCGGTAACGTTTAATAATAATCCTAATGTAAAAGTTGTCATTGAGCTTTATAATACCTCCAATGTTTCATCCGAGAATTTGACATTAAGAGTAAAAAAAGATCATAACTCAACAAACTATTATTCTGATGTTCTCAAAGCATCTACATCATTTACAATTGATCAGGATCCTTTAACTTATAATTCCACAGCGAGAACTAGAATAGAAAGATCTTTCACGGTTAGCCTTGCTGAACTCAGTGGATATAAAGGCTATTATTTCGAATTAGTAAATAATACAAACAATAAAGTAATGTTTTCATCTTCTTTCGAGCAGTATCAAGAGCAGTTAGATTTAATGCCAAATTATACCAGATTGTATGGAACTTACGATGAAGGTAAATGGCCGGTTTCACTTGGGCTTCTACAAAGTGTTGCAACAGTAAATTTAGCCGCACCACAATTTCTAGAAGGCGGAGGTTCAGGAGGGTCATATAATATTAATGGTATTGTTCAAAGTTCGATAACGGCTTATGTAGATGATTATATTCACTTAGAAGCTGTTCCACCAGAAAATTATATTTTTTATCACTATCAACCGACTAAAATCCAATTCAGATAAATAAGTTTATAAAATCGGACATTTTCAAACAAAATATATCTTTACCAAAAACAGACCCCCCTTAAGTTACCACGGAAAATAAATTCGGCATAATAGTACCTGTGTTTTTCTTGGTATATGTTCTCTTTACATTCCGAAGTAACTGAGAGATATCTAATAAACTTATCAAATGTATCCTAACTAATGTAGCTACGGTTGAAAATGCTTTCTTCACATTTGCCATTTTTTGTAATACGG
>JAIOZI010000013.1 GCA_021740785.1 Melioribacteraceae bacterium
CTCCTAGGTTTAACAGAGCGGCAAAACGATTGGCCGAATTATTAAATGAAACTCACACAATATTTCCGGGTACAAATTTACGCTTAATTTTCAAAACCACTGCACTTTCATTTTGCGGGGGGTAAGGTGTTCTGAGTTTTTCACGAACCGGAAGAAATAAGTCTTTAAATCCTAATCCACCACGAAAAGCGAAAATGAAATATGACAGTGTAAAAATTGCATCGATGATACCGGTGAACCAAAATGTAGATGGAAAACCTTCGTAAAATAACATATAGAGATAAAGTTGAATCACATAGAAAATCCTTCCAATAATCAAACTGCCAACAACAAAAGTGTATCTCTCAATATTCAATGATGACATGAATTGTAAATAGGCAAAGCAGAAAAAGAAAGATGCAAGGAAAATGCTATAAAAAGAGTGAGTGTGGGGACTGTCGATTAAACGCCCTGTACCAATGAAAAAGAGATAAAGAATACCGGCTACTGTATCCCATACTCCACTTGCAGCAAATGTTACAGCTAAAGGTTTTAGACTATTTTTAGGGGTCATTCGATATATCCTTACAGTAATAATAATTGGTATTAGCAATATAGCGTAATTTACTCATGGGCATAAGGCGAAAATATATTTTGATTAAAAGAGTAACTTTTTACTGAAATGTTTTTTAAAACTATTACATCACAGCAAAACGGATCGACCTAATCGTACTCGGCTAACAGGTATGGTAGATTTAACGATGAGCGAAGGAATGTATTTCAACGGATGAGGAAGAGCTAATACTGCTGAGTAAATGTGAAACCCGCCAAAATACATGTCGACTACAAAATTGAGGACGGGTCTTTAGTACTGTTTAGTAAATGACGGACAATTATAGAATTGGATCAGCAGGCTATTGAAACCAAAAGACAAAAGGGAGCAAGAAGACAACTAAGAGCGTCCATATCAAATAGATGGTTATATATTTGACTAAAGAATTTTCGACTTGAGTAATTTTTTTTATTTCAACGAATGAATCGAAAAGATTAACTGCAATAATAATCAGGTTTACAAAAATCAATAAATTAGAGCCAAGCACGACAATTCTATTAGGAGTAAGACCATAAGTTAATCTTGTGATAATAGCGACAAGGGCTATTGAATTAATTACAATAGCCAATAGAGCTAATAAAAATAAAATCAACACACTAATGTTTTTGTTTTTAGATTTATCAATTTCGGAAATAGAAAAAACTATAATTGCCAATACTGCCAATAGAACAATATTAAATAAAATTAGCAGATCTCTGTCCTCTACAATTTTTGCACCGGAGAAGATATAGGATATTAAATACACAGATAGAGTTACAAAGACTAAAGGTGTGAAAACTCTTGCAATGACCGGAGCTATTTTACTTGTGATATTTGGATATAATAGAATAAGATAGTAAGAAACAATTGGAGCAGCTACACCGCCAAAAATTGCCACGTTTTGAATATAGAACTCTTCTATATTCATATTAATAGCAGAAAACAATCCCAAAGTTATAGCAGTCAATAATCCACCGGCAAGAATAATTAATCCGGTCATAATCAAAAATTCTCCATTGAAGCGAATAAATTCAATCTTTTTAGTAGTATCGTTATAATTGAATGAAATGAATGAGAGACCAAGTAAGCACCAAAGGAGAAGCGGGATATGAATTATAGCTACGTTAACGGAATCAAGATTACCGTAGGGTAAAAGATTTACAAATAACAAAAGAACAATAATAGAGAAGATATAAAAAAAGATTTTAGATTTTTCAAAAATTTTATTTTGCCAAAAGACAAAAAGTATGAGTCCATTAAATACAATAATGGGAAGGTTTCTGAAGAAGAAAATCTCTTGATCTAATTGGCTGATAAAATCCGGAAGTTTTGCCAGCAAACCGGAGAAAATTGAGATTATAATTAAAATAAGAATATCCAATCTTAGGAAAGATATAAAATCATTACTCGAAGAATCGGCTAATCTAATTTTCCAAAAGTGTACCAGATCCGAATCATAATCAGCTGAGACTTCGTCGAAGGAATTTGAAAAATCTTTTTTATTGCTTCGAAACAACAGTTCAAGTTTTTCGGGATTATTAATGTTCTCAATTATTTGCTGCTTCATAGATTTGCTCAATGGTATTAAAAATTCAATCAATAAAAATGCTGAGAATAAATTCAAAATCATAGTGCATTATTTAGCTTAGTATTAATAAGTGACGAATAAAACGATGTGATTTTGTGAAAAGTAAATAGTTTTTCTGGGGAAAATTATATGTGGTATAAATTTATTTAGGAAATATTCATTTCAGTTTGCTAAAAAAGTCAAGCAGAACCCGGAAGAGTAGGGCAAGCGAGAGCGAAGGAAAGAAGCACCCTAGATAACCTCTTGCCATGAAAGAATAATTACAATTGCTGTGGTTGAAAAAATAGCAGTTATCCAATAACCAACCTTTAATTTTTTTTTCTCTTTTAGTTTGCCTTGTACGATTTCAAACATTACCATTAAAAATGGAGGAATTGCTGACGGAAGGTAACCAATTGGATTTGGTAAAATACGTTTTGAAAAAATTGCCAGAATTATAATGCATATCCCGGTTGCCATAGCTATTTGAATATGTGGTGATTTGATAAATTGTTTTACTTTTGACATCTCAGCAAACCTTATTGGCTAATGCTATATTTACATGTATCTCGTTATTACGAAAAAATAGTACGATTATTACAAATAATAAAGAAAAGAATTATTATTTCAGCTTATCTTCTAAACTTTTGAGCAATTGTTTAATTTCTTGATGTCTCTTTTCTTGCTTAATTGCCAGCAAAAATAATTGAAATGCAATAGGTACAAGAATTATAACAATAATTGCGGTACTAGTCATAAATTTCCCCTAATAATATTTATTAGTTTCGTGCATTTTCAATGTCCGCATATTATGATGTGTCAGAATAAAAAACAAACAAAGCGCAATAATGTTTTACAGAAAACATTTTTACAAAATTTATTTTACAAGATAATTATTTTCGCTTGGTCAACCCATAGTTTTTAGATGCGGGGACTTTTTACTTAAAATACGGTAATAGAAAAGGGAAATCATCAATATCAAAAAAAGGAAATAAATATCTGAGGAAAGCTGTCTTCACGCCCACTTTGTTAGCTTGTAGACTTATCAAAAAATGAAAGAATATAATGCTTAAGTTGGAAAGTTACTTTTGAAGAAGTACTAATGTGAGTAAAACTAATCTGGAACACAATATATTTTGAAGCGATATCATTGACTTGAACAAAAGGGAGGTAATTAATGTCTTTGAACAAGAATAAATTTATTAGAGCAGAAAAAAAACTACAAAGCACAAACCAATGATTTAAGAAGATGTTGATAGTAAAATAATTTTAGACATTTTGAGACTGTACAGAAAGCCGCATCTTACTCAGTGAAGTGAACTGACTCCCTCACAACGGCAGATCCACCTCAAAATTGTGCAGTCTCTTTTACTTTCTCCTACAGTTTTGAATTACACAAAATAGTCTAAAACTGTTGTGCAGCAATGGGATACAAAAACTCATATGATTGATTTCTGACATAATGTAAATTGGCTTGTAGAAATAATTATTAAGATGAGATAAAATTTTCTATTTGAGAGTTGAATTTATTATCCCGACCAAATTATTGCTAATGCACTCATGGACAGACTGTGCTATAATGCACTTCAAAATATCATTAAAGGTGGGTCGTTTAGAAGAAATCTTAATTCAAAACTATTTGAAAATATTTGCTGTTTTTTAAAATGACAATTTCTTAATCAGGGGTGGGGGAATACTTCTGAACCTGATGGTGGATTATTATGACCCGTGGACGGGTATGAAGCAGTTGTAAAATATTGATTATATTTTCAACAGAATTGATATTTTATCATACAAAAAGATTTTTACACCCGAAAATTCTTGACAACCAATAATTTCTGCTCTTATATTGCACAAAGGTTTGTGCTAAACGCATTTTTTAATTTTCCCAGGCTAATATTTTGATCACTATTAATGACATAGCAAACCAAGTTGGAGTTTCGATCTCAACAGTTTCTAGAGTTCTAAATCATAAGTCCAAGAAATACAGAATCAGTTCCAAGACGGAAGAACAAATTTTAAAAGCAGCCGATGAACTCGGCTATAGACCAAACGAATTAGCAAGGGGATTGCGACTTAAAAAAACGCATTCAATTGGTTTGGTCGTTCCGGATATTGCAAACCCATTCTTCGCAAATGTTACCCAAATAATCCAAAAACAAGCTTATGAGGCGGGTTACAGCCTTATTGTTTGTAATACAAATGAAGATATTTCACTTGAAATAGAGCATGTTGAACTCCTCAGGAGGAAAGGTGTTGACGGTTATATTATTATGCCCGTGGGTACTCTTTTTGAACATATAGAAGATCTTGTTGAACATAAAAAACCACTTGTCCTTCTTGATCGTAACATTGAGCATATTGATGCAAACTGTGTTGTTGTTGATAACTATAAAGGTGCTTTTCAAGCTACTAGTTATTTAATTGAAAATGGTCATACTAGAATTGCGATTATCCAAGGTCTGAGAAATACCTATACTAATAATGAGAGAGTAAAAGGATATTTGGATGCTTTGAGAAAAAACGGATTGGAAATTGATGAAACATTAATGGTTGGTAAGGATTTCAGGAAAGAGAATGGATATATTGAAACAAAAATGCTACTCAATTTAGAAAATCCGCCAACTGCGATCTTTGCCTTCTCCGATCTGATTACACTTGGTACACTTCAGGCATTTTTAGAAGAGAGCATAAAAGTGCCGGAGGATATTTCCCTTATTACATTTGATGATATTGACTTTGCGCCATATTTGTTTTCTCCTTTAACAGCAGTTAGGCAGCCCAGACAAATGCTCGGAGAGGTTGCGGTTAAATTGTTGATTGATGATTTAAAATCAAAAGGGAGAATCGAGAGAAAAAAAATTGTACTCGATCCGAAATTAATTACACGCAAATCAGTTAAACTGCTCACTCATGCAAGGGTTGATACAACTAAGATAAATATGATTAATCAATATTAAATAAAAAAAATAATAAAAGTTTTTTCCTATGTAGCACAAACGATTGCGTTAATTAAGAATCACAACATAAAATTCTTTAGGAATAACAAAGAAATGATCAAAAGGTGAATGGTGAAAAAAATAACAATTTTTAGTTTGCTAATTTTAACCGCATTCATTTTATTTACTCAATGCGGTAAAGAAGAAAAATCGACAGATGGTAAAGTTCAGATAATATTTTGGCATAGCTTTGTATCTTCAACTATTCCGGCACTGAATGATTTGATTGCCGAATTCGAAAAGTCTCATCCTCAAATTACAGTTAAAGCTCAATACATTCCAACGGGTGAAGCCCTTATTCAAAAATTAATAACTGCGATTCAGAGTCAAACCGCTCCGGATATATCATGGCTTCATTCTGATTATATGGAGGATTTAGTTGATGCAGATGCCATTTACCAAATGGATCATTTCATAAAAGGTGAAAATGGAATTTCTCAAGAAGACCTTGATGATATTTATCCTTCTCTAATTCAATATGCTTCCTGGAAAGGTACATTATACAGTTTACCCATGGAGGCCACTAATCTAGCACTTTTGTACAATAAAGATATGTTCCGCGCTGCCGGTCTTGATCCCGAGCATCCGCCCGCAACCTGGGATGAGTTGAAAACTTTTTCTGAAAAATTGACTTTTGATAAAAATAACGATGGGAAATATGAACAAGTCGGTCTTTTCCTTCCAATATTTCCGGCAGCGGGTCCTCAAAGCGGATGGATGGTATGGCAATGGTATCCATATCTTTGGCAAGCAGGGGGTTCGGTTATTAATGACGAGCAAACCGAAGTGCTATATAATTCCGAAGCCGGCATTGATGCTCTGAGTTTGTGGAAAGATATTTACACTAATCTTAATCTTAGAAATTTCACTACGGATTTTGATGTTGCTTTCGCTTCTAAACATTTGGCAATGGCAATGGATGGTCCGTGGAATCTTCCTCGTTATAAAGATTTACTAAAAGATATCGATTGGGGTTTCGCTCCTTTACCAAAAGGGACGGATAAGAAAGCCACTATCGTTGGGGGGGAATATCTGGCAATCTTTAAACAGAGCAAATATCCGGATGAATCGTGGGAATTTATTAAGTGGATGATTAAACCTGAAACTCAGGCAATGTGGGCAATGAAAAGCGGTTATCTACCCATCAGACATGCAGTGCGTGATGTTCCTGAATTTGAGGCTTATCTTGAGGAAAATCCAAATTTTAAAACATTTGTTGACCAGATGGATTACGGGATTGCTCAAAAACCCATTGATTACGGTGGTTTGGAAGTCGCTAGACATTTAGCAGAAGCTTTGGAAAAAGCAACAGTGGGAAATATGGATGTAAAACAAGCTTTGGATGAATCCGCAGCAAAATCAAATAAAGTTCTTCAGGAAGAAAAAAATAAACAGAGATAAAATTTTTGAAAACAACTAAAAAAAATAAACGGCTTTACAAAAAAGGAGACGGATTTGCTGCTTTTCTTTTTCTATCACCAACTCTTGTTGTGTTTGTAACATTCATTCTGTTCCCGGTTTTTTTCTCCTTCTATCTAAGTTTCCATCAGTGGAATATGTTTAGCAACGAAGCAACCTTTGTCGGTCTGGATAATTACCTTAAAATGTTCCAAAGTGAAGAGTTTTGGCAAGTCTTGAAAAATACGGCAGTTTATACACTTGGTACGGTTCCGTTAAATATGGCATTTTCTTTATTGCTTGCTTATGCATTACAGAGAAAACTTGCCGGTAAGAAATTTTTAAGGACAGCTTTTTTTGCTCCCGTAATTATATCACCTGTTGCAGCGGCATTGATTTGGAGATGGTTATATGATCCGAATTACGGCATAATCAACTATGCTATCGGAATATTTGGAATTGAATCAGTCAATTGGTTGAATGAACCAACTTCCGCAATGTTTGCGCTTATTGTAATGGGGGTCTGGAAAACTTTCGGTATAAACATGGTATTGTTCTCAGCCGGTTTACAAGGAATTCCAGACACTTACTACGAAGCGGCAGAGATCGACGGAGCGGGCAGATGGTCAAAATTTTGGAATATAACAATTCCAATGTTGGGTCCAACAATTTTCTTCATACTTGTTATGTCAATGATTACCTCTTTCCAAGTGTTTGATATTGTTTATGTGCTTACTTCCGGCGGACCATTAGGATCAACGAAAGTACTTGTTTTCTATGTTTATGAATATGCGTTTAAGTTTTTTGAAATGGGGTATGCATCTGCAGTAGCATATGTACTGTTTGCCATACTATTGATTTTAACTCTTTTGCAGGTAAGATTTATGAAAAATAGGATACACACAGCCACATGAGTTCAAAACCAAACATAAAGAAAAAAATAAAATCCATATTGACTCATGTTTTGGTATACAGTGTTGCTATTTTAACATTGATGCCGTTCTTATGGATGATCCTGACTTCGGTGAAAGATATGTCTGAAATATTTACATATCCGCCGCAATTTTTCCCGTCGAAAATAAATCTTGATAACTATGTGAAAGCTTTTGAAGCCGCACCTTTCGGAAGTTACTACGTAAACAGCATGGTGGTCGCTTTCTCGGTTACGATTGGACAACTTATTACATGTTCAATGGCGGCATTTGCTTTTGCCAGAATGAGATTCCGGGGAAAGGATGCATTGTTTTATATCTTCTTAGCAACGATGATGATTCCATATAATGTGACAATGATTCCAAGTTTTCTCGTTCTGCATTGGTTGGGCTGGATTGATACTTACAACGCTCTGATTGTTCCAGGACTTGCATCGGCTTTCGGTACATTTCTGTTAAGACAATTCTTCATGACTATCCCTAAAGAACTTGAGGAAGCTGCATATATTGATGGTTCGACACGGTTCCAGGTGCTTTGGAAAATTATTATCCCGTTGTCTAAACCTGCTTTGGCTACTCTGGCAATTTTCACCTTTATGGGTACGTTCAATGATTTTATCTGGGCATTGATTGTAATTAATTCTGAAGAATTGACCACTGTTCAGTTAGGGCTGTCCATTTTCAGGGATAGATATTTAACTCAATGGGATTTATTAATGGCAGGATCGGTTACAGCAACAATCCCAATTCTGATTGTCTTCTTCTTTGCGCAAAAATATTTCATAAAAGGAATCGCACTTAGCGGTTTGAAAGGCTGATGAACCTAATTAAAAGTGTCATATTGATTTTGGTATTCTTTTGTTCCATTAATTTCGGATCAAACGATCTCCCGTTAGTAAGTAACGGGGATATCAAGTTTTATATTGATATAGCCGGATTCAAAAGTGAAGACGATTTAACATACCAAGAATTTTATCTAATGCTCTTCACTGATCAATTAAGTACTAAAGATGTTGAAGGAAGAGAAGAAGCGGCGTATTCAATTCGATTTTTCATAAATGACAATTTTGGAAAGTTAATAACATCAAAAGAGTGGGAGACCACTGTAAATTTACAGCAGAGGGATAATGAAACTTTATCCCGGGCAATATATGATCAATGGGCTGAACTAATGGAAGCTGGATCATATAGGATTCAAATCAGATTAAAGGATATCCATACTGATCGTTATGGTACTGCAGAGGCTCAGATTACGATCAAGAAGTTTAATAATGTCGAATTCATTTCCAGTGAAATTGAATTTGTTTCGCAAATAAAAAATGATAATGGCAGCAGTCCTTTCGTAAAAGGAAATAAATCGGTTGTGCCGAATCCCTGGCGAAGATACGGCATATTAAATCCGGTAATTTATTTCTACTACGAACTTTATAATATTCCTTCGATTGTTGGTGATAGCTTCAATGTACAATACCGGTTTGTTGATTTGAATGGTACCTCTTTAAAAACATTTCCAAAATCGGTGCTCCATATTCCGGGCGCTTCAATTAGTGTTATTCATGGATTGAATGTTTCAAATGTAGCGTCCGGAATTTATTTATTGGAAGTAGAAATAGTTGACTCGAATGATGAGGCGCTGCTGATAAATTCGAGACAGTTTGAAGTAATTCAGGCGGACTATATTTCTAAATCAACAGAGGCAAACGAAGCATTAGATATCTCTAAAAAAGTGGCAGAGTATTTATTGAGTCCTGATGAATTCAGCAAGTATGAAGATTTAAACGAAAACGGCAAACTTGAGTTCATGCTTAATTATTGGCGAAATCAGGATCCCAATCCAGCTACTAAAGAAAATGAATATCTCAAGACGATAATTAATAGATATTTATTTGCGAACAAAAACTTCTCCTGGGCAAATATTGAAGGCTGGAGTACTGAACGCGGCAGAGTTTTGATTCAATTCGGTATCCCGGATGAAATTAATCGATTCCCGTTCGAAGATTTCCTAGCTCCATATGAAGTGTGGATTTATTCAAGAGAGAGGCAGTTCAAGTTTATTTTTGGAGACAAGAGATCCGA
This sequence comes from Melioribacteraceae bacterium, assembly GCA_021740785.1. Lineage (GTDB taxonomy): Bacteria > Bacteroidota > Ignavibacteria > Ignavibacteriales > Melioribacteraceae > JAIOZI01. The sequence goes on from JAIOZI010000013.1 coordinate 9,544, forward strand.
CGGGCGTTATATTTTACTGCATTCCACTTTGGAAGGTGAAATATATAACTCAAACTGGATCGACGAATTAAGAATATAATTTTCATAAAATTTTTTGGAAAAATTAAATGAAAAAGAAATCTATAATCAAAAACATTTACAAACTGATTCTTATCGCTATTCTTTTTGCATGTTCCGAGAGTGATGATGCACTGGCGCCGTATGAAGGATCCCCTTCAATGTCAAATATCAACATAGAAGAAAATTCGTATAATCCGAAAATAACGTGGCTGGGCGGATATGTTTCGGTTGTCGGTGTTAATCAAGGAGATAAAGCCGCTCTGGATTCAAGTCTCATTTGGCTTATTCATTCTTCAGGGGATAACATTCAATATCCTGTTACCTATGGCAGTTTACCTTCTAATGCAGAAAGTTTACAAAGTGAATATGGCGGCAAGTTTATTGAAAGTCTTGTTGAGGATAATGGATATAATTTTTGGGTTTTAAAAGAAAATGCATGGAAAGAAATAAGTGGAACTAAGAATAAATATCTTGCCTTCGACTCATCAATTGTCAACGGAGAGGTAATTCAGGTTGAGGATACTTTATTACTTTCGGATTATGAATTTACTAGTCTCAATTACTTTATTGATGCCTACGTAAATATAGACACATCAAACGTACTTAGCGCCGGCAGACTGGCTCAAATCACTCTTCAAGAAACAGATACAAGTAACAGTTTAATAGTAGACTGGGAGATTGCACAAACCGGGATCACCGATTCATTACTTTCCGCAGCAGGAATTTGTATAGGCGAACAGTATGATATTAATAAAGCGCTCTGGGAAGTATGGTCGGTTCATGAAGAGAACGGAGAAGCAGTTTATGGAAAAAGAAATGTTTTGAGCAAACCCTTTATTGTAGGTCAATCTTTTGACAGCACTCATGTGTTCGTTGAATTTCCTGAAACCGGTCTGGAACGTAATCAAAATTATTATATCTGGATAGCTTCTAAGGAATGGGATGGTGAAAGACGAGGCAGAACAGTTAATGGCTACGCATATATAAAGTTATCAACATGGTAAAATTAATTCGTGGAGATAGCATGATCTATCAAAATATTAAAAAAATAATCGTTCTTCTATTTGCTTCCAGTATAATTTTTGCAGGAGGAACAGACTTCAATTCATTGAATGGTGGAAAAACTTCTTCGCTTAACGGAATTTATATCGCCGGTTTCGATGGAATCACCGGGATATTTACTAACCCAGCAAGTTTATCCTCTTTAAGCGGTGCGGGTATAGAAGTTTTCATGTTCGATAAATTGGGCGAGCAGTATTTCAACAGCGAAAATAACGGTTATTTTCAGTCCTTTAGGGAAGACGATTTTTCAATCACCGGCGGTGCGTATTGGAGTTATTCGAATGAGTTAACTTTTGGCATTGGTTATTTTACTGCTGCGAGATATAACATCGATTGGGCTTTCACAACTATCCGCAAAAAGGGCTCAACTTCAATAATTTTAGCATTCGATTACATGAATACAATCAGAACTAATGTAATTGTGCCCGGATTATCCTATAAGCTGGGAAATTTATCGATTGGCGCTGCGGCAGCTATTTATAGAACAAGAGTCGAAACTGCTTTCCCAAAAGATAATTCATTGTGGATTGCTGACAGCGGTTCGGCGGCATATCAACTCAGTTATGCTTCCACCGGCTGGGGATACGGTTTTATTCTGGGATTGGATTATCAATTTACACCCGGCTTTGTAATGGGTGTGAGTGTTAGATCAGGATTCAAAACCGAATTAGAAGGAATCGGTCATTCAAAATACTTGCAGGATATTCATGATGCATCCTCTTCGTCTGATCTAACATCAGATTATGAAATGCCATGGGTAATTGGTATCGGCGGCTTATATAATTTAACCGGTCAATTAGCATTGAATGTGGATTTTAGACTGAATCTGTGGTCAGGGATTGAAAATATTTTTCAGTATGAATTCAGCGATACTGCCTGGCAGGCTCAGTTAAAAGATGTTGATGCTGCGTTTGGATTGAGCGGTACGGATTTAAATCCTCAATTCAAAGATGCAATGGATCTTGGAATTGGTGTAGAATACGTTTCAAATTCAAACTTGCACTACAGGATTGGTTACCGGTTTAGTGAATCTCCTATTAAACATTCATCCTTGAATATGTTGTTTTCTTCGGTCGATCAGCATTGGTTGTCGGCAGGGTTGGGTCTGAAACAAAATGAATGGGAGATCGATCTCAGCATCTCATACTCTTTGGGTGCCGAAAGAGAAATAATGAATAATGGAATACCATCACAGTCCGGGAAACATGATACATCAATATTTTTACCGGCTTTAAATTTACGATATAATATTTACTAGCAAGGAATGTAGTTTCAAATGAACAACATAATTACAATTATTTCATCAATAACAATTTGGAGGTTACATGAGTAGATTAAATCTACTTTCCGTAATTTTTCTTTTCCTCTTTGTTTCACTAACTCTAGCTCAGGATTATACCAGAAAGGAAGTCACCGTTCCTAAAGTAGATCCTTCTGCAATTACTCTCGACGGTCAGATGGATGAACCTGAGTGGCAGGACGGCGCGCAGGTTAATTTGGTCACGGCTACGAGTTATGAAATGTTTGCTCTCTATTATTATAGAGACGGCTTAACCGAACCTGATTTTGACGAATATTACGGTCGTTTATTATGGACTGAAGACACTCTTTTCGTCTTCATGCATATTGACGAATTCGTAAATGATTCGACAAATCTGTACTGGAATGGTAAATGGACGGGCGACCAGCTTTTTGTGAGTCTCTCAAGCCGTTTATCAACTAACATGATGGGCTGGTATGACGGTAATTCGTACTTAGCTCCTGAAGGTCCTTATCATTATTGGATTTTTGGTGATCAGGTTACATTAAACGGTGGAGATACTTCCTTCATCCCCGAACAATACCGCGGCTGTTATGAAGATTCACTAAAAGCGTTTGACGCTGCCGATAATGTTGAGTGGGCAACTTTTATTGATACCACAACCGGTGTTTGGAATATTGAAATGAGAATTTATAATCCTCATGTTGAAGCTCAATCAGCCGTAGGTTTTAATGTCGGCGGTAGTGTCGGTTCACGCCAAACAGATGAAGAGTTCGGTGATGCCTATGCATATTATACATGGCAGCCGAATATTCCCGACGATCCGTTTGCCGATCCTTTCGGTAATGGTGATCCGGGTTATTTCAACTTAGCTAATGCCGACTATTGGGCTGTACTTCACTTCGAAGAAGGCGACGATGATTATTCCCGCAAAAAGGTTGATGTACCTGCAGTTCAACCGGGAACAATTACAGTTGATGGTGTAATGGATGAAGCAGCTTGGGAAACAGCAGGTGAAGCAAATTTAGTAACACCAACAAGTTACGAAATGTTCGCTCTTTACTATTACCGCGATGGTTTTTCAGAACCTGAGTATGATGAATATTACGGAAGATTGCTCTGGACAACCGATACTCTTTACTTATTCTTACACATTGATGAATATGTAAATGATTCCACAGGACTTTACTGGAACGGCAAATGGGTGGGCGATCAGTTGTTTGTAAGTCTTTCCGATAGACTAGCGAGAAATATGATGGGATGGTATGACGGTAATTCTTATGCCGCTCCCGACGGTCCTTATCATTTCTGGATTCTCGGTGATGATATAACGCTTAACGGCGGAGATACGACTTATGTTCCGTGGGAATATAGAGAATGTTTCGATTTCTCGGATTCATTAATGACAAATCCCGATCCATCTGAATTTGCTCGTTGGGCGACCAATATCAATTATGAAACAGGCGTTTGGGATCTTGAAATGGCTATTTATAATCCGAACGTAACTTCACAATCAAGGTTGGGATTTAATATCGGTGGAAGTAACGGTTCACAGCAGACGGATGAAGAATTTGGAGATGCTTATGGTTATTATACATGGCAGCCGAATATTCCCGATGATCCGTTTGGCGACCCGTTTGGTAACGGTGATCCAGGCTTCTTTAATTTAGCTAATTCCGAATACTGGGCAGTCCTAAACATGGTTGGTACTGTTACAAGTGTAGGGGAAGGTTTAATTAGTGATGAAGTACCAACTGATTTTCAGTTGAAACAGAATTATCCGAATCCGTTTAACCCAACAACTACAATTCAATTTGCAGTTGCTGAACAAAGCCCAATTTCTATTAGGATATATAATACTCTCGGTCAGTTGGTTGAAACTCTTATAAATAGAGAAGATATGTCAGCCGGTACGTATTCAATTAATTGGGATGCTTCAAGACTTGCGAGCGGTGTTTATTTCTACACATTGGAAACTAACAAAACTCTATTATCAAGAAAAATGATCTTATTGAAGTAATTTATGAATAGGCGGCGAGGCTAAACTGCTTCGCCGCCGAATTTATTTTCGGAGAAGAAAGTTGAAAGCAGCAATTTTATACGGCGCACATGATTTTAGAATTGAGGAAATCGAAACGCCATCAATTAATGATGATCAATGTTTAGTTGATGTGAAAGCCTGCGGTGTCTGTCATTCGGAAATTCACCAATGGGAAAAAACCTTAGATGGACTCGAATATCCGAGGTTTATCGGGCACGAAATTGCAGGCATTATAAAAGCAACAGGAAAAAACATAAGTGAATTTAATGTTGGGGATAGAGTTGCTGTCTGGACCGACGGAACAGGCTATGCTGAACAAGCGGCGGTAGACAGCAGGTTCATATTTAAACTGAATGATGAAATATCTTTTGCAGAAGCTCTTGCAGAACCGATCGGATGCACAACTAACGGTGTATTAAAAGCCGGATTGGAATTAGATCAAACTGTTGCCTTAGTCGGAACCGGATTCATGGGATTAATAATGATCCAAGAACTGAAATTAATGGGATTAAAAAAAATTATTGCAATTGATGTACGAAAGGAAATGCTGGACTTGGCTGAAAAGCTGAGCGCGGATGTTGTACTAAATCCACTAAAGGAAGACGCTAATGCCGCAATCAAAAATTTAACAAATGGTAAAGGAGTTGATGCTGCCTTTGAAGTTGGCGGAAATGAAAAGACATTAAATATGGCGGCGAACATAACACGGATGGAAGGAAAATTAGTGATATTCGGTTTTCACCCCGGTGCAAGAAAAATTGATGATTTAGGTTATTGGAATTGGATGGCTTTTGATATAGTAAACGCGCATTTCAGAAATGTTGATACAATTTATAAAGGTACGAAGATCGGAATGAATTTATTGAATGATCGTAAAATTAATATGAAACCGTTGGTCACTCACTCGTTTGAGTTGAAAGAAATAGAAAAAGCATTTGAAGCAGCAAACACTAAACCCGAAGGATTTGTAAAAGCGGTTATTGTAAATGAATGAAAATTGTTTGAATAAATGGATTCAAAATATAAACAAATGATAATAAGGCTGTATATGAAAAGTCTAAGAATATTATTTTCGACAACCCTTACATTATTCGTCGTAACATTATTATCCGTCAGTACATTTGCTGCCGGAGGAAAGATTACCGGGAAAATTACTGATACTGAAACCGGTGAATTATTACTTGGTGTTAATGTTTTGCTCGAAGGAACATCAATGGGCGCAGCATCTGATGTAAACGGAGAATATTTCATACTCAATATTCCGCCCGGCAAATATAATTTGATTGCAACTATGGTCGGTTATAAAAGAACCGTAATACAGGATATTGAAGTCAGTCAAAATCATACGACGGAAGTAAATATTGAAATGCACGAAACCGTAATGAAGATTGACGAAGATATTGTTGTTGTTGCCGATCGACCGTTAGTTGAGAGGGATCAGACATCAACACGGCATTTTGTTGATTCGGAAGAAATTTCAACACGACCAACAAGTCAGTTGATGGAAATCCTTACAACATTACCTGGTATTGATCAAAATCCCGGCGGTGAACTGGTTGTGCGGAGAGGTACTCTTGATCAAGTAGCGTTTTTAATTGACGGTGTACGTGCAAGAAATCCACTTGATTTTCAACCATATACAAATGTGAATTTAAGTTCAATTCAAGAACTGGAAATTATAACCGGCGGTTTTGATGCTGAATATGGCGAAGCACAATCAGGTGTGTTCAATATTGTAACGAAGGAAGGATCGAATAAATTACAAGGTTATACAGAATTTCGTTATACGCCTCCCGGGTTGAATCATTGGGGGACAGCTTTCTATGATTACTCAACTGATATTTACTGGGAAAACTCCCATGCGCGCCATCTACAATGGTGGATTGATAATCCCGATCAGTGGGTTGATGACAGCGGAATTAAAGGAAATGATCCGTCATCCATTTGGACGCCTCAGGAGGCTTATGAGAATTATATGCAAACACATCAACCGTTAAATGATTATACGGAAAGAAGCGGTTATCAGGCAGAAATGTCTATCGGCGGACCTACATTCATCCCCGATCTCTTTTTCTTTGCTTCAGGTAAATATCGAACCGATCCTCCGATAACCGGAAATAGTTATCGTAACATGGGAGAATGGCTTGATATATCGGGTAAAATCACTTATAAAATTAATAGTGATCTAAAATTAATGCTTTCGGGATTTTATAGTGATGAGAAGTCCGGATACGGGATGGATTATTTACAGCTTGGAGCAGGTTTAGCAAATAAATATGCATATTATGATTTTGCCGGGTTTCCCACTTACTCTGTACAAGGACAATCAATAAAGTTGACTCATCTTCTTTCTCGAAATACATTCTATGAACTGCAGTTCAACAGAATATTTACCAGAAGAGCACAATCAATTTTCCCTGATGATCCGTACGGCTGGGAAGACGGATCCCCGGTTTATGATAATTTGCGTGCCGTTGATTCCTTGGGCTCTCCGATAGATGGAGGACATAGTAATATTATCGGGCTTAACACAACCGGTTATTATTATAGAGGTTCAGATGAAAATACCGACTATACATTTAGCGGGGATTTAACCAGTCAAATAAATCAAAGATGGCAATTAAAGACAGGTTTTGATTTAACTTATTACAATCTCAAAAGGTATCAGCAAGGTAAAGCTTATGAGATTGTTGAGGATGATATTTATAATCCTTATGAAGGTGACATATATGCTCAAAGTAAATTGGAATTCGAAGGATTAATTGTTAATGTCGGTCTCAGGTATGATTTCTACAACCCAAACGATTATGTCTATCTAAATCCCTTCGATCCCTTCGGTGAAATAGAAGCTTTTGAGACAGAAGAACCAGCCGAAGCAGAAAAAGAGAAAACAAAAATTGAAGGGCAGCTTTCACCCAGGATCGGAATTTCACATCCTATTTCTGAAAATACAGTTTTGCATTTTTCGTACGGACATTTCTTTCAAAGAGCGCCGTTCGGAAACTATGGCGAAGGAACCGGCGGTGATGCGCCAATGCAAAATGTAACGGGAATACTTAATAGTTATTTAATCGATAGTGAAACAGGCGTAACTGTTCCTTATAATTTAGGTAACAGAAATTTAAAACCGAGAAAAACAGTTGCTTATGAAATTGGCATCGAACATAATTTTGCAGGTATTGTTACTGATATAACCGGTTTTTATAAAGATATAACAAACAATATCCGGACCGTAAGGGTCTTTATGTCCGACGGAAATTCATATTTAACAACCGGAAATTCAGATTATGCCGATGCAAAAGGTGTAGAAATTTCTTTGAGAAAACCGCTGTCAGGTTTCTGGGGCGGATATTTAAATTACTCATGGAGTACGGGAATTGTCGGCAGATCCGGCGACCCTGATGTAATTGCCGCTCCCAACAGCGGTGTTCAAACCAGGCTCGATAACCCAATCGGTGATGATATTCAATATGATCCACCAAGAATGAAGTTCGGATTAGTCTTCGCTACTCCAAAAGATTTCAACTTACTTGGCGGTGTTCTTTCCAATATGCAATTCTCAATTGACTATCAAATTTATTATCCTCACGAACAATTAGTCTGGGATAACTTTAGTTACGGCGGGAAATCTTTCATGCGACCACCGGATAAGAATGCCGACCTTAGAATAAGAAAAGAGATAAATATACTTGGCGCGATGGCTTCTCTATTCGTGGAAGTCAGGAATGTATTTAATGATACGTGGATAAACTTACAGTCAATTAATTCGGCAACAGCCGCCCAGAAAGATATAGTTGCTTTTGTAAATTCGGGATTCAATGTGTACCCGGAAAGAAAACCTGACGGAGGACCTTTCCCGGATCAATTAAGTTACCGTAATCTACCACGAAGAATCATATTTGGATTCGCGTTGGGTTTTTGATTTTATGATAAATTAAAAAGAGATCTTGCTATGAAAAGAAATCAAATTTGTATTATTAGTATAATTTTAATATTGCTGGTTATTGCTGATCCAATTTATTCTCAGAGGGATCTAGCGACTCATACCAGGGGGAAATTGTGGGAAACATTAATGAATTATGGTTTTATCGGCTCACCTGGGGCATGGGATTATAATGAAGTAACCGGTATAGGATTTTATCCCGGTTTCCAAGGTTATTTTTTCCCGAACCATGAAGAAAAAGCGAATGATCCGGGAGAAGTTACTAATGCTAATTTTCATAATTTTGCAAGCGGACCTGCAATTATGGTAAAAGATGCAATGAACTTAGTCCCACCGGATTATAAGCCTAAACCTATCGACTATCTTTTTTATCAGGCTCCCATGGCTGGTTCAAACGGCACAATATTTAACTATCATAAATGGGAAAGAACTGAAAATTATATAGAATCAAATGAATTTAATTCTTCACTCCCAGAAGAAATGTTATTTACATATTTCCCAACCGTTACCGGCGTTACAGTCAAACTCAGAACTATGCAGTGGGGATTCCCGCTGTATGACGATTTTATAATCTATGATTATACCTTTGTTAATACAGGGGATCAAGTTATTACTGCATTAAACGATACAAAAGTATTGGAGCAGACCTTGAATGAAGTGTGGCTGGCTTTTCAAAGCGGAATATCAGTCTCAACAAAAGGTACGCTGAATTTTCATTATAATGATCGGAGATTTGAAGATTCGGCAGCGCCGGCGGGAGGATTTGGCGGATATCAAAATCCCGGAACAGATGTTTATTCCGTAAACAATCTTGAACCCGATGGAAAAGGATTGTTCTATTACAGCAGGGATTACAACGGTGGTAAAAGTCCGTTAGATTGGACAGGTTACGCCATAAAATCCAATTGGGAAAATCTTCTAAGAGTTCGCCCGGAGTGGGAACCTGAACTGCAGGACCCGGCATGTTTCGGATTCGTTTTTCTTTATATGGATCCTATACCTGACGGAGGTGCGTCAATGGAAGTTGATCCTTCTCATTTTAGCGTTTACAACGATGAGGGAAATTCTTTTCAAGGTAAATCTCTCGATTTTAATGAATTCTTCGGACCCCGGTCATTCAAAAATGATTTCATTTATAATTTTCTCAAACATGATTTCCAAACCGCTAATGACGGAAAGGTCTATGCTTGGTACACCAGCTCATTCGGTCCATATACATTAGCTCCCGGTGATTCAATAAGATTGGTAATTGCAGAAATTGCAGGTCAAATGGATATGGTGGATGTGGTAAAAGGAGATCCGAACGGATATTTTCCGGATAGCTCAATTGCTGAAATTGAACGGAATGTTGAAGCGGTAAGAAATGCGGTGAAATGGGGAATAGGCGCTACGGTTGATGGAATAAACCTAGCCGCGGATGTACCTGAAAGCCCGCCCGCTCCTAACTGTATAGCGGCAACTACATCTATCGGCGCTGATACAGCAATAATATCTGTAACATGGGATAAAATAGCAGAAGAAAAAATTATCGAAGATGCATCCGGTTCCGTTTTCTATGATGGTTCGTCAGATTTATCCGGTTATCGAATCTTCCGGGGAATTGATGGTGAAAAAAGAGGTGCATGGGAGCTTTTAAAAGATATACCACTTGCAAATTTTGATGAATATTGGAATGATGAACTAGAGCTATATCAATATAAAGATAGAGATATTCAGTTCGGTGACGAATTCTATTATTATGTTCAAGCATATAATTCTACACCAAAGCAATGGACATCGGCAAACGGTACGGTTGTAAATAATCTCCCGGAACTTGCCAGCGGTGATTATAATATGACGGAGATTACAAATGCACAGCCGGGTCCCGTATCTATTAATGAGGGGTGGGATGTGTTTGTTGCACCCAATCCATATATAGAAGGTGATCCGACACATAGCTTTGCCGGTTCGAATACCCGCAAAATTGAATTTAGGAATCTTCCCGAAAAAATAAAGATAAAGATTTTTAATATAGCCGGGGAATTAGTAAAAACTTTATACCACGGACCTGATAAATTCGGAAATTTAACCGGAAGTGAAATCTGGGATCAACGTTCTGATGCGGGTCTTTTGGTGGCTCCGGGTCTTTATATATACGTGCTGGAGTCAGAAACCGAAGGTACAATTGGAAATAGAAACACCGGCAAATTTATGATAATCCGTTAAGTCAATATTGTTGACTTTATTTGAATAATCGGAGGTTATTAAATTGAAACGAACAACAATAATCATAATATCTATCTTACTTAATATTTCAGTTCAAGCCCAGTTTAATAAAGTAGGTAGAACAGCATTACAGTTTTTGAAAATAGGAAACGGCGCCAGACAAGTTGCACAGGGCGAAGCCGGCATAGCGAATGCCAATGATATAAATGCGGTTTTTTGGAATCCTGCAGCAACAACCGGGATAGATTTGGCAGAAGCATCTTTTAATTATACAAGCTGGATTGCCGATCTGAAAGTTTTATCCGGGGCTGTCGGGATGAACTTTGAAGGTATTGGTGTTTTTTCATTCAGTTTTATTAAACTGGGATACGGCGACCTTGATGAAGCATTAGTTACAAGCTCAACGGGCGGTTTAGATACAAGAACCGGCAATACTTTCACCGGGGGTGATCTTGCCTTGGCTTTTTCGTATGCCAGATATTTTACCGATAAACTTTCTATCGGTATAAGTGCAAAATATCTTGAAGAAGAATTATATAATTTCAGCACCTCTCTCTGGGCATTCGATGTCGGCAGTTACTATGAAACCGGCTGGAAGGGAATAAGATTAGGTATGAGCGCTCAGAATTTTTCATCCCAGGCAAGGTGGATGCATACACTTGAAGAAGCACAGCAGTCGTATGAAATTCCAATTATGTATAGAATCGGGGCTTCAATGGATGTGATGGGCGGTGAAAACCTTTTGCTGGGGGGAGATCCGGAAATGCATAAACTTACGTTTAGTTTGGATGCAATTCATTCAAATGATTACGGTGAAAGAATGCACTTTGGCGCTGAATATTATTTTATGAATAGATTTGCCCTCCGCGGCGGCTATAAATTGAATTATGATGAAGGTAATTTATCTTTTGGTATTGGTGTTCAACAGGAGTTGTCAGGGATTTCTTTTCAATTCGATTACGCTTATGTAAAGTACGACTACCTTGAATCACCACATAGGTTTACTATTACACTTGCATATTAATTGTATGTAGATACAAAGAAGCTTTTATGATGCGGCATTTTTTCGAATAGCGATGCTTGTAAATTCCAAAATATCATTCATTAAGTTTATAACGGAGTAATTGCATGGGTTTTGCTCAGGTACTATTAAATGGTGAAAAATTAACTAAAAATAATTTTGCTGATCCTCCAAAAGCAATGGGCGTTTTACCGTTCTGGTTTTGGAATGGTGAAATGGAAGAAGAAGAGATGCGATGGCAGATGAAGGAATATCATTCAAAAGGTATCTCGGGATTATTCATTCACGGACGGTTTGGTGAGTCTATTGGATATTTATCCGACACATGGTTTGAAAGAACTAAACATGCCGTAAAAATTGCAAAAGAAATCGGAATCGATGTTTGGGTATATGATGAAATGAATTGGCCGAGCGGAAGCGCTTATAGAAAAGTACCCAAAGAAAATCCGAAACTCCGGCAAAAATATTTAGAGATGGTAGCACTACCTGTTCCCGGACCTATATTCACCTTTCTTGAAGCAACAGATGATCGATATGTAAACACAGGGGATTCAAAACCAATAGTTGCTTATGCGTGTTCGGAAGATGAGTTTAATGGCAATCTTAACCCCGATACATTAATAGATCTAACGCCAAATTTATCTTTTAATGCGGTAATTCCCTGGGAAGCCCCAAAGGGAAATTGGCGTCTGCTTTATTTTCTGGAAAAAGAGATTGATTATTATATAGATGCATTAAATCCGGATTCCACAAAAAAATTCTTGGATGAAACTCACGAAAAATATAAATCGGCAGTTGGTGAAGAATTTGGCGGCGTAATGCCGGGTTTTTATACCGATGAACCGGCAATGCATTATTACCACGTTGGTATGCAGAATCAAGTTATTCCTTGGACTACTCAAATGTTCAAAATATTTAGAGAAAGAAGAGGATATGATTTGAAACCGTATCTCCCTGCACTCTTTTTAGATATGGGTGAAAAAACCGCACAAGTACGTTTCGATTTTTGGAAGACTTTAACCGAGCAGTATTCAGAATCTTATTATAAACAGATTCGGGACTGGTGTGAAGCCAACAATGTTTTATTCACGGGTCACTTGCTCGGTGAAGAATGGATTTGGATGCACTCACGATGCGAAGGAAATATATTCAAACATCTGAAACATATGCACATAACCGGTGTTGATCATCTTTACCCTATTGTTGGTTCTAAAGATGCGCCGAGCCAGCATGTAGCACTTAAGATTGCCAGTTCTGCGGCACATCATTACGGAAGCAGTCAGCTTCTTTGTGAATCAATGGGCGGAACTTATTGGGACTGCACATTGGAAAGAATGAAATGGATTGCAAACTGGGAATATGCGCTCGGAGTAACAATTTTTAATAACCACGGTTATCATTATTCGATTGAGGGTGAACGGAAACGGGATTGGCCGCCTTCGCAATTTTATCATCATACCTGGTGGAAGTATTATGATCATTTCGTGAAATACATGTCGCGATTAGGGCACATGCTTTCAGGGGGAAAACATGTTGCGAAAATTTTAATGCTTTACCCGATTAACAGCGCATGGGCAAATTATAAACCCAGCGGTCCTACCGGCTTATTTAATCTAATGCAGTCTGATTTTGATTACTTAACTGATCTGTTTCTGCGTCTTCATTATGATTTTGACTATACTGATGAAGATATTCTTGCGGACGCCGAAGTGGTTGACGGTAAACTTAAAATCAATCAAGAGGAATTCTCCGTAATATTTCTCCCACCCATAACTGCTCTACAGAAAAGTGCATTTGATAAGTTAAACGAATTTGTATCAAAGGGTGGAACTTTAATCGCTGATACAATAATTCCAAATACTCTGCTTGATGAAGAACCGCCGGATTACAATGAGAAAATCAGAGAATTATTTGGCAAAGACCCCGCCGAATTATTGATGAATTTAACCAACGGGAATTCCTTTAATATAAGCAAGTCGAACAGCATCGGTGAAGGCTCGGTATACCTGATTGAAGGAAAAGGGTTATCATCAGAAAAGAAAGAAGCAGAAATTAAAAATCTATTAGATCAGGTAGTAGTTCCGGATATAACAATCAGTGAAGAAGATGTTTTTTATTTACACAAAATAAAAGACGATTTCGATTTGTATTTCCTAACCAATACTCAACAGAAAAAGTTGGGTCAAGTTGAAATAACATTTGAAAAGGTTGGAACCCCGGAATTATGGAATCCTGAAACCGGTGAAATTGAGAAAATGAATATCTATTCTGTTGAGAATAATAGGTTGAAATTAACACTTCCGTTCGATTCAACCCAATCACATTTTATAATTATTAGAGATGAACTTGAAAGACCGTATGTAACGTCAACCAATCTGCTTATTTCAGAATTAACTAACGGCATGTTAAAAGGTTATGCAATAGACAAAATTGATAAAGCAACAGCGGAAGTTGTTACAGAAGCAGGCAAGAAAACAGTTAGCGTGGAATCAATAGAAAAATTGGACGATATAAAACTTGATGGAAATTTTTCATTCAATATTACAGAAGATAATGTTTTGTGTATTGGTAAATATAAAATGATGATGGAAGATGAAAAATCAAATGTTGATGATATAGTTAAGGAAGATTACGACGACAATAATTGGCTTAATGTTACAATGGGTGCATGGGAAATGCAGCTTCCGCAGGAACGAGACGATGCATCATACCCGGTTACACTTTGGTACAGAACATCTTTTGTGATTGAAAATGTTCCGGATAATCCAAGAATATTGATTGACGGGTTTAGCGGAAAGGAATATCAATTATATATCAACGGTCAGGAAGTTAAGGACAAAGGCAGCAGAAGTAAAATCGATGCCGAGATAAAGCAAGTTGATATAAAGAATTTTGTTAAAGAAGGAAAGAATATTATTGCTGTTAAACTTGTCGCTGTCAGAAGAACAGACGGACTTCTCGATTTAATAAAGATAGTCGGAGATTTTACATTGAACAGTAATAATAACATTTACACAATTGGTGAAAAGGTTGATAAGATTAGTCTGGGTGATTGGGCAAAGCAGGGTTATCCATTTTATTCCGGTACCGGGGTTTATAAAACTGAATTCAATCTGCCGAATGATTATTTAAAGGGCAGACTTTTCCTAGATGTTAATTGCGGAGAGGATGTTCTCGAAGTGAAGGTTAATGAAAGCGACTCTAAACTCGCGCTTTGGAATCCATACCGGCTTGATATAACAGAAATGGTAAAAAAAGGAAATAATAAAATTGAGTTAAGCGTTACAAATACATTGATCAATATGCTGGAAGCTGTTGAAAAGGAATCCGGAATATTTCAACCCCCAGTAATTATTCATGCACCGGAATATGAAATTGAATTTTAGTATGGCGGAGTTATAGATGAATACAGATGGTGTTTTGGTTGTCGGCAGTGTGAACATGGATATGGTAGTTTCGACAAACAGGTTTCCGAAACCGGGTGAAACGATCTTTGGTTCCGACTTCAAAATGTTTCCCGGAGGTAAAGGAGCAAATCAGGCGACAGCTTGCAGCAGGCTTGGTGCAAAAACGTTATTCCTTGGTAAACTCGGCAATGATGATTTTGCAAAATCTCTTGGTAAATCTATGTCCGAAAATGGAATTGACCCGAAGTATTTGATTCATTCGGATGATGTTCATACCGGAATGGCAATGATTACGGTTAATGAAGAGGGGGAAAATGAAATCGTTGTAGTCTCCGGTGCAAATATGAGTATTACTCCCGGGGAAATTGAAAGAACAAAACATGCATTCGGCGAAGTAAAGATTGTTGTAACTCAATTTGAAGTGCCTTACGATGTTGTAAAAAAAACGGCTGAGATAACAAAAGAATTTGGACATGTATTTATTTTGAATCCGGCTCCTGCAGCGAAAATTAAAAATGATTTATATGAATTGATCGATTTCATTACTCCAAATGAAAATGAATTGCAGTCGTTAACAGGAATAAAAGTTAATAGCAAGGAAACTGCAGAGTTAGCTGCGCGTGAATTGATTTCACTTGGCGTAAAGAATGTTATAGTGACAATGGGTTCAGCCGGGTCATTATTTGTAAATTCAAAAACATCAAAAATTTTTACGACTGATAAAGTTCATGCAATTGATACAACCGGGGCAGGCGATACATTCAATGGTGCTTTAGCATTCTCACTTGCAAATGGATATGATATTGATAAGGCAATAAAAATTGCAAACAAGGCAGCATCAATTGCGATCACCAAAATGGGAGCGCAAAGTTCAATGCCGTACTTATCGGAAATTGAAGACTTTTTAACAAAATTATAAATTGCCGGGAAATTTTCTAATGAAAAAAATCGGTGTTTTAAATGCCCCTTTATCTAGGGTAATTGCATCAATGGGACACACGGACAAAATAGTGATTTGTGACAGCGGATTGCCAATACCTAAAAATGCTGATGTTGTTGACCTAGCGCTAACAAAAAATATTCCTCGTTTCCTTGACGTTCTTAGAATAATTCTAGAAGAACTCGAAGTTGAAAAAGCAATTATTGCGAAAGAACTGGTTGAGGGTAATACCGTCTTGTTCCAGGAAATACAGAAGTTATTGCCAAATAAAGAAATTGAGGAAGTTCAACATGAGAATTTTAAGAAACTTTCTCGCGAAAACGGTGACGTTGCTTTTGTACGTACAGGCGAAGCTACGGCTTTTGCAAATATAATTCTCATATCCGGAGTTACATTCGGTTAATAGCTGATAAAAATTTATGAGAATAATTTATTTCGACATTGATTCATTGCGACCGGATCATCTTGGATGTTGCGGATAGCATCGTAATACTAGTCCGGCAATAGACAAAATTGCGGATGACGGTATTCGGTTTAATAATTGCTATACATCCGCAAGATTCTATGTGGCTTGTTATAAAAGAAGGCGGACCTATGCATACTCGTTTGGGTGTTAAAGACTATATAAAAAGATTAAAAGAAACAGGAAGAGAAAAACAAGCTGCGATAATGATAAATAAACATCCAGATTTGGCTGAAGAGAAAGAATGAAATATAGAATGTTTGGAAATATGAAATGGGAAGTATCGGAAATCGGATTCGGCGGCTGGGCAATCGGCGGTGGCTGGGGACCGCAAAGTGATGAAGATTCTGTAAAAGCTTTGCATCGCGCAATTGATTTGGGAGTAAATTTTATTGATACCGCTCAAGGTTACGGTGATGGTAAAAGTGAAGAAATAATCGGTGAAGTTTTGAAAGAGAGAAGTGAAGATATTTTTGTCGCAACCAAGGTCCCACCTAAAGAATTTGATTATCCGCCAAGAATAGATTTCGATGCAAATAAAGCTTTTCCCAAAAATTATTTGATTGAAGAATGTGAAAAATCATTAAAAAGATTGAAACGTGATTATATAGACGTTTATCAACTGCATACATGGTCTGCTAAGTTTAATATTAATGATGAGCTTTTCGAGACATTTGAAAAATTGAAAAATGACGGAAAGATTAGAGCTTCGGGAGCTTCAGTTCCCGATACGGCGCCTCATTATATAATCGGTGCGTTAGTTGACGGCAAAATTGATTCAATACAACTGATCTATAATTTGTTCGAACAATTTCCTGCATGGAATACTCTGAAAGTATGCAAAGATTACGACATCGGCGTGATTGTGAGAGTGCCGTTTGATGAAGGAGCATTAACCGGCAAATATGATGAAAATACTATCTTCAGTGAAGGTGATATCAGAAATCATTATTTCAGAGGTAATAATTTGAAAATTGTTTCTGAAAAAGTTAATGAGATAGTAAAATTCAAAGCTGAAAAATTTCCGGAATTATCAATGGCTGATTTCGCACTCAAATTCTGTCTCAGTAATAACACGGTTTCAACTGTTATTCCCGGTATTCGTAATATTCATCAGGCTGAAATGAATACCTCAGTTAGTGATGGAAAATATTTTACTAGCGATGAATTAAAGGAATTATCAAAATTTGCTTGGCGAAAAGATTTTTGGAATGAAGAAGTAAGTTAAACAAGATCTATTGTTTCAGTAAGAAGATTATCATTCCGAAGGAGTCGTTTTGTAACGGCTGAGGAATCTAAATTTACAGTTTGAAAATACTTTAAGAAAAGATTCTTCTCTTTATTTCGTTTCGCTCGGAATGGCAAATTTTAAGGCAATTACTGATTATAAGTTTCAATCAAATACAAAACGGAGAAGACAATGAAAAAAATACTTTTAATCATTTTAACCGGCATACTTCTTTTCGGATGCGGACAAAATGAAGAAGAAGGGATTCAGGATAAGCTGATGTATGACAAATTATTGACTAAGAATAACTCGGAATATTATCAAATGCCATTGGGACTTTGTGAAGATTGGCCTGAAGAATCAACTACCAGAGATATTTACGTTAATGATTTTAAATTGCTGCAAAGGTCGGGTATCAAATATCTCAGAATTTCATTTGGCTGGGATGCAATTGAAAATGAGAAGGATAAGTACGACTGGCTTTTCTGGGATGATTTCGTAAAAACCGGTGTTGAAGAATATGGTATTACAATGGTTCCTTATATCTGCTATACTCCTGCTTGGAATTCACCCGAACCTGTCGATTCAGCTTACTACTGGAATAATCCTCCGATTGATATGGAAGAGTTCGGTGAATTTATGTTTGATCTTGTTACTCGTTATAAGGATTACATTAAAACTTGGGAAATATGGAATGAGCCTGATATATCAATATATTGGCGCACACAGGATGTTGCTCAATTTGCAGAGTTTCATAAGATTGGAGCCAAAGCAGTAAGAAAAGCCGATCCTGAAGCAAAAATTGTTTTGGGCGGAATTGCATATCGACCCGAGTGGATTGAATCACTCTTTAAAGATCACGGTGTTAGTGAATACACTGATATAGTTAATTGTCACAATTATTTTGAAACGTGGCATCACAATCCGGTTGAAGAGATTGCTGATTATATTAATGATGTATATAATGTAGTTAATGAATACGGAAACGGACAGCCAATTTGGATGGCGGAGGTCGGGTATAGTACATTCAAACAGGGCTCGATGGTTTCGACTTCGTATACTGCTTATTATAACTATGAACATACGCCTGAATATCAAGCTGTAGATTTAGCAAAGAGAGTTGCGTTAGTAAGATCCACCGGAAAAATAGACGCAATGGCGTGGTATGAAATTAAAGATCTTCCCCCGAGTGATGAAGTAATCGGAGATATTTATAACAACAAACATCTTGGCATTGCATATGCCGATCATTCACCAAAACCAGCCAACAAAGCATTGATGTTCGTGAATGAATTGTTGATGGCGCCTGCTAAAAGTATCGGAGATAAAGTCGTATCTGATGCAATAGAAGGAACGGATAGCCGGTTTGTTGCATTCGAAAGAGAAAACGGCGATGTATTGTTATTTGCATGGCTTCAAACAGTTCAGTACGATAAAAGAAGCGATGACGATACCGGTGAAGTAAAGGATGAAAGAATTGAGACGGTGAGCTTCACTGTACCTGCATCATTAAACGGAAAAGCAACACTTTACAATGAACTTGGTGAAGGCGCAGAGTTTATGACTGTTGAAAAATCTAACAGCCAAACAATTGTGAAAGATGTTACCCTTGAAGGCGGGAAGATAGCTGTAATTGAAATTAAAAAATAAATTATGAATAGAACGCAGATGATGCAGAAAAAGCAAATTGCCGCTGAATTTAAATCTGATTAATAAGCGTCATCTGTGTTCTATTGTTTTTATTAACGAAGCGAAAATTAATATGATTACAATAAACACAAAGCAAATAACCGAAGACAACTTTAAAAAATTCGGGAGAGTGGTAAAATCGCCAAAAGGTGAACCAACTGCACAAGCGAATGATTTCAAATTTTGGTCGGATATTACTGACTATGAAATTGACGGCACAACAGAAATTGGGATTTGCACAGTGTACAAGCAGCCGAAAAATATCATTAACGGAATGGAGCGGCATTTACTTACACCCGAAATATTAATCCCGATCGATGCGCCGTTTGTTCTTCCCTTGCTGAAGGAGGGCGACAGCGGGGAAAATGCTGAGGCATTCCAAGTTGATATAGGCGAAGTTGTTATTATAGATAATTCAGTTTGGCACGGTGCATGTCTCCCGGTTGAGAAAATTGAAGCATCTTATTTCGTGATATTCAAAAAAGGAACTCCGCAGGACGATGTTTACAAAAAGCAAATAGAAGAATTCGAAATTCATTTTGAGATATAAATATGGATAATTTGGCAGCTCAAATTCAATCTGATTCATTACGAATCGATTTTGCAGAAGACTTATCAATTGATGGTCTTTTTGTTTTCCCAAAAGGCACAAAGGTTTGTGCGAATGGAAAGCAGAAAATAATAATCCGGACGCACAATGCAGTATCCGATCCGGTCGTACTCGAAAAGATCACTTCTTCCGAAATTACTAACGATACTGTTACAATTCAATTCGATGATAATAATCACTATTCCGCAAAAATATTTTTTAGTAAAAGTAACCGCGGAGTAAAAGTATTAATCAGAATCAATTCTGCAAAACCAATTTGGCTGGTTGAATGGGAACTAAGTGGTCTTGTACTTGATGAGGTTTTAGTACCCGCTCTTGGAGGTCAGTCTATTAGTAATAATATGCCGGCTGGTAAGACTCTCTCATATAAATATCCCTTCTGGTGGAATTCGCAATTTGTTGTTGGTAAAATTAATGATGGAGGGATAGTTATCCGCTCCGAGGATAAATCAAACGACTTAAAATTGCTGAGGATTAAAAGAGAGGAAGATAGTTTCGCTGTTACATACGGATTTGAAGCCCCGGCGCCGTTAACATCAAATAAATTGGAAGGTGAATTCATTATTGAAGGATTTGAGGGTGATTGGAAAAATGGTGTTGATCTTCATAAAAGATGGATGCAAGAAAATTTTAACCTGGTGAATTATAAAAGTCATCCGCATTATCCTGAATGGATGGAAAATATTAATATCATACTCGAGCTTTGGGGCGCCCGCAAAGGGCAGAAAGCTCATCACACTTTTGAACAAATGATTGAACGAATTAAGAAATGGAAGGAATTTCACAACCCGGAAGAAACACTTCTCTACTTACCCGGTTTCGCTCAAAATGGTGTTGATTCGAATGCTCCGAATTATGACCCAAGCGAGCAATGCGGCGGTCCGGAAAAATTTAAAGACCTTATTGATACCGCACATGAACTCGGTTACAAAATCATGATTCACACTAATATTTTGGCAATGACATTCGTGCATCCACTATATGAGGAGTTTAAGAAATACACTACTATTGATCCATGGGGGAGAGAACTGACATGGGGTCATGATATAGATGGTGACTGGCTTCCCGAACCGTTTTTTGCATATATGAATCCCGGCTATAAAGAATGGGGCGACTTGATGACTAAAACTCTCGGCGATCTGATAACCAAGTACAATCTCGATGCTGTTTTTATTGATCAAACCCTGCTTGCTTTTAACAATAGCAAGGGCCCTAATTTTATTCAGGGTATGCATGATCATATTAAAAGGCTGCAGGAATCAAATCCAAACATTTTGTTTGCCGGCGAAGGTATTAACGAAAGAGTTCTGCCAAGACTGCCGGTTGTACAGATTCACGGGATTGACAGTATTGCCGAGGTTCACGGGATGGATGACAGAGTACAGTGGCGGACGGTGCATCCAATATCTTCTTATTTGTTTGGGGATTTTACAAAATTTACGGCGCATCTTTTAACCAAACATCCATCAGATCCGATATTTAAGCTGCAAGAAGAATCATATGCAAAATTAAATGTTATTCCCTCATTGAGTCTTTACGGTTATGATCAGGAAATGGATACTCCCGAAACTTATAAGATGATTGATCGGGCGAAGAAGTTAAACGAGGAAAAATTATGAAGAGAATAAAAACTGCTGTTATCGGCTCAGGGTTTATGGGCTCGGCGCATGTAGAAGCACTTCAAAGAATCGGCGGTGTTGAAGTTGCAGCAATTTCTTCAAATGATGTTGATGCTGCGAATGAAATTCAAGATCGCTTTTCGATTGAAAAATTTTATGAAGATTGGCATGATGTGATGAAGGACGAAGAAATTGAAGTTGTTCATAATTGCACGCCGAACTTTCTTCATTTCGAAATTAACAAAGCCGCTATTAATTCCGGAAAACATATTCTATCAGAAAAACCATTGACGATGACATCACTCGAATCTGAAGAATTGTTGAGCTTGCTGAAATCAAATAATGTAGTTAACGGAATTAATTTTAATTACAGATTCTATCCGTTGATTCAGAATGCAAGAGTTGAAGTAGAGAAGGGGAATCTTGGTGAAATATTTTTAGTGCATGGAAATTATTTACAGGACTGGCTGTTCTTTGATACAGATTATAACTGGCGATTGGAAACCGAACAGAGCGGGTATTCACGGGCAATTGCGGATATCGGCTCACATTGGTGTGATATGGCTCAGTTTGTTACGGGTCAAAAAATAAAACGTGTCTTTGCAAACTTGGTTACAATTCATCAAAAGAGAAAAAAACCGGTAGTAAATGTCGCAACTTTTAAAGGTAAGGAGGAGTCCGGTTCTATTGATTACAATGAAATTACTGTAAATACAGAAGATGCCGGATCAGTGTTGATTGAATTCGAAAGCGGAACGCATGGCGTATTTACAGTTTCACAGGTTAGCGCCGGAAGAAAAAATCATTTCAGTTTTGAAATTGACGGGAGCAAGAAGGCTGTTTCGTGGAATCAGGAAAGACCAAACGAAATGTGGATCGGTTACCGTGAAAAGCCAAATGAGATAATTATTAAAGACCCGGCTCTGATAGATAAATCCGTTCGCAAATATGCTCATTATCCCGGTGGACATCCCGAAGGTTACCCGGATGGACCCAAAAACTTGTTTAACAATTTTTATCAATTCATTCGTGATGGAAAAGATCCGCAAAAAGATCAAACTGATTTCCCAACGTTTGCCGATGGGCATATTGAAAATAAAATTGTTGAAGCAATTTTAAAGAGCAATAAAGAACAAAAGTGGGTTGAGGTTGATTGATTAGATTGTTCATTTGCCGTCTGATTCAGAGCTTGTGTGAAAATTGTAGAGCGAAATTTATTTCGCTCTAGGATGTTGTTTAAATGTGCTAAATTCATAATTAGCGAGATGAATCTCGGCGTCAGACGGGCTCTACAATTTTCACACAGACTCTAAAACCGAAGGCAAGTAGTGAAATAGAAATTGTAAATAATAAACGGAGTTCAAAATGAAATTAGGTTACATAACTGCATGCTTTCCACAGTTGAGTTTAGAAGAAATGGTTAAGTGGTCGGCTTCGGCAGGATTTAATACCTTGGAACTGGCTGCATGGCCGGTCGAAAGCGAAAGAGACTATCAAGCGAGACAGATTGATGCGGCAAACTTTAATAAGGATGAAGCTGAGCGTGTTAAAAATTTATTCGCCGAACATAACATGGAAATTTCAGCAATGGCATTCTATGAAAACAATCTTCATCCCGATATAGAGAAGAGGAGTTATTTCATCAATCATTTGAAAAGAGTTATTGATACAGCCGAGATGCTGGATGTGGAATTAGTTGGAACATTTGTTGGGAGCAGACCCGATAAATCTCCTGCCGAAAACATTTTTGAAATCGGGGATGTCTTTCGAGATATTATGAAATATGCTGAAGATAAAGGCAGAAAGATTATGATTGAAAACTGCCCCATGGAGAATTGGGTAAAGTTCGGGATGCCGGGCAATTATGCTTATTCACCGGAGCTTTGGGATGCGTTGTTCAATGAAATTCCCAGTGATAATTTCGGACTCAATTTCGATCCATCTCATTTATATTGGTTGGGGATTGATCATCTCACGGCGGTAAGGGACTTCAGTTCGAAAATATTTCACGCACATGCAAAGGATACGGAAATTTTGGATGATGGACTTTACAGTTATGGAGTTTTCGGTGAACAGGTTGATCCGACACCTTGGAAATCGGGCTGGTGGCGTTACCGTATGCCCGGATGGGGGGAAATTGATTGGCAGTTGTTTATCTCAACACTTCAAGAAGAAGGTTATGATAGTGTGCTTTCGATAGAACACGAAGACCCAATTTGGGAAGGGTCGGTTGAAAAAACTAAGAAGGGGTTACAACTGGGACTTAAACATCTATCTCAATTTGTGATATAAAAATTACGGAGTTATTAATGCGAAATCTGTTAAAAGAAAATTACTTTCCATTCGGTTCACAGTATTATAGAGCACCTTCTCCACATAGAGAGGATTGGGATAGTGATTTAAAAAATATGTGTGAACTCGGATTTAATATGGTCAAATATTGGGTTCAGTGGCGGTGGAATAATCCCGGTGAGGATGAATATTATTTTGATGATATCGATGAGTTGATGGATTTGGCACAGAAATACAATTTGAAAGTAATGCTGAATACTATTTTTGATGTTGCCCCGGCCTGGATTTACCAAAAATATCCTGATGCTTCAATGATAACACTCGGTGGCAAACAAATTGGTCCGCAATCTCAACCGCACAGACAAATCGGAGGATTAGGTTATTGTTTTAATCATGATGGTGTAATTGAACACTTCTATGAATTTTTAAGCGCTGTTATAGAAAGATACAAAGAACATCCTTCACTTGAAATTTGGAATGTAGGAAGTGAACCTGAATTGACAAGCAGTATGGCTGAAATGCGTGCTTATGCCGATAATGCAGAAAAGATTGACGATATGTTGTGTTACTGTGATAACTGTAAAAGAAAATTCAGAGGCTGGCTGAGTGAGAAATATCAAAGTATTGATGAATTAAATGAATCGTGGAATCGCAATTACAAATCTTTTGAGGAAGCCGAATTACCTAAAACTCGGAACACATTCAATGATATTATTGATTGGAGAATGTTCTTCGTTCATACGCTTGGAGAAAATGTAAAGAAGAGATTTGAAGTCGCAAAGGGTATAGATGAAGGCAGACATCCGTTAATGTGTCACCACGTATTTATTCAAGGATTCCCCATCACATCAACTGCGAACGATCCTTGGAATGTTGGTCAATACGGAGATCTTCACGGCTTTACGCAAATGGATGATGCCGCGATGATTGATATATTAAGATCCTGCGCAAAAGATAAACCAGTAATATCGGCAGAGATGCTTATGCTCCCCGGATACACACTGGATCTTCCGAACAGTATAGATGAAAATGATATAAAACGTTTCATTTTTAGTGGTGTTGCAGGTAATCAAAAGGGATTTATTTTTTGGCAGTACCGACCGGAGATTCTCGGAAGGGAAGCTCCAACTTGGGGATTGACAACTTTAGACGGTAAACAGACCGGGTGGTTGAAGTCTTTCGCTGAGATTGGACAGGTTCTTCAAAAAAACAAAGACTTACTTTTTGATGGTAAACCGGAAAAAGCTGAGGTTGCAATTCTCTATAACCCTGAGAATATGATATTTGCCTGGGCATCAACCGGTAATGAAAAGAATGCCACCGATTCGTTGCTTGGATATCACAGAGCATTGCACGAATATAATTATAATGTCGATTTTATTCATCCGGTGGAATTTGATAAGGATATCCTTTCTAATTATAAGGTGTTGGTTGTTCCGTTTCCTTATGTAATTAATAAAGCTATAGCTTCTGCTATTAAAGGATTTGTTGAAAACGGCGGCTTGCTGATCGGGGAAAGTTATTTCGCAGGATGGAATGTTGAACATGGACACCATGAAAAAGTTGTGCCCGGTTATGGAATGAATCAAGTGTTCAAAGTTTATCAGGGTGTTGTTGATCCCGCAGATAAAACTGATGGTGTCAATATCAAATTAATGGAAAGCTTATCAAAGGTGAATAAAGGAGATATCATAAAAGGAAGATTGTCATTAGAGAGATTAGTTCTAAACGGGGCAGTTAAGCTTGCTGAATTTGAAGACGGATCACCTGCTGTAACAATCGCTGAATACGGAAAAGGTAAAGCAGCTGCCATCGGTTCATATATCGGGCTGCCTGTTCATAGAGAGAACAACTTAGGTAATGCAAAATTTATTGCAGGACTCGTTGATACATACGGAAATATTGAAAAAACAAAAGTAGATGGTGTTAACAGAATACGAGTTGATACTTTATATGATACGAATCAAAACTTAATGCTCATAATTCAGAATAAAGAAAGTGAGCCGGTTAAAACCAAAATAGAAATGAAAATTAACATCGAAAGAAATCTTAAAGAACAATTTGGGAAGGGAAACCTATCCTTAAATAAAACTGATACCGGTTGTGAATTTGAAGTTGAGTTGAAAGCTAAAGAGGTTAAGGTATTCTGTGGTTAATCACTTTAGGTTTCGCATCAATGATAAAAATTACATTAAGAGAAATTTCTTCCTGAATGTTTTAGATGGTTCTGTTTTCGCATTTGGAATAAATTTCGTTTCATTAACAACAATTTTGCCCCTGCTGGTAAAACAAATTGGTGGGACAAATATATCAGTAGGATTGATACCTGTGATTTGGACGATGGGATTTAATTTCCCCCAAATATTCATAGCGAACTTTACAAGAAAACAGTTGAAGAAGAAACCGGTGGTTTTAAAGACGGCTTTTATTCAAAGATTACCATGGCTTCTGCTCGGCGTTATTACCTTGTTATTTTTCGATAATGTATCGCCGGATACTGGTCTGATTTTGTTTTTTGCTGGATTTGCATTAGCCGCCGTCGGCGGTTCAGTTAACATGCCCGCATGGTTTGATTTGGTCTCTAAAGTTACTCCCGTAAATTTGAGAGGCAGATTATTTGCGGTAAGAGTTACACTTGGCGCAGTCTTCGGAATTTTCGCAGGATACATTGCTAAACAAGTTTTGGATACAATGGTATTCCCGGAAAGTTATTCGCTCTTATTTTTTGTCGCATTTATTTTTATGATGAGTTCATATGTTTTTATAATTTTCCTAAAAGAAGAGACAATAAACCCGTCAAAGCAAGTGATAAGGTCAAAAGATTTCCTGCTTAGCCTGCCGCAAATATTGAGAAGTGAAAGAAATTACCGGAACTACTTAATTTCTGATGCATTGATGATAATGGCGGGAATGTCTCATGGTTTCTTTACTGTTTACGCTTTCGATAAATTTATACTATCTCCGGGATATGCAGGTTCATTCACTATTGTAATGACTTTAGCAACGGTGTTTGGAAGTATTCTCTTCGGTTTCCTTGCCGATAGAAAAGGTCATCGTGTGAATTTAATGTTTGCGGCTTTATTTACTTTAACAGCTTGCGTAACAGCAATAATTGTTAACCAAGTTGAGTTATATTATTTGGTCTTTGTGTTTTCCGCATTAACAATATCCCTAATACAAGTATCCCGGCTGACTATAATCGCAGAACTCAGTAATGATGAAGAGAGACCAACCTATGTAGCATTAACCAATTTGATAACCGTACCGTTTACATTAATCGGAATTGCCGGAGGTGTAATCGCAAATAATTACGGCTACGAACCGGTTTTTATTATCTCGGCAGTTTTCGCGCTTCTCGCATTTTTCTGGATCAAGTATATGATGTATGAACCAAGAAAGAAACAGCATGCAACATTTCTATACGAGGAAAACAATGGATAGAAGAAACTTCATTAGGAATTCTTTGATAGGCAGTATTGGAGCTGTTGCTGCAGCTAATTCAATATTTTCAGCACCGGAAATCCTAACGAAATCGAGGACTGCTCGAAGTACTGCTGCGGGTGAACTTTTATTTAAACCGGTTATTATCCAAAAAGGCATGGGACCGCATATTTACGATTTGGTTTGGACAACCGATAATGATTGGGATACTTTTTATTCAAATATTTCACTCACATCTCAGGGGATAAAGCTTTCGGATACTAAAGGAAAGAGGAAGTTTGGAATAAACGCAAGATGGAATGTGGAAGGATTCGGATATACGAATATTACTGCCGATAATGGCGGGGAATTTTATGAGCTGCCGCCGAATGGAAAGTTAAAAGAATACATCCTTCAATTCGAATTTGCCAAGAGCCGCATTGTAAGAAATGAAAAACGAATTGAACTTCATTCGAGAAATGGTTGGCAGCCCGCGTCTGAAATATCCGGACTGCATTCATTATCCCGTAATCTTTTTGAAGATGCTTCGAAGATTATTAATGATACGGAAAAGTGTGCACGGCTTGCTCAGCAAAGCTTGATGTATGCACTTTGGGCAGGTGAAAAACTCGAATTGGATAAGGCAAATTTTGAAATAGAAATGATGGGAAAAAGAAATGATTTTTTTATCGGCTGCGACGCCAGAGCTTTTTACCAGATGGATCAAGATATCTTTTTAGAAAATTTTGTGCCTCTTTTTAACTATGCCAATATCACCTTCGTTCCTCAAAGTAATAATGCAGTCAATAGAGATTTTGAACCTCAAATGGGTAAGCATAATTATGCAATTCGTGATCATTTAATCGATACGCTGGCGCAGCATGGAATTAAATCTCAAGGCAGGTTGCTTTACTGGTACCATGATTGCTGTATGCCGGATTGGATGCGTGGAATGAGTTATGATAGTTTATTGAAATATGTTGAAAGAAATACTAAAGAAGTGCTTGAACATTTTGGAGATAGAATGTATGCATGGGAAATGGTAAATGAGCTCCATGACTGGGCAAACGAATTTCATCTTGTTCATAATCAAATAAATGAATTAACCGGAATCATAACCAATGCTGCCAAAGCAGCCGTACCAAATGTAAAGCGGACAATTAACAATTGCTGCCCGTTTGCCGAATACGTTGGAATGAAAAGATATTCGGGAAGCGCCGCTGTTCACCCTCAGAGAACGCCAATCCAATTTACACGCGATATTTTAGCTGCCGGAATTGATATCGATATAATTGAACAGCAGATGTATTTCCCGTATAGAGATTTGCAGGACACAATTATGCTGATTGAACGTTATGAAGAGTTTGGCAAACCAATGCATATTTCGGAAATCGGTTGTCCAGGCGGACCTACTGAATACTCCGTTAAAATGGGAAGCGAACCGTTCCCGCCTGGCGAACCTTATTTGTGGCATCATCATTGGGACGAAGAAACACAAGGTGATTGGCTTGAACAGTTTTATACTTTGATATATAGTAAACCTTACATAAAAGCAGGCAACTGGTTTGATTTTGTCGAGCCGCATTCATATATGCAGAACGGAGCGCTATTAAAAAACATAAAAGGTGAGAAGAAAGCATCGTACCATAGATTTAAAAAAGTGGTCGATAGGTTTATCTAATGTGTAATACCAAGACTGTCATTCTGATGGAGCGAAGCGACTGAAGAATCTCAATCTAAGTAATTCGAAAAATATTAATGTGAGATTCTTCGCCCCGATAAAAAACATTGGGACTCAGAATAACAATAGTGAATGATTGTAAACAACACAAAAGGAAAAATAAAAATGAGAAGACGGGATTTTCTTCGCAACACAATGCTCACGGGTGTTGGATTATCGGTTGGTTCAACAATAATGGGAGCTCCAACTGTTATCACTTCGAAACGGACTCCGACCAACACTGAAAAAGGGGAGTTGATCTTTAAGCCTGTATTTGTGCAGAGGGGTAAAGGTCCGCATTTACTTGATTGGGCTTATGCTTCGGATAATAATTGGGATGCATTCTATTCAAATATTGCTGCGAATAATAATGGCGTAGTAATTAGCGACACCGGGGGAACAGAAAAATTTGGAATCGATGTTCGGTGGCATGTTGAAGGATTCGGTTATATTTTTATAACTGCAGATAATGGCGGCGAATTCTATTCACTCCCGGAGAATGGTAAATCAAAGGAACTTAATCTCAATTATGAATTGGCGAAGAGCCGGGTATTTAGAAATAGAAAAAGAAAAGGGAATTATTCACCATCGAGGGAAACAGCAGCCCTTCTTGACTTATCGGAGCAGTTACTTGAAGATTCACAAAAATCATTAAATGATGAGCTGAGGTTTTCAAAGCTTGCTCAAACTTCTCTCTATTATGCAATGACAGCAGGTGAAAAACTCGAAATTGAGAAAGCGGAAAGTATAATTAATAATGTTGGTTACCGTCCCGACTTTTTTATCGGGTGTGATGCAAGAGGATATTTACAAATGGATCCTGATTTGTTTATGGATTTATTTGAGCCAGCGTTTAATTATGCAACCATCACGCATTATTTGAAAAGTGAAAAGTATCAAGACTTTGAACCGCGTGAAGGTGAGAAGCAATTCAATCTAAGAACGGCGCTTCACAAAGAATTAAGAAAGAGAAATATAACAGTTGAAGGCAGACCCCTTTTCTGGTTTTATAGAACGGTTACTCCCGATTGGCTGAGAAACAAATCTTATCATCAGTTATTGAAATATGTTGAATCGCATACAAAGGAAGTTGTTGGTCATTATGGAGATGAAATGTATGCATGGGAAGTTATGAACGAAGCACATGATTGGGCAAATGAGCTTCAGTTAACTCCCGATCAAATTGTTGAAGTTACAAAGCTTGCATGTGATGTTGCTAAGGATACTAATCCAAAAGTCCACAGGTTGATTAATAATTGCTGCCCCTTTGCCGAATATGTTCAACTGAAAAAGTGGGGAGAACTTGATGCAAAATATCCTCAGCGCACACCCGTTAAATTTATGCGGGATTTGGTTGATGCAGGTGTTGAGTTTACGATAACCGGGCAGCAAATGTATTTTCCTTATCGTGATTTACAGGATACAATAATACTTATCGAACGTCACGAGCAATTCGGCAGACCGGTTCAACTTACCGAAGTTGGCGCTTCTTCGGGTCCGACTAAAGAATCCGTAAATGACGGCAGGTTGGCAATTCCTAATGAACCTTATATTTGGCATCGCAACTGGGATCAAGATCTTCAGGCTGATTGGCTCGAAGGACTTTACACCCTGGCTTACAGCAAACCGTGGATCGAAGCTGTTAATTGGTATGATTTCGTTGACCCGTATTCATGGATAAAAGAAGGCGGATTAATACAATCTCCGAACGGAGAAAAGAAAGAAGCTTACAATCGAATTATTGATTTGCAAAATAAATGGAAATCTTTGGGAATTAAGAAAGGGTAGGAATGAAACGAAGAGACTTTATCAGGAACTCAGCTTTAGTTGGTGTAGGTGGATTAGCTGCTGCAAATTCAATTTTTTCAGCCCCGACAATTTTAACCGAACGAAGAGTTCGAAAATCTACTGAAAAAGGAACAGCGATTTTTAAACCCTACATTGTGCAGTCTGGGTCAGGACCCCACTATGGAATGGTAAATTCATTAAAAACACTTGGCGAAAAAGATTGGGCATTGCCGCAGTGGGCATTCGCAAGCGATGAAAATTGGGACGCTTTTTATTCTAATATTTTTGCTTATCCGGATGGTGTGAAAATTTCGGATTCCGAAGGAAGAAAAAAGTTCGGTATTAATGTTAGATGGAATGTTGAGGGTTTCGGATTTATTTATATGACTGCGGATAACGGGGGAGAGCATTACGAACTGCCTCCTGTCGGAAACGAAATAAAATTCAATTTGAATTTTGAACTTGCGAAATCAAGACTGGTTAAAAATAGAGAAAGGTACAACCAATTTATTGAAGAAGGATATAAACCCGAGAAAGATGTACAGGCATATCTTGATTTGAGTGAAGAATATTTTCACGATGCGCAAAGAGTCTCAGTTGATGAGTGGAAAAGAGCGCAGTTGGCTCAGAAATCATTGTACTATTCAATGTGGGGCGGAGAAAAATTAGAACTTGATAAAGCTAGAAAAGAGATTGTAATTCGTGGTCATCGTCCGGACTTTTTTATCGGATGTGATACAAAAGGCTATCCACATATGGAAAAGGATTATTTCCTGGATATGTTCAGTGATGTTTTTAACTACGCAACTATCACACACTATTTACCGAGATTTGAAAAAGAAGAAGGAAAGTATACTTATCTCGATAGAGATGAACAGGTTCGGGAACTGAGAAAAAGAGGTGTTACAGTTGAGGGTAGACCGATATTTTGGTCGGCGGATTGCTGTATGCCCGACTGGATTATGAAGAAGAGTTATCCCGAATTATTAAAATATTTAGAAAAACATACGCGTGAAGTAGTGGGGCATTACGGAGAACAAATGTATGCATGGGAAATTATTAACGAAGCTCACGATCCGGGCAACCCGCTAAAATTAACTCCGGATCAGATGGTTGAAGTAGCAAAGTTAATTGCCGATGTTGCAAAAGATACCAATCCAAATGTACACAGATTAATAAATAACTGCTGCCTTCAGGGGGATTACGTTCAATTAATGGATTGGAGTACGGTTGATAAAAAATTTGATATCATCACTCCGCATAGATTTATAAAAATGTGTCATGAAGCAGGAGTTGATTTTGATATAACGGGTCAGCAGTTGTATTTCCAATATACGAACCGTGATTTAGCGGATAATATTAGAATGACAGAAAGATTGAAAAAATATGGAAGACCCATACAAATAACAGAAATAGGTACCACAGCCGGTCCGACAAAAGAATCTGTTATGTCCGGAGAAGTTGGAATACCTGAACTGCCGTATTCTTGGCATCGGCATTGGGATAATGAGCTTCAGGCTGAATGGATGGAACAGATTTATACAATTTTCTATGCAAAGGATTGGGTGGAAGCAATTAATTGGTATGATTTTGTCGATCCGTATTCTTTTATAGATAACGGCGGATTTTTAAGTTCACCCGAAGGTCCGGCAAGACCGATTTATGAACGATTAAAATCCATGCAGGATAGCTGGAGGAAATTGTAGTCTAGTAAAATTAACGTCCGCCTCAACCGGCTGTGTGAAAATGTTAATTGTAGAGCGAGATTCATCTCGCTAAGTTTGAAATTAGCATTATTTAGCTGGATTTTTGAGCGAAATAAATTTCGCTCTACAATTTTAACACAGCATCTTCAACGGACGGACTAAAAACATAGAAATTATTCTGAGCTTTAGCCCCATTGAAATTTTAGTAATGTGACTAGAGCCGAAATAAAAAGTAATTTATTCACAATCCATCGATTAAACCGATGGCAAAATTTACAAACAAAAACTTATATACTATGTCCAAATCAAAATTATTATTCAAACCACACTTTGTACAAAACGGAAGAGGTCCGCACATTGAAGATTTCATATTTGCGACTGATCAATACGGGGACGTTTTCAAATCAAACATAAAATTAGATAAAGAGGGAATTGTAATAACAGATTCCGCAGGAATTGAAAAGTTTGGAATAAACTTACGCTGGAACGTAGAAGGCTACGGATACCTGTTCATCGGCGCCGATAACAGGGGAGAGTACTATTCGATTGAAAAAGATAAAAAATATACGTTCAATCTAAACTATGAATTAGCAGGGTCACGTGTAACAAGAAACGAAAAAAGACTAGAAACTTTTTTAAAAGATGGATTTATTCCATCGCGCGAGATTGCGGCTCTTCACAATTTATCGCAAGAATATTTATATGATGCAGAAAAGTCAAAGGATAAAAATGAAAATGCTGCGGCTATAAAATCACAGACTGCATTAAAACATGCCCTCTGGGTAAGCGATCTGCTGGAACTGGAAAAATCAAAATTTGATGTAGAAAAAATTGGTTATAGAAAAAACTTTTTATTCGGATGTGATACCCGTGGATACTTTCAAATGGATAAAAATATATTCATGGAAACATTTACGGAGCTATTCAATTATGCAACGATTACACATTATTTAAAAGGGGATGTAATTGATTTTGAACCTGAAGAGGGCAATAAAAAATTCGGAGAGAGAGAGGAACTACTTGATAAGCTGTTGGAAAAAGGAATCACTGTGGAAGGAAGACCACTATTTTGGGTTCATGACTGGGTAACCCCTGATTGGTTGAAGAAAAAGACATATAAAGATTTATTGAAATATGTAGATGAACATGTCAGGGTGGTCGTCGATCATTACGGAAGTAAGATAAAGGTTTGGGAAGTTGTAAATGAGATGCATGACTGGGCGAACGAACTTCAGCTCAATCAAGAACAGACAATTGAACTAACGAAAATAGCGTGTGAAGCTGCCCGCGAAACTAATCCCAGTATTGAAATATTAATTAATAATTGCTGCCCGTTTGGAGATTATGTCCAAAAAGGGAAATGGCACAACATTGAAGCAAAATACCCGCAGCGAACTCCGCATCAATTCACTAAACAGATTATTGAAGCCGGAGTTGATTTCGATATTATAGGTGTTCAGGTTTACTTTACACACCGTTCTTCAGCAGATCAAATTTTACAGATTGAACGTTATAAAGAATTTAATAAAAAAGTACATCTTGCCGAAGTTGGATCGCCATCAATTGGAATTAAGCAAGAATTTATTGATGAAGATAAAGGAAGCTTTTCTCAACATCCGTATGAATGGCACAGGCATTGGGATGAGGAACTGCAAGCCGATTGGCTTGAAAACACATTTACTTATGCATACGGGCAAGAATTTATTGAAGCCGCTAATTGGTATGATCTTGTTGATCCTTACGGATTTTTAAAGAGTGGAGGTATACTTCGTTCACCGCAAGGTAAAAGAAAGACTGCTGTCGACAGGCTTTTGAAGCTGCAAGAAAAATTTAAATCGTTAAAATAAATGGAAACATAATGAATCTTAATAGAAGAAATTTTGTAAAGCGTGGGTTGCTTGCTTCGGCGGCAATCTCAGCATCGCCATTATTAAGTAATGCTGCAACTATATTTCCACAAACTTCCGGCAGCCTTGAAATTAAAGCTTATCCTCACCCATGGATGGGTCAGCCTACATGGGTTTACCTTACGGATGAAAATGTTGACCCATTTAAATCCCCGGTTAGATTTAATCAAAACTCAGTTGTTATTGATGATCCGACTGAATTGTTAGGTAAAAGATTTGCAATTAATGCTATTTGGTTTATCGAAGGTTTTGGAAACATTGTACTCGATGC
The DNA here is from genome assembly GCA_021740785.1 of Melioribacteraceae bacterium. Lineage (GTDB taxonomy): Bacteria > Bacteroidota > Ignavibacteria > Ignavibacteriales > Melioribacteraceae > JAIOZI01. Next base: position 44,197 of record JAIOZI010000013.1, read on the forward strand.
AACTAATGGCGGCAATCTATATGCAATCGATGATTTCCCCAAAAACTCAAATTTAAATTTTGAGTTTGCCAAATCAAGAGTTGTTAGAAATCGAGAGGTAAAAAAGAGATATGAAAAAATGGGGACTCATTTTTCAAAAGAAGTTGAACATCTTACAGCTCTCGGCGAAGAATTATTTGAAGATGCGGGGAGTAAATTAACCGACGGAGCATTGAGCGGAGAAATTGCCAATAATGCATTGAACTATTTACTCTGGGCGGGCGAAAAAATTGAACTTGAACATGCAAGAAATCAAATCAAGGTTCAGAACAGAAAAGATGAAGTGCACTTCGGATGTGAATCACGTCAATATATTTGGGCTAAATCAGAGGATATGACAAAACGATTTGTTGAACTTTTCAATTTTGCAACTGTCACTCATTATGTTTGGGATACATGGTATCCGCTGTTTGAGCCAAAAGAAGGCGATCATAATTTTGGGATTAAGGATGAAATTGTTGATTGGCTGACCGACAATAATATTCAAATCGAAGGAAGACCTTTGTTCTGGTTTCATCCCGTTGTTACTCCCGACTGGTTAAAAGAGAAAAATTTTAAACAGCTCAAAGATTATGTTATTAAACATACAGAAGAGGTTGTAGGTCATTACGGAAATAAGATAAGCAGTTGGGAAGTTGTGAATGAATATCACGATTGGGCAAATATTCATCACCATTCACCTGAACAGATAACTGAAATTACTAAACTTGCTTGCGATACTGTTAAGGAGGTCAATCCAAATGTAAAAAGATTAATTAATAACTGTGCGCCCTGGGCTGAATATGCAGCAAGGGGAAGGTATGCAAGATCAAAGGAACAGGCTGAAAGACCTTTACGCTCACCCAGAAAATATATTGAAGATTTGTTAGATGCCGGAGTTGATTTTGACATTCTCGGAATTCAAGTTTATTTCCCTTATAGAGATCTTTCAGATATTGTGAGAATGCTCGAACGGTTCGAAAAATTTAACAAACCGATTTATATAACCGAAATAGGCGCAAGTGCTGGTTATTATGAGCAAGGAATAAAGCTTGATGAAATTAATATCGAAGATGTTCCGTATGATTGGCATAGACGCTGGGATGAAGAACTTCAGGCAGATTGGCTCGAAGAGGTTTATAATATTTATTACGCACGAAAAAATATTCATGGAATTAATTGGTATGATTTCTCAGACTTCAGACCGTTTATTCGTCACGGTGGATTAGTTAGAGAGGATGCTGCTCCCAAAAGATCGTTTTTTAGATTGCAAGAATTACTCAATTCATGGGGAAGATTACCTAAAAAATCATAAGGAGAAATTTTGACTTATTATAATAAGCTGGTAGTTGTTATCGCATTAATTGTTTGTCAATCTATTGTTGCTCAACAAATTTTAATTAATAAACATGATGCTGAGGTTTGGACACAATCATTATATATCAACGGTGAGTTAATTGATTTTACAAATACCGAAGGAACGGTTTCGGTGAATGGTATTGAATCACAATATAATATTATTGATGATTTATTTACAGTAAATGTAAAATTAACGGAAGGTGAAAACTTAATATTCTTTACAGTAATGAATGAGGGAACATCAATCATTTCCGATTCGTTGATACTTGAATTGGCTTATAATATCAGACCTGAGTTGTATGCTTATGCCTCGGTGGAGAATGACCTTGTATATCTTCACGCTCAGATTGTTGATAACCCGGATAGCAGTACATTAACTTACGAGTGGAGCGCAGGACAGCAAAATCCTGCTGAACTTTCAATTTCAAATCCTAATGATACCCTGGCGTCAGTAACATTCCCGGCAAGTGCTCCGAACGGCGAATATTATTTTAATCTTTTTTCCCTCACATCAAACGGTGATACTGTTCGAGCGGCAACGTTTGTTACTGTTAAGGGGGATTCAATAATTCAATTTCATATTAAACATGATCATGCAGCTTGGATAGATTCCGCAATAATCTATGAAGTGACACCGTATATTTTCACAGTCCGCGGATCATTCAATGATATCAATAATAAAGTTGAGGATTTTGTTCGCTTAGGAATTAACACTTTATGGATACAACCTGTTTTCGGTACTGCAAACGGCGGACAAGGTTACGACATAACTAATTATTTTAAAGTTAGATCCGACCTTGGTACAAAAGCCGAATTAAAATCTCTAATTGATAATGCCAAAGCTCATGGATTAAGAGTAATATTCGATTTCGTTCCGAATCATAGTTCGATTCACCACAGGTACGCACAGAATACGATAACTTACGGGGAGGACTCACACTATTGGGAATTCTATCAAAGAGTGGAAGATGATGTTCCTTATTCTCAGCATTATCATCACAACGGAAATTTTATATATTATTTCTGGACAGAACTTCCTAATCTAAATTATCACAACCCGGAAACAAGGAGATGGATTTCCGAAGCTGCCCGGTATTGGGTTGAGGAATTTGATATCGACGGATACCGTTTCGATGCAGTGTGGGGAACGAATGCACGTAATCCTGATTTCATGAAAGAGTTAAGATTGACTCTGAAGAGATTGAAACCTGATGTATTAATGCTTGCCGAAGATAAAGCAACATGGGAATCGACATTTGATGAAAACTTTGATCTCGCTTTTGATTGGACACCCGAAGAGAGTTGGGTCTCGCACTGGGTGTGGCAAACCAGTTACAGCGAAACCGGGAACCCGACAATTTTCAATTATCCGCTTGAAAATATGCGATCACAATTGCTGCGCGAATCTCTAACTAATAACGAGAACGGATACTCACCGACTGCTAAAATTCTTAGGTTTATCGGTAATAATGATATCTATCATTTTATTACACATCATGGATTAGAGCGGACTAAAATGGTTGCAGCAATGATGTTCACTCTACACGGTGTGCCTATGATTTATAACGGTCAGGAAATTGGTGTTGAAGGGCATCCTTATGAAACCGAGTTTCTCTTTTTTCCTGGGTTCCCAATCGATTACAATGATCCCTATAACTTGTTTCCATTTTACCAAAGACTGATTGAAATCAGAAAAGAATACCCGGCATTAACTAGTGACAATTTTCAAGAAGTTATAGTTAGTCCCGATAACACAGTTTTCTCATACAGAAGATGGACCGGTGATGAAAACATTTTTACAATCATAAATATGAAATCCGCTTCAGTTTCTGCTGCTGTACAAATTCCGGTTGATGCTCTTTCGCTCGATTCGTCAAAGACTTATTATATGACCGAATTAATCTCAGGTGAAATAATCAGCGGAATGCCGGATGAACTTTATTCAGTAAGTATTGATATGGATAGATTCAGTACCAAAGTATTTGTTCTGGCAGACAGCATAGTGCATGTTACGGATATCGAAGAACGGAATTATGATTCCGGTATTGTATATGAATTCGATCTTAAGCAAAATTATCCGAATCCTTTTAATCCATTAACCAACATTGAATTTTCATTGCCGAGCATTGCGGATGTTAAGCTTGAGATTTATAATGTCATTGGCGAACGGGTGAGAACACTAGTTGATGCTAATTTAAATGCCGGGGTACACAGGGTTCAGTTTAATGCTTCAACCTTACCGAGCGGAGTATATCTTTATAGAATCACTAATCAAAATAATTCATTAACGAAGAAGATGATTTTAATCAAGTAGGATTTGTTATGAAAGTATTGATGATAGGCGGTACGGGATTTATAAGCAGCAACATTGTAAAAAAACTTATTGAAGAAAATCATGAAGTTACTTTAGTTACACGCGGTGAATCAGAAATAAATTTATTCGATAAAGGGAAAGTGAAATTTGCTTACGGCGACAGGCATGATAAAGAATTTCTAAACAGAATTATTGATACTGATAATTTCGATGTTCTTTTTGATATGATCGCATACACAGCCGATGAATCTCAAACAATTATTGAAGTTTTCGGAGGTAAAATTCCGAGGTTAATTCACACAAGTACAATCTCTGTTTATATGGTTTCTGATGTAATTAAAAATCCAATACTCGAAGAAGAGGACAAGCATCCATTAATGAAATTTTGGGATCGTAATCCATTTGGGATGCAGTATGGAATAGATAAACGGAAATGTGAAGATGTACTTTGGAAAGCACATAATGATGGTAAGTTCGAAGTGTCAATGATCCGAGCTCCTTATGTCTGTGGACCGTATGATCCGATGAAGCGTGATTACTTTTGGATTCAAAGAATCTTAGATGGTTCGCCTTTACTCATTCCCGGCAGCGGTGATTACGCCTCACAGCATATTTTTGTTGAAGACCTTGCAGAAGCATTTGTTGATTTACTCAAGTATGATGTAACCAAAGGTAAAGCATACAATATAGCATCAGAGGAAATATTTTCACTTAATGATTATCTAGACGCACTCTGTAATTTACTCGGAAAAAATTCAGAAAGAGTCAATGTTGATTTGGAAGCATTTGAAAAGCTGCCGTTTAGTGTAAGTCCGGAAGGACATGCGTTTCCTTTCAACACTTACCGCACCGCAATTTTTAGTACAGACAGGGCAAAAAAGGATCTGCAGTTTTCTTCAACACCCTTCGAAGATTGGATGCCCGGAACTATTGATTGGTATCTGAATATTTATAAAAAGCCTTCTGTTGGATATGGAAATCGTGATAATGAAATTAAATTTATTGAGAAATGGAAAAAGTATAAAAGAGAGTTTTTGAAGAAGGTAATTCAATAAACTCTAACATAGTTAATTCGTCATTCTCTTTCGATTCAAAGGGATATAAGGAAATAAGTTTTTACTAATAATAAATGGAAGTTGGCTTGCATAAACCCATATTAAAAATATTTATTATGATGCTTGGGGTAACTAATTTAATTAACTCACAAATAAAAATTTCACTCGACGGGCATTGGCAATTTCAATCTGACAGCAGCATTGTTTTGAATATTGACAATATCGACAACCATAAAAACTGGGCGGAAGTTAATGTCCCCGGTTCATGGCATCTTTATTCGGATGAATTGCTTGACTACCAAGGCATCGGCTGGTTTAAGAAAGTATTCACTATTGACGAAATTGATCAAACCAAACGTTTCATAATTAAATTCGATGCAGTCGATTATTTATCCGAATTGTTCATCAATAAAAAATTTGCAGGGAAACACGAAGGTGGTTATACACCGTTTTGGTTTGATATAACTGAATTTATTGATGAAGGCAGCAATGAATTACTATTGCGTGTAAATGATCCGGCGACGACAGAAGAGGGAACCGAGGGAATTAGCTATTGGCACATCCCGCACGGGAAACAAAGCTGGTATATTCAAACAAGCGGTATTTGGCAATCGGTTAATATATTTGAGAAAGAGAAAGTGTTTTTTAATTCAATCAAAGTAACTCCGGAAAACTCCGGACGCTTTTCTATTAATCTTACTCTTAATAATAATCATGATTCCAACCTTAATAGAGAACTGCTGATAAAAATAGTGTCACCTTATAAGAAAACCTTATACGAAGAGATATACAATATTGACTCAAATGAAGTAACGATTGAAGGTAAAATTGATAATCCCGAATTATGGGATATCGGCAAACCGAACCTTTATGAAGTTATTGCGAAGATTGGTGATGATGTAATTGAAGAAAAATTTGGTTTCCGCGAGTTTATCAAAAAGGAAGGCAAATTTTATTTGAACGGGAAACCGTTTTATATGATATCTGCATTAGATCAAAATTTCTATCCCGAAACAATTTATAAAAGTCCCGGCAAAGATTACATTCGCAATGAAATGCAGAAAGCAGTTGAGTTGGGAATTAATACAATGCGTTGTCACATTAAAATTCCGGAGAAAGAATATTTGGATGCAGCCGATGCAATAGGGATACTTGTTTGGTATGAGATACCAAATTGGGATTTATTTAATGACGGTGTTAAAGAACGGGCAAGATACACACTCCATAAAATGTTGTCGCGTGACTGGAATCATCCTTCACTAGTGGTATTGAGTTTAATAAACGAAAGCTGGGGTATTGATTTATCAAAAGCGGATCAAAGAGAATGGCTGATTAATGAATTTGATTATGTAAAGAAAAAAGCTGCCGGAAGGCTTATAGTTGATAACAGCGCCTGCTGGGGCAACTTCCATCTTAAAACAGATATTAATGATTATCATATTTACTGGGCAATGCCTGAAAATTATAAGAAATTTTCTAATCAGGTAAAGGAGATTAATACTCGTCCCAAATGGTTATTTAGTGAATATGGCGATTCACATGAAACCGGTGAAGAGGTTTTAATGATTTCTGAATTCGGAAATTGGGGTTTGCCCAGTCTTCCTGATGAATTGCCATTCTGGTTCGCAAGGGAATTTTATGATGACTGGATAACACTTCCTGCCGGTGTTGAAAAGCGTTTTACGGATTTCAAATACGATAGAATATTTCAAAACTATGACGAACTCGCTGAAGAAAGTCAGATCGCACAAACAAAGGCGTTGAAATATGAGATAGAGGAAATTCGTTTAGCCGGTGAAATCCAAGGTTACTGTGTTACGGAATTCACAGATATAAATTGGGAAGTTAACGGGCTGCTGGATATGTGGAGAAATTTCAAATCAAATAAAGAAGTAATGCAGATGATTCAACAGCCAGACGTATTAATTCCACGTTCACAGAAGTATAATTTCAATTGTGATGAGGAAATTAATATCGATGTATTCTTTTCATATTACAGCGGAAAAAAATTATCAGATCTGAAGTTGAGATGGAAAGCTGATGATTATGCTGCGGGCGAAATTGCTATTACTGAAAAGATTGAACTAACCGATGTGAAAAATATTTGTACAATCTCTTTTAATATTGATGAATTAAAACACCCGGAAAAAGTACAAATTGAATTTGACCTAGTTGACGGCGAGACTGTCATTGCTGAAAATTTTATTGAAGTATTTGTCTTTCCTAAGAGTAATGTGCCGGATGCTGCCGGAGATATTTTAGTTACTAGTAAAATTGATTCATCTGTTTTGGAGCAAATTTACAATGGTAAAAAAGTATTGTGTATTGCAGACAGCTCCGATGCCGTGCCGGAAACATTTCCCTTTAAAATTGTTTCTCGTGAAAGCGATTGGCTGGACGGCAACTGGGCTTCCGCATTGAATTGGTATAATCCGGATCATTATGTTTTTCAAGACTTGAATTTTGGTAAATCATTTGGATTTGAGGCATACGAAGTAATACCCGGTTATGTAATAAGTGATATTGCGCCTGAGGATTTCGAATCAGTTCAAGCCGGTTTATATATCGGCTGGGTTCATTTGAATTCCGGTTATATGATCGAAATGAAATACGGTACAGGGAGTATTCTCTTAACCACGTTTAATTTAACAAACTTAGACGATCCCTTTGCTGCAACGTTATATGAAAACATAATAGATTATGCAACAAGCGAAAATTTTCAACCAAATTATGAATTAAAATTAAGAGCAGGTAAATAAAATGAGCGAGAAGAAAAAACTTATTGCGGATGTGATCAAAAAAAATGAAGGTATAATAAGACTAAAACCAGCCTGGGTTGCACGTGATTTTCTTCCACCGGGGAGAAGACTCGGATTACCGGAGGGGCAGTACGAACTAGGTGAAAGAGGTGCCATCTGCGAAAGATGGATTGGTTCAACTACGAAAGCCGATAATAAAATCTCAGTGCCGAATGAAGGGCTTAGCGTACTTGATATCGAGAGTGAAGAAGATATCACATTAAAAGAAGCAGTTGAAATTATGCCGGAGGAAATTTTAGGAGCCGAATATTCAAAGGTTCATAATAGTTTAAAATGTCTTCCCAAAATATTTGATTATAAATTCCGGCTGCCGTATCACATACATCAAATGCAAAAGCATGCAAAGCTGGTTGGCTGTAATTCTAAAGAAGAAGCTTATTATTTCCCGGAGGATGTTGACTTAGGTGAAGAAGCCGAGACTTACTTCGGAGTGCATCCATACATTGCAAAACAAAAGAAATATGATGTTCTTTTGCGGCACATGATCGATTGGAAGGATGATTCAATTTTACAGCACGCAAAAGCATTCAAGCAAATACCCGGCGATGGTTTTCACGTACCTTCAGGAACACTTCATGCACCGGGATCAGCATTAACAATTGAACTCCAGGAAGATTCTGATGTGTTTGCGATGCTGCAAGCAAAAACCGGCGGGAAAATAATTGATAAAGAGCTTTTATGGAAAGATGTAACGGAAGAAGATAAAAAAAGTAAAGCCGAAAAAATAATTCTCGATATGATTAACTGGAAGATCAGCGGCGATCCGTATTTTTATGAAAATCGTCACACACCTCCGCTATTAATTAATGAGACGAAACAAGATGGCGGTGAGGAGTACTGGATATTTTATAACACTAATAAATTCAGCGGTAAGAAACTTGTTGTGTCTCCCGGCGATGTGTTTGTTGGAAAAGATAATGGCGTGTATAATATTTTAGTATGGCGGGGAAAGGGTTTGTTTGCCGGACTTGAAATTGAAGGTGAAAATTTTGCAAAGGATGAATTGATTATCACTCATGACCGTGCCGTCAAAGAATTGAAAGTAGAAAATACTGGAGATAGAGATTTGATAATCTATAAGTTTTTTGGTCCCGACGTTAACCCGGATGTTCCTTTCCTAAAAAAATATGATGGTAATTGATAATGCCGGTTTTGAAATCATCGAATGAAAAATTTCCGGACTGGTCTGAAGTGAAATACTATGAAATACTGGGACTTAAAGCCGGACAGGTTATTGAAGTTGAGATGAAATATCAACGGGAAACTCTTTTTGTTGTAAAGGGGTCATGTGAAGTTATTAAGAAAGGGTTGAGTTCAATTAAACAGTATGGAGGTAAGATTGAATTTGCTGAGATCGAAAAATATAGCATAAATGCATTGATAGAAGATTGTGCGGTAATTCGTATAGCAGGCAAATGGGGTGATGAGTGCGGCTTTTCAGGCGTTTTTGAATTAAGCAATAGTTCCAATCCCCAGAATACCGGTGACAGTACAAATTACGAACATCTGCGAAAGACAGATTTTGATAATCACTTTCATGATTGCGACGAGTTCTGGATCATTTATAACGGAAAAGGTTTGATAGCAATAGAGAATAATTTGTTTGAAGTTAATCCCGGTTACTGCGCAGCAACTAAGATAGGAGATCATCATGATTTTATTGATATAAATGAAACATTTACCGGCGTTTACTTCGAAACTACATTGCGTGGAAGGAGAAGGCAAGGGCATCTTTGGAATCATACACATTCAAATAGAGGATAATTATGAATTATAGAAGATTGGGAAACAGCGGATTGTTTGTTTCCGAAATATGCTTCGGTGTTATGACATTCACCGCAAATAAAGGATGGACACATGTTGGAAATATTGAACAGCCGACTGCAAATAAACTTGTTAATTATGCTTTGGATAATGGAGTTAATTTTTTTGATACTGCCGATGTATATTCAAACGGTATCTCTGAGATAATGCTCGGTAAAGCTTTAGGAAAGAAGCGGAGAGATGCAGTAATAACAACGAAGGTTGGATTTCGAATGGAAGACGGCATCAACGGTGACGGACTTTCGAAGAGAAGGATTTTAAAAGCGTGTGAAGACAGCTTAAAACGATTGAATACGGATTACATTGATCTATATGTGATTCATTCAGATGATTTTTCTACACCCATAGAAGAAACTCTTTCCGCTATGGATCAATTGGTAAGAGATGGAAAGGTTAGATATACCGGCTGCTCAAATTATACTTCATGGCAGTTAGTAAAAGCAATGTATGAAGCGGATAAACACGGATACCAAAAATTTATAAATCTTCAAGCTTATTACACACTGCTCGGTCGGGAGCTTGAACTCGATATTCTGCCTGCTTGCATAGATCAAAAAATTGGGGTGACGGTTTGGGGTCCTTTACACGGCGGTATTCTCAGTGGTAAATATCACAATGTAAAAAAATGGCCTCGAGGAACGAGAATCAAATCAAACGAGTTTAATCGTCCGCATAGTAAAGAAACCGAATTAAAAGTCCTGAATGAATTAGAGAGAATTAGTAATGAAAGAAGTATGTCTATTGCACAGGTATCACTAAATTACCTTTTGAGAAAAAAAGGTATTGCATCGGTAATAATTGGAGCAACAAATCAAAAACAACTCAGGGAAAACATTAAAACATCCGATTTTGAATTGAGTAAAGAAGAGGTGAAAATTCTTGATGACATTACAGAACCGGCGCCATACTATCCGCATTGGTATTTTAATGTATACAGGAAAGATAATTATGAAAAAAATTATAAGATATAAGGTGAAGAGATGAGAGAAGTATTAGTTTTATATCATTCGAATTCCGGGAACACAAAGAAAATGGCAGCTTATGTGTATCAGGGTGTTGTTAAAAATCCAGAGGTTAACGGTAAACTGAAATCAATCGAAGAAGCAGTAGCTGCGGACATTATGAAAGCAGATGGAATTGCACTTGGCTCTCCGACTAATATGGGAATTCTTTCATGGCAGATGAAAAAATTCTGGGACGAGATAGGGGATGAACTCTGGGGTAAAGTAGATGGAAAAATCGGTTGTGCATTTTCTTCCTCAGGAGGATGGGGAGGCGGCAATGAATTAACATGTCAATCACTCTTAACTGTTTTAATCAATTATGGATTTCTTGTGTTTGGAGTAACTGATTACGTTGCCGATAAATTTACATTGCATTATGGTGCGGTAACTGCGGGAGAACCACGCGAACAAAAAGAAATAGATGCATGTATCCGGCTCGGTGAAAAATTATCCGATTGGGTAGTTAAAAAAACCGTAAGCAGTGATATCAGGTTTTATTAATAAAAATACATTAACGAAATTTTATAAGAAGGTGACTAATGGGCGAAGTTATATTGAAAAATATCACAAAGATTTATGAAGACGGAACACTTGCAGTTAAAAATGCAAACATAGAAATAAAGGATAAAGAATTTGTTGTGCTCGTGGGTCCATCGGGATGCGGTAAATCTACTACTTTACGAATGATTGCGGGACTGGAAGATATAACGGAAGGTGAACTATCCATTGATGGAAAAATTGTAAATGATGTTCCCCCCAAGGAAAGAGATATTGCAATGGTTTTTCAAAATTATGCGCTCTATCCGCACATGAGTGTTTATGATAATATGGCATTCGGATTAAAATTGAGAAAATTCAAAAAAGCTGAAATCGAAGAAAGAGTGAAGTATGCGGCGAGTATTTTGGATATAGAAGATTATTTGGATAAAAAACCAAAATCACTTTCCGGAGGGCAGAGGCAGAGAGTTGCCGTAGGCAGAGCAATTGTTCGTCAACCCACCGTATTTCTATTTGATGAACCGTTAAGTAATCTTGATGCTAAATTGAGAGTGCAGATGCGTACGGAGATATCCAAATTGCATCGGAAGCTTGGTGTAACGATGATATATGTTACTCATGATCAAACCGAAGCTATGACGATGGGTGATAGAATTGTAATTATGAAAGATGGCGATATACAACAAATTGACACACCGCTGCATTTATATAATAATCCTTCAAATAAATTCGTCGCGGGATTTATCGGAAGTCCTGCAATGAATTTTATTTCCGGTAAAGTAATAAAAGAAGATGGTTTCATTTTTCGGAATGAAGATGAAACCTTCGTGATTTCACTCCCGGATAAATTTAAGGAAATGGGGGACAAATACGTTGACAAGGAAATAATTCTCGGAGTTCGACCGGAAGATATATCAATATTCAACAATTCGGATGATAAATTTAGGAATAAAATAAAAGTAACATTGGAAGTGGTTGAACCAATGGGCAATGAGATATTTATTTACTTCAAAGTTGACGACGTACAGGTAACCGCCCGTATCCCGGCGATAGAAGACGTTAAAGAAACCATGGAGCTTGAATTGAAGGTAAATATCAATAAAATACATTTATATGATAGTATAACAGAAGAAACAATCATATAGGATGTTTTATCTTTGTTTATCAATAAACAAAGGAGAAAGTATGAATAACTTACCAAAAATTGAGATCACAAAAGAGCATGTTTCTCAATATGAAAATGACGGGTTCTTTATTCTTGATAAAGTAATCCCGGATGAAATATTAGCCACGCTGCGATCCGAATGCAATTATCTCATTGAGCAGCAGAACAAAGAAATGGATGAGCATGGTGTTGATGAGTTAAATCTAAGTCGAAGAAACAGTCGATATTTTGTGTTCCTCTCTTACAAAGAAAGAAAGCAGCTTGGGCAATTTATTTTCAGTGATTTGATGGAATCAATCTGTAAGTCAACTATCGGGGAAAATGCTTACCTCTTTTGGGAACAGTTTGTTGTAAAGGGCACTGATCAGAAAGGTGCAGAATTTACATGGCATCAGGATTCCGGTTATGTAGACGGAAAGCATAAGCCATACGTAAACTGCTGGATTCCTTTAGACGATGTTAATGAAGAAAACGGGACAGTTTATTTACTCCCTTATTCAAAAGCAGGCACAAAGGAAAAAGTTGAACATAAAATAATTGATGGATCGAGTGATCGAGTAGGATATTTCGGAGATGATCCGGGAATTGCGGCAGTGGCAAAAGCCGGTTCAATTGTGGTCTTTTCAAGTACAACATTCCACAGGTCGGGTGCAAACAAGACCGATAAATTCAGAAGAGCCTGGGCGATTCAATATTCACCTGAAATAATTTATGAACCGGACGGTTCACTTAAGGGTTTGGATGAAAAGTTTCTCGAGAATGGAAGTAGAGTATGATGATTTTTGTTTTACGATTCTCTTGTGTTAGCATGAATTTGATGCGCAGACTTATTACAGCGAAAGTAAATATCAATATTGGCGGAGATAATTTTTGAAACAAAAAATTTTACTTGATACGGATATCGGTACCGATGTTGATGACGCAATAGCTCTTGCATATTTACTCGCTAAACCGGACTGTGAGCTGCTTGGCATCACCACGGTAACAGGGGAATCTGTAAATAGAGCAATGCTGGCAAGTGTGCTTTGTAAAATTGCCGGTAAGAAAATCCCCATTTATCCCGGGATTGAAAAACCGATTGTGATCAATCAATTACAGAAGGCAGCTCAGCAGGCGAGGGCTCTTAAAAATTGGGATCATGATAAGAATTTCCCACAGAATGAATCGATTGAATTTTTGCGCGCCACCATTAGGTCGAACCCGGGTGAGATAATTCTGCTTACAATCGGACCGTTAACAAATATTGGACTGCTTTTTTCAATTGATCCGGAAATCCCATCTCTCTTAAAAGGAATTGTCAGTATGGCGGGCAAGTTTGATTTAACAGCTCCCGCATACAGTAATATTGAATGGAATGCAGTGGGTGATTATCATGCAGCCGATATTGTGTACAGAGCCGATTGTAATAATCACCGGTCCATTGGTATTGATATCACATCAAAGGTAACAATGAATTCCGAAGAGTTTAAGAAAATTTGTAATCACGATTTATTAAAGCCGGTTTTGGATTTTTCGGATATATGGTTTGAGGAGTGGGACGTGATAACTTTTCACGACCCGCTTTCTGCCGCCGTGATTTTTAATGATTCAATCTGCACTTATGAAAAAGGTAATGTGAAAATTGAGATTGAAGATCCGGATAAAAGAGGAATGACAATATGGCAGCCGGATAAAAATTCCGGTAAGCATGAAGTAGCAGTGGGTGTTAAAAAACATAATTTTTTCAAGGAATATCTATCTGTCTTTTATTAAATACGGTACTATTTTGAAAACACAAATTCATAAAAGCATTAGTCTGTTCATTTTATTGTCGTTTGTAATTTTATCATGTTCGGATACTACAAAGGAAGACAAAATAGTAGTTACCTTCTGGCACAGTTTTGTGTCAAATACAATTCCCGCACTCGATAAACTTATTGATAGATATGAAAGTGAAAATCCAGGTATAAAAATAAATGCTCAATATGTTCCTTCCGGCGATCCTCTGATTCATAAATTGATCACTGCCATCCAAAGTGGAACGACACCGGATCTTGCCTGGGTGCATTCGGATTTTTTGGATAAACTTGTCTCATCCGGTGCAATATATAAAATGGATCATTTCATAAATGGAATTAATGGATTTACTAAAGAAGAATTGGACGATTTCTTCCCACAGCTTATTCAAAATGCAAAATGGCGCGATACTTTATATGCTTTGCCGATGGAAGCCACTACATTGGCATTACTTTATAATAAGGATAAATTCAGAGAATCCGGAATTGATCCGAACAAACCGCCGGAAACCTGGGAAGAATTAAAAGAATACAGTTTCAAACTAACATTGGATCGTGATAATGACGGCAAACGCGATCAGTACGGTTTTTATGTCCCGGTGTTTCCTGCTTCCGGACCATTAAGTATCTGGATGCTCCTACAGTGGGAACCGTTTCTATGGCAAGCCGGGGGACAGCTTCTGAACGATAATCAAACTGAAGCGGTTTTTAATTCCGATGCCGGTGTCGCAGCGTTAAATATTTGGAAAGAAATTTACGATGAGTTGAAATTCAACTCATTTTCGATCACTCATGATATGGCATTTATATCCGGTGCATGCGCAATGATAATGGACGGTCCGTGGGATCTTCCGGGTTTTCGCCGGATAACAAAATTTGATTGGGGAATTGCACCCCTCCCGGCAGGTCCTGAAAAAAGCGCAACGTATCTCGCCGGTGAGCACTTTACAATATTTAAGAACTCAGAGAACCCGGAAGAATCGTGGAGATTCGTTAAATGGTTTACGAGTCCGGAAACTCAAGCCCAATTCTCAATTGAATCAGGTTATATGCCGGTTAGAAAATCTACCCTGGAACTTGAGAGTTACAAAAATTATTTACTTACAGATCCGTATCTCGCCATGTTCGTTGAACAGTTTAAGATTGGTTACGCACGCCAAAATATTGATTATCATAGAGTTGAAATTAATCAAGCAGTTGCCGGTGCGGTCGAAAATTCTTTGCTGGGTGATGTAGATCCGAGAGAAGCCTTAAATAAAGCTGCAGAAAGAGTAAATGAAATTTTGAAATAAAAATTATCAATATCATGAAAACAATTAAACTGATCGGTAAAGGTAAGTTTCAAGTATCTGACGAAGAAGCTCCGAAATTAGCCGGTGATAATAACGCATTAATAAAGATCAGTTCTGTTGGTATTTGCGGTTCGGATATGCATTACTTTAAAGAAGGTGGAATTGGCGATCAAAAAGTGAAATTCCCTTTTGTTATCGGGCACGAAGCTGCAGGCTATGTAGCAAGTATTTCCGGCAAAGCGAATATTAAAGAAGGCGATTTGGTTGCTATTGATCCGGCAGTATCATGTGGGAAATGTGATCAGTGCAGAGCTAACCGTAAACATACATGTAGAAATTTACTTTTCATGGGAGCCCCAGATCAGTTAAACGGTTTGATGTGTGAGTTTGCCATAATTCCGATTGAAAATCTTTTTCCCGTGCCGGCAAATTTTACAATTCCGGAAACGGTTTTCATAGAACCACTTTCGATTGGTGTATATTCTGTTAAACTTTCTAATGTAAGTCGAAATGATGACGTTTTAATATTCGGTGCCGGACCGATTGGTTTAAGTGTCGTTATGACTTTATCTTATCATGGAATTGAAAATGTTGATATGATAGAAAAGCTCGAATACCGGCTCCAACTATCGAAAAAAATTGGAGTAAGAAGTACAGCTCATTTTAATAATCACATCCAAATGGGAAAATTTGCAGACAATAATAAATTAGGTTATGATGTTGTGTTCGAGTGTTCAGGCGATCAAGCAGCTATCGATTCGGCAGTTGAATTCTTGAAGCCCGGAGGGAAATTGATACTCGTCGGAATCCCTTCCGAGACTCATATTAGATTTGATATTAGCAAACTCAGAAGAAAAGAAATAACAGTTATTAATGTCAGACGGCAAAACAATTCGATGGAAAAAGCCATTGAAGTTATGAGACAATTTAAGAGCAAATCGAATTTGATTTTAACCCATCAATTTGAATATACGAAAACACAATCGGCATATGATTTAGTAGATAATTATGAGGATGAAGTCATAAAAGCTGTTGTAAAATTTTAACATATATGATGAAAATAATTACACGGATATTCTTTTATCTAGTTTTTGGCAATTTCATTTTGTCTGCACAATGTGAATGCATAAGGGATTTAATCGACGGGAAGTCGACGGTTATCCCAAAGTATGCAATTGCCGAAAAAATATTCAGTGATGCTCAATTTACCGAGGGTCCGGCTTCTGATCTGCATGGTAATATTTATTTCAGTGATTTGACTTTTACTTACAGTGGATCGGGTGAACAAGGACATATTTACAAGTATAACATCATTAATAATTCAGTTGAATTGTTCATGTCGCCGAGCCGAATGTCAAATGGATTGCTATTTGATCTTGACGATAATTTATTAATATGTGAAGGGGCTGATACCGGCGGAAGACGAATTATAAAGTTCAATACTAACTCTGAAACTATTGAGATTATAGCTGATAATTATAATGGAAAAGCTTTTAACTCACCTAATGATTTAGCTATGGATATAAATGGGAATATATATTTTACAGATCCCCGTTATACCGGTGATGAAGAAATTGAACAGCCGGTAAATGGAGTTTACAGAATTGATACAACCGGAAATGTGACATGTTTGATTGATAATATCAGTATGCCGAATGGTATTGCTATTTCTCCCGATCAGCAAAAATTATACGTAGGATGTTTTGATGAATCAATAGGTGGATTTCATGAAAACGGTGGAGTTTATACCGGGACGTTCATATTAGAATTTGATATGGTTGATGATTCATTGAGATTCAGTAAAAAATTCTTTGAGTTTTGGGAAGAAGTTGGTCCCGATGGATTGACCATTGATACCAACGGAAATATTTATGCGGCTGTTAGAAATGAGAATGATCCGGCGGTTTGGGTTTTTAATCCCGGTGGAGAAGTGTTGGAATTAATTCATCTGCCCGAAGTACCGAGTAATGTTGAGTTCGGCAGGGGTAACTCGAAAAGAATATTATATATAACAGCAGGAAGCAGTTTGTATAGAATTGATACCAGTCAAAAAGGTTTTCATCCGGCTGATATGTAAAATCGAATTATAATTCAATTGGAATGGACTATGAAATGCATGTTTTATTTATCCGGCATCTTCCTTCTGTTTTTAGGTTTAAGCAGCGGCATTGCACAAGATCAAAAAAGGCTTATCGATTACGTTGATCCTTTCATCGGAACAGGCGGTTGGGGCAATACTTTTCCCGGGGCAGTTGTTCCTTTCGGTATGATTTCTATTAGTCCGCATAATATGCCCGGCGCCGCATCGGGATATAAGAAAGAAGGAAAACATTTTTATGGATTTGGTCACAATCATTTGAATGGAACAGGCTGCGCAGATTTGGGAAGTATTATAGTTACATTCATGAAAGATAAGGTATCAACTAATCCCGAGGAATATAAGACCACTTTTTCTAATGAGACAGCTTCCCCGGGTTATTACAGCTTGAAATTAGATAATCTCGGATTAACAATTGAATCAACGGTTACAGCCAGATCCGGGATTTATAATATTACTTCAGATGAAACGACTGAAATTATTTTATTAATTGATGCCGGAAGATCATTAGCCATTGAAGGAGGCGGCAGCATTTATTTAAATGAAGACAACTCAATTTCCGGATCAAATATAAGCGGAGGATTCTGCGGAGAGATAAACAGGCAAACCCTTTATTTCTATGCAGAGTTGAGTAAATCTCCAACTCTGAAAGAGATTTGGTTTGATAATCATAGACTTGATTCAAGCAGCAAAGCGACTGTTGATACAAATATTACAGCAGCCGTTACATTGAATATGGAAAGCGGCGTACCGTTACAGTTAAAGATTGGTATTTCATACACGAGTATTGAAAATGCAAAAGAAAATCTTTATCGTGAAATTCCTAATTGGGATTTTGAAAGTATCAAGGCATCCGCAGAAGAAACATGGGAAGAATATTTATCCAGAATAATAATCGATGATAAAAACAAAGAGAACCTTGTAAAATTTTACACTTCTCTCTATCACACATTGATACATCCTAATATTATTAATGATATAAACGGAGATTATCCATTGATGGGAAGAAGGGGGACCGGGAATTATTCAAACCGCAGCCGGTATTCCGTTTACTCACTTTGGGATACTTACAGAACAACACATCCGTTTTTCACCTTGGTCTATCCCGACATTCAAAATGAAATGATTCGAACAATGATTGATATGTATAAAGAAAATGGTTATCTCCCCAAATGGGAATTGACTGGGAATGAGACCTTTATGATGGTGGGCGATCCGGCGGTTCCGGTAATTGTCGATAGTTATATAAAGGGGATTCGTGATTTCGATATTGAAACAGCTTTTGAGGCGATGCTGAAAACCACGCAATTAAATGAAGGTCAAAAAGCCGCGCCTGTTCGAGCAGGTTATCACCAAATGCTTGAGTATGAATACATTCCGTTTGAGCAAGATTGGAGCGAAGACTGGTGGGTTTGGGGACCTGTTTCAACAACCTTGGAATATTGCCTGGCAGATTGGAATATTTCTGTATTGGCAAAATCATTAGGTGAAGAGAAATATTATAATGAATATCTTCAGCGTTCCATGTATTACAAAAACTTGTTCGATAAAGAAACGAGATTTATCAGACCGAAATTAAAGAATGGTGATTGGATCGAACCTTTCGATTCGCTTACTCTGGAGGGTTCGGGTGATTGGCAGTGGTCGGGCGGTCCGGGATATGTTGAAGGTAATGCATGGCATTATACATGGTTTGTTCCTCATGATATTCCCGGTTTAATTTCTTTATTTAAGGATGAAGCCGAGTTTGTACAAAGATTGAAAAAGTGTTTTGGCGATGGGCATTTTACTGTTTCGAACGAACCTGACTTTGCCTACCCGTATCTTTTTAATTATGTGGAAGGTCAAGATTCACTAACCCGCTATTATGTTAAAGATGTGTTGGAGAAAGACTTTGGATTAGGTCCTGAAGGATTACCGGGAAACGATGACTGTGGAGCAATGTCTGCATGGTATATTTTCTCCTCCCTTGGATTTTATCCCGATTGCCCAGGCTCGGTGAATTATCAGCTCGGAAATACATTATTTAATAAGGTTGAAATTAAACTTGACGCAAAATATTATTCGGGGGAAAGTTTAATCATAAAATCAATTGTTAATACTCATGACGATTTTAAAGTAGAATTGAACGGGAAAATTATCACGGTAAATTCAATTAATCATGAGGAATTAACAGGCGGCGGTGAATTGATTTTTTATTCCAAAGAAAACGGAAATTAAATGAAGAAGATTAATCTTGGAATTATCGGAACGGGGATTGCTGCAAGAAATTTACACCTGCCGGCTTTACAAAAGTTGAAAAGTAAGTTTAATATAAAAGCTGTATGTAATCATACTGAAAAGAAAGCAAAAGAATTTTCACATATCGCAGGCGAAGTTCCATACACGCTGGATTACAAGGATATTCTCGCCGATCCTTCAATAGATGCCGTCGATATTATTCTTCCGCTTGATCTTAACTATAAGGTAACAAGAGACGCTTTAAAAGCAGGCAAACATGTTATTGTTGAAAAACCACTGGCTGCCAATATGAAAGAAGCAAATTTGATGCTCGATTTAAAGGAGAAATATAAAGACTCAATTGTGATGGTTGCAGAAAATTTTAGATACAGAAAAGTTTTTGAAAAAGCAAAAAAGCATATTGAAAACGGTTTAATCGGTTCACCGTATTCTGTTATATGGAATGTGTTTTATTTCATTACTGCCGATAATGAATATGCAAAAACTAAGTGGCGTAAGAATCATAAATACCCGGGTGGTTTTTTGACTGACGCCGGTGTTCATAATATTGCGGCGATCCGCTATTTGTTGGGAGATATAAATAGCTGCTTTGCTTTTACAAAAAGTATCAATAAAAAAATTGGATCACATGATACTATGAGTGTTCAGTTTGATATGAATAATAATATCTCCGGATTGTACAATCTTTATTTTTCGGTTAATGGAAATTGGAATGATCAATTACTGATTTTTGGCGAGAAGGGTACGATTGAAATATTGATGAATAAGCTTATAGTAAAACGTGACGGTAAAAAGGATAAAGTAGAAGAGTGGAATGACGATCACGGATATTACGCGGAACTATTGAATTTTTATAATGCAATACGAAACGGTGAAACGATAGTAAGTTCGGTTGAAGAAGCTTATAAGGATTTGAAAGTAGTACTTGGGGCGTTAAGATCGGCAGAGCAAAAAAGGATTATAAAATTTTACTAACCTATAGATACATTTTCAACACCGAGCGCTTTGAATGAGTTCAGCCATTTTTGTTTTTGATTTTCATCAGCCGTTGGAATTTCACTATCGAAAGGAGCTAATCCTATCTTCTTAGATTTGGCGAACCCGGCATTGTGATAAGCCATAATTTCAATTCGTTTTAAGTTAGGATGCTTCTTGTTTAATTCCGCAATTCCCTTAAAATGATTTTCGTTATCATTTACACCCGGAATCAAAGGGCATCTTAAAATCACTTCGGCGTTATTATCCAGAAGGAATTCAAGATTTTCTCTTATCAATTTATTGTCTACCCCGGTATATAGTTTATGTCTTTCTTCATCTGTTTCCTTAAAATCAAAAAGGAATAGATCGACTAGATGCAAAATCTCTGCATATTTTTTTGTCGGTGAATAACCGCAAGTTTCTATCGCAGTATGAATTTTTAATTCTTTTAACCTGACGAGTAATTCTTTGGTTAAATTAAATTGTGCCATCGGTTCGCCGCCGCTGATGGTAACTCCGCCGTTACTGTTTTTGTAGTAATCCAGATCCTTTAAAACAATTTCAATTATTTCATCTGCGGTGTTATTAATTCCGATAATTTCTAACGCTGAAGTAGGGCATACTGCTATACATTCGCCGGCAAGTTTACATTCATCAAACATAACGACATGATTACTTTCAACAATTTGATGAACATTATTCGGACATGCGTTTACACATTCGAAACAGTTTTTACATTTTTCAGCATCAAATGATAACTGCGGAATGTAAGATTTCGCCTCAGGATTGTGGCACCATTTACAATCGAGCGGACAACCTTTAAGAAAGACCGTGGTTCTTATACCCGGTCCGTCGTGAAGAGAAAATCTTTGGATATCAAAAACAATTCCTGTTTTACTCGGCATAGTTAAATCAGTATAAAGTTCTATTCAAAATGTCTCTTTGAACTTCCGGTTCGAGTTCAACAAAGCGGGCGCTGAATCCGCCTACTCTAACAATTAAATCCCGGTACTGTTCCGGATGTTTCATTGCATTTTCGAGATCGCCTCTATCAACAACTGTCAACATTGCCTGAGCACCGCCTTTTTCAAAATAAGTATTCAGCAGCGCTTTTAGTTTATCCCTATGTTCTGTGAACATTCTTTTACTGAATTTCATATTCTGCACAGAGCCTGCATGAATTGAAGTATCCGGTTTCGCAATTGAATTCAGCATAGCAGTCGGACCGTTAACGTCATTACCGCCAGATGGAGCATTGCCGTTATTCATGTGTGTGAATGCCAACCTGCCGTCGGCAGAGGCAGAGGTCGAATTGCCCATTAATGTGTTTGCGCTGTTATTTATTATCACTACAAGATACGAATCCAAACCAACACGTTCAGCTTGATCTCTTGTGTAATTACCCACATGGTTGTGAACCTTCATCAACATTTCGTCTGCTGAGTCATCATCATTGCCGTATTTTGGAAGTGATTTCAGATCATGACGCAATTTTTCATCATTAGCAAAATTAGAATCTAATGCATCCAGTAATTTTTCTGCGGTAACTTTTTGATCATCATAAACCATCTTTTTAATTGCGTAAAGTGAATCGGCAGTATTTGTATTCCCGTAAGTTTCCAGAGTTCCTCCGAGGTATTTTACACCGCCTTCAAACATTCCTTTACCTCTCTCAATGCAGTTATCATAAAGCATACTCATAAATAAAAAAGGCGCTTCCTTACCGGCAATTTCATATTCAAGTTTTTCGTGATCTGCCATCATCCTAACGTAAAATTCAACCTGGGATTTATAAGCATCCCAAAGAGCCTCGAAAGTTTTAAAATCTTTAAACTCACCCAGCGGCAGTCCCATTTTACTTTTTGATACGGGGTCGAATCCATTGTGAAGAGTTATTTCAAGTGCCTTGAGCAGATTTATAACTCCACTCGGCGTACCGAAACTTTGATGTTCGAGAATATATTCACCGCATCCGTAAGGAACATAATTCTCAGATTCAACAGCATCAAAATTAAATGATTTTGAAACGGATTGAATATTCACATCATCATTATATAGTATCGGGTAGGTAGCCCCTTCTGCAATAACGTCGAGCGCTTTATCGTATAGAATGTTACTAATTCCTTTATACAGTCTTAGAGATAACTGCGGTTCAACTTCCTTTACTCGTCGTGTCGCTTCCATCGCAAGCAACGCAAACTTGTCCGCATTTTTTATATTCGGTCTGCCCTTGCCTCCGATAATAATTCGACCGTGAACGCGGGTGTTTCTATCGGCAATAAGCTTCCAGAGTGACTCAAGATAAAGAAGCGCTTCGTCTTCGCCGATTATTCCCGCATCAATATCTCTAGCCAAAAAATCTCCCAAATAAATATCCATTCTGCCAAGATTTCTTGTATCAGAAATAAGGGAATAAATCCACATTAGTTGAATTGCCTCGTGGTATGTTCGCGGTTTAGATTCTTTGATTATCCGGAGTGAGTTGATGATACGTTCCAATTCATTTTTTCGATTTGAGTCGGATACATTTCCGATCTGCTCATTTATTTCTTGGATGTAATAATCGCATACATTAGAAAAAACATCCAAGGCAATTTGGGCTGCATCGTAAAACTCGAAATCTCTATTATCCTGCTTCGCAATTATTTTATTTCGCTCCAGCTCTATTCTTAAACCCGGAATTCCGATTTTTAACAATTTATTAAAATCAATATTTGCGCCTGTCAATCTGTATAATGGAAATGCAATTCCGGAATCATGCATCCAATCATCTGAAGGAAGGTGTGCTTTCATTTCATCATTATAAGCTGCTCTTAATTTTGATGAGGTACTTTCAGTTTTCCAAAATTCCAGCATCTCAATAAGATCGGTTTTTAATTCGTCTGTATCATCCAGATTATCTATTTCATCGGATAGTTTATCAAACAAACAGTAATAACCAAATGCAGTAGATCCCCATTCATCCGGGCTGAATCCCACCAACCCATGTTCAATCCTTCCGGCAAATAAATCACCATCTTTTACCGGTGAGAAATAATCAGGATATTCGGCATTTAAACACATCGCCTCACGAAATGCAGTCGGGGCATTTTTATACTTTTTGTAAGTAGCTGTAAATTTTAATTCAGTAGAAAATTTTCCTGTGTAATCTAATGGGTTTTTCATCTGCTCGTTCATTTTCTTGTATATTGATATTTTGATGAATATTATTATATTTATTTATGTAATATATACCTTAATTCAAATCAAAATTCTTGTTCTCTGATGATAGAAACATTGTATTATATTGATCTAGGAAGGATAATTTGACAGCTCTAAAAATTTATACAGAAGATATATTAGACTCCCGCACAGAAATTCATTATGCGTTTCATAAATCGCTTCAAGATATAACCGTCAGGCACACACACGATTTTTACGAAATATTTTTAATAACGAAGGGAAGTGTGAAGCATATAATCAACGATGTGAATGAAGTAATTGAAGAGGGGACATTAGTATTTATACGACCTCATGATATTCATCAATATACTAAGAATGAATCCGATAATTGTGAACTTATAAATTTGGCTTTCACTAAATCTACTATCGATCAACTCTTCGATTATTTGGGAGATGGTTTCAATAGATACAGACTTCTAAATTCCAAATTTCCGCCTTCAATCATACTTTCCAGTACAGAGAGGGAACTTGTAAAAAAGAAAATTGAAAGACTCCACTTGATTCCGCATTCACAAACCGATGATATTAGAACTAACCTTAGAATATTGCTGATCGAAATAATGATTCAGTACTTTTCGAAAACTTTTTGGAAAGAAGGTTCAAGTAAACCCAAATGGTTAGAACTGCTTCGGACAGAAATGCAGAAAAAAGAAAACTTTACAAAAGGTTTCAAAATGATGGTGGATATCTCCGACAGATCCAAAGAACATATTTGCAGAGAATTCAAAAAACATTATGATATGACTCCAACTGTCTTTATAAATGATATTCGATTGAATTACAGCGTGAACCTTTTATTAACGACCGATGAAAGCATACCCTACATTGCACTGGAATCGGGATTTGAAAACCTCAGTCATTTTTATCATTTATTTAAGAAGAGATATGACATCTCACCAGGTGAGTTTAGAAAAATAAAAAGGAAAAATTTAATACCAACATAATAAATATAAGGGGAATCTATGGAATATAGATATTTAGGTAAATCAGGATTAAAGGTATCGGCATTATCGTTTGGCGCATGGGTAACTTTCCACGATCAAGTGGGCGAGGATATTGCGTATGGATGTATGAAAGAAGCTTATGATGCGGGAGTTAATTTCTTTGATAACGCTGAGGCTTATGCCGCAGGGCAGGCTGAAGTTATGATGGGGAATATAATTAAGAAATTAGGTTGGAAAAGAAGCGACTTGGTATTGTCTACAAAATTATTTTGGGGCGGGTCCGGACCAAATGATACAGGATTATCCCGCAAACACATTTTTGAAGGAACCAACGCAGCATTAAAAAGACTTCAGACAGATTACGTTGATTTAATATTTTGTCACCGTCCGGATTTCCACACACCGGTTGAAGAAACGGTTCGTGCAATGGATCATGTAATAAATCAAGGTAAAGCTCTTTATTGGGGAACAAGTGAGTGGCCTGCGGATAGAATAATGGAAGCATATCAGGTGGCAAGGCGTGAGAATTTGATTCCTCCGTTAATGGAACAGCCGGAATATAATATGTTTCGCAGAGATAAGATTGAAAAGGAGTATATCAGACTTTATGATACGGTTGGTTTGGGAACAACAATATGGAGTCCGTTGGCAAGCGGATTACTAACCGGTAAATATAATGACGGTGTTCCGGATGAGACTAGAATCAACTTAAAAGGATATGAGTGGTTGAAAAATCTTTTTACAAGCGAGGAAGGAAAGGCAAAAATTAACAAGGTAAGAAATCTTAAAGGTATTGCTGATGATTTATCAATCACGCTCCCGGAAATGTCACTAGCGTGGTGCTTGAAAAACCCCAATGTGAGTACTGTCATAACCGGGGCATCTAAACCGGAACAAGTGATACAAAATATGAAAGCTTTAGAAGTTGTAGATAAACTTTCTGATGAAGTAATGGATAAAATAGAAGAAGTACTGGAAAATAAACCACAGCAAGAATACGATTTTCGTGGATGATTCCTTATGCAGCTAGCTGGAAAGAGAATTGGATTGAGTCGAAAGACTATTTTTCAAAATGGTGGAAGAAGGACGGATTAGTAATAGGCGGGTGGTATGCACTGCCCGCTTCTTTTCCGAAAGACAACATATCAAAACCTTCTGCTCCAGGTCAATTGTCGGAACATTATTTGAATGCTGATAAATCTGTGCAAGCTGTTGATATTAAGCTTGATGAAGTAAAGCCATTATTTAACGCTGTTGGTAAAAAGGGTATGTACTTAATTGTCAAATTTGAAGATCAGGAACAAGTTGAAGAATTGAGTGATTTATATTAACCCCCAAAATTCATCTAAATAACG
This sequence comes from Melioribacteraceae bacterium, assembly GCA_021740785.1. Lineage (GTDB taxonomy): Bacteria > Bacteroidota > Ignavibacteria > Ignavibacteriales > Melioribacteraceae > JAIOZI01. The sequence goes on from JAIOZI010000013.1 coordinate 70,158, forward strand.
AATATCAAAATTTCTATATGACTAAGTATTCGATATTTCACAACTTACAAATTGTCGGCCTGAAGGGCAGATTTTCCAATAGAAAATCTGGGTTAAATCTATTAAAATAGTTGTCTTTAATACCCTAGGATCTTTCTCGTTATCCATTCAAAATTGTAATTAGCTTTGCGGAAAGTAATACTGATTTGTTCTGTAACTTGTTAAAGATCACCCTGTATGCTCGCATGAAAATGAATGGGTCCAATATATCACCAAGTAAACAGCTGCCTGCATCAGAATTAATTCGAAGGAATTCTGTCGTTTCGAACAATTGTGAAGTGAGCTTCTACATGAGAACATAATAAAAAACAAATTATCATATATATGACTCGTCGATATAAAAACAAATGCCCAAATATTGTAGGAAACAGTTCCTCCAGGTAAACTCATCTAATTGTTGAAAGGAATTTCTTCTCTCTTATCATATTCGAAATTATGAAGACTGTACAAAACTATATTTAACTCATTGATGTGATCTGACTATCTAACATGCAGCCCACCTCAAGTGTGTAGTCTCTTTTATTTCTTATCCTATCCGAGTTAAAGCCAACTGCAGCGGAGTGACGGTCGGCTGAGTAAAAGGTGTGTCTGGATTATCGTTTTGCTCAGATTAGTTGTTTGAAGTGTTAGTAACTTTATGAGTTATGCCTAGCAAACCATTACAGACAAGTTCCTCTTGAGCATCCTCCTTTCTTCCAATTTACCGACGCTTTCGTTTATCTTTTTTACATGACAAATACCATCTATTAGCTCAAATTCATTGCCGGCAATAGCAAAATATCTACAAATAGTTTGATTACAACAAATTAGCAAATAATTTTGCAATAGTTTTTGCAATAGTAAGGGGGTAAAATAGGGGTAAAATGGGGTAAATTGCTTAATAGTTAAATGATTCTTTAAAATTAAAAACCCCGAAAATGGCTTATAATCGGGGTTTTTTGAGCTGGCGGACGGACTTGAACCGCCGACCGGCTGATTACAAATCAGCTGCTCTACCAACTGAGCTACGCCAGCATTTAAGAACACCAAAAATAAACTAATTTTCCATCCTACGCAAGAAGAGTTTTTATTTTCTTATTTTTATATCGTATTTTTTTTGATGTTAATTGAAAGGCTTGGATATGATTCCAAAACAAATAAAGATTAATGACGGTAGATTAAATATCACTTGGAGCAGCGGTGATAATACCTCGGTTGGATTAAAATATTTGCGGAAGGAATGTCCATGTGCAAATTGTAAAGGTGAAACAATTCTGCTGAAAACTATAAGACCGGTTAGAAAATCTTCGGAAACACCCGAGATGTATAAAATCGCCGACAATAAAACCATCGGCGGTTACGCGGTAAAAATAACATGGCGGGATGGGCATGATACAGGTATTTATTCATGGGAATATCTAAAAACTCTTGCAGATGATGAATCACAAAATTTATCACATGATTACAAACCTCTGCTATGATAACACGAAATGAAATAAAAAAATATTCATCGCTAAAACAAAAGAAATTTAGAGATGAATACGGACTTTTCTTAGTCGAAGGTAAACGTTTTGTGGAGGAAGGTCTTGCTTCTGAATTTCATTGCGAATTAGTATTTTCTACCGATAAATATTTTTCAGAAAACGAAGAGCATTTTGGAAGAATGCAAGTAACCGGGATTCGTTTTGAGATAATTTCTCGAAAGGATCTGGAAAAAATTACAGACACAAAAAATCCGCAAGGTATCGCTGCCGTTTTTCATAAATCAGAGAAAGAGTTTGATATTAACAAAACCACAGAATTAATTATCGCTTTGGAAGATATCTCAGATCCGGGAAACCTTGGAACGATTATACGAAATTGTGATTGGTTCGGAATAAAAACATTATTGGTAAGTTCTAACAGTGCGGATGTATACAATCCTAAGGTTCTGCGTTCTACCGTTGGATCGATCTTTCATCTGGATATATTTCAATTGCCGGATTTCAGTGAGGCTTTGAAGAAAATTAAAAGTGGAGGATTCAAAATTATTCTCGCCGATCTGAATGGAGAAAATTTATATGATTATTCATTCCCAAGTAAATGTGTAATAGTCTTTGCAAATGAAGCGTCGGGACCTTCGTTACAGATTCAAAGTTTAGCTGAAAACAGAATAACAATTCCCAAAACCGGCAGTGCAGAGTCTCTCAATGTTGCAGGCGCCTCCGCAATTATTATTTCCGAATTAAGAAGAAAAATCTCCGGCAATTGAATTTTTTATGAGTCGGAAATGTTATTCTACATAAAAAAGGGGAAGCTATGCTAAGGAAAAAATCATTGCATTTTTTTGTTTCATTTCTTCTACTCACCGGATTTACATTTTCACAATTAAAAATTGTTTCTGCATTTCCCAACTTATCATTCGAAAATCCAGTTGATATTCAGCATGCCGGGGATAATTCCAACCGGATTTTTATTGTTGAACAAGAAGGAAGAATATTGGTTTTTAACAATGATGCCGACACTGAAGAAGCGGTTGTATTTTTAGATATTCAAGATCAAGTTTTATACGGGGGTGAACAAGGTCTGCTCGGATTAGCTTTCCATCCGGATTATGAAGAGAACGGCTATTTCTATATTGATTACACAACTGATGATCCAAAGCGAACGGTAATCTCCAGGTATTCCGTAAGTTCATCCGATCCAAATTCAGCGGATCCGACGAGTGAGACAGTGCTGCTGGAAGTTTATCAACCTTACAGTAACCATAACGGCGGACAATTAATTTTCGGTCCCGACGGTTATCTATACGTTTCATTCGGTGATGGCGGTTCCGGCGGTGATCCCCAGAATTATGCTCAAAACTTGGCTTACTTATTAGGTAAGATGATTAGAATCGATGTTGATAATAATAGCGAAGGAATGAAATATTCGATTCCGTCTGATAATCCTTTTGCGAATAATAGTGAGGGTTATCGCGAGGAGATTTTTGCTTACGGTTTGAGAAATGCCTGGCGGTTTAGTTTTGACAGCGGTACCGATGATCTGTGGGCTGCGGATGTGGGACAGAATAAGTGGGAAGAGATTAACATAATTGAAAGCGGCAAAAATTACGGGTGGCGATTAATGGAAGGGCTGCATTGTTATAATCCTTCATCAGGCTGCGATACAACAGGTTTGGTTATGCCCATTCATGAATATTATCATGATTCTGACGGAGGTTATTCAATAACAGGCGGATTTGTCTACCGGGGAAATTCTGTAAGTGAATTGATCGGAAAATATGTTTACGGAGATTTTGTTACGGGTAATATTTGGGCTCTCGATTATAACCGGGATGGGATTGAAAATCAAAAAATTTTCGAAACCTCGTATTCAATCTCAACATTCGGCACCGATCAATTTGAAGAATTATATTTCGCTTCTTTTTCAAACGGCAAGATATACAAATTTGCAGGCACCCCGGTTTCTGTAAATGATGACGGAGAATTAAAATATCATCTTGATCAAAATTATCCGAATCCATTTAATTCAGAAACTACTATTGTCTTCTCCCTCGAAAAAAGTGACAGCGTTAAACTGGAAATTTTCAATTCATTAGGAGAACATATTAATACTCTTATCAATGATAATTTGAAAGAGGGAAGACATTCCGTAAAATGGAATGCCGGGAATATGAGCAGCGGCGTTTATTACTATAAATTGTCAACTTCCGGTTATACCGAATCAAGGAAGATGATTTTAATGCGATGATTTATTAACAATATCGGAAATAATATTCTCTGCATGGAAACGTGAATTTTCAATAAACCATTTTCCCGTATCCATTCCGCCGGATACAACACCGGCAATATAAATTCCCGGTACATTTGTTTCGAATGTTTCAGGATTATACGATGGCTCCTTTTTTGAATCCCGGCTGAGCTGAATTCCTATCGAAGTGAGGAAATTGAAATCAGGATGATAACCGGTCATCGCGAACACAAAATCATTTTCAATGGTTAACACTCCATCGGGAGTTTCAACATCAACCTCCTTTTCTCTTATCTCTATTAATTCGGAATTGAAATATGCCTTAATTGATCCTTCATCAATTCTGTTTTCAATATCCGGTCGAACCCAATACTTTACGTTATCTTCTATTTTGTTTTTTCTGATAACCATGGTTACATCGGCGCCCCGTCTGAATGTTTCAAGCGCAACATCAACTGCTGAGTTACCGCCGCCGACAACAACAATACTCTGTTCCGAATAGGGGTGAGGCTCTTTGTAATAGTGAAATACTTTGGGAAGATATTCTCCCGGAATGTTCATCTTGTTTTCAAAGTCATAGAACCCGGTTGCAATAATTACAAATCGAGTAAAATAATTTCCCTTTTCGGTTTTAACTTCGAATTCATTTTTTGAACCGATAACGCCGTTCACTTTTTCGAATAAGTTGATTTTCAAATTTTGTGAAGTCTTTGCTCTTCTATAATATTCAAGCGCTTCTGTTCTCGTTGGTTTCATTCCGTGTGAAATGAACGGAACATCACCAATTTCCAGCCTTTCCGAGGTTGAAAAGAATACCATGTTTGTGGGATAATTATAGATGGAATTCACAAGGCATCCTTTTTCGATTATGAGATATTTCAAATTCTTTCTCTTTGCTTCAATTCCGCATGCTAGACCAATTGGTCCCGCCCCGATAATTATTACATCAAATTGGTTTCCCATATTTAGTACTCTCTCTATTCTTCGTAAACAGCGTTAAGTTTTTCGATTGCCTTTCTTAAAGTCGGCTTCACTATTTCACGGTGTTCGTTCTCATAAATTTCTCTTAGCAGAGGAAGTTTTTCATTTGCACCAAGTTTAACAAGTAAATTTGCCGCATAGTTTCTTGTTCTGAAATAAGGATTGTTTAGCGCTGATGCTATAACATTTATTGCTTCGGGATTTTTACCAAACGACCCGGCATAGTTTAATGCAGCGATATCAAGTAAATGCATCCCTCCGAAACTATTCTGATATTTTAGGTACTCTTTCGCAAATGGCAATGCAGAGGCATCTCCTAATTCTGTCAATCCTTCAAAGATGTTTCTTCTAATTATATTTCTGTGAGATTCATAAATTAGTCCGCTTGTCATGTAATCATAAGCTCCCTCATATTTGTGTCTGCCTATTGTCAGCATCGCTGCACCGCGTACATAATCATTATTATCGCATTCGAATATTGATTTGAGTTCAGGAAATAAATTCAAATAGGGCTGCAAGTTTCCCAACCCGGTAATCGCTTTTTCCCGGATTCTCGAATCGCCGTCATTAATTAATAACATCAGTGCGTTGTAGGATTCTTCACACTCAATCCTGGAAAGTGATTCTACAGCTTTTAGTCTGACACCGAAAAATTTATCTCTAAGTGCAGCATTCCTCAAAGCATGAACAGCATCTGTTCCGAATTTGATGATCTCTTCTGCCGCTTCCATTCTGCCGTTTACGCTATTGTCGTAGAAAAGTTGATACTCAAGTTCGGGTAGACTTTTTTCAAAAATCAATTTCTTCAATATCCATCCGTCTCTGTCTATCCTGACCAACAGAGGTTCGCTATCACATTCGAATGAGAAAGTATTTTCTTTTTTATCGACTCTAACTTTATATGAATGCAAACCTGATTCGTTTGTAAATTCAATTTCGAGTGGGAAGTGAAATAATCCGACTGCCGGAAAGCTTTGCTGCACTTGATTAATATGAACAATAAGCAGATTATTTTTATTATCCCATTTATATTTTACCTTGAGGATTGGATAGCCTGCGCCATAAACCCATTGATCGAAAAATTTAGTTAGATCCACTCCGCTTACTTCTTCCATAACCGATTTGAATTTTTCCGTACTCACATTTCGGCTTAAATAAGTAGTTACATATTTTTGAATTCCTTTTTTAAAAATATCATCCCCTAATTCATAACGCAGCATGTGTAAAACAGATGCCCCTTTTTGGTAAGCATCACGGTGTTGGAAAACAAGCGGTTCTAAATTTTCTTTGTTTAATTTAAGTGTGGCAATATGTTCCTGCGGATTATAAATTATCAATCCGCGGTAAGCGTTGTGCATATCGTAACGGAATTTATTTTCACCTTCGGCATCTTCTGTGTATAAGTTTGTAAAGTAAGTCGCAAATCCTTCATTCAACCAAATATCTTTCCATTCATTACAAGTGAGCATATCACCGAACCACTGATGTGCAAATTCATGTGCCAGAAGATCATCGGGTGTGTAATTAAGTCCGGCATTTTCCAAATTAAAAATTCTTCTATTCAGAGTTACCTGTGTTATGTTTTCCATTCCGCCGTAAACATAATCCTGGACGGGTATTTGTGCGAATCGCTTGTAGGGATAAGGGTGAATATAATCCGAGAAAAAGTTAAACATCAGCGGAGTTCTTCCGAAAACAAGATTATAGTCCGTCGAAACATCACGAGGTATATAATATTCAAGTGCGGTGTTGCGGACCGTGTCGGTATAAATTTGAAAGTCGCCGGCAATAAAAGAAGTGAGGTATCCCGGATGGTCATCATCCATCATCCAGTGAAATGTTTTCGTCCCGTCTAAGTTTGTCGATTCGGAAATTAAGTTTCCGTTTGCATATGCGCCCAGGTGACCGGGAACAGTTGCAATTATTTCCGATGTAAACCTGTCGTCAGGTTTATCATAACTTGGATACCAATAGCGGTTATCCTCACCCTGCCCCTGTGTCCATATTTGATAAGGCATAAACGGTATGCTGTCTGAAGGAGAAAAGAAATACATCCCTTTTGCCGGCTTTGTGTTATAATCTATTGCGACTGTCAGCACCGAATTTTTGTCGTAATCTTTATCCATTTTAATAAATAGCAATTCATCGTCAGTTTGAAACTTAAGTTCTTCTTCCGCCAGCACAACAGATTCGATGTGCATATTTTTTGCATGCAGTATTAGCGTGTTGAATTTTTCGGTAAGCGCTGCAAATTTAATTTCTGCCCTTCCCATTATTGTGCTGCGTTCGAAATCGAATGAGAGGTTCAACTTAATATGTTGCTGATCATAATTGCGGGTATTGATATCGAGTGTAAATTTATCATCGCTTTGAGCGGATAGACCCGTAAATAGAACAACTGAAATTATTATTATGGATAATTTCATTTTCTCTTTCATTTTAGTCCTTTCAAATTATTTGTAAAGAGATTCTGCGCCCATCTCGAATTAACATATTTAACAAATTTACGAAAGGAATAGTTAAATTGACGGTGAGAAATAAAATCAATGTTTATGAAAGAATTTAAATACTCACTCTTCGCAAAATTAGTTTACAGGTTTGCAAACTTACCGGTAAGTCTCATTTTATTTATACATCTTATTTATTCTTTAGCAGGCGTAAGGTATTCGGGGTACTTTATAATTTCCGTTATAATAAATATTATGCTTATTATTTTAATCAATAGATTTTATTTCAAGATGTACAAATATTTCCCTCACAAAATATCTGCTGATAATTCGAAAATTATTTGCACCGATTTTCTAAACAAAGAAAAGAAACTTGTAATATCGCACAGTAGTATTAAAAAAATTACAGGCGGAATTTTCAGTAAGAATGCGGGAAGACCAATATACATAACCGATTCAGAAGGTAACATGATTGGTATTCAACCGCATCTAAAAGATTTCAACAAGCTGCTCACAATAATTCTAAGCAATATCAATAAACCGCTTTATGACGAACTTCTTGAAAAGTTAAAAACCTCCACGAAGGCATTTGATAAAAAAGAAAAAATTAATAATAAAAAACCCGCCAAATAACAGCGGGTTTAAATTTGAAACTGAACTGCAAAGAAGAAATTATAAAGCAGAATCTTTTGCTTGTTTTGCAATCCTGAATTTTAGAACTTTTTTAGCCGGGATTACAATTTCCTCGCCAGTGGCAGGGTTTCTACCTTTTCTTCTTTTTCTTTTTGAAACGACTAGCTTTCCAAGACCAGGAATTGTAAATCCTTTCTTAGCTTCTTTGTAAGACAATTGAACGAACTCGTTCAAATAATCAGTGGCTAATTTTTTGGTTATATCCAATTTTTTAGCCATGTGATCGACTATCTGTGCTTTAGTCATTGGTTTTGCTACTGCCATAATAGATCCCTTTTGTTTGTGGAACAGTTAGTTAATGAACTTAAATAAAAATAAATAATTTCTACTATAAAATAAATATGTTTTTGTATTTTTCAATGATCTTCTGAAAATTTATTTGTTCATTATATCTAATATTGACGGTATCTTTTTAAAGATCGTAATTTTGCAATTCTTCAAGAGAACGATTATTACTATGAAATACGGCTTATTTAGTTTTTCCTGTTTGAGTAAATTGATTTTTACTATGGTAGTATTGAGCTTTTCTCAATCAATTGCAAGTTCTTACTTTTTCTTCAGTGATACAACTCGAGCCGACTCAACATTCCCCGGTGAGCTTTCTTTACTCGATTCAACAACAAACACGGATTCAATTTTTACTCCCGATTCTGTACTAACCGCAGATTCACTTGCTGCAGTAGATTCACTTTCCGCGGTAGATTCACTTGCTGTAAAAGTTATTCGAGATACTTTGGTTCCGATTTTCCAAATGCCGCTTGATCTTTCAAATCAAAAATCATTCTTATTTACAAAAGACGAAATTGATAAAACGGATTACCGGTTTCTCGGAGACATTCTAACCAACATGCCTTTTTCTCATCTGCAGGATCTGGGCTCGTTCGGTCAGCCTTCCGAGATGATGTTTTACGGTTTGGGATCTGGGAATGTGTCCTATTTATCCGATGGAGTTTTTATAAATAACAGGATGATTAATTCTCTGAACCTTTTTAATTTCCAAAGTGAGTATATCGATTCGCTTGAATATTTTCCGCTCGCACGCGGATTTATTTACGGCACTTCGAATAACCCGGTTGCAATTAATTTTATAACTAGAGATAAACTCGGGATAACGCCGTTTACGAGAATCAGGTTTTATCAAGCGCCTGATGAAGAAGGTTATCTCGATGGAATTTTCAATGCCTATTTCGGTCGTCGCATCAACGGGTCGTTCGAGTTTACAAATAGTTCAATTGATTCGAGATATTCAAACAGTCAATTTACCGGCTGGAAAGCTTCTGCCCGCGTAAGATGGATGCCGAACAATTTCGTAAATTTTATCGGGAGCTATTCGTATGTTCGTCAGGAATCATGGCTGTTCGGCGGAGTTGATTACGATACACTTTCTTTTTTACTTACACCAGGCGAGGTTGAAGAAATTATCTTTGCTCCGCTGGATGCACCCGTTAATTATGAATCCCGCTCCATAAGATATTATAAACACTATTTTAATCTGAAGTCGCTGTTTAGAATATCCAAGCATTATTATGCAGATATGAATTTTTATTATCATTTTGACTTAAATGAATACCGGCAGAATGAAAAATCCAACTTCGCTCTTTACCCTAATATCCCGGTGATAATCGATAATAACCGGACAAAAACTTATGGGATGAGTTTAAGACAGTTGTTTTATACAGACGTGTTTAACATAGATGTTCATGGCATTTATGAATACGGAAAATATACCGGCGGTGTATTGAATCAATATGATAATACAAATACCTATTCGGTTTCGGGTAAAATGAATTTCAATTTGATTGATACGACGATTGTTCCATCGGTATTCGGAAAGTATTTGAATGAAAGGAATAAATCTTATTTTGGAATCGGCGGAGATGTTTTGATTAATTATTCCGATAACATTTCATTGTACGGAGGACTGTCGCGTTTTGAAAAACCGTTAAGTGTTATTGAATATCAATACGCCTTTTCTCCCCAAAGTTTTTCGCAGGTAATTCAAACATTTGAAGGGAAAGCATTGTTCAAACTCGGAGCTTTCAGCGGTTCGATCGGATATTTCTTTGTTCAATATGATGATAAACCTGTCGGCGTTATTGAACATTCCGGGAATGATAAAGTAAATGAGATAAGTTTTTTTACAAAAGGCGATTTTAATATTCACGGAATAAACGGCAGCGTTAACTATAAACTCTGGCGATTTCATTTGGAAAATAATTTCTCTTATTATCTAACGGGTGAGCAATACGTTGATAATTCGCTTCCGCAATTCACGTTAAAGTCGGGACTTTATTATAAGAGCAAACACTTCAATAATAATTTAGATTTGAAAACCGGGTTGAATTTTAAACTGTTCGGAAGTCAAGATTACCTAACATATGATTTTGAGAAAAACCTTTCAGCAAGATTTTCATATTCTCCATCCACATTATCTATTAATCAAATTAAAAACTTCACAACCGGTACGGGTTATCAAATTGATTTCTTCTTAGCCGGGGAAATCCAGGAATCGGCAATTATTTATTTTGTTTTTGAAAACATTTTAGATAACACTTATTATGTAGTTCCTTTTTACCCGGTTCAATCGAGATCTATTCGTTTAGGCGTTGCGTGGGATTTCCTTGATTAGTCCAAATTTACCTTTCTGACTTGAATCAATGAACTTTGGATGGTTATATTAGGTTCTGATTTTAGCACCGAAATATAATTGAAAAGGAGCACCATGCAAATCAAGAAAGCATTACTTTTTTGGATTTTTATATCCACACTTATTTCAGCACAAGTTGTTGTTACAGTGCCGCAATATTCAACTCAAAATGATTCTATTAAAATAGTCTTTGATGCAACACAAGCCGAGAACGATGCGTTAGTCGGCTATTCCGGGGATCTTTATACGCATACCGGGGTAACAATACAAATTGGCGATAACCCGCCGCAAACATGGCAGCATGTTATCGGAACATGGGGCGATAATACAGCTCAGCCCAAACTTACACGAGTTGCGCCTGATATTTACGAGTTGCTAATCGGTTACCCGAGAGACTTTTATAATGTTACAAATGCAAATGAACAGATACGTCAATTCAGCTTTGTGTTTAGAAGCGCAAACGGTAATCTGCAGACGGAAGATATTTTCGTGGATCTTTATCTCCCCGGCGTTACGGTTGTTGTTAATGAACCTATTATAAATGATGAGTTTGGTGATCCGCTTCGTTCACCGGTTTTTGCTAATCAAGGTGATACCGTTGACATTTCAATATCAACTGCAGAAATAAGTACTGAAACCGAATCAATAACTCTTTATAAAAGCGGTATAGAATTGGCAAGCTCTGACGGTAATACATTATATCATCAGTATATTGTAGATGTAAGTGATGAAGGTCCGACTGAATTTTTAGCTGTAGCCCAGGACACCTCAGGTCTATCCGATTCTCTTAGTTTCTTCATTTTCTCAAACCCGGCGCCAATTTCCGAAATGCCGCCAGCCGGAGTTATTGAAGGTGTTAACTATCATGACGAAGATGCTTCGAAAACTACTTTAGCTTTGCTTGCACCTTACAAGGAATTTATTTATGTAATTGGTGATTTTAATGATTGGAAAGTCGATGTAAACTATATGATGAAAAGGTATGAATTCAGCGCAGACTCGGTAGTCTATTGGCTTACAATATATGGTTTAACTGCACAAGAAGAATATGCTTTCCAATATTTAGTTGATGGGAATTTAAGAATTGCCGATCCTTATACCGACAAAGTGCTTGACCCATGGAATGATCCATGGATACCGAATAGTGTTTATCCTAATCTAAAAGATTATCCCGACGGTAAGACAAATGAAATTGTATCCGTACTTCAAACAGGGCAGAATGCTTATACATGGCAGTTGCCTGACTTTGATCAGCCCGATCAAGAAAAATTGGTTATATACGAACTGCTTATTCGTGATTTTATTTCAACGCATAGCTATCAAACATTGATTGATACAATAAGTTATTTGAAAACACTCGGTGTAAATACAATCGGACTTATGCCTGCTTCGGAATTTGAGGGCAACAGCAGTTGGGGCTACAACCCTAGTTTCTATTTCGCACCGGATAAGTATTACGGAACGAAAGATAAGTTGAAAGAATTTATTGATGTATGTCATCAAAACGAAATTGCAGTTGTGCTGGATATGGTTCTCAATCATGCATTCGGGCAGAATACAATGGCAAGATTGTATTGGGAAAACGGAAAACCGTCATCTGAAAATTTATGGTTCAATGTAAATTCACCAAATCCTGTTTATAGTTGGGGTTCCGACTTTAACCATCTAAGCCGTTTCACAAAAACTTTTTCAAAACGAGTGATGGAATACTGGCTTACCGAATATAAGTTCGACGGTTTCCGGTTCGACTTTTCGAAAGGTTTTACTAATGTGAGCGGGGACGGCTGGGCATATAATTCACAGCGAATAGCAATATGGAAAGATTATGCGGATTTCATGTGGTCCATTGATCCTGAAACTTATGTGATCCTTGAACATTTTACCGATAATAACGAAGAGATTGAACTTTCGGATTACGGCTTGATGCTTTGGGGAAATTTGAATTATAATTATAACGAAGCAACAATGGGCTGGCATGAAGATAATAAATCGGATTTCAGCGGAGTCTCTTATAAAGTTAGAGGCTGGAATGAACCGCATTTGGTGGGCTATATGGAAAGTCATGATGAAGAGCGTTTGATGTTTAAAAATCTCGAATACGGAAACGGAAGCGGCAGCTATGATATTACCAATTTGAACACTGCATTGAACAGAATGAAGTTAGCGGCTGCATTTTTCTTAACTGTGCCGGGACCAAAAATGATTTGGCAGTTCGGTGAACTTGGTTATGATTATTCTATTAATCATTGTCCGGACGGGACTTTAGATGATGGCTGCCGTGTAAGTGAAAAACCGATCCGCTGGGATTATATGGACTATGTGAACCGGCTGAATTTGTATAAGACATTCGCTGCATTAATTGATCTGCGGCGCTTTGATGCATTCCATACATCCGATTTTATTATGGGCGTTTCCAACCCGGTTAAACGAATCCGTTTGAATCATGAAACAATGAATGTGAATATCCTCGGAAATTTTGATGTTGTAACTCGCACTACTTCAGGTATTTTCCAAAATACCGGCTGGTGGTATGATTATTTCTCCGGCGATAGTATGATTGTAACAGATGTAAATACTCAGATAGAACTTGCACCGGGTGAATTTCATATTTATACTACCGAAAAACTACCTACTCCCGAGCCCGGAATATTGGTTAATATTAACGACCGGGAAACAGCCGAAGTAACTACTTATAAACTTGAGCAGAATTATCCTAATCCGTTTAACCCGACAACGCAAATAAATTATCAAGTACCGGAAGCTGGTTTTGTTACTTTGAAAATATATAACATGCTGGGGCAGGAAGTTAAAACGCTTGTATCTCAAAACATAAAACCAGGCACCTATTCGGTAAGTTGGAACGGAAAAAATAATTACGGCGATCAAGTATCGACAGGAGTATATATATATAGAATAGAAACCCCGAAATTTAATGAAAGCAGGAAGATGATTTTGCTGAAGTAAAATTAGGAGGTTAGGGCAATGATGAATATTAAAAGTGTTGTTATATTTATTTTACTTTTGGGTACATCATTATTTTCACAATGGGAAAGACAAGATCTGCCGGATAATTTCGGTATGGTCTTGTCTGTTGATTTTGCTGATGAGAATAATGGAATAGCCGGGGGATGGTATTTACCTTCAATGACAGGCAGAATAGTTTACACAACTAACGGGGGAGAGAATTGGTTAAACGCTTCGTACCCCGATTCAACCAGGAGTATCACATCTGTTCATTACATATCAAATAAAGTATTATATGCATTCGGAGCTTATGATACAACGCCAAAGAAGAATTACGAATATCATAAACTAACCAAAATTGTTAAAGAACATCCTTTTATTGGCAGAGAAATGAAATCTATTGGATTAAGCGCCGCCGATTCAACTGGAGGTATGTTTTTAAAATCAAATGATGGCGGGATTTCATGGCACAAAGCAAATAAGCTGCCTGACGAAATTCACTTTATTACATCATCAACCTTAATTGCGGATAGTACAGTTTATTTAATTGGTAATGCTGCCAACTACGCTGCATTGTCCGGGATATATAAATATTTAATTCGTAATGAAAGTTGGGAGAAAGTTCTTGAAATTGATACAACAAGTTATTTGCAAAGAATATCGTTTAATAGTTCATTTGGAGTAGCCTGCGGATGGGCGGCTAATGATAGCAGCGGATTGAATGGAGTAATTTACAAAACAATAGATGAGGGAGAAACATGGAATGTCTCTGAATTCCCGGATGTAGAGCATTTCAACAATGTTTTTTTAATGAATGATTCAACAGCTTTTGTTGCTGGAGTTTCACAATCGATTCATGGCGTTATCTATAAATCGGTGGATTACGGAGTCACATGGCAAGAGATGGATAGTGTCCCGAACTCGATATATTTTGATGCAATAGCTTTTGAAGAAAATTCCGGGAAAGGATTGTTGACGGCAGTTGATACAGCAGGAGGACAACAAATATGGTTAGTTTATGTTACGTACGATTATGGTGAAACATGGTCGCTGCAAGAATTACCGGAACAGTATCCAAATTTTATTTTGTATTCAGTTATCATGCCGTTTGAAAATAACTGGTACATAAGCGGCGGTAATTTTGATGAAGGAATAATACTTCATACGGATAACGGTGGAGTGACTTCTATCAACTCAACGGAATTACCCACTGAGTTTTACCTGTCGGATAATTACCCTAATCCGTTTAATCCAACAACAAACATTGTATATCAAATTCCCCAAGAAGGACGAGTAGTAATTAAGTTGTATGATATTCTGGGCGGAGAAATACAAACCCTGGTTAATGAACATAAATCACAAGGGCGATTTGAGTTTACCTTTGACGGCAGCCGCCTCTCAAGCGGTGTTTATATATACAGAATTACATCCGGCAAGTTTTCAGCAAGCAAGAAGTTCATCTTGATGAAGTGAAATAATAGTATACCGCAAGGACACGAAGACGCTAAGGGGAATTGGTAATGGTTATTGAGTTAGTAAGTTATTGAGGTCGGACGAATTGACTATTGACTATTACCCGCGCAAAAACTTCTCCGTTCGTTAAAATTTACCAAACGTAACATTTAGTGAAGTTTGGCTACGGGGGACAGGTCAGTTGGTAAAAATTAGCGAATTAGAGAATTGACGCCAACCTCCGCCAAGGCTTCGGTCGGTAAAAATTGACGAACCTGCCTGCCGCAGGCAGGTTAGCGAATTCTGTTAAAGCAGATTAAAATTATGAGTAAGATAAAGATTAAGAAATCAATCTTACTCTTGCTCTTTATCTTATTCTTAATCCCAAAATAACTGAATAACATAATAACTCAATAACTAAATCCACCAAAGCACGTAGAGCGAAGGGGGACAAAAACTATTTGCAGATTGACGCCAACCTCCGCCAAGGCTTCTCCCTTCGCTGAAATTTACCAAACGTAACAATTGGTGAAGTTTGGCTACAGAGGAAAGGTCGGTTGGTAAAAATTAGCGGATTAGAGAATTGACACCAACCTCTGCCAAGGCTTCGGTCGGTAAAAATTGACGAACCTGCCTGCCACAGGCAGGTTTGCGAATTCTGTTAAAGCAGATTAAGATTATGAGTAAGATAAAGATTAAGAAATCAATCTTGCTCTTTATCTTATTCTTAATCCCAAAATAACTGAATAACATAATAACTCAATAACTAAATCCACCAAAGCACGTAGAGCGAAGGGGGACAAAAACTATTTGCAGATTGACGCCAACCTCCGCCAAGGCTTCCCACTTCGTTAAGATTTACCAAACGTAACATTTAGTGAAGTTTGGCTACAGAGGAAAGGTCGGTTGGTAAAAATTAGCGGATTAGCGAATTGGCGCATTCGCGGCTTTTTGATTGGTGGATTGGCGAATAAGCGAATTTTCGAATTGCCAGATTAGCGGCTTTGGGATTGGTGGATGGTTTGATTTGTGGAGTGAAGGTTGTAAGATTTTTTTTGCTTTTTGCCCTTTACCTTTCACCTTTAACCGTTTACTCTCTATGCTCTCTGCCCTATGCGCTATGCCTTTCACCCTTGACCATGTACCCTTCACCTTTTACCCTATTACATCTTATTCGCTTAATAACATAACAACCCAATAACTTTATAACCAATCATCAATCATCATTCGTCAAACTTTTAGAGAAATTTAGCATAGTACATTGTAGATTAAGTGTCAAAATATTATTTTAGGACGTAAAATATTTTTTAAGAACAATATTGGAAGTGATGATGAATAACCTAGCAGCCGAAATGGCAGACCTAACATGCAAACTCGCCAGAACATGCAATGAAAAGGAGAACTACTTTGCATCGATGTTTAATCTAACTCCCGCTGAGTTTAAGTGTTTAAAACTATTCGAGGATACACAATCACTTTCAATTAAAGAAATTGCCGGAGCCATGAACTTAACTCCCGGTAGAATCACACATATACTCACATCTTTGGAAAATAAAAATTTCGTAGAACGTAAAATTGATATGACGGATAAACGAAATATCATCGTTCACCTTACAAATAAAAGCGGACCGTTTATTAAGAATCTTAATGAAAGCCACATTAAAATTCATAAAGAAATTCTTGAAAACATTGATGAAGATAAAAGAGAGTATGTAATCGGGGCGCTTGGAGATATTTATGCAGCATTAAAAACCTGGGGAGAAAATAAATTTTAACCCAAAAAATTCATTGGAAAATCTGGGTTTAATTAAACGAATATTCTTTTTCAATCCAGTATTCGATTTTATTTCCCTCAATTTTTATCGGTTCCCATTTCGATTTGTAAACAGCATCAAGTACTGAAGTTAAACACCTTTCATTTTGTGAAGTATTCGTTAGCAGTTTATGATCGCTTACCTTTCCATCCTTATCGATGAGTAGTTTGAGTTTAATAACACCGGAAAATTCATCTTTATTTTCGGGAATCACTTCTAAAATTTGTCTGGGAATAAACGGTAAACTAGACATCTCATAAGGTGTTTCATTTACTAATGGATTATCGGAAAACGCCGGCTCTGTTAAAGTAGATTCTACATCGATATCATCAAGAATAAAATCATCTTCAATAGATTCCGGGATGTATAAATTCGATTCTACCCTTGGGATTTTCAATTTCTCAATCGCTTCAATTTCTTGTTTAGTATTGGGGATGTCAATCATCGTGATAAACGGTTCAGGATAATTTCGTTTCTGTTCTACACCGGTTTCTAAATTCGGGAAGTAAATAAAAAGTATAAGCAGGACTATCAGACTAATGATAATTCCAATCTCAAGATTACGCAGGTAAAAATATTTATTCGTGCGGCATTTCATTTCAGCCAAATCAATTCTGCTTCCTCATTAACTTCTCGTCGGGATGTATTATCAGTAATTTTAAGTGAAATTTTATATTCACCAAAATCATAATTACCCATATCCAACTGCAGGTAAATCTGCGGATTGAGTTCCATTGTCTGGTAATTTGACGAGAGTGTAACCTCGTTTCCGTAAACGTCAATTCCTATTACATCAAGGAAACTGTTTATAGTATTCGAGAAAGTAATTTCTCCTTCATCTTCTTCTTTTTCTCTTATGGTTATCTCCTGTGTGAAATCCGTCAGGTTATCTTTTCCCGGACTAAGATTATAAATCTCGTAATAAATAATTAAATCTGTCTGTGAATTAAATTCCGCGGTTGGATTTACCAGCAGACTATAATCCTCCCGGTTCAATAAAAACGGTTTGTTTTCAGTTACGAGCTTTGATGCCAATGCAATATCACTTATTTGAAGCGTATCGGAACTAAAATCTTTGATATTTAGTTTGCCGTGATTTGCTGAAACCCCTCTATCACTTTCATTCAATAATTCAAATGCTGTATTCACTAACTGGGGAGATGAAGTCAAACCGACAGTGTTGAATAAATAACTGATTGTATCGTTTATAACTGTTTCGTTGGAAAGCGGAATCTCGCTAAATGATTTTTTTACACTTAGAATTTTATTGAAATAAGAATCTTGCAGAAATATCCCGGTCTGATGCGCTTGTATAAATTTATTATCGGAAATTAGACTTTCATCTTTCGGCAACCCGTAAGTTAAATATACATCGCTCATCTTATGATTTTCTTTATTTCTGAATTGAAGAAAATTAAACGGGACGCTGAATGAAGTTCCCTCGAATTCAGGTTCATATTTATCGGGGTTAGTGTTTTTAAGATTTTCAAATTGCATTCTTGAGTCTGTATTTGTCCTGCTCTTTACACTTAACTGCGGGGTATCAAATTCAAAATTTCCGGACCAGTTAATATCCACAAATGAAAACGACATATCACCGTAATTCCAAATTTCGGTTTTAGGAATTAATCCATCCGAGAATTCCGGTCGAATTTTCCTAAGCGCTTTTGGGAATCCGTACCGAACAATTACTTTTCCCCTGTCTGTTTCCCATCCTTTCAAGTTCATCCTGGGAACTGAAAAAAACAAATTTGCATGTGCAACCCGGGCATAGTGTTCGAGCAGACGTTCATTAATTTCGGTCAATAATAATGGGTCGGATGCCTGCCAAAATTTTTCGATATAAATTTTAATTTGCGAAGGTGAATAATCACTAAGATCATCAAGAATAGATTCGACAATGCCGAGGACTGTGTAATATGTAAAATCAAGTCTTTCGCTTTCGTTCATCAACTGAACTGCACGCTTGAAATAAGTATCTGCTCTTTCGTAATTATAATTTCGATGACTCAATAGACCCAGTAATATCAGCATGTCTTTGTTTTCAGAGTAATTATTCACATTGTTTTTTATCAACTCAATTCCGGAGACATAATTATTCGTTGTATAATACAACTTGACCAAAAGGTGGGTCGTTTCAATATTTGCCGACTTCAATTTCATTGTCATTTTTAGCGCTGATTCCGCCTCGTCAAAATCATTACTTGCTTCTGCGGAAAAGTCCATATTTACCGTTGAGCCCGATGCCGCAGCAGGTTTTAATTCACCGGTAAACTCAACTTCGATGGGTGTGGTATAAGATTCAGTGGCTGAGATTTTTGTGGAATTGTACCAATCAAAAAACTCTGCGGCTTTAATTTTACCGATATTTACCCATGCTTCGGCACATTCCGGGTCAACTTCATCGACGATTTCGCGGTAAGTACTTAATGCAGTAACGGGAAAATATTCTTCGAGCAATCCGGCGTATTCCAACCGGTATTTTACTTCATAAGGATTAAGATAAATTGCCCGCTGCAGTAAATCGCGAGCCGCTTCTCTTCCTCCGGCGCTATTCTTTTTTTTTTCTTCCAATGCCCTTTCGTAAAGTTCTTCGGCATTATTACGATTATCTTCGTTAATAAGCTTGTTTTCTACAACAAATTTTTCATTTGGATTGTAATAACGCGGAAGCATGTGCGAAACACCCGTAACCGCCCAATGCCCATGCGTAATATAATTTAATGCTCCTTCCGGGTATCCGGAATTATCAACAGGAAGACTTGGCAATTTTAGTTTCAACCAGGATGTTTTATTCCCATATTCCACACGTAGAAATTGATCAAATTGAAGAATACCCGTTCCATGAATAGAATCAATTTTTATTACTTCTGATATTTTATAGATCGGTTCGCTGGGTGCGGCAAAGTTTCTTTCAACCGGAAGTGCATCAAAATAAATTCGAAATCCTTGGGTAATAAAATCACCGTCAATCAGTGATTTCAAAAAATGCTGAAGAGATCCATCATAAGCCAGCTTCCGATTATCATACCACATTTCCAGTGTGTCTTCATCATTTGACTCTAACAGCTCGAACTTGGGTTTTAAAATATATTGAACTCTCTCTTCAACTTGATTCCACTTAAAATCTTCAAGCACGGAAGAGATTTTATAACCGAGGGCATGATTTAGAACTTCTATTTCACCGTTAATCTTTGCCGTCATGTTGTTTTTATTTGCCCATCTGAAATCAAGAAGTTTTTCGTTTATTATTTTACATTCGTCTGCAAAAATTTGATTACCGAGAAACAGTCTTTTGAATGTTCTTAAATCTTTAAACCAATCATCCGGCGATTCTGCCTTTACCTCAACAGATTCTAAAGAATATGGTTTCGGTTTCAAATTAAACTCAATCTCTTGGTTCGGTTCATTTACCAAATTGATGATCTTGGATTCAACTTCGTAACCGATCATCGATACCACCAGTTCATGAACTCCGCGGGGTATTGAGTTAATTTCAAATTTACCGAACCGGTTTGTTGCCGAGCCGAATGTAGTGCTTACGATATATACATTTACGTATTCAAGCGGCGCACCGGTGTAACGGTCATAAACCTTCCCTTTAACCGAACCGGTTTTAATCTGAGCATTGATGCAGATTCCGGTGAATAATAAAATTATAACAAGACTTCTACTCATTATTACTTCGATTATTCTTTATTGGTTTGGACGAATTCTATACTGAATTGTTATAAAAGTCAACCTAATAATAAGGTTTGATTAAAATCGTACAATAAACCTAGATTTTCCATTGGAAAATCTGCCCTTTAGACCGACAATTTGTAAGTTGTGAAATATCAGATACTTATTTACATAGAAATTTTGGTGTTCGTTTTTTAACCCAACTTGGCCATTAGCAGCAAAAAACCAGTGAAAATCGAGGAAGGTGGCTGCCAAACAATGCGATTATGCTCCAAAAACGTTGTTGGTGATGCTGTTCCGTGATTGTAGTGAGGTACGGTACTTGTTTCT
>JAIOZI010000072.1 GCA_021740785.1 Melioribacteraceae bacterium
AGAAGCCAAACAAATTTATGATGCAGCTCTATGTAAAGAGACTCAAAAAGCAGTCAAAAAATATGTAGTGTACCACTGAAATCTTTAAGTGGTTGTTTTTACACAACTTATACCCCCGATTTGCCAAGTTGGGTTAATGAGTGACCTTACGCAAAATAATTATTTGAATAGCTACGACCTTTGGAGGCTGTGTGAAAATTGTAGAGCCCGTCTGCTCGTCAGAGGCAGGCGAAATTTATTTCGCTCTGGGATGTTGTTAAAATGTGCTAAATTCATAATTAGCGAGATGAATCTCGCTCTACAATTAACATTTTCACACAGCCTCTTGATGAATGCACTTCATACATCAGCAGAATGTGTGAAAGATTTTACAAATCAACAGAAAGCTAAACTAAACCAAACAATTTTTGTAATGATATAAACCGGCTGAGTGTTAATTATTCAGCCGGGTTTTATTATAGCTTCGCTGCAACACTTCTAAAGTGAAAACCATAAACCGCCAGCGTCATAGCAAGTGTAAATTTTTTAGGATACTTGATTAGACTCGTCCAGAATAATTTCCAAAAATGTATCTTCCCTTCTCCCAGCAGTCCCAGTTTAAAAATTAATTTGAAAAACGCTTTTACCTCGGGGATAGTAATTCTCTGTTTTTGCCATTTGGGAACTTTGTAATTTTTCAGAAAAGTAAAAAGCCGGGAGTAATATTCCTTCGGTGCGTAAATTGTATTTATAATCTTATGATAACCGCGCATCAGGTCCTGGTAATTCATCTTCGGAATAAAATTAATTGACCCATCCATATTATTGCCGGAGAAAGTTTCAAGAAGCCGGTTTTCCGATTTCAACCGCGCAAACAATTTTGTGCCGGTCGGTGCATTGAGCAGACCAACCATCGCAGACGGAATTCCGCTCCTTGTAATAAAATCAATTTGCTTTTCGAATATATCCGAAGTATCGCTGTCGAATCCAACTATAAAACCGCCCGATACTATAAACCCGTTTCTATGCAGTGTGTGAACGGTTTCAACCATATCTCGTTTCCTGTTTTGAAACTTACCGCAGACTTCCAGACCTTTATCATCAGGTGTTTCGATTCCTACGAATATATTATTCATCCCCGCTTCCACCATTAACTTGATCAACTCATCATCATCGGCGAGATTGATTGATACTTCGGTTATAAACTTAAAGGGATCATCTTTTCTTCTAGTCCATTCAATTAGTGCGGGAAGAAGTTCCTTTTTAAGCTGCACCTTATTACCGATAAAATTATCATCAACAACCGAGAGTCCGCCGCGCCATCCCAGGTTATAAAGAATATTAAGTTCATTAATAAATTGCTCTTTAGTTTTTGTCCGGGGTTTTCTTCCGTTAAGCATTGTAATGCTGCAGAAGTCACAGTCGTAAGGGCAGCCCCGTGAATATTGAATGCTCATAGATGCATACTTATTCATTTCTAGTAATTCCCATTTGGGCGGCGGAGTTTGATGTATATCAGGGAATTCATCGGTTCGATAGATGTATTGAGGTGTTCCGTTTTCAAGATCTTTAAGAAACATCGGCAGGGTGATTTCAGCTTCATTCAATACGAAATGGTCGATACCAAGAAAATCTTGATGCTGGGTTGTGGCTAATGGTCCGCCCGCAACGATTTTTGTACCCAGCAAATTACACTTTCGTATTACATCACGGAATGAATTTATTTGTACATTCATACCACTGAGAAAAACATAATCAGCCCAAATAATGTGATCATCTTTAAGTTTGGATACATTCATGTCAACCAATTTCAGGTTCCAGTCCTCAGGCAGCAGCGAAGCAACCGTTATTAGTCCCAGCGGTGGTTCCGCAGATTTTTTAGATACGAAACTCAGAGCCGCTTCAAAGCTCCAAAATGTCGGCGGTATTTTCGGATAGACAAGCAGTACGTTCATAGCGCAAATCCTCCAATTAATTACACATTATTTCCATCAAAACTCGCATTTATATATTGCAAATAAATTGAGTTTGCGTTTGTAAAAGAATTGTAAAAAAACGAATAAAACTTTGTGTTTACTTATAATGAATTCATCTTTACATTTACAATCGTGAATGTTGTTATTAATAAGGACTTAGTTTTTTATGAAGAAGAGACGATCGCTTTTTTTTCACATCTCAATTTTTGTATTGGCACAACTGGCATGGCTGGGTCTGCTCGGCATCTGGATTTACTGGTATGTCTCCAACTATATTATTTTTGAAGAGGTTAGTGAACAAGTTTCATCGAAGGTATTTTATGATAACATAAATCTTCTACCGTTCGTTGGAGGATTAATTTTACTTGTAGGAATATCAGTTGGCATGTCTCTAACCTTCCGCTATTTAAATGTTCAGCTTAAGCTTACGAAAATGTATGATAACTTTATCGGTAATGTAACGCATGAATTGAAGTCCCCGCTCTCGTCTATGCAATTATATCTAGAGACACTGAGTTCAAGAGAGGTACCGAAAGAAACACAGCAAAGGTTTTACGAACTTATGTTGAAGGATGCATCGAGGTTGAATAATCTCATTAATTCCATATTAGAGATCTCCGCATTAGAGCAAAAGAAGGTTTCGCATGATTATCAAATTCACGATGCCGGGGATATTATCAGAAGAACGATAAATGAATCGCTCGATCAATTTAAAATTAATCCCGAAGATGTCGAGATAAAAGGAACCATTAATAAGAAATGTGTTGTTGATGCACATGCGCTCAAAATTGTATTCGATAATCTGATTGATAATGCAATTAAGTATTCGGTAAATCCAATTAAATTATTAATAGAACTGGATAGCAATCAAAAGAAAATATTTATAAAGTTTACCGATAACGGGATTGGCATATCAATAGATGATCAGAAAAAGATTTTTAACAAGTTTGAAAGAATATACAATTCAGATGTTCCAAATGTAAAAGGAACCGGTTCGGGTTTATATTGGACAAAAGAAATAATAAAAAATCACGGCGGAAATATTACGGTATTCAGTAAAGGGAAAAATGAAGGCGCTGTTTTCCAAATTGAATTGCCTGTCTACGGAGCAACAAAGAGAAGATTTTTGAATAAATTATTAAGTGCTGCGAACAAACCGGAAAAGCAAGTAGATTTGGGAGATGAACAATATGTCTGATAAAAAATATAATATTCTTCTCGTAGAAGATGAAGAATCTCTCGCAATTGGTCTTGAATATAATTTAAAGGAAGAGGGCTTCGACGTAACAATTGCAAAAGACGGCAGAGAGGCGGCGCGTTTATTCGAGAAGGGAAGTTTTGATCTCGTGATACTCGATATTATGCTTCCGTATTTGAACGGATTTGAAGTGGCGAAAATAATCCGTAGTAAATCGTCGCAGATGCCTATACTAATGCTTACGGCAAAATCGAATGTTGTTGATAAAATCAAAGGGCTGCAGATAGGCGCCGATGATTATCTAACCAAGCCGTTTCATCTCGGTGAATTGCTTTTGCGTATAAAAGGTATGTTAAAAAGAAAGGAATGGTATTCATCTTCCGTTGAAGAAAAGCCGGTGTATAAATTTAAGGGGAATGAAATTGACTTCGACAATCTCTACTGTAAAACCGTCAACGGCGAGTTCCAGCTTACACATCACGAGGCAATGTTGTTGAAGTATATGATTGATAGAAAAGGGAAGCCGGTCTCAAGAGATGAATTGCTAAAAAATGTTTGGCACATTGATGCAGATGTTGAAACAAGAACAATTGATAATTTTATTGTTCGTTTCAGAAAATACTTCGAGAAAGATCCGTCCAGCCCGGAGCATTTTAAAAGTGTGAGAGGAATTGGTTACCAATTTAATGATTAGATTTATGTGAAATTATTATCGTCATTATTGCTGATGCTTTTTATCGCCGGCGCATCTTTAATTCAATAGGTTCGATTTAATAAAGTGCAGTCATTAATGAATGGGCATGCAGGGTTCATTTTTGCTATATTTGCGGCTATGTTTAATATACTCATAATTATACCGGGGTAAGTGATGTGTTCAATTTTAGGAATACTCGATATTAAATCAGATGTTCAACAACTAAGAGAGCAAGCCCTTGAAATGTCGAAGAAGCAGAGGCACCGCGGACCCGATTGGTCGGGAATGTACACAAACTCAAACGCAATTCTCGCACACGAAAGATTAGCAATAGTTGATGTTGAAAACGGCGCTCAGCCTCTTTACAGTAAGGATAAAAATCTTGTGCTAGCTGTTAACGGTGAGATTTATAATCATAAGGAACTTGAGAAGAACTTAAATATAAATTATGAGTTTACCACACAATCCGATTGTGAGATTATTAATGCACTCTATGCGGAAAAGGGAACGAATTTTTTAGATGATTTAAACGGCATCTTTGCTTTTGTTTTGTACGATGCAAAAGAGAAAACATATTTGATTGGAAGAGATCATATTGGAATTGTGCCGCTGTATACCGGTTATGATGAACACGGAAATTTTTATGCGGCTTCGGAAATGAAAGCTTTGATACCTGTATGCAAAAAAGTAGAAGAATTTCCTCCCGGGCATTATTATCACAGTAAAAATAAAAAGTATGTGAAGTATTATACAAGAAACTGGCTTGATTACGGAAGCGTTCAGAACAACGAAACGGATAGGAAGAAGTTACGGCGGGCGCTTGAAGATGCGGTGCATCGCCAGTTGATGTCGGATGTACCCTACGGCGTTTTGCTTTCGGGCGGTTTGGATTCTTCAATAATTGCGGCGATTGCAAGGAAGTATGCTCAGCGCAGAGTGGAGACTAATGATATTAAAGATGCATGGTGGCCCCAGCTTCATTCATTTGCAATCGGACTCGAAGGTTCGCCGGATCTTAAAGCCGCTAAGCTCGTAGCTGATCATATCGGTTCGGTGCATCATACTTTTACATATTCAATTCAAGAAGGGTTGGATGCATTGCGCGATGTGATTTATCATCTTGAGACGTATGACATTACTACCATACGCGCCGCAACCCCGATGTTTCTTATGTCGAGAAAAATCCGTTCAATGGGAGTTAAGATGGTTCTATCCGGCGAAGGCGCTGATGAAATTTTTGGCGGTTACCTTTATTTTCACAAAGCCCCGGATGCCGAATCGCTTCATGTTGAGACCGTTCGAAAATTGCTGCAGCTTCATAAATTCGACTGCCTGCGTGCAAATAAATCAATGGCGGCATGGGGAGTTGAAGCGCGGGTCCCGTTTTTGGATAAAGAATTTATTGATGTTGCAATGAACTTAAATCCCGCAGATAAAATGAGCGGAAACGGAAAAATTGAAAAACAATTATTGAGAGAAGTTTTCGGAGATTATTTACCTGACAGTGTGTTGTGGCGGCAGAAAGAACAATTCTCCGATGGTGTGGGTTATGGTTGGATTGATACTTTAAAGAAAATATCGTCCGAAGAAATTTCGGACCAGGAAATGGAGAATGCTCACTTTAAATTCCCGGTTAATACTCCTATTAATAAAGAGATGTATTTTTATAGAAGAATATTCGACGAATTCTTCCCGAATGATGAAGCAGCGAAGTGTGTCCCTGCTGTAAGATCGGTTGCATGCAGTACTCCCGATGCATTGTTGTGGGATCAAAAATTAAATGCCGTTGTCGATCCCTCGGGCAGATCAGTGCAGAATGTACATAATGATTTTTATAAATGAGTTAAGTTTGAGTAGATTATTTTTTTTCAGGAAAAAACACCGCAAAGACGCTGAGGCGCAAAGGGGAATAGATCAAATCTGTTAATGGTCATTGTTTATTTGGTTATTGGGTTATTAAGCTATTGTGTTTTTCGGTGATTCTCCTCCTGCGCACTTCGTGATTCGGTGAATTCAGTTTTAAAGTTATTGAGGTTGAGCGAATTGAATATTGACTATTACCAACGCAAAAGCTTCCTCCTTTGTGTTATAATTTGATTCCAACTTTTCCTAAAATAAATATCATCAGGTAATAAAAAATTATCATCACAACCAATGAAATAGGAAGCGCAATAAAGAAATTCATTCTCATCTTCAGCAACAGCGGCAGCACAATAAAGAGTGAAAGCGACGGGATAACCAACCAGAAAACACTTGTAGAAAATTGTGCAACTTTTTCTGCACTCTGTGTATCGATGTAAAGCCAAATCATTCCAAGTACTGAAACAAGAGGAACGGAGGCAAGAATGCCCCCGATCAAAGAACTCTTTTTTGATACTTCTGAAATTGCCACTATCAGCGTAGTCGAGATGACAACTTTGATTACATAATAAATCATAATTGCTTTCCTTTCCCGAATTTATGAAACAGGCTTGGTACTACAATCATATTTAGAGTTGTAGATGTAAACAAACCGCCTAGAATTACAATTGCCATCGGCGCTTCAATTTCTTTACCCGGTTCGCCTGCTCCGAGAGCGAGGGGAACCAATGCAAGTCCGGCTGTTATTGCCGTCATTAAAATAGGATTTAATCTTTCGAGCGATCCTTGGATAACCGCTTGTGAAAATTCTTTACCTTCTTCAAGCAAGTATTTGTAGTGCGCGATCATTAAAATTCCGTTTCTTGTTGCAATGCCGAACAAAGTAATAAAACCGACGAGAGAGGCAACACTTATAATTCCATCGGTAAAATAAACAGCCCATACACCGCCTATCAACGCAAGAGGTAAATTAACAAGAATAAAAAGTGAATATTTTATATTGCCGAACTGGAGATATAAAAGAAGGAAAATAAAACCGATTGACACAATACTCAGTAAAGTTATGATTCTTGTAGCTTCCTGTTCACTTTCGAACTGACCGCCGAATTCGACGAAATAACTTTGAGGCAGTTCAATATTATTTTCAATATTTGAACGCATCTGATCAACTACACTTCTCAGATCTCTGCCGGAAACATTTGCCTGTACCACAATTTTTCTCTGAACATTCTCACGGCTTATCCTGTTCGGTCCTTTCTCATTTACAACTTCCGCAAGTGATGATAGGGGAACTTTACCGCCGATTGGAGTATCGAAAAGAGCTGTCTGTATTTTATGAATGCTGCCGCGGTTATTATCGTTGAAACGGACTATCAAATCAAACGATTGCTGACCTTCTCTTATTTCCGAAGCGGTCTCGCCGGCAAATGCGACATCAATTGCTTCGGCAAGCTGACCGACCGTAACACCGTAACGAGCCATAGCAGTACGGTTAAATTTAATTTTAGTCTGCGGAACTTCGACTTCCTGATCAACCGCAACATCTACCGCACCTTCAACTTTTTCCATTTCTTCTTTAACCGATCCGGCAATTGAACGGAGCAGATGCAGGTTCGGACCGAATATCTTAACCGCAATATTTGCGCGGGTTCCGGATAACATATGATCGATACGGTGACCTATCGGCTGACCGATCGTAACATTTGTACCGGGTAAAATTGCGAGTGCATCACGTAAGTCGTTTACAAACTCTTCTTTTTCTCTGCCGTTAAGTTCGAACCGTACATCAAGTTCGGCTCCGTTAACACCTTGCGCATGTTCGTCAAGTTCTGCTCTGCCTGTTCGCCGTGCAGTTGATTTCACCTCGGGAAATGACAGAATTATTTCTTCGGCGAGTCTGCCGATTTTATTCGATTCTTCAAGCGATGTGCCGGGAAGAGTAACAAGACTTAATGTTAATGATCCTTCATTAAACTCCGGCAAAAATGATCTTCCGAGGAAAGGGATTATCATAATGGTTATTACAAGCGCAGCCAACGAAGAGACAAGAATTGATTTTGGATGTTTCAGCGTGAAGTTCAACGTTCGTTCGTAATAACCTTTCAGTTTGGTTACCAGCCACGAGTCGCCTTCTTTTTGCATTGAACCGGATTTGGATAACAGATAATATGATAAAACCGGTGTTACAGTTAACGCGACAAATAACGACGCAAATATTGAAGTGATATAAGCATATCCCATTGGTCTGAGCAGTCTTCCTTCAACCCCGCTTAAAAAGAAAAGAGGTAAGAAAACAACAACAATAATTAAGGTTGCGTTAACCATCGGCGCTCTAATTTCTTTCGATGCTTCATAGATGACCGTGATTGAGCTTTGCCTTTTATCTTCCGGCATCAGCCGGTTATCTTTTAAACGCCTGAATACATTTTCAACATCAATTATCGCATCGTCAACCAGCGCCCCGATAGCAATAGCAATACCACCGAGCGTCATCGTGTTTATCATAATATCGAATAACTGGAAAATCATAATTGTTATGATTATGGAAATCGGAATTGCGAGAACGGAAATAAATGTCGTGCGTATATTCCATAAAAATAGAAATATAACAATGATAACAAGTATAGCTCCGTCGCGCAACGCACTAATAACATTGCTTATTGCGGTCTGAATAAAATCGGACTGCTTAAATATATTTGTATTGATTACAATTCCCGGCGGCAGCGTGCTTTGAATATCATCGAGAGCAATTTCTATTTTTTCGGTTAATTCGATTGTGTTTGTCTGCGGCTGTTTCTGAACAGTAAGTATCACAGCCGGATTAGCATTTGCCGAACCGTCGCCGATTTTTATTGCCGGACCGATTTGCACTTTGGCTACATCGTTCATCAATACCGACACACCGTCTCTGACCGCAACAACTGTATTTGAAATATCCTCAAGTCTCTGAACACGACCGATTCCCCGGATTAAATATTCGCTTCCCGAATCCATATAAAAACCGCCGGAAGAATTTTCATTCGATTCTTCTGCTGCGTGCAACACCTCATTCAATGTTAAGTTATAGGATATCAGCTTTTCCGGCGAGACTAAAATCTGATATTGTTTTACAGCTCCGCCGATAGGAACAACCTGCGAAACTCCGTTAATTGAAAGTAATCTTCTTCTTACATCGAAGTCGGCAATTGTGCGTAATTCCACCTCGCTTAAGTTTTCCGGGTTATTCGATTCATCTATGCTCAAACTGATGAGCATAATTTCACCCATAATTGACGAGATAGGCGCAAGCACCGGATTATCAACTCCATCGGGCAAGCTTGCAGATGCGGTTTGCAGTTTTTCATTTACTATCTGCCGAGCGGTATAAATATCGGTACCCCAATCAAACTCAACCCAGACGATTGAAATTCCGGCTGCGCTGGATGAACGGACTCTTCTAACATCGGTTGCGCCGTTAACGGATGTTTCAATCGGGAAAGTGACAAGCATTTCAACTTCTTCTGTTGCCATACCGTGAGCTTCGGTTAAAATTGTAACTGTCGGTGCAGTTAAATCCGGGAATACATCCACCGGCAGATCGAGTGTAATATATGTACCGAACAGAAGTAGAAGAATTGCCGAAATTAGAACAACCAATCTTCTGTGCAGCGCGGTTTTAATTAGTTTATCAAACATAATTTCTCCTCAAACTTTTTGGGGCTTCGCAAAATCTGATCAATGATTATTAATTCCTTTTTTTGTTTCGCCCACACGAGTGTTATATACACTAACTGAGTTCAAAAATTTTTATTAATGTGCATGACCGTGACCGATTGCGGATTCCGGTGAAAGCGAAGCAAGCCTTACTTGGTAAGCACCTTCGGTAACAACTCTTTCGCCTGATTTTAATCCGTGTATAATTTCAACATATTCATCGTCAATTATCCCGGTTTTCAAAATTCTTTTTTCGAATGATTCACCTTCGGTTTGAACATAAGCCGTATGCAGACCGTCTTCGTTTACGATTGCGCTTTCGGGGATCGCTAAGGTCACGGCTGCTTCTCCGACTTTAACATAAACCTCGGCAAACATTCCTATCTTTATTTTGTTTTGAGGATTGTTGAATTCATAATAGACCGGTATTGTTCTGTTCGTTTCATTTAATCCTGCTGCAACAGATATTTTTCTTCCGTTCAGATCGCTGATCTCGTATGAAGAATTAAATCCCTCTATCTGAAATGATGCATCGTTTGAATTCACAGCAGCTTCAATTTGTGCAGCCGGAACATTCGCTTTTAATATTAATCTGTTTGGATTGATAATCGTGTATAACTCCTGCCCGGCATTAAGGTTTTCTCCCAGATTGAAATTAATCTTCTCCACATATCCGCTTATCGGCGCTATTACTGAGTAACCTGTTTCAGTAATTTTTATCTGATCGGACAACGAATTATAACTTGCTTTCTTCGATTCGTATTCGAACTTCGCTTCATTCAAGCGTTTTTGAGGAACGGCATTTTTCTCATACAGATTTTGAACTCTTTCATATTCCGATTTTGCAAGCAGATAATCATTCTTGATCTTTTGGATATTCGCGCCTGCATCGGCGGAAGGGGAAATGTTCAGCAATACTTCACCCTCTTTAACATAATCGCCGATTGACTTCACGCTTGTATTATTTTTGTTCAAAACCGTACCGGCGATAGGGGAAGTTACTTTTGAATAGTTCTCCGGTTTAGCTTCAATTTCCCCTGTAGCTAGAACCGACTTCTGCATTTTCCTTTTTGTTACCGGTTCGTTGGCAAAGTCAATTTTCCACTGCTGTTCTTTCAAGAATGATATTCCCGAAGATTCTTCTTCATCAACATGCGGCAGTTCCGCTTCACTTGCGTAAACTTTCACGTCATCAACAACTATCACATCGGAAACTTGTTCACCGTGTAGATTGATCGTCATAGTGTAATTGCCCGCTTCGGGGAATGATACGGTAGGAATGTAAATTCCGTCCCTCGCCGGTTTTTCTTCGGTTACGGTGACTTCGGTTCCATTTGAGTTTTTGAACTTTGCAATGAGAACACCTTCGGTAACCGCTTTAAAATCTTTTAGATCGGTTAAGTGAATTAAAAACTCCGCGTTCTGATTTATAACAAGTGCTGGATATTCCATAAATATTTCGGTTGAATCTGTGTACTGAGTAACCGAAACAGCTCCGCCGTGTTCGTGCCCGTGTTCTTCGGATTCGCTCTCGTGTTCGTGCGAACATCCGGTAAACAAAGCGAGCGCTGAAATTATTATTGATATAAAAATAAATCTTATCATTTGATTTACCTGCTCCTAATTATTTTCAAAATTTGAAAGTGATCTTCCGACGGCATTTTCCAGCCGGAAGTAACTTTGAATTAGATCGGTTTTTAGTTTTGTATTCAGTATTGATCCGTCTACATAAGCATTTATTCCGTCGATAAAATCAACCAGTGTAATTTCTCCCTGCTCGTAAGAATATGTCGCCGTGGTAAAGATGTTTTCAAGTTGTTTTACATTACCGGATTCATATAATGATTTATTGATCCTATAACTTTGGTAACTTTCGCTTACTTCCGACTTCACTTTTTCTTTTGTAAACGTTAATTTTTTATTGAGAAGATCAAGTCCTATCTCGGCTTGTTCAATACCGGTTTGATTACGTTCGAACAATGGAACCGCAACATTAAACTGAAGAACTGTTCCGCTGAGATTATCGGTTTGTTCTTTATACCCGGCGGAAAAACTCATCTCGGGTATTATTTTCATTTTGTTGTATGATAAAGAAGACTTCTCGCTTTCGGTCATTCTCTTAACTGCTTCAAGGTCTTTTCTATTGTCTAAAGCAAAGCCGATTAATTCCGCCTTGTTCATAAAAACATCGAATTCAATGTTAGGCGGTTCAATAGTTATTTCTGAATCCGTATCGATACCTGTAAGTAGTTTTAAGTTATTTGCGTACTTCGTTTTTTGAATTTTAATTTCGGAGACGGTCGATTTTATCTTATTCACTTCAAGTAATATTCTCTGAAGTTCATATTCCGAAATGTCGCCGCCTTCCGAACGATGTTCGGCTGATTTGACAAGATCAATTAACTGATCAAGAAATTGATCGAAGTTATTAGAAAGTGCGGTATAGTTATTCAATGCTGAATAGGTCTCACGAACTTGAGTTGTAATATTCGACTTTACTCTTGCGTAAAGAAGTTCTTCAACTTTATACGCCTCTTCCTTCGAGTTTATATTACTCCACCGGTTCCAGATAAAGTTGAGCGGCAGTGAACCGGATGCAATCCATTCGCTGTAATCGACCGAACCGGAATTAAGATCCTCCCGCTCATATGAAATAAGCGGATTCGGCAGCCGTGCAGCTTGACCGATTTCGGTATCCGCAGTTTTTACTTTTGCCGACTGCTTATGCAATTCTATATTGTTTTGATGAGCCAGATTTATCGCTTCATCAAGAGTTAATTTACGTTGTGCAACTATTGTTACGGATAATATAAATAGAAGCACGATCAAGAGACGGTATAGTCTCACGATACCTCCAAATAAAAGTTTTATAAAATGATTCTATGGTAGTATGAAATGCTTATACGAGCGGGGGTGAAACGTTAGCGGCTGAAAGGACGTACCTCTCCTGTGTTTTAAGATTTTTAGGCTTAACATCAATCCTTTTATGAGGGTAATTATTAGCTTCATTTAAGCGGGCAATATTAATTCCTGCAATAAAAGTTGGAATGATATTTACAATTCGTTTTGTAGAAATTGTTGGAGCTGAACTAAGTTTTACAAAATGGAAATGAAATTGTGAGGGTTCATCAACTGAGTGTGAATGTTCCTCCTTTTGCGAAGCTTCTTTTATTGGGGTGTTTAATAAATGCGAATGAAATTGATCTTTATTAAAACTCACTTCTTCATCTGAATGATGATGAAAGTAGGGACTTAATAGAAACGCAAATATATATACAGCCGGTAAAAGGAGACTAACTTTTCTATATGTATTTTGTAACTTACTCATTGAATTATCTGCAAACATATAAACTTATTTATCTTGTCGCAAGATAAAACAAAATTCTCTACAATTTTTTATTCTCAGAACCATATAGTAATATTGTAACGCATATTCAAATTGCAATAAAAGTTTTAACAAATGGTTTTGTTCATTTATATCAATTTATTCTCTTCCAAAAAACCTTTTAACTCTATTGAATTTTTTTCATGAACGGGCAAGCAAAATATTGCGAACTTATTTCATAAGTTTAGTGAGCTTCCACTTCCTGTCCGGGGAGGATCTTTAATTATTAATCCAGGTATTCTATTGGAAAAGTCAGGTCAAATATTTCGTGTAATAATGCCATTATCTTTTCATTTTTTTTATGTTTGCTTTAATCGCCAGTGATTTCATTTGACTGATAGCTGTTTGATTCAGTTTTACCAATCTTTCCGATTACGGTAAATTCATTTTGATAAATTCAGCGTTCAGACTTTCCAAATTGGCTAAAACCAAAAGCTGCTCAATTGTAGAAAAGTCACGGATATTGCCTTCTAAATCTGGGTTTTCATCTCGACATTGTTTGGCTGTTTTGCCAAATAATGCCACATTCAGCACATCGGCTTCGCTGGCATAAATACTGTTGATTTGCTCCTTGCTTAGGTTTTCAGGGATGATATTTTCTTTATAGCATCAGTGTGTATTCGGTAATTGATTTTTGCAAGAGTTCGATTCAGATTCCAGTTTAGTTTTAGCCGGTCGTTTTCTTCGATTTTTAGGCGTTGGAATTCTTTGATTACGTAGAGTTTGAATTCTATTGAAATCCAGGAAGCAAATTCAAAAGCTATATCCTTATGAGCAAACGTTCCCCCATATCTTCCCGATTTAGAGACTAATCCGACAGCATTGGTAGTTTCAATCCATCGTTTGGGAGTAAGCACAAAACTGTTCAAACCTGCTTGCTTTTTAAACCCCTCGAATTCGAGGGGTTTAAAATCAGGATTGTGAATAGTCTCCCATAACCCCAACAATTCAACGGTATTTCGGTTTCTCATCCAATTTTGGATAATGGAATCAGTATGTTCTGCATCCTTAAATCGGGCAATATCAGTCAGTGAGATAAAATCTTCCTGCTCCATTTTTACAATGGTAATTAACTGACCTTTTACTTCTATTTTATTATTTTTTGCCATATCGCATTATTTTGAATGTGGTCGAATTCGACCCTTTTAATTGCGGCATTATCGCCATAATTGAAAATCAGCTCTTCGTAGTCTAACTTCTTGTCCTTTGTAGAAAATAGACAATTCCACTTCAATTTGGTGGTCAATATTATTTTTATTATTCTTTGCCACTTTCCGATGTAGAAAAAAGGCTCTTTGTAACTTATTGGAATCGATCCCGCCATACGTAATCACTGCGTCTCTTTTACAAAATTTATTTTTAGCTGCTTACCGATGACTTTAAGCGGGATAACTTGTTAGGTTGC
The DNA here is from genome assembly GCA_021740785.1 of Melioribacteraceae bacterium. GTDB lineage: Bacteria > Bacteroidota > Ignavibacteria > Ignavibacteriales > Melioribacteraceae > JAIOZI01. Next base: position 14,191 of record JAIOZI010000072.1, read on the forward strand.
GCTTAATTAAAAACATAAGATATATTTAACTGCAATTCTTTTATATCCAGTTCTCCTTTAAATGGTTGTATTGCATCTGTAACGTACATCCCTCCAATTAAACCTTTGTGCTTGAAAAGCAACTCTATTTTAATTGGTAACTGGAATATTTTTTCTCTTGAAATTGATATACCATAAAAATATCCGAATTTACTTTCCTTCACTAAAGCAACTCTTTTCCCAGAGTTTAATCCCAATCTTTCTCCAGAAAAATTATCTCCTGCCATTCCGAGACTTAAAGTAAAATAATTTTTCTCCACATAAATAATTTTTGGTATACTTAAGCTAAATTCAAGTGATTGAATTCTGGATTTACTTATTACGTCATCAATTATGATATCTTCAGGATTAGCAACAAAACCAGAAGATAAATATCCATAATAATTCCGTTCATTTGTGGCTGTTAGGAATTCAACTTTTAAACCTAATTTCCAAATGGGTTGAAAGTAGTATATACTAAATCCAAATGGGCTTTGAATCTCAGAATTATCTGTCCATACTTTTGTGGGTGATAACCCAATCTCTTGAGATTTTATATTGATTGTAAATGTGAAAACTATAAAGAAAATTAAAAGTTTCTTCATTTATAATAATTTCCTAGTTTTTAAGCAACATAACGGCGTCGCCCATAAAGACCTAGTCCTTTCAGAGGAACGGCAAAGCCATATTCAAAAAGAAAATGACTCATACTATGTTATTCAATTCTCTCAAATTTTAGAAGTCTTTTTTATAACCTAACCCAAAGTCAGTCTATTTTGATTGTGGTCATGGGCTTATCGGCATAATCAAAAAATAAAAAAGCTGCTTTAATTACCATAGCTAGGAAACTGTTTCTTCTCATTTATACCAGATTGAAAAAAGATACAATTTATATTCCAAATTATGGTGCTCAGTAAACCAATCAAAACATACGTTTTGTTTTAATGCTCTTTGAAAATTTTTCTGTATTTTATGGTTGATTTTTAACACAGTACCTAGTAATAAAGCAAACTATTTTATTCTATAATTTTTATTAAATCTTTTTCAGTTATTTCAATTGTTTTTAATGTACCTCTTTTGGAAGCACTTTTAGGATTAGGGAAAATATCTATAGTGATTAAAAAGATTGCCTTATTGTTATGCAAAACAAAAGGGGTTGATAACTCTTTATTTGCTAAAGAAAATTTCAGATCTTCTTCGCAAGTTTTAAAAATGACTAAATAACCAGAAAACTCATTGTAATCTAATGTATAAGTATAAACTTGGTTAAAACCGTTGCATATATAACTCTTGTCTTTCGATTTATTCGGATTAAATATTTTTACATCAGCTAATATGGGATCATCGCCTTCTTGTGCTGATATTAAGTCAACTTCACCAGAACCAGAAGAAGGCTCAATAAAGAAATCAATTCCTTGATCATAAAGATATTCGTATAAATCTTTAGCTAAAATCTTTTCGCCTTTTAAAGTATTTTCCTCCCATAATCTATATAGCTTTTCTTTTTGGAACCATTCACATTTCCGTTTATATCGATTAAGCAACGCTAAAATTGCTTTTTGATCATCTAATTCTTCATCGATAAATTCATATAAAGGCTCCAAAAAAATATCTTTCCAAAATTCTAAGGCTTCTGAAGCTTTACCAACATTGCTATATGCCATTGACATTTGGAAATAAATATTTGGATCATTCAGTTCTAATGATTTCTTAATCACTAAATATGCGAGGTTGACTGACTCATTTTCATCTTCGCCAAATAGAACATCTTCTCCATTTAAAATTTTTTTAGCATCTTTTATACTCTTTGATGATCTCTTTTCTAAGTAATCTAATATTCCTACATACACCGGGTAACTCATTAAGTATTTCCAAAACTGTGAAAGTGCAATTGGAAAATATTCTGTCTCAGCTGAATTCAACTTACGATATCTTTTCTGGAGTTTATACCTTAAATTCTGAATATAACTTTTATCCATCACGTACCTAAAGTTTGATTGTTAAATTCAAATTACTAATGCTATCTTCAAGATTTTGTAATGCTCTATTAATTTGCCTGCGTGCTATTTTACATTCATTCATATGATCATCCAAGTGAATGTTTGCCTTGCACCCACGACATATTATTACATCTCTCAAACGAGCTTGTTTAAAATAAAAATCATTAATAAAGCTACATTGAGGGCATTCGAAATCTATTTCAAAATTATCTAAATCAACCATAATACCTTTTGCTTTATAACAATCATCGCTTCAGCCGCGGGCTCTATTGGCGCGGGCCCTGCCACTGCAGGGGCCATGACAGGGAAGACTCCGACTGCTGCAAGCGATAGTTAGGCTGGCTCACTGCACGATTCCTAAACGCGGCCGCAACCCCAAGTCAACTACTACCACACGATCCCAGAAAGGAGCATTGCCGATCAGCCCGCGCGTTGGGAAAGGCCATTGTTCGAACAACTTGGGATTCTCCTCGATGTAGAACACTTCCGGTCTTTGAATCCTCACGGAACCGACTACGAGAGGCCCCTTGGCCGGTTCGCCGATTGCAGTCACTGCGTTTCCCCAGGAGTTGACTACGTGTCTGGTCGCGGCGTTCTCGGGATCATGACACCCCGTGAGCTCTATCCAGAAAGCGCGATCCACAATTATGCTGAACGCACTCGATCCCGTGTCAAAGAACATGTCTTCCACACCACTGTCTGCAAGAGAGACATATGGGAAGAACTTGCCGTCACGAAGAACTGCAGGCGTCCAACTTATTCGTTCAAGGAACCACCCAGGCATCTCTCCCGGCGTCATGAGAGCCAGACGTTTGCCGGGGTAGTCGATTACGAGCATGCGGCCCCACAACACATCGAGTCCTAGCGAACCAAGCAACCCATCTGCTGTCGGTATCTTCGTTCTCGAGTGGAACCACATCGGTCCGAGCTCAATATCCCCTATTTCCAGGTTGGGCACGTGGTACATTCCCCCTTGTTCTTCCCAGCCGCGCTCGCATGCAATCTCTCCATAAAGCAGTGTGACGTCCAACCCAGTATCCAACTGAAGCCAGCCTTCCTCTTCACCGAGCTTCACGGGAACCCAGATCGCTCCCCTTTCGGATATCCCTTCTGCCCCGCGCCACTTGAAGGTCGCGTGCGGAACCCCCTGCCAGAACTCGTCGAGTTGCTGAGCTTTAGTATCCCGTCCCTGCTGCCCCTCACCGCTCTCCACCTCAGTCAGGAAATATAGAACAATTAGGCAGATAACTGCACAGATTTGGATGCTCCATTTCATTGTAATCCTTTTTCTGTCAGGCGGGCTGCCGCCCCGCACTAACTCTATAGTATTTTACCCGCCAATAAACGACGGACAAGTCCGCCAAATATCCGGCGGATAAATCTGTAAATGATCAAAAAAATAAAGAGTTGACAAAATTTAAAGTCTCATTTCCAGATAAAATTCAGTTGTCCCAAAGGGATAAATGCGAAACCATCCCGCATTGTATTATGGGGATTTAATCGCTTTTTATTTTTTCTTAATAAAACATTATTTGTCATGTTCTTAATTTATCCTGGTTCGATAACTATCCGCCCAACAGTCTTTCAATCCCGTCCCAATATTTGCAGTAGTGTAAAATTTATATTCAGCCCTTAAAATTAAATACGGTTTGCCCGGCAAAGTATGTGTCCGCTTAATTGCTGTTTGTAAAGAATTATATTTATCTATAAGATTAGCTCGGTTAATTTCGAAAGGTAAATCAAGAAGAAAAGTAAATGGATTCAAGTTCCAACTCCCTCAAATTCAAAACTGAGCACAAATTAATGTAAATCTTAATTAATCTCAAATCCTTTTTAATCCAAATTTATTTTTTCCATAACTGTCCAGCATAAATTGATAGTAAAAATGTAGCGGGCGATACAAATGAGTAATGCAGTCCAAATGAAATTTTTTGATTTATAAAATAACCGGTTATCTCGAAGCTTCGACAGGCAGGCTTGATTCCAAGGTTCTTTGTCGTAAATGCCGCGAGGTAAGAAGGTTTGTAGGGGACGAAAACCCGCCTGCCGGCAGGCAAGATATTCGTCCCCTACAATTTGCAAAATTAACTTGTCAGTCTAGCGGGTAGATTTTCCAATGGAAAATCCGGGATTAACAATCTGATTAATTATTTAATAATTCTAAAAACTATTCTTCTGTTCAACGCTCTGCCTTCGGCAGTCGTGTTATCTGCAATAGGATTGCTTTTTCCGTAACCAATGGTTGATATTCTGTTTGCATCAATGCCGTTGGCAACTAGATAATCTTTAACTGTTTGAGCCCGTTCTTCTGAAAGTTTTTGATTGTATTCCTTTGTATCGATATAATCTGTATATCCTTCAATCTCAATATTTATTTCCGGATTATCTTTTAATAATCTTACTGATTTATCGAGTACGTAGTATGATTCAGATAAAAGTTCAGATTTGTCAAATGCGAAATTAACACCGACAAGCACCAATCTATCTTCAGATACTGCATAAATAGTTTTTTCAACAACTACTTCTTTTACTACTTCTTTTGGTATATGACTTTTAATCATATCATCAATTCTATTATAATCCGTCATATCGATATTAGCTTGGGTGACTCCCGGGCAAGGTTCACACTGTTAAGATGGTTTGCCTTTATCAAAAAACATGTTAACACCGGCGCTCAAAACTAAATATGTATCACGTCCGTTAATCTCTGCCGGAATAATCGTTCCGTCGAGTTCCGAATTGTTTGTCCAGTGATAACCAAATTCGGCAACTATACTCCAATTTGGATCTAGTTTGAATTCAGCGCCTGTACCGACAGTTAAGTGAGTTCCAAATTTATTATCATCCGGGTAAACTGTTTGTCCGTTGCTTATAGTTTTATAATTAACTCCGCCGCCGGCGTAGAGATAAGGTGAAACCGGCGCACAGGGAACGAGATAGTATAACAAATCAAGATCGCCGGTAATGAGTCCTGTTTTTTCCGTAATCTGATTGTAAAAAGGGTCGCTCCATTGACCTTCGATATGTAAATAACTGCCTTTTATTCTTAACCCAACATGTTCTGAAAAATTTCGTTGGAGTGACAGGTATCCGCCATAATTAGAATTTAAGGAGGTTACATTAACCGAAGAGAACCTGGGATAACTGAAACCGAAACCGAAAGCCCAGCTATCTGTTACTGTTTGCCCGAGGGAAACTCCCATGCCCACAGTCAACATAATTGCAATTGTTATCAAAACTTTTTTCATTTTATTATTCCTTTTATGTTTTTTTTTGAAAATCAGGAGAGGAGCTTTTTTCTCCTCTCCCTTAATCATTACATTTCAATCTGTTATCGTATCACTTGCCATAATCATGGATTACAATTCCCCATACATCTTTTATATTATCTTTTGTCCACAATATTTGATTCCAATGTTATCGCAGCTATTCTTGTTAACGCTCTTCCGTTCAACACTGCGCCTGTAGTCAAAGTGATCGATTGATCAGCCAGGATGTTTCCGTAAAAGACCGAATTAGTTCCAAGTGTAGCCGAAGTACCGACCGACCAAAAGATGTTTTCCCACTTAGCACCTCCGGCAAGAACAATACTTGTGCCTGCATCTGTTATAAATGTTGACCCCACTTTGAAAATCCATACGGCGTTCTCATTTCCACCGGCATCTAGAGTTAAAATCCCGTTTGGTCCGGTTCCGGAAATCCCGCTTGTAGTAGAGTTAACATAAAGACCGGGTGCAAGACTTAAGCCGCCCAATTGTCCGGGTAATGAAATTGCATCTAATGATCTACTTTGAGCATCGTTATAAGCAGCGGTTAAATCATCCTTTGCGGCGCCCACAAGAGGGTCAGCAGTCATATAAAGCGTTCCATTAACAACTCCCGGAGGGAATCCGTCTATTGTAGCGGTAGGAAATGATCCAACATCTCCGTAAATAATAGTTAAACCAATGTTAGAAACTCCTGAGCCGGCAAGAATTGCAAAATCGCCGGCTGCACCAAGCACCACAGGCGGCGGACCTGACGGAGCTTCAACTTCAAAGTTGGCAACAAGATCTCTATCTTCAATTATTGTAAATTCATAATTGGCATTCGAGGATTCTTCAATTCCGTTTTCTGTCCAATTTACAAATTGATATCCGTCATTTGGTGTTGCTGTCACTGTAACTAAGGAACCTTCATCAAATGTGCCGCTGCCGTTCGTTGTTCCACCTTCAGCAGGGTTTGATGATAGAGTTACTGAATATTGAACAAGTAGTTCACTAAAGTTTGCTACTAGCGTTGTATTTTCTTCAAGAGTAAATTCATAAATTGCATTTGAGGAAACTTCAATTCCGTTTTCCGTCCAATTCACAAATTCATACCCGTCATTTGGCGTTGCCGTTACCGTAATTAAATCGCAAGAATTAAAAGTACCACTTCCATTTGTCGTACCGCCTTCTGATGGATTTGATGACAAAGTCACTGTATACGGAACAACTGTTGTAAAGCTCCAAACATAATTTTCTTCAAGGCGGGTACCTGTCAGGTCGCTGGCTTCTGTGGTAATCGTGGCAGTATAAGTTGTATTAGGCGAAAGATTGTTCGTAGGGTTATAAGTTGCAGTTGAATCCTCATAACTTACGGTACCGGCAATAAGTATATCATCACGCATTAAAGTAAAGACTGCAGTTGTAATGGTTGAAGCATTCATTGGCTCACTAAACGTAGCGGTAATTTGCTCATTTAAAGGAACGCAAATTTCGGTATCATCAGGATTTGTAAAAATAATTGTAGGAGCTGTAATAACAGGAACAGTTCCAGTTGTAAAACTCCATTCATAATTATTTTCTAACGCATTTCCCGCAAGATCTGCAGCGCCGGTTGTTATAACAACTCTATATGTTGAATTAGGTAAAAGATTGCTTGCCGGTTCGAAAGTAGCTGTGGTACCCGAGTATGAAACAAATCCGGAAACCGAAGTAGTGCCTTGCATTAAAATGAATGTTGCAGTAGTAATAGTAGTTGCATCCATAGTTTTGCTGAAGATTGCAGCTATTTTTTGATTGAAAGGCACTCCTATTTCCGTATTAGCTGGATCAGTAGAGCTTACGATAGGCGAGGTAACAACGACGTCAATGCCTGTTGTAAAGCTAAATATATAATTCCTTTCTAATGTATTTCCTGCAAGATCTTTAGCTCCCGTAGTAATTGTTGCCGTATAAACAGTATTGGGCGATAGGTTGCTTGCCGGAGTAAAAATTGCTGTTTTACCTGAATAGGAAACCGAACCGGAAATTGGTGTTGTGCCTTGCTGTAAGGTAAATGTAGAGGCTGTTATAGTTGCCGCATCCATTGTTCTACTAAATGTAACTGCAACTTTTTGATTTAACGAAACATCTGCTTCTGAACTAGCCGGAGCAGTAAAACTAACTGTTGGCGGAGTAATAATTGCAGTCGTGCCTGTTGTAAAACTCCATTCATAATTATTTTTTAATGCGTTTCCAGCAAGATCTTTAGCTCCCGTAGTAATTGTTGCCGTATAAACAGTATTGGGTGAAAGATTACTTGCCGGTGCAAATATTGTCGTTGTCCCTGAATAAGAAACTAAACCGGAAACAGGTGTTGCGCCTCGCAGTAAAGTAAATGTTGAGGCTGTAATAGTTGTGGCATCCATCGCCACACTAAACGTTGCCGCAACTTTTTGATTGATGGGTACGCCTGTTGCAGCATTAACGGGATCAGTAGAACTTACAGTCGGCGGTGTAATTGCTGCTGCCGAGCCGGTTGTAAAAGTCCAAGTAAAGTTATTTGCTAACGTGTTTCCCGCAAGGTTTTTTGCCATAGTTGTAATTGTGGCGGTATAAGAAGTATTAGGCGATAAGTTACTTGACGGGGCAAATGCCGCAGTTGTTCCTGTATAAGAAACGGTGCCCGAAACAAATGATGTTCCTTGCATCAATGTAAATGTTGCTGTTGTAATTGTTGAAGAGTTCATCTCTTCACTAAAGGTTGCCGTAATTTGCTGATTAATCGGAACCGCTACCGCAGAATTTGCCGGATTTGTAGAACTAACGGTTGGTGTGGTTGTTATCGGCGGTGAAGTTAATCCTTCTCTCTCTTCGCATCCAAGCATAATCAAAACTGTAAGCAATGGAATTAACCACAACATAAAATAGTTTTTAACTTTGTTCATTATATTTCAACTCCTATGATAAATTAGCTATCTGTAATTATTCTGAAATAAAATACACCGTAAATAGGTGTGATGTAATCGGCTAAAGGAATGAAAAAGGAACTAATACTTTTGGATGAAGGGTGAAGGGAAAAAGGCAGAAGGCACAGGGAAAAAGGCAGAAGGCACAGGGAAAAAGGCAGAGGGCACAGGGAAAAAGGCAGAGGGCATAGAGCATAGCGCAGAGCGTAAAGGCAAAGACAAAGGCAAAAGCGAAGGCAAAAGCAAAGGCAAAAGCAAAAGCAAAGGCAAAGGCAAAGGCAAAAGCAAAGGCAAAGGCAAAGGCAAAAGCAAAGGCAAAGGCAAAGGCAAAGGCAAAGGCAAAGGCAAGTGCAAAGACAAAGGCATAGAGAGGCTGGGTTAAAATGTTTTTGAACCTCGGCAGGGGTTAAATGTGAATAGCCTATATTGAAAAGGGAAACATCAACCACGGAGTGGTTGAATATGAAAGAACATGTTCAATCCCGTTGGGGTTGTGTTAATCAATATAATATACATTCTCTATTCACGTTCAATCCTATCGGGATTTTATGTCGAGAAGAGGCATAGTTAAAAACCAAAAGTTTCATCACCGAATAAGGTTTTTATTAGCCCAGATTTTCCATTGGAAAATCTGCCCTTCGTGCCGACAATTTGTAAGTTGAGAAATATCAAATACTTAGCCATATAGAAATTTTGAAATTCGTTATT
>JAIOZI010000014.1 GCA_021740785.1 Melioribacteraceae bacterium
AAACAACAAAATATTATTTGACAGCTTTGGGTAAAAAAGCTATTGCTATAATTATGATGTTAAAAGAAAAAAATATAATTCCTGCATTAGCTAATTAAAAAGTTTCCGATTTACGTAGATTTTAACAGCTAAGGGATTACTCATACTCATACTCTTAATCTTAATCTGTTTTAAAACTTAAGAACAGAGTAAGAGTAAGAAAGTTATGACAATTAAGAATACATGCACTTATTAGTTGACGGTTATATAAATATTATCTGCATCAGTAGTTACAATAAATCTGTATAAATCTTCCTCCGCAGGCGCTTCAAGAACTTCGCCGGTTTTCGAATATTCACTCCCGTGACATGGACAAATTAAAATATCACCAACCGGTGAAACTTCACATCTTTTGTGAGTACATTCCAATAAGACGGCTGAATAATTTTCATCGTCGAGTTTTGCTAAATAAATAGGCGCCGGCAGTTTTTTATGCGCCAGCATACCGTATTTTTCTTTTATAAAATTTGATTTGCTTACAACAAGTGTATTTTCATTTTCTTTATATGACAAATAATTAACAGTCCCACAGCTATTTAAAAATAAGGAAGCGCCTCCGCACAAAACCCCGGCGGATGTTACACCGCAAGTTTTTATAAACTCTCTTCTATTTTGTTTCATGTTTATCCTTAACCCTTTTTGATTAGCGGCGCTTCTTCTAACATTATAATTCCGACCCGGCGAATGCCGGGGAAGAATCTAATTGCTAAGTTTTCGCACACACTCACACAAAGATTCTTCGCTTCGCTTCTCAGAATTACAAAAGACGGCATTCTGCAAAAGCCTCCAAAGGTAAAGCATACGACAAAGACTGAAAATTACAACGACATTAAAAACTTCATAAGTTTTTCTTTATTATCTGATGAAAGATTTTCAAATGCCTCCCTGCTTTGCGAAGCCTCTCCGCCGTGAAAGCTTATTGCTCCCTTTAAAGTATTTGCTCTCCCATCATGTAAATAAAACGGGGTTCCGCCTTGTGAATCTCCAGCTAAACCAATTCCCCATAATGGTGTTGTTCTCCATTCCGATGCAGCTGCCGTTCCTTCCGTGTAACCGTCATCTAGTTCATAACCCATGTCATGCATAAGCAAATCTGTATATGGATAAAAAGTTTTGCTGTTTAGAGCCTCTATATCCGATGGACCTGTAGCCAAACTCGGTACATGACAGCCTGAACAATTTATCTGTTTAAATATTTTTTCACCCGCAATAACATCAGGATCATTCTCATTTCTACGAGGCGGAGCTTTAAGTGTACGCACATAAAAAACAACATTATTAACAACCGCTGTAGATACTTCGGGATCATCAATTTCGTCACCCGTAAATAACCCGGCTTGAACATTAAAGTTATCTCTAATTCTAAAATCGGAAGTGATTCCCATATCTTCAATGTAAGCATTTACTACTTGATTTAATAAATCAATAGCGCCTGCTTTTCTACCGAACCTTCCAATATACTTACCGTTCAACGGCTGATGCGAAGGCATTGGTTCAAAGTAATCGGGCGGGTCAATATAATTCGGCGCCCCGGATATTCCATCACCGTTATCATCATTTGGGTCCGCCATTGCTAATATTGCTGCGTCGGTTACTGCAGCCAAATATCCTAAACCAGTTACAGCCGGGGGCATTAGCCTGGTAACTCCGGTTGCATCAGCAGGTATTTGTTCCGCAGGATATCCGGCAATAGCACGGTTTTGTAATTGAGGTCCGCCTTGAGGAATCATAGGATCCCAAACACTGTTGTTATAACGCCCGAACCTTGTTAATGTATTTAGCGGATGCCCTTTACCATCACCTACATGACAGGTTTCACAAGAGTTGCTTACAAATGTGGGACCCAATCCATCCGTTGTACCAAAAATTCTTCCAAACTCTTTATCACCAACAATATGACTATTTAATTGCTGTGACGTTAAATCCTCAATAGGCGCCGCTAGGACTGTTTCCGGCTCCGGCTCCGGGGGTAGTAAATCAGCACATGCCGCAGCAAAAAAAATAACTGCCGTCACTATTACAGTATATATTACGCCATTCATTATCCGTCTCCTTTACAAAATATGTTTTCTATTCTTATTGCTCATAAAAACACTTTTTGTCTTATTTTTAGATAGCGAGAACCAAATTTCTTAACATGTTATTCACTTTCATCATCTTATTATAGGCATCACATTGAGAGAAGGTCAACAAACAAGTAACCTTCAACGTCCCAATAAAAATTCAGGTCACATAATTATTATTCTATATATTTGAGTTATAATAAAGCAAAGAACCAATCCCATTACAATCGGGATGATAGTAGAAATTGCCGACCATTTGATACTTCCGGTTTCTTTATAAATTGTATAGATAGTAGTTGAGCAAGGATTGTGCAGCAGACTGAAAATCATCAAATTAATTCCTGTTAATAAAGTCCATCCGCCTGCATATAATAAATCTCCCGTTGCTGCTGTCGATTCCAATTCAAACATTACACCGGCGCCTTCACCTACATGAACAATTCCCGTAACCATTACCGTTAACATTAGGATGGTTGGTATCACAATTTCATTTGCAGGAATAGCTATTATGTACGCAAGTAGAATTACTCCATTTAGTCCAAGCAGCAAACCGAAGGGATTTGAAAAATCGATAAAGTATTTTGCAAGACTCACATCATTTATAGTTACGTTTGAAACCAGCCAGATTACAATTCCTGCCGGTACTGCGAATATAATTGCCCGCCATAACACAAAGATTGTTCTGTCAATCAGTGAAGTGTAAAGTGTCTGCAAAATCCGCGGCGGTCTGTAAGGAGGCAGTTCAAGACTGAATGCAGATGCTTCACCTTTTAAAATAGTTTTTGATAATCCCCATGAAACAGCCAGGCTAAAAAATATACCTAAGACGGCAACAAAAACGACCGCTCCGGCTGAAACTAATCCCGCCAGATGTGCGGGTACTGCACTGCCGATAAAAATAGTAGCAATTAATATTTGTGTCGGCCATCTTCCGTTGCAAAGCGAAAAATTATTTGTGATGATTGCAATTAGGCGTTCGCGCGGGCTGTCAATAATCCGCGTTGCGACAATACCTGCGGCGTTACAGCCGAATCCCATACTCATTGTAAGCGCTTGTTTACCATGAGCGCCGACCCTGCGGAAAATATTATCCATGTTGAATGCAACACGCGGTAAATAACCGAAATCTTCAAGCAGAGTAAAAAGAGGGAAAAATATTGCCATCGGCGGAAGCATTACACTAACCACCCATGCTGATGCCAGGTAAGCGCCGTCAACTGAAATGCCGGTCAACCAAAGAGGCAGACCAATTGTGAACGCCCCTTCTTTTAGCCAGGGATGAACCGTATCTAAAAAAAATGATGCGAGCATTGCGGATGGATAATTTGATCCGACGATTGTCAGCCAAAACACTAAAGTGAGAAGCAAAAACATAATCGGGATACCGGTAATTCGATTTGTAACGAGTCGATCAATTTTTTTATCTAAATTGAATCTTTCTTTTTCACTCGTTTTGGAAATTGCTAATCCGGCAATCTTGCTTGCATCCAGGTATAAAGATTCCATCAAAGAATCATGGAAATCATCAGCTACTTTCCATCTTAAATTATTTGCAGTAGTCAAAATCTTATTTTTGTTTTCACTCATTTTCACACACTCATCTTATAATCTTCAGTTCCTTCGGTTAATTCTCTTCTGGTGATATTTCCCAAATCGCCTGATTTAATTGCATCAATTATTTTTTGATCGCCTTCGAGTAAGCGCATCGCCACCCATCTTGCATTCGGTAAGTTCGGATATTCCTTTGCAATTTCTGCGCTTAACCGGTTTACGGCTTTACTCATTTCTTTATTTTTAGCAGTGATACGATGAGGTTTGCAAATATAATTTCCGTTAGCAACATCATGAATATATTTCAGCAACTCATTCATTCCATCCTTTTGCCTTGCTGAAGCGGGGACAACAGGAACTCCGAGTTCACGGGATAAAATTCTATCATCAATTTCTATGTTATTTCTTTTTGCTTCATCCATAAGATTTAAACAAACTACCGCTCTATCTGTAATTTCAAGAACCTGCAGAACTAAATTCAAATTTCTTTCCAAACGGGTTGCATCAACAATAATTACGGTTACATCCGGTTGACCGAATAGAATAAAATCTCTCGCCACTTCTTCATCCGTACTGGTCGATAACAAAGAATATGTTCCGGGCAGATCAACTATTTTGAATTTCTTATCGTTGAATTCAAACCCGCCTTCGGCACGAGTTACTGTTTTACCGGGCCAGTTGCCGGTGTGCTGCCTTAACCCGGTAAGATTATTAAACACAGTACTTTTTCCCGTATTCGGATTACCGGCAAGAGCAACCACAAAATCATACTCGCTCATGTTAATACCGAGTTTCTTCAGATTTGCAAGGTTATGAACCGGACAATTTTCACATTCATTTAATGCTGACATTAATTACTTACCTCCGACAGTCTTTCTTCTATATAAATTTTTTCCGATTGACTTTTACGCAGCGCGATGGTTGCCCCTCTTATTAAATAGGCGACAGGATCTCCCCCGCTCGAAACCATTTCCGCCGATACAACCGTACCCGGTACAATTCCAAGATCCATCAATCTTCTTCTCTGCTGCCCGCGGCATGCTTTCGAAATTCCGATCACTTTTCCCTTTTCGCCGATTTTTAAATTTGATAATTTCTTATAACTTTCAGGCTTAATTGATGCTTCGAATTTTACTACAGTTACATTTGCAGCATAGACTGGTGGAATTGATCTCGATACACCTTCGGATTCAAACAAAACTTCTTCCTTATCACGTTTATTCACGGTAATATCCATTCCCACATGTAAACCTTGTGACACTAAATTTTTATAAACTGCAGCCGGTTCATCTTCAAGATGAACAATCCGTGCAGTATCTCCTTCATCCAAAGTATTCAACTGCTGACCTTCAAGTTCTGGTATGTCACCTGTTTCGGAAGGAATCGGATCACCGTGCGGATCACGAAGCGGGTTACCGATTGAAGCAGCTAACCTGTCAGCCTCTTCGGATGATATTGTATGCTCCATTAATTCGGCATCGTCATGCCATTCGAGTTCATCTTTGCTTGTTTCATCAGCAAGGTAAGTCTCCCAAATCCTATGAATTCTTATAACCTGCAATGCATACTTTCGCCCTTCATCAGTCAACTTTATTTTATCGGGATCATTCATTATTAACTTTAGCGATTCCAATTTAGCGATTACCTTTGCAGCCTTGTCACTCGATATTGATAAATTTCCGGCAATACTGTGCAGGGTACATCCCATGTTTTTATATTCGCAATCGTAGATATGCTTTAGTGCATCTTCTACGTGCATTTTCATTTTATCATTCTGCGTTCTTCTGATGTTATTAACAATCTTCTTCTGCGTAATAAACAATGCTGTTAAACCAATCACAATAAATCCGAATACCATCAGAGCATTTACCGGGTCAACCATTGTTAAACCTCAATTTTTAATTACTGATACAGATAGTTTATCTGCAATTTTTTTACTGAATGAAATCTGTTTTTTATTTATTTGGACAAACACGGAGTCGTCAAAACTAAGTTTATTAATCAGCCGTATCTCAGTGTGCAACTGCAGACCGATACTTGTAAGATAATCCATCAATTCCTTGCTCTCGTCTTTAACACACACAAGTTTGTACGAGCTGCCGATCTTTGCTTCACTTAGAGCCGTTACTTCCGGCTGCTTCGGTAATTGTCCGTTTTTTCTGGGAATCGGATGACCGTGCGGATCAAACTCAGGGAATCCAAGATGTTCGTCTATCTTATCAATTAAAAACTCCGTTGTATGATGTTCAAGCCTCTCCGCTTGATCATGAACCTCGCTCCATGACAATCCTAAAATCTGAATTAAGAAAAGCTCCCACAAACGGTGTCTTCTTAAAATTTTCAATGCAAGTTTTTCACCTTTAGCTGTTAGACTTATCCCCTTATATTTTTCATAGTTGATAAGTCCCTGAAGTGAAAGTTTTCTAGCCATTTCACTCGTGGCTGCATTCGATACTTCAAGTTTCTCCGAGATATCTTTTGTAGAAACTTTTCCGTTGCCGTTAAATGAAATGGTAAAAACTGCCTTTATGTAATCTTCCTTGGGTATTGTAACCATAATTTTTAAAGTATTATTCACTACAAAGTTAGGGTTACTTAACTTATTTGTCAAGGCAATAAAAAATATTTATTCGACGAAAACGAAACAATCACAAGTAAGTACCCGTTTAATAGTATGTGAATATGATTTTTATTTAGTAATTTTAGTGTTCATAAAAAAAGGAGATAGTATGACTGATATTCGAAACGAAAACGTTATCGATGCGCTAAGAAAAGTTAACGATCCCGATTTGCATAAAGACCTAGTTACTTTGAATATGATCAAAGATGTAAAGATTGAAGGATCTAACATAAATGTTACAGTTGAATTGACAACTCCCGCATGCCCTTTGAAGGATAAAATTAGAGAAGATTGTATTGCTGCGATTAAAAATGATATTCCAGCGGCGGAAAAAATTGAAATTAATATGACCTCCAACGTTCGTTCGCATAAAGATTCTAAGAAAGATTCAATCTTGCCGGGAGTCAAAAACACAATCGCTGTTGCGAGCGGAAAAGGAGGCGTTGGTAAAAGTACCGTTGCAGTTAATCTGGCTGTCGCATTAGCAAAAGACGGGGCAAAAGTTGGATTGATTGATGCGGATATTTACGGTCCAAGCATTCCAATGATGTTGGGAATTGAAGATAAACCGAAAATTTATCAAAGCGCAGAAACTAAAAAAATGATGCCTTTGGAAAATTACGGTGTCAAATTGATGTCAATAGGATTTCTTGTTGATGACGATAACCCGGTTATTTGGCGGGGACCGATGGCAAGCGGTGCAGTAAAACAATTTATGACTGATGTAGACTGGGGCGAACTCGATTATATGATCTTCGACCTTCCGCCCGGAACCGGGGATATTCAATTGACATTAGTTCAAACAATTCCACTTACCGGTGCGGTTATTGTTACCACTCCGCAGGAAGTTTCACTTGTAGATGCCCGTAAGGGATTGAAAATGTTCAACCGTGTTAATGTACCGGTTTTTGGTATTATTGAAAATATGAGTTATTTTATTGCTCCTGATACCGGAACAAAATATGATATTTTTGGAAACGGCGGAGGCGAGAAATTAGCCAATGAATTAAAAACACAATTTCTGGGCGGGATAGCTATCGACCCGAGAATTCGCCAAGGCGGCGACAGTGGAAAACCGATAGTCTACGATTTGAAAGATACTGAACATGATAAAATGATGATGAAAATTGCGCGGAACCTTGCTGCTGAAGTGAGCATCACAAATATCAACAAAGGTTCCGATGATGTTGAAATAATATTAAATGACTAAAATTAGGAACAGAAATGTCAGACGTTCTAGATGCAAAAGTAGAAAAAGCTCTTGAGTCAATAAGACCATATCTGCGTGCCGATGGCGGAGATGTTGAATTAGTAAGAGTTACCGATCAAGGTATTGTTGAAGTTAAACTTACAGGCGCCTGTGTCGGGTGCCCGATGTCTCAAATGACACTTCGTGCCGGGGTTGAAAGAGCTTTAATAAGAGAAGTACCCGGAATTAGAAGGGTTGAAGCCGTAAGCTAATCACACAATTTGCAACGATTTACAGAGGATGAAGATGAGAAAAAAAGTTATTGCCGGTAATTGGAAAATGCACATGGATTTGAATGAATCGATTGGTTTAATTTCCGGTATTAAGAATGGAATGACAAATGTAAACAGTAAAGTGATTTTATGTCCCCCCTATACTTCGCTCGAAACAGCAAGTACATTGCTTAAAGGGACTGAAATAGGATTAGGTGCACAAAATATTCACTTCGAAGATACCGGCGCATTTACCGGTGAAGTATCTGCTAAAATGATAAAAAGTGTCGGATGCCAATATGTGATTTTAGGTCATTCTGAAAGAAGAGCGATTTTCAACGAATCCGATGAAATGATTAATAAAAAAATCAAAAAAGCTCTCAGTGAAGATTTAAATGTGATCTTTTGTATCGGCGAAACACTCGAACAAAGAGAAAGCAATGTAACAAAAGATGTTGTAGGAAAGCAGATAAAACTCGGACTTGAAGGAATAGCCCCCGAACAAATGAAAAACATAATAATCGCTTACGAACCTGTTTGGGCGATAGGCACCGGGAAAACAGCATCTCCCGAACAAGCTCAGGAGGTTCATTTGTTTATAAGAGAGTTAGTTGGTCAGTTATACAATAATGAAATTTCGGATGAACTAATTATTCAATACGGAGGAAGCGTTAAACCAGCAAATGCATCGGAATTACTATCCCAAAACGATATAGACGGCGCTTTAGTAGGCGGCGCTTGCCTCGAAGCGGAATCATTCCTAGCAATCATCAAAGCAGTTTAAATTTAATTGAAGCCGGTCTTTTTATGTGCCGGCTTCATTAATATTTACCATTATTTTATTGATTTCCCCTCAATTATTTAGTATATTTAATGTCTTTATATTTTAGTTTTTCGCTAAAAATGAGCAATATCCTTAAATTATTTTTAATATCTCTAATTTACATATTAGCGCTTGATTCTGTTCACGGACAGGTAAAGTTAAAAGAACTTCCCGGTTACGACATTTCGGAAATCGACTCTCTATTTTTCAATTCCACTTCAACTAGAGAAATACTCCCGATGAATACCGGTTGGTATGTTTATTTACCCTCAGATCCGCAAAGTAAAGCAAGAGCATCCGTTCCATCCATTTTTGAAGGAGCCGACCAACTTGTTTACGAAAAAGAATTCAAGCTAAGCAGCCAAACCATCAAAAACTATGAGGTTCGGTTGTTCTTTTTGGGTGTAAATTATTTTGCCGATATTTTTGTAAACGATGAATTAGTTTACAAACATTCCGCCGGCGACGTTCCGTTTTCTATTGTGATTCCGGACGAATTGCTTCGTTATAGTTCTTCAAATAAATTGAAACTTGAAATCGAGCATTCACCCAACAGCAAATCTACTATTCCGTTAAGTAATGGTTTTTTAATGCCGTCAACTTACGGGGGAATATTTAGAGATGTCTACATTCAGTTAATTCCCAAAAGCGGCATCGCAAACATAAACCTAGAATATTCGCTAAGTCAGGAACTAGACAAAGCAACTGTTCATACAATTTTCGATTTTGCTAATATCAACAATTCAGATGATGAACAAAATCATTCTCTAAGTATAGCCCTATACGATCGTTCCGGTAATAATCTGTTTTCGGAATCAAATATAGCGTTAGTACCTTCGGGAAGTATTAATACAAAAAGGGATTTCCAGTTTTCCATCGACAAACCATTGTTGTGGAGCCCGGAGAATCCAAATTATCATACATTAGTTGTCAAGTTATGGAAAGGTTCTTATTTAATTGACGAGGTTTATACAAGCATCTTATTTAAAAAAGTTGAATTGATAAAAGAAGCAATACTTGTTAACAATAAACAATACCAATTAAAGGGCGTAACCTATATACCTCAGAATAAAGATTTAAATAAGCTGATCTCCTACACACAACTTCAAACTGAATTAGCATTGATAAAAAAAACCGGATTTAATTCTGTTCGATTTGCAAGAGAGGTTCCTCATCCTTATGCATTAAAGCTTTGTCAGGATTTAGGATTGTTTGCTTTCGTCGAACTCCCGATTAACAGTCCAAATGATGAAATTTGTGAAGCCCCGAATTTCATCGAAAGGGCAAAACGTTTCTCCAACTCGATGTTGGATGAAATAGAAAAATACCCTGCTGTGATTTCTATTGGAGTCGGTGGTTCTTACCTGCCCGATTCAAAAATACAATCGGAGTTTATTTCTGATGTCTGCGAAGTAATCAAATCGAGTAAGGATGTTTACACTTTTGCTTCCTTCATCGGTTTACCCCAGAAAGAATTGAGAAATCTTGATTTAATTGGATTGGAATTATTTTCGAAAAACATAAACGAAATAAAGGATGAAATTGAGTCCTTTGAAAATAACTTTGGTAAAGGCAGGTTGATAATAAGCGAAGCGGTTTACCCTTCATTTATGGGATCACAATCGGGTTACATTGATAAAAACTCTATTGAAGCACAAGCAAAGTATTATGAAGAAATAATTGATTACAGCAGAAAAACAGATTTGCCCGGATTTTTCATACACAGCATGTTTAATTATCACGGTGAGTTCAATTCGCTTTATTCAGCTTATAATGAAGAAAAATCATTCGAAGTTGGGATTACCGGTGAAGGCAAAAGCACTAATTCACTTACTTATAAGGTAATTGAATCAAAACTGAAACAAGGCGAGCGAATTACAATTCCGGTTGGTGTTGAAAAAGATGAAGCGCCGATATTTTTCATTCTGATTGCAGTTGGTTTATCAGTGATAATGGGAATTGTAATCAATGCCAGAAGAAAGTTCAGAGAAGATGCAACCAGGGCATTGGTGCGTCCCTATAACTTTTTTGCTGATATTAGAGACCAACGGATTTTAAGCGGCTTCCACTCCTACTTTTTGATGCTCATACTTGCAGGGTCGCATTCATTATTGTTAACAATATTACTCTACTTTTTAAGATCGAATGTATTACTCGAAAAAATCGTTTTGTCTTTTGGTTCTACCTGGTTAATGAATTTGATAAGCTACCTTGCATGGAATCCGTTTTCGGCATTCATTTACTTAACGATTTTTTCGATAGCGCTTTTTGTTTTAATAAGCATTGTAATTAAAGGTTTTTCCTACCTGGTTAAAAACCGGGTATTGTATTCAAGTATTTACTACGTGGTTACATGGGCGTTTTTACCTTTGGCTTTAATGCTTCCCGTAGAGTTGGTTTTATTCAAAATACTTTCGGCAGATATAATAAATATATACATTTATTTGTTCCTGGCTCTTTATGCGTTATGGCTCATTCAAAGAATTCTAAAAGGCGTGTATGTTATTTTCGATGTAAATCCCGGTATTGTTTACATGTTCAGTTTTTTCATAATCTTTGTTGTTGCCGGCGGAGTTCTATTCTATTTTCAATTAAGCGAATCAACGATCGATTATATAATTAATTCAATCGATCAATTTAAGTACATTTAATTATTGAGACGTACATTTGTATTTATCCAAACTAGAAATACATGGTTTCAAATCCTTTGCAAATAAAACGGTAATTAATTTTACGAAAGGAATTACCGGCATCGTGGGACCCAACGGCTGCGGCAAGACTAATATTGTTGACGCATTGCGCTGGTGCCTCGGAGAACAAAAGAGCAGCACTCTCCGCAGCGATAAGATGGAAAACGTAATTTTTAACGGTACACGAAATAAGAAACCGATGGGAATGTCTGAAGTATCTCTTACCCTGGTTAACGACAGCGGAATGCTCCCAACCGAATATACTGAAGTTACAATTACGCGTAGAATTTTCAGATCGGGTGAAAGTGAATACCTTCTGAATAAAAACATCTGCAGGTTGAAAGATATCACCAACCTTTTTATGGATACCGGGATGGGAACCAATGCTTATTCCGTTATCGAGTTGAAAATGGTTGAGACAATCTTAAGCAATAAGGCTGAAGAAAGAAGGAAAATGTTTGAAGAAGCCGCCGGTGTTAATAAATACAAGATGCGAAGAAGATTATCGCTTAAAAAACTTGATGAAGTTAAATCCGATTTAGTCCGGGTTAACGATATCGTATCGGAAGTTGAAAAGAATGTTAGATCACTTGAACGACAGGCAAAAAAAGCAGATCGATATAATACAATTCAATCCGAGCTGAGAGAAAAGGAACTGGATCTAGCCGAAAGAGAATTTGCTCATTTTAAAAATCAGATTGAGATCAGAGAGGCGAGCAGGAACGAATATATTCAAAGAAAAGATACAACTGATACCCAGATTAGAGAAATTGAAAACAAGTTGATTGTTTACCGCCAAGAGATAAATACTGTTGAAAAAGATCTAAGCGAGAAACAACTAGAAATTTCAAGGAAAACCGAAAAACTGCACAACTCTCAAAAAAATATATCGGTTGCTGAAGAGAGAATAAATTCGATAGAAAAAAATATTGAAAGATTTACTCAGGAAATTCAAGAGCTGCAATATCAGAAGGAAGAGATTGAAGTTGAAAACGAAAAACTTGATGAGATAATTGCCGATGTAAGAAATCAAATTGAAAAGAAAGAAAGTGATATTAATTCACATATTGAGTTGTTGGAACAAAAAAAGAATCGTGTTACTGAGAAGCGCCAAATATTAAAAGCGAAAACCGACGAAGTCAATCAGAGCGAAAAAGTAATTACAAATAAAGAAAATACATTTAAAAATTTAATTGAGCAGAGAGAAAAAGCTAATCAAATTAATGAGCGGCTGAATGAAAAAATTCAGCGGCTTACTACCGATATTGCAAAGACAGTTGGTTACCTCGAAGAATTAACAGATGAAAAAAAGGAAGCTGAAAAAAGACTTCAAGAATCCGAAAGCCGGTACGTAGCAAAACAAAACGAAAAATCCGGGTTAGAGAGAAAGCTGAATCAACT
This sequence comes from Melioribacteraceae bacterium, assembly GCA_021740785.1. Taxonomy (GTDB): domain Bacteria; phylum Bacteroidota; class Ignavibacteria; order Ignavibacteriales; family Melioribacteraceae; genus JAIOZI01. The sequence goes on from JAIOZI010000014.1 coordinate 12,649, forward strand.
TAAAGAGAAAGAACTTGATGAAAAAAGTATTCTCAACAGTATTAAAGATAAGGTCGATTTTCTTCAAACATTGATCACGAATCTTGAAGGTGTTTCGAAGGGATCAAAAGTTCTAATTGAGAGTGAAGGTTGGACCGAAAAAGACAAAACGCTTTTCGCTGATGTAGGGAATACTGATGAAAAGTTTCGATTTGCAATTGAAGCTTCGCTTAAAAGTGTAATTAATAATTTGTTGATCGAAGATATTACCGATCTAAAGCGTGCGATTGAATACTTAAAGAAAAATGATCTTGGCAAAGCATCGTTTTACTTATTGCAGCATCCAAATAATGGCAAGAAAACTTTCCTTGAGAAAATTCAGGAATTCAGTAACAACCGGAAGGCAAATAAACTTACAAAGGAAGATAAATTTCTAAACTGGGCATTGGAGCTTGTAAAAACCGATGTAAAGTGGCTTCCATATTTCAAAAAGGTCTTAACGAGAACAGCCGTAACTGATTCTCTGGATGATGCTCTTCAACTGCATTCAATTTATCCTCAATTCAATTTTGTTACTCTCAACGGTGATCTCGTAAACTCAGAGGGAATAATTGAAGCAGGCTCTTCTCCTAAATTAGATGAGACACTATTCGGAAGAAAACAGCTTCTGGAAAGTCTGAAAAACGACTACCCCAAGTACAACGAAAATTTGAATAAGATCAGAAAAGAAATTGAAGAAACCGAAGAAAAAATTTCCGGCATCGATTTAAAAGTTCTCTCGGATAAAGGAAAGATATTGGTCAATGAAATTACCAATATCGAAAAACAAATATCTCAGATAGAATTTGAAAAGAAGAAAGCGAATGAAGAGATTGATAAATCACAGGATGAGATTCAGGAAACATCCAATATGCTCAACACCTTATATGAGCAGATAAGTGAGCTGGAAATAGAACTTAACGAGTTGAATGAGAAAAAGAATAATGTAGCAGCCGGACTCAAAACATTAGAAGATGAATTGACGGAAATTGAGGATGATTTTCAACATGCGCAGACCGAACAGAATAATCGGCAGGTTGAATTGGAAAGATTAAAAGGTCAGCTTCAAAATTCTCAAAACTCATTATCGAACAATGAGCAAACTAAAGCAAATACAATTAATACTATCGCCAAACGAGAGGAAGACATTTCCAAAGGGAACGAAGAGATTGGAAGTGTAAATAATATTATCGAAGAAAATCAGATTGTATATGACGAATTGACAGTAGAACGAGATAGACTAACGAATGAAAAAGATGAGATTGAGAAAAAATTGAACAGCATTAAAGATGAAGCTTCTAATTATGAGAAACAATTAAACGATTTGCGTTATGATCGGCAGGATATATCGGAAAAAATTCATGAAGTTGATATGAAATTGAACGAGCTTAATTTCCGTCTTGAAAATCTTATAGAACACATACGCGAAGAATATAACTCGGAAATCGAGTTAAAAGAATTTGATGATTTGGAGGAATTCAATTTTAAAGAGAGAAGCGCTGAAGTTCATCAATTAAAGGAAAAGATTAAAAATCTCGGACCCATAAACCTTCTTGCCTATTCCGAATATGAAGAAGAAAGTGAACGGCTTGAATTCTTGAGCAAGCAGAGAAATGATTTAATAGATTCCGAGAAAGATCTAATCAACAGTATCAATGAGATAAATGAGACTGCACAAACGCTCTTCAGAGATACCTTTGAAGAAATTCGATCTAATTTTAAGAATATCTTCCAGACACTTTTTGACCCGGGAGATGAAGCGGATCTTTTAATTGAAGAATCGGCTGACCCGTTGGAAGCAAAAATTGAGATCATTGCGAAACCAAAAGGAAAACGTCCAACCTCAATTGAATTGCTTTCCGGTGGAGAAAAAACATTAACTGCAACCGCCTTATTGTTTGCGATTTATTTGGTGAAACCGAGTCCGTTTTGTGTTCTCGATGAGGTAGATGCTCCTCTTGATGATGCAAATATTGACCGGTTTACAAAACTATTGAAAGAATTCAGCAACAACACACAGTTTATTATTGTTACACATAATAAAAGAACTATGGAATCCTCGGAAAATATGTACGGTGTTACAATGCAGGAAGAAGGTATTTCAAAACTTGCAGCAGTACAATTTAATGATGAATTAGACTTTGTTGAAGCCTCATGACAAATAACGATAGAACATATAAAGTGTTTGTAGATTTTGACGGAACCATCACCAAGACGGATGTTGGTGAAGAAATGTTTCTCAAATTCGGAGATGCAGAGAAATCGCATGAAATAATTAAGCGATGGATGAATGATGAAATCACATCTGTCCAAACATGGCAGATGTTATGCAAAACTATTGACAACCTGAAAAGGAATGATTTTGATAATTTCATTGATACAATTGAGATAGATGAAACCTTCGTTGATTTTGTCGAGTTTTGCAAATCAAACAATATTGAAATTACAGTGCTGAGTGATGGATTGGATTATTACATAAAACGGATTATGGAAAAAAATCATCTGTCGCAGATTGCAGCTTATACGAACCAGTTGGAATTTACAGACGAGGCTAAACTAATCCCCCATTTTCCTCACACTGATGAAGAATGCGATAAATGTGCAAACTGTAAACGCAACCATGTAATTAACGGAAGCGCCGATGATCATTTTACAATCTATATCGGCGATGGTTATTCCGATACATGCGCAGCTCAATATTGTGATTTTATTTTCGCAAAAAATTCTTTGCTCAAATACTGCGAGATTAACAGGATTTCATTTTTCCCGTATAATAATTTCGATGAAATAATTGAGCGGGTAAAAAATTTAATGAGAAAGAAGCGACTAAAAAAAAGGCATCAGGCAGAAATAAAAAGAAAACATCTTTATGCATTAGGATAACGAATAAATGGAAAAACTTTTTTTCAAATACAGAAGCTACACACCAATCCCTTTTCTGATTGTAATGATTGCATTTCAAAATGTGACGTTATGGAGTTTAATATTGGGATTTACCGTTGCGTTAATAGGTGAATTAATCAGGTTTTGGGGCGTAGCTTACGCAGGAAGTGAGACAAGAACAACATCCGAAGCAGGTGGAACTTATTTGGTGATAAGCGGCGCATTCGGTTATATGAGAAACCCGTTATACTTCGGTAATATCATGTTATACCTCGGTATTGGAATTATGTCTTTTGCATTATTCCCCTATCTTCAAATTGGAGCTTTAATATTTTTCTATATTCAATACAGATTTATTATAAACGGTGAGGAAAAATATTTACGAGAAACTTTCGGAGAAGAATACAAAAAATATACGGAATCGGTTCCTAGATTCTTTCCCCGGTTTACATCATATAAAAACGAAAAGGTTGTGCAGCCTCCGTTAAATGTTAAAGCCGGACTAAAATCCGAGAGACGCTCACTGCAGGCTTTTTCAGCAGTTACAATTATTTTAATAATTTTCTACATAGTTAAAGTTATTGAATAAAAATCTAATGATAATAGCAGGTGAGGCATCCGGTGATATGCACGGCGCTTCATTGATCGAGGAAATACTTAAAACAGATTCGTCGATAAAAATTTACGGAATCGGCGGCGATAAAATGATTAAAGCCGGGTTGAACGAAATTTTTCATATTCGTGAGTTGGCTTTTCTCGGTTTTACTGAAATCATAAAACATATACCATACATTCGCAGAGTTCAAAAAAAATTGCTGAGTGTAATTGAATCTGAGAACATTAAAGAAATTGTTCTCATCGATTACCCTGGATTTAATTTGAACCTTGCAAAGAAAGTAAAAAAACTTGGATTGAAAATTGTCTATTACATTTCCCCGCAAGTATGGGCATGGGGAAAAGGCAGAGTAAAAAAAATTCAAAAGCTCGTTGACAAAATGTTAGTCGTTTTCCCTTTTGAAAAGGATTTTTATTCAAAAGAAAACGTGGATGTTGAGTTTGTAGGTCACCCTTTATTAGAAAGACTGAATAATTATAATTTTATTCCCCGGGATGATTTCTTTGCTAAATACAATTTAAAAAGCGAAAAAGAAATTTTACTCCTAATGCCGGGCAGCCGGGTTCATGAAATTGAAAAACTTTTCCCGGAGATGATAAAAGCCGCCGCTGAACTTTCACAAAAATTCAATTTACAGATAGTGATTGCCTGCTCCAGTAATATTGATGAATCAATATTTATAAATAAAGCCGGTGGTATTGATCACGTTATCATAAAAGAATTCACTTATGAATTGTTGAAATACTCAAAATTCGGGATCATCAAATCAGGCACTTCAACCCTGGAAGCAGGATTGTTTCAGATGCCTGCTGTGGTAGTCTATTCAACGAGTGCAGTAACTTATTTTATCGGGAAACTATTGGTAAACATAAAAAATATTGCAATGGCAAACTTGATTGCCGGTGAAACTATTTACCCGGAATTAATTCAAAATGATGCCCGGAGCAATCGTATTGTCAACGAGAGTGAGAAAATACTCGGCAGCCCTGAGCTATTAAAAACGATGAAAGTAAAGTTGGCTGTGATACAATCTAAGTTGGGTGAAACCGGTGCATCAAAAAAAGCAGCGGGATTTATAATTGAAGGATTGAATGAGTCTTAAACAGATTAACAGAAGTTTGCTGAGAAGAATTGGCTTATCGATTCTTCCTGATTTAACCGGACTTCTTTGCAGGTCTGTAAAAATTGAATTTACGAATAAAAAAATCATTGATGAACTTACTAAGCAGAATCAAAATTATGTGTTGGCTTTTTGGCATGGAACGATGCTGCTGCCATGGTTTCTTCACGGAAACAAAAACTTTGCCGCACTTGTTAGTTTAAGCAAAGACGGCGAACTGCTTACGAAAGTTTTGGAAAGATGGAATTATGAATTAGCCCGTGGTTCTAGCAACCTGGGCGGAAAAGAAGCGCTCGAATTATTATTGGAAAAAGGAAGAGAAGGATTTTCTATTGCAATTACGCCTGATGGACCAACAGGTCCCCGGCACGAGATGAAAGCAGGAGCTGTGGTTGCAGCTAAGAAACTTCAAATTCCTCTCGTTCTTATGGGAATTGGTTTTAAAGATTTTTACAAACTTAAAAGCTGGGACCTATTCGAAATTCCGAAGTTTTTAACATCGGCATCTGTTGTATATTCTGATGCCATTTGGGTTGATCAAAATTTATCTCGAGATGAGGTAAATAATAAAATTGCAGATTGCAATCAACTATTAATTGAACTACAAAAGAAAGCGGAAAATATTTGTCGAAGTTAGTTAGAATATTATTATCACCAACGGTTTTTGTTTATGGATTTGTAATCAAATTGCGGAATTACTTTTTTGAAAAACAGGTCTATAAAACACACAAAGTAAATGCTAAGGTAATTTCTATCGGAAATCTTACCGTCGGCGGCAGTGGTAAAACTCCTACTGTTATTTTTGTAGCAAACTATCTTAAAAAGAAAAATAAAAAAGTAGGAATTTTAAGCAGAGGTTACGGTCGTAAGAGTAGAGGTTATAAACTTGTGTTTGACGGGAACGAATTGATTTGTGATGTATCAACGTGTGGCGATGAAATAATTCTAACAGTTGAAGAATGCCAAGTGCCCGCTGCGGTTTCAGAAAAAAGAGTTGAAGGCGCACAGAAATTTTTAAATGATGTGGAGCTCGATACAATTATTTTGGATGATGCATATCAGCACCGCTGGATTGACAGAGACATTAATATTTTGGTTTTTGATCAAACATTTTTGGATATCGCCGGGAGAATGGAGCAAAAGTTATTGCCCCTCGGTTATATGCGGGAACCATTTGCTGAAACAAAACGAGCTGATATTGTTATAATAAATCGAAAATTTAATGAACGGACTGAAATTCCTGAAAAATTAAAAAAACATTTTGAACACAAACAAGTTTATCATGGTTTTTATAAAGCAACCGGAGTCTATGATTTAAAAACTCACGACTTTTACCCGGTTGAAGATTTTCAAGGACAAAAAAGTTTGCTAGTATGCGGAATTGCCAGACCGCAATCATTTTTAAATACACTCAAAAAACATCATGTTGATGTTACTAATAAAATGATTTTTTCAGATCATATTCATTATACACAGAAGGAAGTACAGCAGATTAGGAAAAAATTTTACGATACAAATTCCTATTCTGTTTTAACAACACATAAAGATGCTGTAAAGCTCAACCAGTTCTCGCGGGAGTTGGACGACGTCGATATTTACTATCTAAAAATTGAATTAGAACTGGAGGAGAGAGAAAAATTCGACAAAGAAATAAGTAAGATTTATAATTAATTCTATTTTAAATTAACCGTAATATAACGGAGGAAAATTATATGGCTAAGAAAACACCGAAATATGTCTACTTCTTTGGCGGTAAGAAAGCCGAAGGTAAAGCAGATATGAAGGGACTTTTGGGTGGGAAAGGTGCAAACCTTGCTGAAATGGTAAATATCGGATTACCGGTACCTGCCGGATTCACAATTACTACGGAAGTATGCACCTATTACTACAGTAACAAAAAGAAATATCCCAAAGAACTCAAAGATCAAGTGTTGAAATCTCTTAAGAAAGTTGAAAAAGAGATGGGAGCAAAATTCGGCGATAAGAAAAATCCATTGCTCTTATCAGTAAGAAGCGGTGCGCGTGCATCTATGCCGGGAATGATGGATACAATCTTAAACCTAGGACTAAATGATGTTACGGTTCAAGCTTTGATTGAAAAAACCAACAACCCGCGTTTTGCTTATGATTCTTACAGGCGTTTCGTTCAAATGTATGGTGATGTTGTACTTGGTCTGCAGCCTGTTGATAAACATGACGAAGATCCTTTTGAAGAAATAATCGAAAAGAAAAAGAAAAAGCTCAAGGTAAAATTAGATACGGAATTAAACGCAGATCATTTAAAAGAACTTGTTGAAGAGTTCAAAAAGGTTATCAAAACAAAAACCGGTCACGATTTTCCAACTGATCCTATGAAACAATTATGGGGTGCAGTAGGAGCAGTATTCAGCTCATGGATGAACGAAAGAGCTATCGTTTATAGAAAATTAAACAACATTCCTGCTGAATGGGGAACTGCTGTTAACGTTCAGTCAATGGTATTCGGAAACATGGGTGAAGATTCCGGAACCGGCGTAGCGTTTACACGTGATCCGGCTACAGGTCAGAATGTTTTCTATGGCGAATATTTATTTAACGCACAGGGTGAAGACGTAGTTGCCGGTACAAGAACTCCTCTTCCAATCGCTGATCTTAAAAAAGATGATCCTAAGATTTATAAAGAGCTTGATACAATCAGGTTGAATCTTGAAAAACATTATAAAGATATGATGGATGTTGAGTTTACGATTCAACAAGGTAAATTATGGATGCTTCAATGCCGTGTTGGTAAACGCACAGGTTTCGCAGCAATTAAAATGGCGGTTGATATGGTTCGTCAAAAACTTATCAGTAAAGAAGAAGCGCTGATGAGAATTGAGCCGGATCAGTTAAATCAATTGCTCCGCCCGATATTCGATCTAAAACAAAAACAAGCTGCTATATTAGAAGGATTGTTGCTGGCGAAAGGATTGAATGCAGGTCCCGGTGCAGCATCAGGTAAAGTAGCATTTACCGCAGAAGACGCGCAGGCAATGGCTGCAAAAGGTGATAAAGTAATTCTTGTTAGAATAGAAACCTCACCTGAAGATATTAAAGGTATGAATGCTTCTGATGGTATATTAACTGCTCGCGGCGGAATGACATCACATGCGGCACTGGTAGCACGCCAGATGGGAAAAGTTTGTGTTGCAGGCTGCGGTGTGTTGAACATCAATTATAAAAAAGGTGTAATGACTGTTGAAGGAAGTGATCTTGTTGTTAAGCAAGGTGATTATATTTCAATCGACGGTACTACCGGGGAAGTTATAAAGGGTGAAATTCAGACCAAACCTTCGGAAGTAATTCAAGTGTTGATTACAAAAGAACTTGATGCTAAGAAATCAGATGTGTACAGTACATATCGCGACTTAATGTCATGGGCAGACAAAGCCAGAACAATGAACGTAAGAACAAACGCTGATCAACCCGATCAATCTGCAAACGCAATTGCTTTCGGCGCTGAAGGTATCGGTTTGTGCAGAACAGAGCATATGTTCTTCGGCGGCGACAGGATTAAATATGTCCGCGAAATGATTTTAACCGATTCTCCTGAAGGAAGAAAGAAAGCATTAGCAAAACTACTTCCCTATCAAAGAGAAGACTTTGCAGGAATCTTTGAAGTTATGAAAGGAAGACCGGTTACGATAAGAACATTAGATCCTCCATTACATGAATTCCTGCCTCATGAAGAAAAGGAACAAAAAGAAACAGCAAAACAATTGGGAATTTCGTTTAATAAAGTAAAAGAGAAAATCGAATCTCTGCATGAATTCAATCCAATGTTAGGATTCAGAGGCTGCCGTTTGGGTATCAGTTTCCCTGAAATAACCGAAATGCAGGCACGTGCAATTTTTGAAGCGGCAGTAGATGTTGCCAAAAAAGGAATAAAAGTGAAACCTGAAATCATGATTCCATTGGTTGGGCATGTAGGGGAGTTAAAACTACAAGAATCAATAGTTCGTAGAGTTGCAAAAGATGTGTTCAAAGAAAAAGGGAAAAAAGTAAATTACTTAGTCGGAACAATGATTGAGTTACCTCGAGCTGCGTTAACCGCTGATGAAATCGCTGGTGTTGCTGAATTCTTCAGTTTTGGAACCAACGATTTAACACAAACTACATTTGGTCTTTCACGTGACGACTCAGGTAAATTCCTTCCTCTTTATGTTGAAAGAGATATTTTACCAAAGGATCCGTTCGAAGCTCTTGATCAGACGGGTGTTGGTCAATTAGTTGAAATGGGAACAAATAAAGGCAGATCAGTAAAACCACAGTTAAAAGTTGGTATCTGCGGTGAACACGGCGGCGAGCCGTCATCTGTAGAATTCTGTCATAGGGCAGGATTAAACTATGTAAGCTGCTCTCCATTCAGAGTTCCGATTGCCAGATTAGCTGCTGCCAGAGCTGCATTGAGAGATGCAAAACCGAAAAAAACAGCAGTTAAAAAAACTAAAAAGACAGCAAAGAAGAAATAAATAATTAACCGGGCGGCAGGAACTAACCTGCTGCCCTTTTATGTTTACAGGTAGTTCGCAATATTAGATGGAGAATAAATGAAGCTATCAGATTTTAGATACAATTTACCGAAAACCGCAATTGCTAAATTCCCGGCTTCGCCGAGAGACACAGCAAGATTAATGGTGCTCGACAGGAAAACTCAAAATGTTGAGCATAAAAAATTTACCGAAGTTGCTGATTATATGTCCAAAGGTGATGTACTGGTGATAAATGAAACCAAGGTTATGCAAGCCCGTTTGTTCGGTAAAAAAGAAAGAACGAATGCAAAGATTGAAGTGTTTGTTCTACGTGAATTAAATAAAGAAGAAAACATTTGGGATGTAATAGTGGATCCCGCACGTAAGGTGAGAATAGGAAACAGGATTTATTTTACAGATGACCTGTGGTGTGAAGTTATTGATAATACGACATCGCGCGGAAGAACTGTAAGATTTAATGATAATGCCGGAGATATTTTTGAAGCAATCGAAAAAATCGGTAATACTCCGCTGCCTCCTTATATTAAAAGAGATCTCATTCCTGAGGATAAAGATAACTATCAAACAATCTTTGCAAAGACTGATGGTTCCGTTGCAGCGCCTACTGCATCACTGCATTTCACACAGAGATTGATCAAAAAGATAAAGAATAAAGGCGTTAAGGTTGTTCCGGTAATTTTACACATCGGGTTGGGTACGTTTCGCCCGGTAGAAGTTGAGGATTTAACGAAACATAAAATGGATTCCGAGTACTTCGATATTCCTGATGAATCAGCCGAAGTAATTAATAAAGCTCTTGCATCAAAAAAGAATATTTTTGTTACGGGAACAAGCACAACACGCGCGCTTGAAAGTAGTGTGACCGCTGAAGGATTTGTTAAACCTAATTATGGTTGGACTGATAAATTTATCTTTCCGCCTTATGAATTTAAGATAACAAAAAAATTAATCACGAACTTCCATCAACCGGAATCAACCCTGCTCATGCTTGCCGCTGCTTTCGGTGATTATGATTTCTTAATGAAAAATTACAAAAAAGCACTTAAAGAAAAATATAGGTTCCTGAGTTACGGTGACTCAATGTTGATTCTCTAAAATGAAAATTTATGCAATTATACCGGCAGGTGGTTCAGGTAAAAGAACAGGTAAATCAATACCTAAACAATACCTAAAATTTAACGGGCAAGAATTGATTGCATACACTCTTGATATTTTTCAACAGAACAACCTGGTAGATGAAATTATTATTCCTGCCGGTAAAGATTATTTTGAAAAGCTGAATTCAATAAAAGAAACTTTTGGTTTAACAAAGGTTTCTAATATTATTGAGGGAGGTAGAGAGAGACAAAATTCGGTTTTTAATGCGCTCTCCTCCCTTAATGCAGTAGATGACGACCTAATTATTGTCCATGATGCCGTCCGCCCATTGTTATCCCAAGAAATTCTAAATAATGCAATTGAGACTGCAATTGAACATAGAAGTGTGGTAGTTGCTATCAAAGCTAAGGATACCTTGATTAAAGGGACCGATATGGTGAATGAGTATCTATCAAGAGAAGAAATTTATTACGCGCAAACACCCCAAATATTTTCATTTAGTATATTAAACGCCGCGATGGAAAAAGCTGTCAAAGAAAATTTTCCAGGTACTGATGAATCGATGCTGGTGAAAAATGCCGGTTATAATGTTCATCTCGTTGAAGGATCCAGCTTAAATTTTAAAGTTACAACAGAATCTGATATTGATTTATTACATCTCATACTAAAGTCTTAAGAAAAAATTGCGATATATCATTGTATGTAGCAGTAATTTTCAATAAATTATTTATTCATTTTGGAATGTGTTATGCTAAATTTAATCGTAATCATAGTTTTATCATACCTCGTAGGAGCAATTCCTACTAGTATTATATTAAGTAAAAAAGTAAAAGGTATAGATATACGAAATTTCGGAAGCGGAAACGCAGGCGGCAGCAATGTATTCCGTATTATGGGATGGAAGTACGGAGTTTTAACAATACTTCTTGATGCTCTCAAAGGGGCAGTTGCGGTTATCCTAATCTCTAGACTCTATTTGGGAAGTTTCCCGTTTCCTAATGCTACTCCTTTTGATGACTTTACATTAGTTCAGATTCTAGCCGGACTTTCGGCGGTTATCGGACATATTTGGACAGTATTTGCCGGGTTTAAAGGTGGGAAAGGTATTGCTACTGCTCTAGGTTTTTTACTTACATTAGTAACTGTAGATATGCTTTTAGCTCTAGCGGTATTTTTTATTGTTGTAACTATTTCAAGATATATATCTTTAGGTTCACTGGCTGCTGCTGTTTCAATTCCTTTAATAATGGTTGTACGTGAAAATATATTCGGTGTTAATATTCAGGGGTATCATACAATTTTGCCCTTTATCATAACACTTTCATTACTCGTCATTTATACACACAGAAAAAATGTAATCCGTTTACTTAACGGTGACGAAAGTAAGTTATCATTCAAAAAGAAATAAATTTAATTGCATATGAGAATCTCAGTTTTAGGCGCAGGCGGTTGGGGAACGACTTTAGCTATACTTTTACATTATAACGGTCACCAGGTAACTCTCTGGGAATATAAAAAACATTATGCAAAGACTCTCCGGAAGACCAGAGAGAATAAGATGTACCTTCCAAATGTCGCCATTCCTGATGAAATTGAAATCACTCCTGATCTTGAAGATGCATGTACAAAACAACACATGATTATTGTTGCGATCCCGACTCAATTTATTCGAAGCGTTTTAAAACAAACAACAAAATTGAATTTCAGCGATACAACTTTTGTAAGTGTTTCGAAAGGAATTGAAAAAGATACGCTGCTGACGGTTTCAAAAATAATTAAAGATGTTTTACCGGATATTGATGAGAATAATATCGGGGTATTGTCCGGACCAAGCCATGCCGAAGAGGTTTCTAAAAAGATACCCACGGCTGTAGTTGCAGCTGCCCCGGATGAATTAACGGCAAAAAATATTCAAGCTGCTTTTATGACTTCTTATCTTCGAGTATATTCATCAACTGATATTGTTGGTGTTGAACTCGGGGGAGCATTGAAAAACGTAATCGCAATAGGTGCAGGTATTGTTGATGGCGCCGGGTTCGGTGATAATACCAAAGCCGCAATTATGACCAGGGGTATTGCGGAAATATCGCGACTCGGAATATCCTTCGGTGCACAGCCCGAAACTTTCGCAGGTCTCTCCGGGATGGGTGACTTAATCGTGACATGTATGAGCCGGCACAGCAGAAACCGGTTTGTGGGTGAACAAGTTGGCAAAGGTAATAAACTGAAACAAGTGCTCAAAGCTATGAACATGGTTGCAGAAGGTGTAGAAACATGCCGGTCAGTTGTTGAACTTGCCGGAAGAAATCATGTTGAAACTCCTATAGCTAATGCAGTTTACAAAATACTTTTTAATGAAGTCGATCCGAATAAAGCAACTTATGAATTGATGACGCGAGAAATAAAATCCGAATTAGATATTTAACCTTTCGTTTTTCACTCACTATGCTTTTCTTTATATTCCTACAAGCAATCTTTACTTTTTGATTTTAATTATGCAATCAAATTTAGATCAACCTGTTCAATATCTAAAATCGGTAGGACCTAAAAGAGCGGAGTCTTTTCGTAAAGTAGGCATCACAACGATTCGTGATTTATTATTTTACTTCCCGACCCGCTACCTTGATAGGTCTACCATCTTAACATCTTCCAAAGTGATCCAATACTTAAGCAGCGATTATGCAGGTGAAGTTACGATTATTGGAAGCGTAATCGATAAAGAGAAAATTCGATATGGCAAAAGACAATTATTCAAAGTCAGGATGAGGGATTCACAAGGATTTTTTGAATGTGTCTGGTTTCAAGGAATTAAATATTTCACCAATTTATTTAATATTGGTGAGTACTTTGCTATTTCAGCCAAACCTGTAATCACTAAGTACGGGCATCTCCAATTTGTGCATCCGGATTTTGATAAACTAAACGATTCCGAATCCCAAGAATTTCTTAACACCGGTAAAATTATTCCTCATTACCCTCTTAGCAAGGAGTTGAGAGATGTAAAGCTGGGTGACCTTAGTTTAAGAAGAATAATCAGTTCAGCAGTGGAAATGTATGTATCCGAATTGGGGGAAACTTTACCGGAATGGTTTATTGAAAAGCATTCAATACCGGGTATTGTTTTTTCTATTAAAAATATTCACTTCCCCGAAAATTCCGAGCAGTTAAAAAATGCAATTACAAGATTCAAAATAGAAGAACTTTTCTACCTAGAAATATTAATCGCATTAAGAAAAAAGAGAATAAAAGCAAAAAATTTAGGAATCAAATTCAGCGTTGATCCAGGCCCGGTAAAAAAAATTCTTGCGGCGCTACCTTTTGATTTGACATCTGATCAATTGAAGGTTCTACATGAAATTCGTGTAGATATGGAATCCGAAGAAAGTATGAATAGATTGCTTCAAGGAGATGTGGGAAGCGGGAAAACTATTGTCGCTCTAATCGCAATGATTATTGCTGTTTCAAATGGTTTTCAAGCTGCACTTATGGTTCCGACAGAAATTCTTGCAGATCAGCACTTTAAAACTATATCCAAACTACTGAAGAATTTTGATTATAAAATTAACTTAGTTATTGGCGGGCAGAAAAAAAGCGACCGGGATAAAAACTTAAAGGATATTTTAAGTCAAAGCAACCTAATCATAGGAACGCACGCTTTATTTGAGCAGACAGTTAATTTCAAAAATCTAGGCTTGGTTATAATTGATGAACAGCATAGATTCGGTGTTGCACAAAGAGCCGGACTTATTATGAAAGGAAAAAGACCTGACGTTATTATCATGACCGCTACTCCAATACCGCGCACAATGTCTTTAACGGTTTACGGTGACTTGGATGTATCAACAATTAAAGAAAAACCTCAAAACAGGAAATCAATCAAGACAAAAGTAGTAGCTGAAAAAAGTCTTCCGGAAGTTTTTAATTATATAGTTGAAAACAGTCGAAAAGGTTTTCAATCTTTCATTGTTTATCCGCTTGTTGAAGAATCTGAGAAACTGGAACTTAAAGCTGCGGAAACTTATTACGAAAAATTGAAATCAACTTTCTTGAAAAATATTAGTGTCGGATTGCTGCACGGTAAAATGAATTGGAAAGATAAAGAAAAAGTAATGATGGAGTTTGCCGAAGGAAAGTTTGATGTATTAATTTCAACAACAGTGATTGAAGTCGGCATTGATATACCAAATGCCAACATGATAGTAATAAATGATGCTTTCAGGTTCGGGCTTTCACAACTCCATCAGTTGAGAGGAAGAGTCGGCAGAAATGATGTTCAATCTTACTGCATACTAGTTACTAAAAATGAATATGCGGTCAAATCTGCTCAATACACATTTGACTTTTCTTATCTCTCAAAAAGCCAAATTGAAAAGAACAAATCCATTATCCGGTTGAATGCTATGGCTCAATATGATGATGGTTTTAAGCTATCCGAAATTGATCTAAAGCTTCGAGGTCCCGGAGACATATTCGGAATTAAGCAAAGCGGGTTCCCAGAATTAAAATTTGCAGATATAGTTAATGATGTTGAGTTACTTATAAAAGCAAAGGAAGATGCTTTCGAATTGATAAAGATTGATCCGGATTTATCCAATCCTCAAAACTCGATTTTAAAAAACATTATTGAAGAAAAGTATAAAGAGAATCTTCATTTTATAAACATTGCATAAATTTTATTACCGACTAAAAAAAATCTATAACAGTAACAACATTTTTTTTAAGTAACTTATTGCATCTGAAATTTATTTCTTTATATTGCAATAAATTTTTTTTGATAGTTAAAAAGTTTTTATGACTAAAAAACTAGATGTTGTTCTAACTTACAATGCCAAACCGGAAGAGTCCGCAGAAGAACTGTCCTCAAACATACCTCCCTCTGGAACGCCGGATTTAATTAATGATACTTATGCCGAATGGGATACGTTGGAAACGGTATACGCTATTAGAGATGCGCTTCAAATAAAGCATGATGTAACAATGATCGAAGCGAACGAAGATGCATATGATAAATTGCGTTCATCCAAACCGGATATAGTTTTCAATTACTCGGAAGGAATATTCGGGCAAAGCAGAGAAGCACAAATTCCTGCTATGTTAGACCTACTTCAAATACCTTATACAGGATCAAGCCCGCTAACATTAACTACATGTTTGGATAAAGCAAGGACCAAGGAAATTCTAAGTTACTATAACATTCCCAATCCAAAATTTGTTGTAGTAGAAAATGTTTCCGGTAACGGTTTAATGAATTTGAAGCTGCCCGTCATGATTAAACCTTTAGCGGAGGGATCAAGCAAAGGAATTTTTAATACATCTTTGATAAGTGAAAAAGAAGAGCTTGTAAATCAACTGACTAGCAACATAAGTTTTTATAATCAGCCGTTTATTGTAGAAGAATTTCTTCCCGGAAGGGAATTTACAGTTGCAATTTTAGGTAATGGTGATGAAGCAAAGGTACTGCCGATTGTTGAATTAAATCTTAATATACTTCCCGCTAATCTTAATCCAATTTATTCCTACGAAGCTAAGTGGATTGTAGACACACGAGATAATCCCTTAGACATCTTCACCTGTCCAGCAAATATTTCACCCGAGCTTGAATCTCAAATACAGAAAATTGCTCTGCAAACTTATAAGATTTTACGATGTAAAGATTGGTGTAGAATTGATATCCGTTTAGACGAAAATAATATTCCAAATATTATTGAAGTAAATCCTCTTCCGGGTGTACTGCCCGATCCGGATAATAATTCATGTTACCCTAAAGCCGCACGAGCAGCAGGATTGTCATTTGATGATATTATTTTAACTGTATTGGAAGCAGCAGCAAAGAGATACGGAATTAAATGAACCAAGACAAAAAAATATTGGTCTGCTACAACGAACCAGTGAGCATATACGATAACTATACAGGTAAAGCTCCCGGAGAATCAGCGCCTAAAATTGATTTATCTGAAAATGATTTCATGAATCATCTTGAAGGAATCATTCAATCTTTACGAAAGCAATTTAGTAATGTCGGCAGCCTTGCATTTAATGACCGGGTTTCATCGATTGTTAACAAAATTTACGAAGAAAACCCTGATGTAATTTTCAATTTCATTGAAGCGATAGAAGGCAATTCGAATTTTGAATTCTGTATTCCGGGTCTGTTCGATATACTCGGAATTCAATACACCGGGAATAATGCAACAACACTCGGCAACTGTTTATTTAAAGAAAGAACGAAGCATATACTGAAGGCTCACGGAATAAACACATCCAGATTTCTAATTTTCGAATACAAGAAAAAACCAGAAGAAAAAATGGATCTTAACTTCCCCGTAATCGTTAAACTGGCAAAGGAAGATGCAAGCATTGGTATATCAGAGTTATCCGTCGTGCATGACAAACAATCATTAAATCAGAGAATTAATTTTCTCTTTAAGAATTTTTCTCAAGATATTATTGTAGAAGAATATATCATCGGCAGAGAATTTAATGTATCTATTTTGGGAAATGAAATCCTCCCTATTTCGGAAATATCATACAGAGGATTACCGAAAGGTTACCCAAAAATTGTTACTTATGAAGCTAAGTGGGCACCGGACTCGGTTTATTATAATAATACCAATCCAGTATGCCCCGCTGATATAAACGATACATTAAGGAGAAGAATTGAAAATGCTGCCATTGATTCTTACCATGCTCTTGAATGCAGGGATTATGCACGAGTAGATATTAGATTGAAAAAGAACAGTATTCCGTATGTAATTGAAGTGAATCCTAATCCTGATTTATCAAGTGATGCAGGATTTGCCAATTCCGCTTCGGCAGCCGGAATTTCTTATGATGAACTTTTGGCAAGAATAGCAGGCTATGCAATAAATCGGCAAATAAATGATAAGAAAGCTGCAGGCTGAGGACAGGACTCAGTTAATAAACATAATAAATGAGATAAAGATTTTTTCAACCGAAGAAAAAAATATTGCGGTTGAATTAATTGACGAAGCTTTACTGTATCAAGGTGAAGATAATTATAATATATTTGTAATAGTTGATAATGAAAAAATTGTTGGTTACCATTGCATTGGTAAAAGATCTTTAACTGATGGTGTTTATGATTTATATTGGATTGTTGTTAAAGAATCTGAACAGGGAAAACAAATAGGGACAAAATTATTAAATCATGCTGAAGAGTTTGTTCGAATGAATAACGGTCGATGGTTATTAGCAGAAACCTCATCGATTGAAAGTTATGACAAAACAAGAAATTTCTATTTTAGAAATAATTACTCAGTAGTTGCCCAAATAAATGATTTTTATCAATTGGGAAATAATTTAATAGTATTCGGGAAGTATATAAAAATATAAAGGGCTTTTCAATGGAACATTGGCAGCAATTGATCAGGGATAGTGTACACACTGTTGATCAACTGGTTGAACGTTTTAATCTCGATAAAGAGGTTGCCGGTAAATTAGACGAGTATTTTCAAGCGAGGATCAATCCATATTATCTCAGCTTAATTAGATATCCCGGTGATCCTATTTGGCTTCAGTGCGTACCCGACTCATTGGAATTGGATGACTTAGAAGGCTTAGAAGATCCTTTAAATGAGGATGAAATGAGTCCGGTTCCAAACATAACACATAGATATCCTGACAGAGTTTTATTCTTAGTTACAAGTCAATGCGGGATGTACTGCAGATTTTGTACTAGGAAAAGAAAAGTGGGCGACTATGAAAAGATTTCAATGAAATCTTTGGAATCCGCTTTTAACTATATTGAAAAAAATAAAAAAATTCGTGATATAATCTTATCCGGCGGAGATCCATTGATGCTTACGGATTTTATGCTCGAAAAGATATTGAAGCGCTTAAGAGAAATAGAACATGTCGAAATTATCCGCCTCGGGACTAAGATGCCCTGTGTTCTTCCACAGCGAATAACTCCTGAACTTGTAAAAATGTTAAAAAAGTATCACCCGATTTATATCAATACTCACTTTAATCATCCATGGGAAATTACGGAAGAAAGTACCAAAGCATGCGAGATGCTGATCAATGCAGGCTGCCCGGTAAATAACCAGGCTGTTTTAATGAAAGGCGTAAATGATAATGCTGAAGTAATGAGAGAACTTTTACTGAAGCTTCTCAAAATTAGAGTTAGACCTTATTACTTATTTATGGCTGATGAAACAAAGGGAACTGCTCATTTCAAAACATCAATTTCCAAAGGATTGGAAATAATGGATAAACTCAGAGGTCACATAAGCGGCATGGCAATTCCACATTTTATGATTGATGCTCCGGGCGGTGGCGGGAAAATTCCTCTGCTGCCAAAGTATGTGCTGCATCATGATCCCGAGAAAATAATACTTCGAAATTATCAGCATGATGTTTACTTATATAACGATATGCCGGGGAAACCAGAAGAAGAACAAAAAAATAAAATTTTGGTTGAAATTTCTGATAAGAAAAATGGAAACTCTACTAAGCCAAAAAACTTCAAAGAAACTGAGAAAATATCCATTCCGGAATTTGAGGTGAAAGAGAATTAATTTCCTTTCACCTTTTTTAGAATTTCACATAGGTCTCTTTCAAGTGTTTCCATCGGGGTCTCAATTATTCGTCCTAATTCATCTTCGTTTGAATAGATAATAAATGTTGGGACGAATTCAATTTGCAAGTCTTTAACTTCATCGGCTAAACCAACTTTATTTCTATCGACATTGATGAGTGTAATCTTCTCAGAAGGATAATCCAGGTAATCTAAAATTTTATAAAACCTGGGTACTTCCCTTCTACTATCGCTGCACCAAGTTCCCATAACTATGGTAATTTGTGTGTCTTTTAATTTATCCCAGGAGCATTCTGTAATTGCAGAATCAACTTCATATAGATCCTGTTCAGAATTAAACCACCAGGCAAAAGAAGTATCCCGGAATGCATTTCTATCACAGTAGCTAATTAAAATCTTTTGCCCGGATCTTTCATCAATTATTGTTTGATTTAGTTCTTGAGCAATGATAGAGCCGGAAATCGATAAAAAAAGTAATATATAAATTAACAGCTTCATTAATTACCTCCCTTTTCCTTTAGTGAATTATTACGAACATCCAAACCCCAAAATAATTTTTTACGAAGAATTTCGAAGTAATTTGTTTTCCGTGTGTGTATAAGTCGAATTGGCTTATCACTCTTGAAGATTTCTATTCTCATAGGAGGTTTGAAATAGTGAACTCTCTGTCCATCTGAATTTACTTGAACACTGCTGTGCGGTGAATTCACATCGATAATAATCCTTTGAATGGACGAAAGAACCAAAGGACGCATTGTTAATGTATGCGGTGAAATAGGACTTAAAGTAATAGCATCGGCTTTTGGGCTTACTATCGGTCCGCCAGTAGATAAAGAATAACCGGTTGATCCGGTAGGAGTTGCAATAATGATTCCATCAGCAGAAAATGTTGACACATAATCGTCATCAACTTTGATTGTCATTTCAATCATTTTAGGCCAGCCGCCCTTATCAATAACCAGATCATTAATACAGTACAAAGCCTTTCCAGGCGCTTCGGAACAAACGGCTCCGAGAGTCATTCTTTCTTCTATTATGAAATTTTTATTTTTTATATCCATTACAAACTCTTCAATATGCCCGACTTCAAATTCAGCTAAAAATCCGAGCTTCCCGAAATTCAACCCGGCAAGTAATGGATTCCCATTTCGTGCATCATAAGCAGTATTCAGCATGGTACCATCACCGCCAATGCTCACAACTATATCACTCATGTTGCAAATTTCCTCATCCCCTGCAAAATCGGAATTACTAATTATCTTATTAAAATCATCCTTTTTTTCAAGAAGATGACTGCTGAGCACATAATTGATTTTACTTTCCTGCAATTTTGAGATGAGCAAGGTGATAACCTCAATTACATTTTCCTTATTGATGTTTGGAATTATTCCGACTCTCATAACTAATCACTTTTATTGATTTTATTATTATCCAATTCCCATAATTTACAATACTTTGTAAACACATAATTGGCAGATAAAACGGCAAGGATAAATCCATGTAATCCGTCCAAAAATCCTCTGCGCAAAATATACATCTTAATAAACAAATATGTGGGGCGGATTAAAATATCCACAAGTTTGAATTTTTTGTTTTTACTTCTCAGATCAATTGCTGCAAGAGATGTGTATCGATTAAATTTATCATAATAGTGTTCAAGATTAGGATCGGTAAAGTGGTTCAGATCATTCTTCAATTTCCCGGTTGTTCCCGATACATCAAGTTCTTCATGAACCTGGAGAATTTTAAACAATGCATTCTTTCTGTTGAATAAACGTGTAACACGCCCGGGATACCATCCACTGTATTTAATCCACTTATTTAAAAAATAAGCTCTACGGGCAACGGAAAATGCTGAATGATTGGTATCATTATTTTTAAGATCATTTATTTCGTCAATCAATTCATCGGTAAGTTCTTCATCGGCATCAATCCAAAAAATCCAATCATTCGAACAACCATCAACACCCTCTTGCTTGGTCTGTGCGTAACCCTTCCAACTAGTAATTATGTATTTAGCATCTTTGTACGATTTGACAATTTCAAGGGTTTTATCTGTGGAGGATTCATCAACTATCACAACAATTTCATCGATACATTTTAGCTGGCTCTCAATACATCGCCGGATGTTTTTTTCTTCATTTTTCGCTAAAATAACAGATGATATTTTATGGATTTTAGACATAACTTAACTTTAAATTGAAATACAAAGTTAACATTTTTTATTGTAATCGTACATTAGTAAAAATATAACTTAGATTTTCGATGCATTTTTAATTATATTATTTTCTAATAAAAATAACAATTAATTGAATTAACCCATTTAACGAACAAAAGACTGGAGCAAAATTATGAAAAAAATATTGATGACCCTATTGTTTTTAGCAGCCCTTGGTGTTGCAGCAAATGCTCAACAGATACTAAGCGGCAGCTATAAAGCTGACTATAACAGTGCAGGTTATTCGCTGCATCAAAACAGCGGAGCTAGAACCTTTACTATTGATGTTGTCTTCGAAAAGAAATTTGATTCAAGACCTGAAATTGTATTGACAGTTAATGAACTTGATGCTGAAGCACAAAATAACGTTAGATACAGAGTTGAAGCAAAAGCTGTCAGCAGCGAAGGTTTCCTCTTAACTATTACCACATGGGGTGATAGCAAAGTTTACGGAGTTGGCGGAAACTGGTTAGCTCATAGCAAATAATTTTTTCCAATTCTTATTTTTGAAAAGCTGTCTGCATAAAATGCGACAGCTTTTTTTATTTTTACCATACGGAAATTTTTTCGAATATTTGACTTTTAAGAAAACAAATTGATAAGTAAAATTAAAGATATTATCTCGTTCGCTCTATCCAGAAATTCTTCCGATAACCGCTCGGAAGCCGTCTGGTTTTTCTCTGCTCAATTTGTAAACTTTTTATTTGGTTTTGCACTTGTAAAAATATTATCTCAACTTGGTACGGCGACTTACGGAAAATATGCGCTGATAATGACAATCGTTTCCCTATTGACGATGATCCTCTACGGGCCTGCCATTCAAGGGTTTAATAGATTTTATTATGATTTCATCCGAAAGAACGGAAGCGGTTCATATCTTCGACTCTTGTATGCATTCCTTATTAATTCAACCATTTTACTCTTAGTATTGATTGTACTTTTTAGTTTTTCCGGAAGTTTAATCTCAGAAAACCTTAATACAGTTTTTGTAATTATTGCCGGATTATTCATTCTGAATTTTAAACTAAATGAGTTCGGTACAAATCAGCTAAACCTAATTCGTGAAAGAAAAACCAACGCCGTACTAATTTTGATTGAAAGATCCTTATTAATCACGTTATTAAGCTGGTTCTTGTTAAGTGACAGTTTGACCTTGAATATTGCTTTAATAATCTATGCCTCTTCGGCAATGATATTCGGACTTATAAAAATTCTTGTTTTCAAAAACCTAAATGAAGTAAATGAAACGAAGATAACCGAAGAAGATACTGAGAGAATAAAAAAAACAATTATCGTTTACTCACTTCCCTTTATGATTTGGGGGTCTGCCGGGTGGCTGCAATTAAATGGTGAAAAATGGATTATTGAATATTTTCTATCAACTTCCGATGTTGGTATTTATGCGGTGATGATATCCTTAGCAAATGCTTTCATTGCAATACCCAGCACCTTTATGGGTGAATTTCTAACACCGATAATATTCAAAAACTTTTCCGACATGAATGATACCGAATCAATAAAGCGTGGAGAAAGCTATATAAATATTTACATTATAACAGTTGTTTTGCTTATGATAATTGCATCAATCACAACATACTTTTTTTCTATGCAAATCATCAACCTCATCAGCAGCCCGGATTACATTTTATTTGATTACTTATTACCCATTCTCTGCGTCGGCACAGGATTTTTCTATACTGGTCAAGCAATGACTACACTTGGATTAGCATTGAACAAACCTAAAAAGTATATTATACCGAAAATTCTCGCCGGACTTTTAGCAATATTATTTAATATAATATTGATACAATTATTCGGCTTGCCGGGTATTGCTTATTCAATATTGCTGGTCGGAATTTCATATATTATTTCCATAAAAATTACCAATAGAATTATTTTGCAAGAAACTTTACCTGAAGGTTTAATTTGAAAATTGTAACCGTACTTATGAAGCATGATTATGGGGATGAGAACCGGGGGCTCTCCTACGAATATATTAATATTCATCAGCCGTTAGTTGAGTTATTCGGTGAAAGAAATGTAATCAATTATGATTTCATGAAAATTTTACGTGGTGAAAACAGAGATGAGTTGAATGAAGATATAAAGAAATTTATTGACTCGGAATCTCCCGGTATTGTTTTATTCTGCTTGTTCGAAGATGAATTCGATGCCGGTACCATTGATTATATCAGCTCGGTTTCAAATACAATTTGTTATTTTTTCGATGATCCGTGGCGGCAAAGTTATGTTAGGAAATGGATCAATCACTTTTCGTTTTTTTCAACACCCGATTATTACATGTACCTTAAATACATTCATGAAGGAATTCAAAACGCTTTATATTCTCCGTTCGGATTTAACTCATCAATTTATAAGAAGAAAAATCTCGAATACAAATACGATGTATCCTTTGTCGGCGGCTACAGCGCTTACCGTAAGTGGGTCATTAAATATCTTGCTAAAGCCGGCATAAAAGTTCACACATTCGGAAGAGGCTGGGACACGGATAAAAGTTGGATCACAAATGAAGAAATGGTGAATATATTTAATCAATCAAGGATAAACCTAAATTTATCCAATGGAATCTATTACGATTACAATTATCTTTTTAATTCATTTAAATCTCCAAAAGCAATAAAGCAAATTCTTTTGAACAAGAAGAATAAAGAACAGGTAAAAGGAAGACACTTTGAAATTAATGGCTGCGGCGGTTTCCAGTTAAGCTATTTTGTGCCGGGATTGAATAAAGTATATTTAATTGATGAAGAAATTGCAGTATATGAAGATATTAGAAATCTTGCAGATGAAATAAATTTCTTTCTTGAAAATGATTCTCTTAGAGAAGAGATTGCTCTAAAAGGATATGAGCGGTCTATGAAAGATCATACATCACAGAAATACTTGAGTGAATTAATTAAAAAAGTAACCGGGTAATTATGCCGAGTATAGGATACATATTAAAAGAATTTGGAATCGATTTGAGAAAAACCTATAGAAGCAGTAAAGGTTTACTCAAGTATATACAAAATCTAAAGAGAATTAAAGAATTGATTAGGAAGAATAAATCACCCTTCCCGCTTAAAAATTTTTATCCATGTTTGAATGACAGGTACGAGGATGCAGGTCAGTTTGACATTCACTATTTTTTGCAGGATTGGTTTATCGCAAATTTAATCTATAAAAATAATCCTGTAAAACACGTTGATGTTGGATCCAAAATAGATAGTTTTGTTTCGCATGTAGCAGTATTTAGAGAAATTGAAGTATTTGATATCCGACCGCTGGATATAGCCATACCTAATATTAAATTCGTAGAAGCTGATCTTATGTCGGGAAATTTTGATTTCATTGATTACTGCGATTCAGTATCATCACTCCATGTGCTAGAGCATTTTGGGCTCGGTAGATACGGAGATACAATTGATACTGAAGGACATTTGAAGGGAATTAAAAATATAACACAGATGCTTAAAAGCGGCGGTACATTCTATTTCTCGACCCCGATTGGAGAACAAAGAATTGAATTTGATGCTCATCGCGTTTTTTCTGTTTCTTACTTGATTGATGTATTCAATAAATCTTATGATATAAAATCCTTTCATTATATTGATGACAATGGTAAATTTAACTCGAATGCTGAATTGTCGAATAACAATGTGACAAATAACTTCGGCTGTAATTACGGCTGCGGAATTTTTGAATTAATCAAAAAATAAACCCGGCAATGTCAAAACAAACACCTGTAATTTCGATTGTAATACCGACTTATAATTCCGGCAAATATATATTGGATACACTTAATTCCGTATATAACCAGACATTTAAAAATTATGAAATCATCATTATTGATGACGGTTCAACTGATTCTACAATTGAAATCATAAACAAAGAATGTGGGAATCACCCGGGGATTAATTTTATAAGGTCCAAACATTGTGGGCGTCCTTCGGTATTGAGGAATATTGGAATAAAAAATGCATTAGGTAATTTTATAGCATTTCTCGATAGTGATGACTTATGGACAAAGACTAAACTTGCCGACCAATATAATTTGATTGCAAATAATAATTCTGCTGCACTCGTTTATTCAGTTAGTGTAACATTTGGGAATATCGGGATTGCATCATCAAACTATGAAGTTCTGCCGGTAATTGGGAAAGCTGTTAAAAGTAGAGATGATTTAATTAACATCGGTAACTCGATAACATGTTCTACGGTTTTAGCAAAGAAGGACTTGTTGATTGAAGTCGGCGGGTTCGATGAAGATCCGCAAAATCAAATGGAAGATTACACACTCTGGATTGCATTGGCGGATAAAGGAAAAATAATTTTCGTACCGAAAATTCATACATATTATCGTGTGCATGATCAACAATTTTCAGGTGACTGGGAGTTGAAGAAAAAAAGGCTTGAATACATATCTACAAAATACAATCTTAAGCTGGCTCAGTACAAGGGAATCAGGAACAAAGGGATTGTATGGCGTTTACTGAGAAATTTTCTGCACTTTATTAGTTACCTTTATTATAAATTTCTTTCTCAAATAAAATAGCTGCTCATAAATGAAAATTTTGTTAATAACTGTTCGTGCAGATTTTGGAGGCGGACCGGAACACATTCACAACTTATTACGCGAACTTAATAAAAACCATGAGTTCTATATAGCTGCGCCAAAGGATTTTCCATATTGGGAAAGATATAAAGCAATAATTCCGAAAGAAAAAATGATTGAAATTCCGCACAGGAAATTCAACATAACCGTATTGTTCGATCTTTGGAAATTCATTCACAAACATAAAATTGAAATAATCCATTCACACGGGAAAGGCGCCGGAATTTACAGCAGGTTACTTTCAATTTTTTCAATCAAAAAGTATGTGCATACATATCACGGAATCCACGATAACAATTATAATCAATTGGCTCGGATTGCTTACATAAATATTGAACGATTACTTTCCATCTTTACCACTAAATTTATTTGTGTATCGAAAAGTGAATTTAGTATCGTTGAAGAATTAAAACTAGCCAATCCCTCCAAAGTAGAAATAATAAATAATGGAGTAATAATACCGGGAACAAAAACCACACGAGCAACTGATTCCGAACCGTTGAATATTATTCACATCAGCAGATTCGATTATGCAAAAAACAGCATGCTTATTTTTGATATAGTAAAAAGCCTTTCCGGTAAAGAGAAACTATCTAAGTTTTGTTTTCAAATAATCGGCGATGGTGAAGATAGAAATAAGTTATTATTGAAATTAACTGAAAATAACCTGGAAGAATCAGTTGAATTTATAGGGACAAAGACAGACCTCTCGCCTTATTATAAAAGCGCGTTTTGTTATTTATCAACTTCCAAATGGGAGGGATTACCTTTGACTGTGCTCGAATCAATGAGTTACGGTATACCTGTAGCAGCGACCAATGTAACAGGCAATGTTGATCTGGTGAAAAATTATTCAACCGGTTTTCTATATAATGAAAACGCGATAGAAGATTGTGTTGATTTTATTATAGAGCTTTCCGAGAACAATGAAATGTGGCAGAAATTGTCCTTGAACAGTATGCGTCAAATTAGGGATAATTATTCTGTAGATAAGATGGCAAAGCAAACCGAAAATCTATATTTTAGTATTTTATCATAAAATGATATTGCGGGAATTTGATGAATAATATTGCTCTTGTGCATGATTGGCTTGTTAATTATATGGGTTCGGAAAGATGTGTAGAATCATTCAAGAATATATATCCCGAAAGCATTGTTTATACGATTGTAGACTTTCTAAATGAACAAGATCGTGATAAAATATTAAAGAGCGGTAAAAGCCGGACAACTTTTATTCAAAATCTACCATTTGCAAAAAAATTTCATCGACATTACTTTCCCCTTTTCCCTTATGCGATTGAACAACTTGACGTATCGGAACATGACGTGATTCTTTCCAGTTCACATGCATTTGCCAAAGGAGTATTGACAAATACAAATCAACTGCATGTTTGTTATTGCCACACTCCTATCAGGTATGCTTGGGATTTATATCACCAATACATTCGTGAAGCAAAGTTATCCGGATTAACCGGTTACGTTGCCAAAAAAGCTCTGCATAAAATAAGAATATGGGATTACACAACACCCAATAGGGTTGATCATTTTATTGCCAATTCAAAACATATTGCAAAAAGGATTAGAAAAGTATATAACCGTCATGCCGATGTAATTTATCCCCCGGTTGATACTGAGTTATTTACTTTTCAACAAAAGAAAGACGATTATTATTTAACAGTATCGAGATTTGTCCCATACAAAAAAATCGATCAAATCGTTGAGGCTTTTTCTAAAATACCGGATAAAAAATTATTAGTGATTGGCGATGGACCCGATGAGAAAAGGATTAAATCGTTAGCTGCAAAGAATATTGAAATTATTCCCTTTCAACCATTTGATCAGTTGCGCAAGTATATGCAGAATGCAAAAGCATTTTTGTTTGCTGCCGAAGAAGATTTCGGGATTACAATAGTAGAAGCGCAATCATGCGGAACACCTGTAATTGCTTACAAAGTTGGCGGCGCCTCCGAAACGGTTATCGATAAAAAGACGGGAATATTATATGATCTCCAGGAACCGGAACAAATTATTGAAGCCGTAAATAAATTTGAAAAGCATGAAAGTACTTTTGATTTGCAAATTATCAGCGAACATGCGAAACAGTTTTCAAGAGAAAATTTTGAATTACAAATCGAGAATTATATCAAAC
Organism: Melioribacteraceae bacterium; assembly: GCA_021740785.1. Classification (GTDB taxonomy): domain Bacteria; phylum Bacteroidota; class Ignavibacteria; order Ignavibacteriales; family Melioribacteraceae; genus JAIOZI01. The sequence goes on from JAIOZI010000014.1 coordinate 40,437, forward strand.
AAAAATCCGATATCTTTTTCAATCAATAAAACATTATGATTGTTAACCAAAGATCAATAACAACACTCAGGATTATCACGGATTTATTGCTAGTGACATTAAGCTTTTTCCTAGCTGCGTCATTTGCTCAATCTCTTGACATCCTATTTTCACGCGACATTCTTTTTGTCCTTCTCATCCTATTAAATTTCCTTTGGATCATCACCGGTATTGTAATAAAATTATATGATGCATTCAGCAACCGTCCATTTGCTTATCATCTTATAAATTTATTCAAAATGATTATTGTCCAGGTAGTGTTTTCTATCATGTTCATCTTTTTTATTAAAGAAGATTTATTTACCAGAAATTTTATTATCGGTTATTCACTGATTCTAGTATTCAGCGTAATAATTAAAGAAGGAGCATTAAGAAAAATAATCAGTTTGCTGCGTGAGCAGGGTCGAGGTGTTAGAGAGCTTGCCATCATCGGTGCAAATGAAATTGGATTTAGTTTTAAGGAATTAATTCTGACAAACCCAAATTATGGTTTTAAGTTTATTGGTTTCATTACGCTAAGTAACGATGAAGATTCAAATCAACCTAATTCATTGGGTAAAATAACCGAGCTTGAAAATCTTATTAAACAAAACGGAATTCGTGATATTGTTGTAGCGCTGCCGCTTGCAGAGTATAAATTGCTCGACGAGATAATAAGAACATGCGATAAAAATGCAGTAACAACATACATAATCCCAGATTATTTCAAATTCCTTTCTGAAAAATTCAAGATTAACCTCTTCGGCAGTTTTCCAATTATCACGGTTAGAAACAATCCGCTAGAAGAAATCCAATGGCGTTTCGTTAAACATACCTTCGATCTTCTCTTTACAGCAATAATTTTTATACTTGTCCTTTCATGGCTTCTTCCGATTATAGCAGTAATGATTAAGATTACATCAAAAGGTCCGGTATTTTTTATTCAGGATAGGATTGGAAAGTTTAATGAAAAATTTCGCTGCTATAAATTCCGTACGATGACAATTAATGAAAAGGCTGGCAACAAATTTATTCCCGTAACCAAAGATGACCAGAGAGTTACGAAAATCGGAAGAATATTGAGAATCACTTCACTCGATGAATTACCACAGTTTATAAATGTTTTATTGGGCGATATGTCGATAGTTGGTCCAAGACCGCACGCTATTGCTTATGATAATTCTTATGCCGATGTAGTAGATGAAATTAGACTCCGCCATAGAGTTAAGCCCGGGATAACCGGTTGGGCACAAATTCACGGTTTGCGCGGTGATGTTTTCGACTTTCAAGAAAATGTTAAACGAACACGCGAACGAATTCAACATGATATTTGGTATATTGAAAATTGGAGGTTCTGGCTCGACATTCAAATTATATTCGAAACAGTTTGGCAGATAGCAAGCGGAAGAAATAAAGGTAACTAATCGATTGTAAGTGTTAATCTGTTTATTAATAGAATTATAAAAACGAAGATGATCGACAGTACCGGTGATGTTATAAATCCACCCAGCATACCTGACAAAATTAAAGACAGCAGTCCTATATATATTCCGACTAATGTCCCGTCATTGTGTATTTGCTGATAATTAATTCTTATTTCGTTAAAACCCTTCCATAAAATAAACAAAAGCAATCCTAAAAATGCTGCGAGTCCAAACAATCCGCTTTCGACATAGACTTGAATAAAAACATTATGCCATCCGCCGACCCCTTTATCTGCTAATTGATCACGAAGCATGAAAACATTATCAAAAGTTCTCGGACCGAATCCAAGCAATGGATGCGAATCATAAATCTCGGTGAATCCTTTTAGTATTATATCTCGATCCGATAGTTGAGTTGGCGCTTCAACTCTCTGCTGTATTAAAACATCATTATTTTGGAACGACATAAATGAAACTACCCCGGCAATAACTATTACTAATCCCAAATCTTTCCAACCGGAAATTCTGAAGATGAACAAAATCATTAAAGCAAAAACAGCAATTAAAATATTGGCTCTACCGAGTGCGAGAATAATTCCAATTGCAATTAACGAACAGGAAATATACCATACATATTTATTTAACCCGAACTCCCATTTTTTTCGAGCTAATAGGATGGGTAAAAATGTAATCAAGTAAGCCGAATATGTACTGTACCCGGAAGAAAATGATTCCGCACGTTCAACTACCTGCAGATTAAACCTAATTATTCCGATCAAAGCAACTGCGGCTGATGCATAAATTGCAATTGTGAGAAGTTTGTTGAGATCTTTTCTACTAAATGATTTTAAATAAAAATCAATTGCAAAAAAACTAAGATAGAATAATGCTTCTTTATATAGATTATGAATGCTCGCCGAAGGATATTCAGAAAAGACAACACTTAAAATTCTTGCAGCAACAAATAACAAAAATAAAATCGTAACTCTATCGAATGCCTTTATCTTTTCACTATTTTTCTCAAACAGCCACAGTAAAAATAATACAGCAAAAAATAGTTGTAAAAGAAAAAGTGATAATACAAAACTAGATACCGCTGCGGCAAATATAAAAAATACTATTTTGAAGGGATATCGACTTTGAATTACATTCATATAAGTAGAAAGTTCAATTTACCGGAATTGCATTTCATAAAGCTTCTTGTACAATCCGTTCTTAATTTCAATTAATTGATCATGGTTGCCCGATTGAATTACTTTGCCCTTATCCAAAACTAAAATTTTATCGGCATTTCTTATCGTGCTTAATCTATGTGCTATTACAATTGTTGTCCGATCGTACATTAACCTTTCAATTGCTTCTTGAACCAGCAATTCACTTTCGTTATCCAGAGCGGATGTAGCTTCATCAAAAATCATAATTGGTGGATTTTTCAACAATGCTCTCGCGATTGATATTCTCTGTCTCTGACCACCTGATAGTTTCGTTCCCTTTTCTCCGATTAATGTATCATAACCTTTGGAAAGCTCAATGATGAACCTATGCGCATTAGCAGCTTTAGCAGCTTCAATTATTTTTTCATCGGGAAAATCGGATAGACCGTAAGCAATATTATTTTTCACCGATTCATTAAACAGTACCGTTTCCTGGGTTACAATTCCCATCAGTTTTCTTAAGTCATCAATTTTGAACGTTTTGATATCCACATCATCTATTAAAATTCTTCCGTCGGTCGGATCAAAAAATCTTGGGAGCAAATCTACCATAGTGGTTTTGCCGCCACCGCTGCTGCCAACAAGAGCAAAAATTTGTCCCTTTTTGATCGTAAAGTTTACGTCATGCAGAACAAGTTCATCAGAATCATCGTAATGAAAAGAAACATTATCAAATGTAATAGATTCGTTAAAATCACTGATTGATTTAGCATTTGGAATATCTACAATAGTCGGGTCCGTATCTAAAATCTGGAAAACTCTATCGCCGGCTGCACTCGATTCTTGAATTCTATTATTCACCCCGCTTAATTCTTTAATCGGAGGCATCAATTGAAAAATTGAAAATAGAAAACCAAGAAACTCACTTGCTTTAAGAGTGCCGTCAACCAGTACAAGCTGCCCGCCGTAATAAATAATAACAACACCAACCACCACACTGAGAAATTCTGTGAGTGGACTTGCAAGATTCCTGATCCGCACCATCTTTAACACTAATCTGAAAAAACCTTCTGTCTGCGAAGCAAACTTCTTATTCTCATACTCATGCATTCCAAATGCTTTAACAATTTTAATTCCTGTAATAGTTTCATGCAAAACCGTAGTTATATCCGCCATCTTCTCTTGCAGAATCGTACTCTGCTTTCTAAGCGTCAACCCGACCCAGCCGATAATAAATAGCGAGAAAGGAAGAACGACAACTGAGAAGAGCGTCAACTGCCAACTGATCGAAAGAGCTATTCCGAGGAATACAATAATTGTCAAAGGTTCGCGAATCATATTTAAGAAAACTGCCGAGATACTTGCTTGCACTACATTTACATCATTAGTAATTCGGGAAATTAAATTACCGGTTTTTTCATTTTTGAAATAGCTCATCGGTAATTTATGAAGATGTCCGTAAGCAGCATTACGAATATCTTTTATTACACCCTGCTCAACAAAAGCCAGGAAGTGTGCCTGCATATATCCGAAAACATTTTTTCCGAGGAATGCGAACAAAATTAATAAACATATTTTTAATAGAATCTCGCCAGTTGTACCGCTGAAAATAAATTCATTAAAACTTTCTTTTATATTATCCAAGGAATCAACAAGCCATGCAGGCATTATTGACGATGCTTCATCAACCGGGGAAGACTGCACCGTCTGACCGCTTTCCTCTTGAAACAGCGTACTTAATAATGGTATCGAAAGATAAACCGATGCACCGTTTAATAAAGCAAACATAATGGTACACCCGATTGAAGCCGCTAAATGCCGCCAATACGGTTTTACATATGACAATATTCTTAGATAAGTACTCAATTCAAGTTCTCCGCTGAGGGAATGTTATACAATCCACAGCCTCCTTCAATTTTAATTTCCGAGTAAACCGAATCTTTAATATAATTGTAAACAATTATCTTTGCATTTTCATTATATCCTGCATCAAATAATAATAAATCTCCGTGTATATCAAAATTAAGAATTCCATCTTTTTCAAAAATTCTAATAACTTCTCTATCGGGAACATCGACAATAACCAATCGTTTATTGAAATGCTTATTGGTATCATTTACAATATCAATTTTCTCTGTGAATACTAAATACTTTGAATCTCTACTCCATTTTAGGTTGATTAAACTTCCTTGGGATTTGTAAAACGGTGTTTGGATTTTCTCATAATCAGCAAGCAAATAATAAAGGAGCGAATCTCCCGATTGCTTTACACCAAAATTATATGAACTGTCAGGAGCAATAAAATCAATTGATTTTACCGGGGGCGGAGGAAAACCTTGTGTTACCAATTCAAAAATTTTTTCTTCCATTCCGGTTTTGCCGCTGTCAATATCATATTTATGAATCTGTTGAACAACTGTAGAAGTTGATACTGAATCCAAAAAATTAAAATAAACTTTTAGTTCTCTTTTGTTTTCCCACAGCGTATATATTTGATTGGCTTTACCCAGTTTATCGATTCTTCTAACGGTATTACGTAATCGATCGAACCTATAAATCCTAACATTTCTGATTAATGGAAACCCGCCTTCAATATCATACAATAGTGCAGTAACAAAAAGCATATTATTTCTATCTTCTGTAAAATTGGCGCTTATAATTTTACGTCCCCACCTGCTCCATAGAACTTCGGCTTTCTTTGTTATTAAGTTATAGTTGTATATAGCAGGTCTATTCCTATCCTTACCGATAAAATTGAAATTCGAAAATTCATCAAATACGAGGCTGTCGTTTTTATAAATTTTATATTCTGTAATTAGTGAATCTAAAAATAAATCGAATCCTCTTTTCCCGGCTTCAAATGAATTTTCAAAATACCCTATGTATACTAAGTGTTTTTTATTTTTATTCGAGTAATTGATTGTAACGGAATCGCCGGTAAGTCTTTTTAATCTTTGTAATTCTTTACTCGCATCATTCTCATTATCAGAAGTATATGCTAATATTTTGAAATCCTCTTTTTGATCATATTTAACAATGGTCTCCCGGGGTTTGATGATTTCTTTTTCACATGAAACCAGCACAGTGACAAAAATAATTAATGTAAAAAATCCAAATACGCTCTTCATAATAAATATTGATAAATAGTAAGAATTGCAAAAACCAAATTAATGAAATAATCCCAAAGCGGACTGTAAATAAACAATAGAAGTATCAATGTACCATAGAGTCCAAGGTTTAAATATTTGGCAGTAAGTCTGCCGGGGAATAGATCGAATAAAATATGAGATCCGTCTAAAGGAGGAATTGGGAGCAAATTAAATAAGAACAAGAAAACATTAAAAGTAACGCCGAACCATAATATTTTAATAAGCAAAGACATTTCCGGATTGATACTTTGAACGCCTATGAGCAGCAGCATGAAAAGGAATGACAATATAAGATTTGATAAAGGACCGGCAACTGAAACAACTGCATCGTTAGAGAGCGGATCTTTAAAATTATTGCGATTAACAGGAACCGGCTTTGCCCAGCCTATTAACATTGACCCGGTAGTGAACGCGAGAAACGGCATTACAACACTGCCGATTAAATCAATATGCTTGATAGGGTTAAGCGTTAACCTGCCCTGTGATTTGGCTGTATTATCACCAAATCTAAAAGCAAAATATGCATGCGAAAATTCATGAATGGCAAGCGATAAAAAAAACACCGGCAACATAATTGCAAATTGAATTAACTTTTCATTTACCTCTATTGATTCCAAATAATTATCCTCTCGGGTGAAAATCTTTGTGCATTTGTTTCACATAATCTCTATCGATATGTGTGTAAATTTGTGTCGTAGATATATCGGCATGACCGAGCATCTCTTGAACAGCTCTCAAATCGGCACCTCCCTCGAGTAAATGAGTCGCAAAAGAGTGCCTGAATGTATGCGGATGTACTTCCTTCTGAATTCCTGCTTGCTTTGAATACTTATCAACAATTTTCCAGACACCCATTCTTGAAAGTGCAGTACCGCGGGTGTTAAGAAAAATCATGTTCTTGCTCTTCATTTTTATTTCGAGTTGGGGGCGACTGAATTTCAAATAATTGGTTACCCATTTAATTGCGCTCCTGCCGATTGGAACTATCCTCTGCTTCGAACCCTTTCCCAACACTCGTATTACTTCATCCTCAAAAAAAAGATCACTTATTTTAATATTAATCAGCTCAGAAACCCTTAACCCCGATGAATAAAACAACTCCAATATTGCTTTATCACGCGCGCCTAATGTTGTTGATAAATCGGGTGAATTTAGAATTTTTTCAACTTCATGAAAACTTAAAACGGCAGGAAGCTTACGGGAAAGTCTCATTGAAGTCAATCGTTCGGTTGGATTTTTTTCTATATATTTATTTGCGGACAGGTAATTAAAAAATCCTTTTAGCGCTGATAAATACCGTGCAGAGGTTGTGCTGCTTATTCCAATTTCTCTCTGAATTGAAAAAAATGAATTTATCAATTTGGATGTAACCTGGTTAGCGTCATTCACATTTTCCTGTTCGGCAAAAACAATAAATTTTAATAGATCATTTTGGTACGAGGTAAGCGTATTCTCAGCAAGATTCTTTTCGAACTTGAGAATTGAAACATATTCTTTCATCATATCGCGCATTAATTATCTTTATCCTCATGCTCGCTATGATTTTCCATTTGTTCTTGTTTCGGATATCTAATTCGTTTGTGATGCTGACCTATTAGTATTTTCTGGAAAGCATCTTTTATATGCCTTAAGTTACTCATTGTAACCGGGGAATCATCTAATTGTCCGTCATCAATTCGTTGTTTGAACAGGTTGCTGATAACATTTTCAACTTTCTGCGGTTCCGGGTTTGTCATAGATCTAACAGTTGATTCACAGGCATCCGCAAGCATAACAAGAGCAGTTTCTTTTGAATTAGGCTTTGGTCCGGGATATTTGTAATCCTCAATGCTCACATTATCCTTTCCTAACTGTTCTTTAGCTTTTTCATAAAAATATGAAACGACCATGGTTCCGTGATGCATAGGAATAAAATCTATAATTTCCTGCGGCAAATTATTTTCTTTTGCTATTTCAATGCCGCGGTTAACATGATCAATGATTAACTTTGCGCTTTTATCGGGTGTTATACGTTCATGTAGATTATCATTATTAAGCTGATTCTCAACAAACGTTTCCGGCTCATTAAGCTTTCCAATATCATGATAGTACGCGCCGACTCTAGCTAAGATTGAATTGGCGCCGATAGTTTCCGCCGCACTTTCAACCATCGAACCGATAGTCATTGAGTGGGTAAAAGTTCCCGGTGCGTTTCTTGCAAGTTCTTTTAATACCGGTGTGTTAAAATCAGTTAATTCTAATAAAGTTAGATCAGTGGTTATCCCGAAAATTTTCTCGAAAAATATGATCATGCCGTAAGTTAGAACCGGACTTATCAACGCATTCGAAGCTGCAAAAGCACCGCTGACCATCATTTGTTCGGCGCTGGCAAATCGTTCCAATCCAAATGCGAGAATGCTTGCTATGTAACCGATTAGTATAAACACAAAACTGCGGAATATTTGAGTTCTGTTCTTGATATCCCTTACAGTATATGCAGCTAAACCGCCCGCAATAATGTTTGTTACTGCAAAGACGTAATCGTTACCACGCAGCCCTCCGATGATCAATGCAATTATAACCGTGCTGTAGAAACCAACACGCGAATCGAAAATAATTGTAAAAAGCATAGCTGCCACCGGAACAAGAACCAGTAATTCGATAGGAGCATTTACACTTATTTGTTCTACTAGATAGGTAAGAGAACACACGAACAAGATTATTATCGCAATCATTAATATTTTTTTATTGTCGCGGTAAATCCTTTTTCTAAACAGGTAAATGTATATTACGAAAAGCGTAAAAATAATTATGATATGAATGAATTTGCCCATGTTCTGAGCAAACTTTCCCCAAAAGCCTGTCTCTTCACCCTTCGAAATTCTGTATGAATCAATCTTCTTTTTTATTTCATGAGTAATTCTATCATGCTTTGCCACAATCCGTTCGTTCTCATTTACAATACCATCATTTAACGAGATTTTATTCTCGGCATTAATCATTGCTTCTTCGGTTAATTGTTCACTGTAGGTAATATCAGGTTTTACAAATAAACCTATGAGTTCAATTACAGCATTATTCAATTCTTCGTTACTGCTGAAATTATTTCTCGTATATAAATCAATAAATTTGCTTAATGATGCGGCATCGAAATATTTAGTCTTATCGTATACCGATTCATACTTACCTTCACGTACTGCTATTGTATCGCGCTGGATATCCGAATATGTTTGATCTATATAACCCTGTCGATAAATTCTATTTAATAGTTCCTGCGCGAAATTTTTAATATCATTAAAATTCTTTCTGTTGTGTGTTGACAATGTGTTGTTAGATCGTCTTAGATTTAAAAATGTTTGATATGCCGAATTGGATAAATTTGTTTTAGAATAGTTGTTTACACTTTCATTGAAAATATCCTCATTAAGAAGATTTATAAAATTTTCAGTGAATTTAGTTAACGAATCCCTCATTAATTCAGGAATCGATTCATTCTTAACAAAAATAGGGAAAACAGATTTTTTAGCTTCCTGCAATTCTCTTTTATATAATTCAGGATCTTTTAACACAGGGAAGGTATTGGATGCAATTAAATCATCTTCAATCCATATACTGCCAACGGTTACTTCGGACTCCAGCGATTCACCTTTAGGGAACATTAATACAATCAAAATGATTGTGACCAGTAGTATCAATATTTTTATTCGTTTGCTTTCTCTCATAATCTCATCTTCTTTTTGCGTCGAAAACCATTTTCAAAAATTCGGCGGTAGCATCCTCATTATTTGTTCTCTTAGTAGTAAAATCAGCCAATCTTTGAATTTCGGGAACTGCATTAGCAACGGCAATTTTAAGAGCCGACGTTTCAAAGAGCGACCTGTCATTATACCAATCGCCGATGACTGCTGTTTCCTTAACTTTTACTCCGAGGTGCCGGGCTATTCTTTTTAATCCCGTACCTTTTGATGTTCCCTGTTTACGAATTTCAAGATAGTATATTCCGCCGTGTTTGTGCGATTTGTAATATGAAGTATTCAATCCAAATGAATATGGAAACATCATTTTATTTTCAACATATTTAATCGAATCCTTGAAGTCGCCAGTAATTACAATTTCCAACGTAGAATTTAGATAATTTTCGTAACTACTAACTTCTTTATATTCTGCTCCGAATTTCTCTAGAAGATCAACAATTGTAGAGTTGTTCTCTGTATAATAAATTGCTTCGGCTTGGCACAGAGCGACCTTTAATAAAAAACGATCGGCTAATTTAATTGCTTTTCTAACATACCGGTCGGAAACGAATGACTTAAATATCACTTCTTTTTTAGGAAATGTTTCAATATATGATCCATCGAGTGAAATGATCGGACCGTTAATTTCCAGTTCCTCGGCATAACTTTGAATTGCGCTATGCAGTCTTCCACTTGCAAAAGAGAAACGCATCCCCATCCCTCTCAATTCCTTTACTAAGCCAATAGTTTCCTCACCAATTTCTCCATTATCGTTTAATAGAGTTCCATCCAAATCAAACACAATAACTTTAAGCTGTTTTAAATCTTCTTTTCTTATCATTCTTAAATATCATTTTTTTGAGAAATAAACTGCCAATCAATAGTTTTGAGATTTATATATATAACAACTGCCGAAACAGTTCCTATACCTAAATAAATAAGTCCTTCAATTATGTTTAAAAATACGAAACTTCCGATTGAAAAGAGAGAAGTATATACGAGTACAACACCAAGGAACCAGTTAAAAAACATTCTCAAAAAGCCGGTTTTCGAATCTGGGATAGAAAATTTTTCTCTTACCGGTTTCCACAAAATTCCGCCGGGTTTAATTTTCTCATAAAATGATTTTAAGGTTTCATCATCTACCGGTTTTGTTAAGTATGTGATTGAAATCCAAACAACCGATGTAACAGCTACCAAATAAAAGAGTGATACCGGGAATTCAACATCGAGCGATAAAAGCACGGGATAAAAAACAAAGGGCGTAATCATTGCAGTTATTTCAGACCACGCATTGATTCTCCACCAATACCATCTCATTATCAATACCAGTCCAAGACCCGCACCGCATTGTAAAATAAACTCCCACGCTCCGCTTATTCTCGAAATTTGAAGAGTTACTAAAATACTTATTAACATTATCAGTATTGTAATTAAACGTGAAGCAAGTACGTAATGTTTTTCGGTTTTACTTTTTACAAAAAACCTTCTGTAAACATCATTCAGCAGGTAAGATGAACCCCAATTTAGATGTGTTGCAATTGTGCTCATATACGCACCAAAAAAAGCAGCAACCAATAATCCCTTCAATCCGACCGGTAAAAAATCATTCATCGCATAAATGTAACCCAAACCTTTATCTTCAAAAGCCAAATCGGGATAGATAATCAAGGAAGCTAATCCTACAATAATCCAGGGCCACGGTCTAAGCGCATAATGTGCAATTTGAAAAAACAGAGTAGCAAATAATGAATGCTTTTCATCTTTCGCTGCAAGCATTCTCTGTGCTGTGTAACCTCCGCCTCCCGGTTCTGCCCCGGGATACCATGATGCCCACCATTGAACACCGACATAAGCTAAAAATCCTGTTACCGAAAGTGCAAAAGCGCTTCCGAATTCAGATGCTTCCAATGAAATTTGCGGAAAGAAATTAAACATGAAATCGGGGAGGTTATTTTTTAAACCTTCAATTCCACCTACTTGCGGCGAGTTGATAACAAGGACTGCAAGAATTATACAGCCGGTCATAGCAATTACAAACTGGAATACATCAGTAATTACAACTCCCCACAATCCTGAAATAGCCGAATAGATCGCTACAAGAATCATAGCGCCGAAGACGAATAAAATTGCATCTGTTTCACCGAGTCCGAACAAACCAATAAGAATAGAAACCATTGCCCTGTTCACCCAGCCAATTATTATGACATTCATGAATAAGCCGAGATAAACAGCTCGAAAGCCTCGTAAAAACTTTGCCGGTTTTCCTGAATATCTAATTTCCGAAAATTCTGCTTCAGTCATAATCCCCGCGCGGCGCCATAAACGTGCGAAAAAGAAAACCGTTAGAAGTCCACCGAATGCAAAATTCCACCATATCCAATTGCCTGCAATTCCGTTTTTGGCAACAAGCTCAGTTACGGCTAGCGGTGTATCTGCGGCAAAAGTAGTGGCTACTAACGAAATACCCGCGAGATACCACGGTAAATTTCTGCCTGAGAGAAAAAAGTCATCCGTACTTTTGCCCGCTCTTTTTGAATAATAAAGAGCAATAACAATACTAATAATAAAATAAACAGCGATGATGATGTAATCGATTACCTGCATGTTAATCCGGATTAATTTTTGAAGTAATGAATCTATATAAACTTCCGACAGTTACAGTAACAATAACACCGATAAAAGTGAACCAAGTCCACGCAACAAAATTAGTGATAACAACAATTAACATTACGCAAATACTGAAAATAAATCCGAATAGGGCAGAGCTTTGATCAGCCTTCATATTAATTAATCCCAGCAAGAAAGTACCAAGCAAACCGCCGTAAGTAAATGATGCAATACTGAGAGCAAGTTCAACTACAGATTGAGGTGAATTCATAAAAAATAAAGCCGATAAAACAAGCATTACCGCCCAAAAAATTGTAATCATTCTTGAAACAAACAAGTCATTTACAATTTTCCTCTTTTTGAATAAGGGAGTGTAAAGATCAAGCATTGATGATGAAGATAATGAACTCATCGATCCGGCTAGTGTAGACATTGCTGCGGCAAATAAGCCCGCTATTATTATTCCGGAAACTCCTTGAGGAAGACTTTCGATTATAAATTTAGGAAAGATTTCATCCGGATTAACATCCAGATTTCCGTAGAAAGTATATAAACCTAATCCTACAAAAAGAAACAGGGCGAACTGAAATATTATAATCAAACCACTTGCAATTACAGCCTTCTTACTGCTAATTAATTCCTTTGTAGTAAGCAGTCTTTGAATTATTAGCTGATCCGTACCGTGCGATGCCATCGATAAAAATGCACCGCCAACTATTCCACCTAATAGAGTATAAGGTGTTTTGATGAATTCAATAAATGAAAGATCAAATCCAAAATTAATAATTTCCATTTTACCGGATATCAAGCCGGAATCCCAAATAGAAGAAAATCCATTAGGTAGTAATTCCGATAAAAATATTAAAGAAACAGCCGCTCCGCCCAAATAAATAAACATTTGCACAACATCCACCCAAATCACTCCGCGGACACCGCCGGTATATGTGTAGATAAGTGAAACTACGGCAATTATTATAATTGCTGCGGGATAACTAATATCCAGAAGCAATTTAAGCGGGATTGCGGTTGCAAATAGGCGAACGCCATCTGCTGCAACTCTTGTAAATAAAAAAATTACTGATGAAAAGGAACGTACGTTACTGCCGAATCTTGTTTCAAGAAATGCATAAGCTGTACTGAGTTCCCCTTTGAAGTAAGCAGGCAGAAGAATAGCGGCAACTAAAATTCTCCCTATTAGATATCCAAGTGTAACCTGAAGAAAATTAAAGTTTCCGATATAAGCTAAGCCCGGGATGGAGATAAATGTAAGTGTACTTGTTTCTGCAGCGACTATTGAAAAACAAACAGCCCACCATGGCACCTTTTTAGAACCAAGGAAGTAATCACTAACTGATTTTTGTTTACCGCCCGATACAATACCAAATACGGCAATGGAAATTAAATAGGCGGCGATTATAAAATAATCGATAGAAGAAGCCAACCAGAAATTCCTAAGCGTTTTCTAAATCTTTAATTGCTTCATTTACCGTGTTGCAGATAGGTAAAATCCTATCAAGTTGTGAGATCTGAATTAATGTTTTTACATTTTTAGTCGGTGAGGCTATTCTGATATGACCTTCCTTGGACTGCAATATTCTAAAAGCAAGAAGTATTGCACTTAACCCGGAACTATCACAATATTCAACTTCTGAAAGATCGAAAATGAGCTTACTTACATCTTCAGCGTGCAAAATTATGGTTAATTCACCTTTAACTAATCCGGCAATACCGGCATCAAACCTTTCTTCATTCAGTTTGAATATGGAGATATCTCCGTCTCTCTTCAATTCAAAATTAATATTATCTGCCATATTGTTAAACTTCGCTTGTTGAATGCACTTTTATTTAATAAACAAATTATAATTAATTGCCTATAATTCAAAACATCCTAAGAGAATTTAATAAATTTCTATAAGAAATTTCAGAATTAATTTGATCAGCGGGTATCTGGAAATTGTACAATAAATCCGATTTTTCTTTTCTAAAACCAATCCGGAACTTTACATCTACCGATGTAGATATTGCACTCAAGAATAAATCATCATCTCTATTTAGGTCAACCACTACATCAAATTCTTTTTTCATGATTTCATTTATAAATTCTTTTGTCGGAAGCCCGAGCTTGTTCTTGCAATCAAGAGTATATTTTATATGTCTGTACCTGTTATATTCAGGTACCAAACTTACTTTATATTCCGGAACTACTAAGTATACATTCTTTTTGTGGATTAAAAAAAATCTAAGTATTTCAAAGCAATTGTTGAAATCGTGTTCATCTGTCGGCATCAAAACAAGAAAATTAATAGATTCTGAAAAGAACTTATTATACTGAACAATTCCCTTATTCTCTTTTACTAATTTTTTTTGTAAAAGATACTGACCAATACTCTGCTTTAATGAGTCTATTATTTTCATTTATTCATTCAGTAAATTTAATAATTCTTCTTCCGATAAAATCGTTATTCCGAGTTTCTTTGCTTTATCATACTTGGAGCCGGGATTCTCCCCTACGATTACATAATCCGTTTTACCGCTTACACTTGAAACTACTTTTCCGCCCTGTTCAATCAACATTTCCTTTGCTTCTTCTCTTGAGAACTTAGTAAGACTTCCTGTTAAAACAAATGTTTTACCGTTTAATTTTTGCTCTGAGGATTTTTGTTCACTCTCAAAATGCAGCCCGGCTTTTTTTAACCGCTCAAGTATCTCAATATTTTCTTTCCGATTGAAAAAATGTTTAACGCTCTTGCTTATACTCGGACCAATTTCATGAATTGCTTCAATTTCTTCTTCGGAGGCATTTATTAGAGAATCGATATTAACAAAATGATTGGCAATTTTTTGAGCTGCACCGGCTCCGACATATCTAATACCCATTGCATACAAAACTTTAGCAAAAGGTTTTGATTTACTGGTTTCAATTGCGCTTAAAAGATTATCAACACTTTTTTCTCCAAGTCTTTCAACTGATATTAATTTTTCGCGTATATTTTTTAGATCATAAATATCAGCATATGATTTTAAAAATCCCAGATCTACAAATTGATCAATTAATGATTCGCCCAGACCTTCAATATCCATCGCAGTGCGTGATGCAAAATGTTCAATCTGACCTTTTAATTGAGCGGGACAAGTTTGATTTTCACAATAAACGGCTACTTCTGTATCGGGTTTGAAAAGTAAAGAACCGCACACAGGGCATTTTTTCGGAATTTCGATAATTTGGGAATTTTCCGATCTTTCATCTAAAATCACTTCTACAACTTTAGGAATTACATCGCCGCCTTTTTCAATTTTTACGGTATCACTCTCGCGGATATCTTTCCGGTTTATTTCATCAATATTATGGAGTGTGGCTCTGCTTATAGTTGAGCCGGCTAAAAAGACCGGTTCCAGTTCGGCAACTGGAGTGAGTGCACCTGTGCGTCCAACCTGCCATTTGATACTATTAATTTTCGTAACCGCCTGCTTTGCCTTGAATTTAAATGCAACTGCCCAGCGGGGTGATTTAGCAATATTTCCTAATCTTCTCTGTTGATTAACCGAATTTACTTTTACAACAACACCGTCAATCTCATATGGTAATTCCAGTCTTCTTTCTTCCCATAATTTACAATACTTCAAAACCTCGTTAATATCAGCACACAACTTGTATTCAGTGTTCACTTTGAATCCGAGTTTTTTCAGGTACTTAAGGTTCTTATCGTGAAATTGAATTTTGGCAGAATCGGAACGAAGATAATAAACAAATATATCCAGAGGTCTCTTTGCTACGATTCTCGGGTCTTGTAATTTAATCGTGCCCGCAGTTGAATTTCTTGGATTGGCAAATACTTTTTCATCATTTCGCGCCCGTTCTTCATTCAATTTTCTGAATGGTTCAATTTCCATAAAAATTTCACCGCGGACTTCCACATGCGAAAAATCCTGCGAATCAATAATCGTCCGGTTCAATTTTAAAGGTACGGATCGGATAGTTTTTACATTTGTTGTTATCTCTTCACCAGCAACTCCGTCGCCGCGTGTTGCTGCTTGAACCAGATATCCATCCTCGTAAACCAAACTGACCGATACACCGTCAATTTTTAATTCCGCTACATAATTAATTTTTTCTTCGGTTCCTATTCCTTCTCTTACTCTTCTATCAAAATCAATCAGTTCTTCTTCACTATAAGTATTCGACAAACTCAACATGGGGATGGAATGATTAATGGTTTTAAATTCTTTAGTGAGATCTGATCCGACTCTCTGAGTCGGAGAATCGGAAGTTATATACTGAGGATATTCAGATTCCAGTTTTTCCAATTCTTTTAATAATTGATCGTATTGATAATCAGCAATTTTAGGTTGGGCAAGAACATAATAGTTATAATCATGTTCTCTTATTGTTGTACGAAGTGACTCAATTTTTGATTTTACTTCATCGCTCATCTGTTTTCATTGGGTATTTTTAATTGTGTGACACCATTAATATCTACTTTTATGTTTTTTACTTCGCCCTTTTTACCGAGTGAATTCAACTCCTTATTATTCAAAAATAATTTTAAACCTCCTGCATTCCCGATAAGAAGATTTGCTTCGGATTTAATATTCAATGTGAGCTTGCCATTCGGCAAAACAGTGAACTCCTCAGCGGCTTTGTCATCAATCATAGCTCGCAGCCAAACCGTGTCGGTGCCTGTGAGTAATAGTTCAAAAGGTTTGTTTGTACTCGTTTTGGGTTGTGCAATTTTATCTTGATCTTCTGCAACAGGTTCGAAACGTTGATTATGCTCCTCTATTACTTCCTCATAAGGTCTTTCGGTTATAATCGATGTTGTTGAGCCGGCAATCAATGTAAAATACAGCACAACTGTGACAATTAAAATCAATCCAATACCTGCAAGCATTATTACATTTTTATTTTTTTGCCATGATGGTTTTGCAGTTTGAACGTCATCTTCATTGGGAGAAATAAATTCTTTTACATTTTTGCTCTTGGAGTCATTTGAGGATTTTTCATCACCCCCGGGTATCACTTCTCTTGTAACCTTACCTTGCCTCGCCATATCGTATTTTTTTAAAGCATTTTCGGGATTAATATCTACAGTTTTGGCGTATCCTTTTATAAAAGCTCTGATGTAAACTTCCGGCATTATTTCAAAGTTTCCGTTCTCGATAGCTTCAAGATATTTTATATCTATCCTTGTTTTATTGAAGATATCCTGAAGTTTGAGATTCTTATCTTCTCTTGCTTTTTTTAATTCAGCGGCAAACTCTCTTAAGACTTCAGTTCCCATACGTTTTTTTACTCGTTTCTAATTATTTTGGCTGCAAATGATCCGTCAATTTTATGTACATGCGGAAGTGTTTGTACACACCCGGTTTCATCAACAACAGATTTATTTACAAATTGATCAGCGTTCTGTAATGAAAAATTCGGGTGCTCGAACAAAAATTTCTCAATTATTTTAAAATTCTCATCAGGCTCAATTGTGCAAGTACTATAAACAACTGCACCACCTATCTTAACAAGAGTGGCTGCCTTTTCCAATAGTTCATACTGAATAGCTGTTAAATTTCTGATGTCACTCGTATCACGCTTCCACTTAATATCAGGTTTCTTCGTCAGAGTACCTAAACCACTGCATGGAGCATCTACTAAAATTCTATCAAATCCATCTTCCGCAAACTCCCTTGCATCGGATTCAACTGCTGTCATATTCGTAACACCCAACCTCTCTAAATTTTTCTTTAATATTTTCAAACGGCTTGCAAACTTATCCAATGCATAAAGTTCACCGGTATTCTCCATCATCTCGGCAAGAATGCCTGTTTTACCACCTGGAGCGGCACAGAAATCCAAAACTTTCATTCCCGGTTTTACATCCAGCAACTGGCACGGGAAGCCCGTACTTTCGTCCTGAATTGTAAAATAACCATCACCAAAATACTTCCAATCCGTTATATTTGTCAACTGATTCATTCTGAGATAAGTATTTATATACCTGCCTTCGGTAAAACCAAGTTCAACTGATTTAAGTAATTTGTAGAGTTCTTCTTTGCTGGATTTTAATTTATTAATACGGATAGTAAGATTGGGACGGTCATTGTTGGACATTAATAATTGTTCAGCAGCTTCATCTCCATAACGCTTTATCCATCTTCTTACCAACCAAGCTGGATGAGAATAATATGCCGAATAATATGAGGCAAGATCTTCCTTTGGATTTGGATACCTGATTGCATCTTTTGTTCTGATGATATTTCTCAAAACGGCATTGGTCTGATCTGCAGATTTTTGACCCTGAAGTTTTTTAACAAATTCAACAGCCTCATTTACAGCAGCATAATCGGGAACTTTATCCAGAAACAAAATTTGATAAAGTGCAACTCTCATGGCATTTTTTACATTAGGAATACATTTGGAAAACTGTCCTTTATAAAACCCGGTCAGAATCCAATCTATTCTTCCCAGCCATCTTATTACTCCGTGAACAATTTCAAAAAGTAAAGCTTTATCAAGACCGGATAATTCGGAATTTCGAAATTCAATATCAAGCATTTTATCAAGGTAAGCATCTGTTCTGTCTACTCTGTTCAAAACCTTGACGGCTAATCCTCTTACACCTTCGTATAATTTTAATTCTTCATAATTACGTTTATTATGCATATCGGGAACAACATAAGTTTATTTTATAATTTATTTTAATGAGTGAAATAGGTATGAAAGATAAGAAAAAACAGAGAAATTAAAATCAGTTATTTACATTCGATGACAAAATGATAAAAACAAAAAAAGGGCTAATCAAAAATTGACTAACCCTTATTCTAAAACCAGGTATGTGATTAGTTGGATTTAAATCCGTACTTCTTATTGAATCTTTCAACTCTACCGGTTGAGTCAATCATCTTCTGTTTACCGGTGAAGAACGGATGACATTCCGAACAAATTTCTAATTTAATTTGACTTACGGTTGAACGTGTAATAAATGTATTTCCGCATACACAACTAACTTCACATTTTTGATATGTAGGATGTATCCCTTTTTTCATTTTAATTTCCTGCTTTTCTTAAATTCAGACTCTAAAGTTATGAATATTTCCGATATTTTCAAAATTTTTATTTACTAGTCTCATTTCTGCTGATTTAACTTTTTCAGCGAATCCATCTGAGCCTTCAATCTTTTCATTACTTCCTGGTCTTTCTCATTCCGTACATAAAATCCATTAAAATCGAAAGCAGGATCTCCGGCGCTTACTAATTTACCCCGTTTATTCTTCGGACTATTATTTTCATTCCCATTCAAGTAGTTGTCTAAAGCGATCTCCTTCCGATTATTAAATAGGAAATCAATTTTTTCTTTTTTCACGACATCATTAGGCTGCACAACAACTTTATATTCACCTGTGGATTCGTTCATTACATTGCTTTCAATAGCAACATCATCATTACCTTTTTTAGAATCTGCTAATATCTCTGTATCTTCACCAGGTTGAGCTAAAACCATAGTATCGGCTTTATTAACAGATACCTCAGAACGCATAGTTGGTTTTTGCATCAACAGGTTTTCAAATTCTTGGGGCTGATATACAAAAACAAAAAACAAAACAACTGCTGAAACCATTGCGCCGGCAGGCAGATAAACCCATCTAAGATTTATACCGACAGGCTGATCCGACCGAATTTCAAACGAACCGTTTTCAATACGGGTCATCAGGTTGAATTCAAAATTATCCGGTGCTTTAACTCCCGGAAGCTTACTCAATATTTCAATTATTTCTTTTTGTTTTGCATCTTTAGAATTGTAAAGTTTTTCTCCCATAAGCTACTCTCTGTAAATATTTTTCAACAATTTTTGAAGTTGGCTTCTGCCTCTGTTAATTCTGGATTTTACAGTACCAATTGAAAGATCAGTAATTTCAGCAATTTCCTCATAAGAAAAACCCTGTATATCACGAAGTATTACAACTTCTCTATAAACCGGTTTCACTTTTAATAATGCCCGCTGAATGATTTCACTTTTAATCTCGCTATCAGCAGATCGATCCGGAGCAAAATATGATTTATCTTCAACCTGTATTGTTTTATCATCATCTTCATCAGAATTACCCTGCAGCGATAAAATAGTCCGTCGCTTTCTTCTCTTCAGTTCGTTCTTGGCTAAATTTCCGGCAATAGTGTAAATCCAGGTAGAAAACTTAGCAAAGGATTTGTATGAATCCTTGTTCAAATAAAATTTGATCATCGTATCCTGCACAATGTCGGTGCAGATATCACGATTTCCGACGAACCTGTAAACGAAATTCATTAACGGATCTTTGTACCGCTTGACTAAAAGTTCAAAGGCTTCAATTGTATTATTATCCTGAAACTCTTTGATCAGTTGTTCATCCGTTAAAGATGATAATTGTTTTTTATCCAATGGTATTTATACTTTTATCTAAAAAAAATGTTTCAAATAATCCGAGAATATTTTATGCATTCCTGGAGTTAAAATCAAATCAATATATATCCAAAAATTTATACGAGTTTCTTCGGTTTTCAATCTTTCAGCATCTCTCCGATTAAAATAGTAATCAAAGATTTTGGATCGGCAGATGTAGATTTCATCGCAATATCCGCTTCAATAAGAGCCTTGCTTGCATTGTTTAATCTCGCATCATTCAAAAAATATCTCGCCTTTCTGCAATTATCATAATAATATTTGGATACTTTCAGCATTGGAGCGGCTTTTGTATCCGCCACTTTCTTATGAGATAATTCTAATGACCTTGAAATAACGATTATAAATTTGGACAGCATATTCAAGATGAAGACTAGGTCAGTTCCGTTATCTACAAGATTATAAGCAATTTCCAGCGATTTTGATTTTTTACCCACTCCAAGGGCATCCTGCAAATCAAAAATTGTGTAGCCCTTTGTCCTCGAAGAAAGCGACTTAATCAAACCCGCATCTACTTCTCTCTCATCACTCAAAAAATCAGAAAATTTTACCAATTGATTTTCAATCAGCGATTTCTCCTCACCAACAATATCAAGCAGTAGATGAGAATTTTCTGCTGATATGATAAGGTTCATTGCTTCCGCTTTTTTTATTATCCAGGGTATAAAATCATTTCCTCTCAAATCCTTTGCTTCGAAAATGAATTGATTCTCGTACAGCGACTTAAAAGGTTCGCGGGAAAAGTCATGTATCTTGCCGTGATGATGAATTATCAATACGGTGAACTGGGCAGGATTTTTCACATACCCGGCTAATACTTTTTTTTCCGGCACAACTTCAAAATGCTTAACAATTAACATCTTCCTTTCTCCGCCGAACGGGAAGCCTGATGCCAAATCAATTATATGGTTTACATGCATTCCTTTATCAGCAGATAAAACCTCTTTATCAAAATCAGATGAAACCAGCGGTTCAACAGCATGTCTTATCTCCTTAATTACCGCTTCAAGTTCATAATCATCCTGCCCAAATAGATAATAGACAGGCAAGATATTCCCCTTTTTTAAAGATTTGCTGATCTCATAAATTGAAGGCGCATATTTTCTTTCGCGGTAAGGATAATTAGCCATTCTTCTTTTTCTCGCTCTTTATTGCTTTAAAAAGAAATATTGCAAAACCGCCCCATACAATTCCGCCCACGATTATAAATGTTAGTAATGTCTCAATCTGCATTTTCTATCAAGGTTTTTCTTACGATGAACTTATTAAAAATAATGAAGAAAGTAATCATAATTCCCCACTGGAACAAACATGTTCCCGCATTTTCGGCATGAAACGGATTCCACCATTCGGGATCCCATGAAACCGAAGAAATCAACCACCAGGCAAGCAGTGCGATTGCTTCAAACGGAATTAGGTAAGCAATAATGTAATTATACCACTTACCTACTTTAACATCACTCCCTTCCCCGTTAACCACTTCAGTCCTGAACTTATCTACCCCAAATTTTATTATAGAAAATGAAATGAAAGCTCCGCTGACAATTAATCCGACACCCCAAACCCAATCTTGATTTACAAAGAAATCAATACTAAGTGCTGAGGGGAGACCAAGCACAAAACCGGTTGATGCAACTAAAAGTATCGCCTTTTTCCTTTTGAATCCAAAATCGATGAATGTCCGTGTGGTTAATTCAATCAATGAAATTAAGGAAGACATTGCGGCGAACGACAAAGCTAAAAAAAACATTGAAGCAAAAATAATATTAACAGTTACATTACCCGAGAATTTTGAAAATAGAAGCGGCAAGTAAATGAAAGTCAAACCTGTATTAGCCGGACCGGATTCTGTTATTTGAGTCATAGCATCAACAGTGCTCAGCGAAAACACTGTAGAGAATATTATCATTCCGGCAATCAAAGAAATCGAGTTATTTCCGAAGCCGATTAAAGCTGCATTTAACGGTACATCCTCCTTTTTCTTCATGTAGATTGCGTAAGTTAGAATCAATCCCCATCCTGCGCCGGTATCCCAAGCGTTCTGCGTTAATGCATTCAGCCAAACTTTGTAATCCAAAATCTTATCTATATCGGGTGTAAAAAAATATGCCAATCCCTCCGATGCGTTAGGCAGTGTCAGCGCACGGACTAACAGAGCCAACAGAATAACAACAAGACTGGTTACCAGAATTTTATTTGCTTTTTCAATTCCTTTAACGATACCGCGGTAAATTATTACAGCTCCGATTGAGATCGCAAGAAAATGATAAAAAACAGGCTGATATCCTGCGTAAAAATTTTCCCAATAAATCAAATGGTTTGATGTATTAAATAAATCGCCGCTAAAAGCTGAAACCAAGTAACGAATACACCAGCCGGTAACAACTGAATAGTAAAACATTATTGCAGTCGAAACGAAAGCAATAAAAGCGCCCATCCAACCGAATTTATTGCCGGCTGTTTTCGAAATTGCACCAACAGGTCCGAACCGGGTAGATTTACCAATTGCAAACTCTGCAATTATCAACGGAACCGACCAAATCAAAAGGAAAATAACCCATGGAATTAAAAATGAGCCGCCGCCGTTCTGAGCTACAATTCTTGAGAACCGCCAAATATTCCCGGTTCCAACTGCTATTCCCAGCGCCGAAATAATTAATCCCCACCGGGAAGTAAAAAATTCTTTTTGCCTCATTAACGATTAATTATTTTTATTAATCTTTTTTACGGTAACCTTTTCCATAACAACATCGCTGAGCGGTTTACTGTTTTGTGGTGATACCGGTACTTTTCCTATTGCATTTACTACATCCATACCACCAATAACACGACCGAAAATAGTATGCTTTCCATCGAGCCATGGAGTTGGAACGAGTGTGATAAAAAACTGGCTGCCGTTTGTATTCGGACCGCGGTTTGCCATCGAGAGAATCCCGGGTTTGTCATGTTTCAAACTAGGTGAAAATTCATCCTCGAAAGTTGAACCGTATATACTCTGACCACCGCCGCCGGTTCCGGTCGGATCGCCGCCCTGGAGCATGAAATCATCTATAACTCTATGAAAAATAATTCCATCATAATATCCTTGCTCAATTAAGCCAACAAAGTTTTTCACTGTCTTAGGAGCGGCTTTATCAAAAAGTTCCAGCTCAATTCTGCCCATGTTTGTTTCAATTGTTGCCACAAGTTTTTCGTTGGGTTCTAGCTGCATAATTTCATCCAGATTCTTTTGTGATTGATCATTATTATTTATTGTTTTTTTTGAATCGTCGGAACTGCATCCGAAAATCAAAAGGGCTGCAGTTATTAGAAATAAAATTTTATTCAACATACTAACTCTCCTTATGGATTTATATAATTCATGTAAATTAAAGTTAATACGGATAATCCGATAATTATTCTATAGTAAACAAAAACAAATGTTGAGTTCTTTTTCAAAAATCTCAATAAAAATTCAATTGTAAGATAACCGCTTAAAGCCGCTGCAATAGTTGCTATAATTAAGGTAACCATACTATCAAAATCGATATACTGCAATGATTCATAAAATTGAAGCAGACCGCTTCCAAGAATTGCCGGCACACTCAATAAAAATGAAAACCTTGCTGCAGTTTCCCTTTTCAAACCGAGAAATAAACCTGCTGTAATAGTTGTCCCCGATCTGGATGAACCGGGTATCAGCGCCAATGATTGTCCCACGCCGATTAACAACGCATCTTTCCAAGTTATATCCTTCAATTCCTTTTTAAACTTACCAACCTTTTCTGCAAATGCTAAAATAATTCCTAGTATAATGAGACTTAGAGAAATCACATATAAATTTTTTGTTAAAGCGCCTTCAATAATATCTTTAAATCCCAATCCGATTATAACCACAGGAATCGAACCGAGAATAATATACCATCCCATTTTAGAATTATCGGTTTGAGATTTAAATCCCTTTCTTGAAATTAAATTATCCTTTATAAAATCGATCGTAATGTGAAATAAATCCTTCCAAAAATAAATTAAAATTGCTAATAAGGTTCCGAGCTGAATAACTGCAATGAATGAAGTCCACCGTTCAGGATGTTCAACGGATATTAGACCCATAAGCTTGCCGGCAACGGTTAAATGTCCGGTACTGCTGATTGGCAGGAATTCAGTTAACCCTTGTATTATGCCTAAAAATACAGCTTCAATAATGCTCACATAGTCTCCTTAAAAATAATAAGATACTCCCAGTTTAACTCCAAAAGACAATGCATCGACGGTTACATTCTCATTAAGGTAATTATTGAAAATTTTATAATTACCGTCTACAAGCTCGCCTGGCATATCGTAACGGACATCCAGCCCGACGTTAGCATATACATTTCCACTGAGAAGAGTATGACCTTCAACACGTGCCAGTGCTCCCCAGCCGGTAGTTGTTATGTTGGCAGTTTGAATTATTTTTTCTTCAAGATTCACAAATCTGATTCCCAATCCGCCGCCGAATTTGAATTTATACCCGGTACCGTGAATCACATAATAAGCCATCAATGATGGTTTGTGATGGTAATATGATATATCGTAAACTCCCGCAATGCTTGATGTACTGTACGAATGTATGCTCACGGCATATTCTAATCCAACATTAAAATTTTCCGATACCGGCATATCGCCTTCAACAAAAAATTCAACCGCACTATTAAATGATGCCAGCTTATCTCCGATCGGCGCCCAATTGAGATTTATATAATCAGTTAGTGAAGATGCGTTGACAAAATTGATTCCCATCCCTCCCGACAAATCCAACTGTGCATTTGCAGATTTAACAAACGCAAATATTAAGATCAATAACAAATACTTCCTCATTCGTCCTCCTTTGTAATCTTAAATACATTTAAGAATCCAACCTTCAATTCACCATTCTTTGTTTGTTTTTTATTAATCCAATAAATAAAAAAAATAGTTGATCCTATAAAAAGCACATACGAAATAAAATGTGTAAGCAGCGCATAAGCTGCGCTGATTTCCTGACCGAAGCCGAAGAGTGTGATTAATACAAATATCACAATTGCGTGATATGAGCCGGTTCCGCCGGGTGTTGGAATTACTACACCGAATGCGCTTATAGTCATGAGTATCCAACCCATTTGAAAATTCACGTCAGCAAGTTCATCCATGTTCAGCATTAAGAATCCAAAATATGAATTTGCGGCATATATTAGGTAAATGACTATAGTCAGCAAAACAGTCATAAAATAATTTCTTTTACCCCTAAGACTTGCAAAACCGTCTACAAGCATATGAAAGACATACGCCAATTTATCGGCAGCTTTTAATGAAACTTTCCCGATAAGTTTAACAATTGCATTATAGAATTTTTCTCTTAGCTTAATAAGCAGTAAAAGAAAAATCACTATTCCGAAAACAGCTAGAAATCCTAAATATATCGTCGATTTTAACCACTGCACTTCAGTAAACAAATCACCGGGGAAAATCAATACACTTACCAGCACAGCAGAAAACAATGCAATGATATCAATAACTCTTTCAATAATAATTGTGCCGAGCATAGAGGAACGGGAAAGTTTTTCGAGTCTGCCGAGAAATAATGCTCTATATAATTCACCGAGTCTCGGAACCACACAATTAACACCGTAACCTATCATTAAAGCTCCGAACAAATTTGTTGTTGATGTATCCGGCTTAACTGAATTTAGAATATATTTCCATCGAAGCGCACGGACAAAATGAGAAAACATAAAAACGATACAAAATAAAACCAGCCACAATATTGAGGAGCGAGAGATCAGAACTAAAGCTTGCTCAAGATCCACATCTTTAAACGCAAAGTAGAGAAATAATAATGTGATACCCACCGTAAGCGCCGGACCGAGTATCTTTTTGAATGTCTTCCACATATTTGGATTAGTACCTGAGGTCAATAATCTGACTTCCTTTTGGTGGGTTAAATGTAAAAATCGAATCATCCAGTTTTGAGCTTAAGTCAATTTCGCTCATCAAAAACACGTAACTGTTATCATTGTGGTCGGTGAGCGATAATTTATGCAGAACGTAGGATTCATCCGTCCATATTTTGATGTTTTTGAATGCCATTAATTCATCCTCTACGGGAATCAACTGAATCCCAAATTGGTATTTTTCAAGCAACTGTTCGTTCAATTTACTCACCGTGCAGTGCTCCGGGTATAAGAGAACAAACCTATCCAAAGAAAAATTCTGCGCTTCATCTTCAGCGCTGGTAAGTACGACACGGTTTAACTTTCTGTTGTAATTCCAAACAGTATCACCATCAGAAACGACAACTGTACTCGGAAATTCTGCTCTAAATTTGTTTGCCCGCTTATAGAAAAATTTACCTTGAATTGTTGATCCGGGAACGGATGAAATGTAAGTAGTTTGTTTAAAGTTGGCAGATAAATTTTCAATGGATTCAAATTTGTTTTGGAGATTTTTTAATACTTCCTCTCCGCCCTGGGAAAACATAATAATTGGGATTAACGATATAACTGCTATTAATTTTTTCATTTTTTTATCAAAGTGATCTTAAAATAACTTCAAGTTGTTCTTCATTTTCAACTAGTACTTCACGTGCTTTACTTCCTTCGCTCGGACCAACAATACCGGCTTCTTCCAGTTGATCAACAATTCTTGCCGCTCTAGCATATCCAAGTTTTAATCTTCTCTGAAGCAGCGAAACAGAACCCTGCTGATGCATAACTATAACTCGTGCAGCCTCATCAAACATTTCATCAAGCTCGGCAATAAAATTCGATTGACCTCCGCCTTTTTTCTCAAACATTGACGGCAGAAAATACCTTTTTGAATAACCTTTCTGTACATAAATATAATCAGTTAATTTTTCCACTTCATCGGTAGTTATTAATGCGTTTTGAACCCTTATCGGTTTAGGCATTCCGCCCGGAAGAAAGAGCATATCTCCCCTACCAAGCAATTGCTCGGCGCCTTTCATATCCAAAATTGTTCTGGAATCAATACGGGTTGCTGTTTGATATGCAATTCTTGCGCTGAAATTCGCTTTAATCGTACCTGTAATAATATTTACCGAAGGACGCTGTGTTGCAACAATTAAATGTATTCCAACAGCTCTCGCCAACTGAGCTAATCTGGCAATCGGCTCTTCGACTTCTTTACCGGATGTCATCATCAAATCCGCCAACTCATCAATGATCACTATTATATAAGGCATCTTATGATGTTTCATCGATTCGGTATCTTTGGGTTTTCTTTTCGGATCGGAAATTTTGATATTATAATCAATAATATTTCTAACGCCTGCCTTGGCTAATTTGTCGTAGCGTTTTTCCATTTCATATTCAACAGCTTTCAATACCAAAAGTGCGTTTTGCGGATTTGTAATTATTTCTTCATCGATATCGGGAGATACGGCTAGATAGTGTTTTGTTAATTTAGTATAGAAAGAAAGCTCAATTTTTTTGGGATCAATAATCACAAACTTAATATCAGATGGATCTTTGGAATAGAGCAAACTCGTAATCATCATATTTATACCCACACTTTTCCCGGCGCCTGTTGAACCGGCAATTAATAAGTGAGGCATTCTGGCTAGATCAGTAATGTAAACATCTCCGCTTATGGTTTTACCCAAAGCAAGGGGAAGTTCCGCTTTAGTTTCCTTAATTTTTGAAATAACCGTTCGTGCATAAACGGTAGATGATTCTGCATTTGGAATTTCTACCCCGATTGCACTCTTTCCAGGTATCGGGGCAATAATTCTAATACCGCGCGCAGCTAAAGCAAGAGCAATATCGTTTTCCAAACTGACTATTCTGCTGATTTTAACACCGGGCGACGGAACAATTTCATATAGCGTTACAACCGGACCCGGAGTAACCGAAATATCTTCAATTTCTATATCAAATAATGAGAGTTTTTCTTTTAACAGTTCGGCATTTCTTTTCAACTCTTCTTCCGGAATCATTTTTTCTTCTTCCGAAGGTTGATTGAGAATATCTAATTTGGGAAGCTTATATTTTATATCTTCTTCCCATTGATTCGGAAGTTCGGCTTCCTTCTCTATGTCAACTGCAGGTATAATATCTTTTGCGCTCTTCTCCTTTTCTTTGCCTTCATCATCTTTATCCTTTCCCTTTTGCTTTTTGTTTCCCTTTCCCGGTTTTTCTGATTCTTCAAAAGGCGGTTCAAGTTCCGGTTCAATTACCTGCTCTTCATCTTCTCGTTTAATAATTCTAATATTAGTTTGTTTGGTTTCCTGAAATTCTTCTGCCTCTTGTTCCTCCACTTCTTCATCATCCAAACTTGGAAGAAATTTTTTCTTTGGTTTTTTATTTTTTCGCAGCTCTTTAATCTTACTTATATTCTCGTCCGTCTTTTCATCGGATTCAATTTTTTCATCATCTGCATCCCCTTCTCCATCCGACCAAAGTTCCTTGAAGAAATTCCAGATGCGGGAAATTTTAATATCGAATGCAACAATTAGTGTGATGAAGAGAAGAGCAAATAAAAAGATTACACTTCCGAGTCCGCCGAGTAATCTTCCGATTGCCATACCGAAAAAACCACCGACATTTCCCGATAATTCATTGATATCGGCGAAGAGATCTAATTCATACCTCAGCATACCGAATAATGTGGAGATTATTAACCCGATTATTATTAAAAAATTCGATAGGTAAACCGAAAGCTTGTAATTCTGCCGGCGTGAAATTGAAAAGCCCCAGATGAAAAGTATTACGGGAAAAATAATTGAAAAGTACCCGATAGTGGAGTTTACAAAAAAATCGGAAATGTACGCACCGAATATACCAAGCCAATTATGAGTGCTTTCTGCACGGCTGACAAATTCGGGATCAGAAGAAAAGATTTTAAATAAGTCCGTGAAACCGTAAGTTAAGTTTGCCTGGTCATAACCTGAATAGGAAAGTATACTTAGAAAAATCAATAGGGCAAGAACAATAAGAAATACGCCCAAAATTTTCTTCTTTTTCTCCAAGGATATTATAAAATAATTTTCCTCTGGAGCCGGTTCTTGATTTTTCTTTTTCTTTGCCATATATGATTAAGTAATTTAGTTTGCCGACTGCTCTACCTTCGGTTCGTAGTTTTTAATTACACCTGATGAAAATACCGGAACGTTATCAATGCTGTTTAATTTTGCACAATAATTTATATCATCAGAATAACCGTTTTCGATTAACGTTCTTCCGTGTTCGGTTTCAGCAATCATTTTTGAAATATTCTTTCCAAAAGATTTACTTAAGGAAACACTCGCCCTAGCCGAATCAGTTAAAATTATTTCTTCCTTCAATTTTGTGAGTTCGGTAATAAGCTTACCGGCACATATTGTATCTTCCAAAGAAAACATTCCATTTGCACCTGCACAAAGGATAATAAAATCCTTATTAAGATCAAGCAGATGATTTGCAACACTTCCAAGATTATTAAAAGAACATGTTATCAAATTCTCGGAAAATTTTGCTCTTACAATTGCCTTCGAACCATTTGTTGTGAAAAGAATTATCGATTTTCCGAAGACATTCTCCTGGGTATATTCCAACGGTGAATTGCCCAGCGTAAATCCTTCGACCTTTTTCGTATTTCTTTCACCGCCGAGAATCGTTTGTCCGCCGAACGCATTCCCGGAAACCTTCATTGCGAACTCCACCGTGTTAACAGGGATAACTTCTTTCGCCCCATTTTGTAAGGCAGTGCTGATTGTTGTGGTAGCTCTAAGAACATCAATAACAACAGTTGTTTTACCGGTAAAAAAAAGTTCATCCGCATTTAACGGCGATATTAAAACACTAATTTTCATTTTATTATTTTTTGATAAACGGCAATTTTATGATTCGGGCAGGAACTTCCTTATTCCTAATATTGAAATTTACCCGTGTGTCTTCAACAGCATATTCCTTCTCTACATAACCCAGTGCAATTGGTTTTTCTAAAATCGGACTCACAGTTCCGCTCGTAATGTGACCGATTTTTTTACCGTCAATTGTTATATCATAACCATGACGCGGGAATGATCTCTCCTCGGAAATCATTGCAACCAATTTCCTTGATAATCCTTCCTCTTTGACTTTCACCAAAGTTTCTTTACCGATAAAATCTTCCTTCTTCAGTTTTGTAATCCATCCCAAACCTGCTTCCAGTGGATTCGTAGTTTTATCGATATCATTTCCATAAAGACAAAAACCCATCTCTAATCGAAGTGAATCTCTGGCGCCCAAACCTACAGCTTCAATTTCAAATTCCTTTCCGGCATCGAACAGAGCATTCCATACTTTTTCGGCATCCGCTTCATCACCTTTGAAATATAATTCATAACCAAGCTCACCGGTATAACCTGTTCGTGAGATAATCATATCAATTCCGGCGATTTTTGCAAACATAAAATGGTAATATTCCAAATCAACATTTTTATTGCAAACTTTTTGAATAACCTTTAGAGAATCCGGTCCCTGAACCGCCAGCAATAAATAATCATCACTCTCATTAATTAATTCTGCATCAAACTTGTTATTCTCTTTCATCCAGTTAAAATCTTTTTCAATATTTGATGCATTGATCACCAGCATAAATTCATCATCCGAAATACGATACACAAGCAGATCATCAACAATACCACCGTCAGGATAGCACATAGCCGAATACTGCACACGACCGTCAAAAAGTTTACTTGCATCATTAACGGTGATATGGTTTACAAAATCCAATGCTTTGCTGCCGCGTACAAATACTTCACCCATGTGTGATACATCAAAAACTCCTACAGTATTTCTAACTCTCTTATGCTCGGCAATAATTGAAGAATACTGAACCGGCATTTGGAATCCGGCAAAATCAACAATTTTAGCACCTAATCTTTCATGAATATTATAAAATTTGGTCTTTTTTTCCGCCGAGCGGGATTTCTCTTCGTTCAACATAATTCACCTACTGATTAAGTTTATTCCAGTCACTTAAAAATTTCTCTAATCCAATATCAGTTAAAGGATGTTTAAATAATTGATCGATAACTTTGAAAGGCATTGTTGCAACATCCGCACCCATCAGCGCTGCATCAACTAAATGGAGAGGGTTGCGAATACTGGCAACCAGCACTTCTGTCGTATAGCCGTAGTTATGATATATATCAACAATCTGACCGACTAAATCCATACCGTAATGACTAATATCGTCCAGTCTTCCTACAAAAGGACTAATATATGCAGCTCCGGCTTTTGCAGCTAATAAAGCCTGCGACGGAGAGAAGCAAAGTGTTACGTTTGTATTTATATTTTTTTCCGAAAGAGTTTTTACTGCTTTTAACCCTTCCTTAATCAAGGGAACTTTAACAACAATATTTTTATGGATTGCTGCTAATTCTTCCGCTTCTTTAACTATTCCATCATAATTAGTCGATACGACCTCTGCACTAATCGGTCCGTCAACAACATTAGTTATTTCAACAAGCAATTCTCTAAAATTTTTACCTTCCTTGGCAACGAGGGATGGATTGGTTGTGACCCCATCTAGAATTCCTAATGCAGCGGCTTCTTTGATTTCTTCAAGGTTTGCGGTATCAATAAAAAATTTCATTCTTCAGCTCCCATCTCAATTTCTTAATAATAGATAAACTAAAAGTTAATAAAAATTTGTCTTTTCTATAAGTCGTAATCTCATTAAATACTGAATTCTTCGGTTAAATCTTCGCCTGTTTTTGAGACATAAAAATAAAATTCACGAGGATTAATTTTATCATCAACATCTAATTTTATTCTCAGCATATACCGCATCTGGAATCTTGTTATTGTAGAAAGAATTCCTTCATTTAATTTCTCCACAAGTGAAGGATGAATTTTCAGCTTCAATGATTTTCGTTTTCCCGCCAGTTTGTAACGCTTCAGCCACTCTTCAATTTCATGTATAAGGTTTGCTTTCTTAATCATCCAGCCGGTTCCCATACAATAAGGACAGACTTCATTCATAGACTGTAAAATATTTTCCCGTATACGTTCTCGTGTAATCTGCATCAGACCGAAATCCGTCATAGGCAGAAGTGCAACCTTGGCTCTATCCTTTCTAAACTCTTTCTTCAATTCATCATAAATCTTCTTACGGTTTTTATCGTCTTCAAGATCAATAAAATCAATAACAATAAGTCCGCCGATATCACGAAGACGCAGCTGCCTTGCAATTTCGCGAGCAGCTTCAAGATCAGTCTTTAATGAATTCAATTCCTGATCTTTTTTTGCGGCATATCTTCCGCTGTTAACATCAACTACAACCATTGCTTCAGTGTGCTCGATAACTATATGTCCGCCACTCTGCAGAGGGACTTTCCGTCCCATCAGTACTTTTATCTGCTCCTCAATCCTAAATGCTTCGAAAACCGGTTCATCTTCCTTGTAATATTCAATTTTGTCCGCTAATTCCGGCTGAACTAATTCCACATAGCTTTTAATTTCTCTGTGAAGTTTTTTTGAATCTACAAATACTTTTGAAACATCGTGCGTAAAAAGATCACGAATAACGCTTACAGTGGTAGAAAGATCTTTATAAATTAATGAAGGCGGTTCCTTTTCTTTTATAGCATCTTGAATTTTCTCCCAAACTTTTAGAAGGTATCGTACATCGCCCTCCATCAGGTTTTCCTTTTGATCCTTCGCCGCAGTACGGATAATAAGTCCGCATTCTTTCGGTAGAATTCCTCTGGCAATTTTCCTCAGTCTTCTTCTTTCTCTAAAATCGGATATCTTTTTCGAAATTCCGATTTTATTATCGAAAGGCAGCAGAACACAAAACCTGCCCGGAATTGAAATTGCGGATGAAACTCTAACGCCTTTATCTTTAACAGGTTCTTTGATTATCTGGATAATTATTTCCTGACCCCGAAAGAGTTTTGGAATTTCTTTTTGCTTTTGCTGTTTTGCTTCTTTGGGATTTACATGATTTTTTTCTTTCCCGTTATTATTTTCATCTTCTTCATCATCGTCGTCATCAAAAAGAGACTGCAGTTCTTCCAGTCTTTCACCAATATCCGAAAAGTGAAGAAAGGCATCATGTTTAAGTCCGATATCAATAAAAGCAGCGCGAATACCCGGAAGAACTCTGGCAACCCTGCCGAAATATACATCACCTACCATACGAGCTTTTTCCGGATTTTCAATAAAAAAATCTACGAGTTTACCATCTTCTGTTATTGCTACGCGTGTTTGTGATGATGATGAATTAATTATTATTTCTTTTACCATATTAAACTCTATTACTAAATAAATTTAGCTGGATTAATAGTTGTGCTTTCGCTCAAAAGCCAAAACAAAACTTTATTTTGAAATTTAGTGTTAATTTCCTCAAGGTCTTCCTCAGGAAAGTGATTGTTTTCAATTTTATCTGCATGTTCGTTAATCAATTCAATTAATTGTTCCATTGTATTGACAGAAAACACAGTATCAAGCAAAGAGCTGATACCATGGAAGAAGCGGAAATACCACACTGCATGTTTCTTTGCGTGATTTAGTCCTATAAACTCCCCATAATTTTTAATAATCAAATTCACATGCTCGAGTAAATCCGATTTAACAAGTGAAATTTCGGGATGCCCGGGGTTAATATTATTTTCTACAAGCGAATTGTATCGATTAAAAATATACGGATTACCAAGCGCCCCTCTGGCAACCATAACGGATTCGCAACCGGTCTCATTTTTTAATTTAATTGCATCTTCAGCACTGAAAACCGAACCATTAGCTACTATGGGGATATCCACAGAATCTTTCACCTTTTTTATCCAATTCCAATTTGCTGCAGTTGAATATCTATCGACTTTTGTTCTTCCATGGATAAAAATCAACGAAGCTCCGTTATCCTTTGCAATTTTTGCATTTTCTAATATACTGATATGATTATGATCGCGGCCCAGCCTTAATTTAACGGAAATAGGAACACCGTTTGAATTATCAGCCATTGATCTGACAATTCTTTTAAGTGTATCAGGTGTATCCAATATTGCACATCCCATTGCGTTATTAACAACTTTCGGATTGGGGCAGCCGCAGTTTAAATCAATTAGTGTAGGTTTGTAACTTGATAGTATTTTTACGGAATGACCAATAACTTGAGGATCATAACCAATAATTTGAATACCGATAGGTAATTCGTCTTTATTAAACGTAAGATACTGAAGTGCATCAAATTTTCCTTGAACTACACCGAGTGCACTTACCATTTGGGTAAAAGTTACGCCGGCTCCATATTTTTTAGCCATATAACGGAAAGGATAATCCGTTACCTCAGCCATTGGAGCTACAAATAATCTTTCACCAATTTCTGTATTACCGATTTTCATTAACCAAACCCGATCTCTCCATAAGAGTCCTTCATCAGAACATACTAAATACAATAAATGCTGAGCATTAAAGACTCAGCATTTGTATTTAATCGTTACTCATTAGGACTTTCTTCTTTTTGGCTTGGTCTGTCGAGTAAAGCTTTTCTGGATAAACTGAATTTTCCGTTTTCCGTCTTAATCAGCTTTACTTTAACAATTTCTCCTTCACTCAGTACATCCTTAACGTTTTTTACACGGGAATGATCAATCTGCGAAATATGGAGCAATCCTTCGGTGCCCGGAGTAATTTCTACGAAAGCTCCGAAGTCTGTGATCTTGGTAATTTTTCCTTCATAAACTGCACCAAGTTCCGGCGGAGTTGTCATTCTCTTAATATGTGCTATGGCTGCTTCTGCATTGGCAGCTATAGGCGCTGAGACATTGACTGTTCCATCCTCTTCGATCACAATTTCTACATTAAATTCTTTCTGCATTCCTTGAATTACTTTTCCGCCGGGACCTATTATCGACCCGATCTGATCGGTTTTAACTTTCATACTCAGTAGCGTTGGCGCCCATTCTGAAAGTTTTTCATTTGATTTTGCAATAGCGGAATTCATTTTTTCAAGTATAAATAATCGTCCGGCTTTTGCCTGATCAAGAGCTTTTTCCATAATTTCAAATGAAATACCTTGAATTTTGATATCCATCTGAATCGCGGTAATTCCTTCTGCGGAACCCGCAACCTTGAAGTCCATATCACCAAGGTGATCCTCATTTCCCAGGATATCAGACAGGATTGCAAAATCATTATCTTCTTTTATCAAACCCATCGCAATACCGGCAATTGGTTTAGGAACCGGAACACCGGCTTGCATTAGTGCAAGCGAACCGGAGCAAACCGTTGCCATCGACGATGAACCATTTGATTCAAGAATATCCGAATTAAGCCTGATTGTATAGGGGAATTCACTCTCGGCGGGCATAATGAATTTCAAAGCTCTTTCAGCTAAATTACCATGACCAACTTCCCTTCTGCCCACACCGGAATATCTACCGGTTTCTCCAACACTAAAAGGAGGGAAATTGTAATGCAGCATAAATCTTTTTGTATACTCCTCTTGCAAACCATCTATTATTTGTTCATCCCGTTTGTTACCCAAAGTTAAGGTCATCAAACTTTGAGTTTCGCCCCGTGTAAATAAGGCAGATCCGTGTGTTCGAGGTAACAAACCAAGTTCAATTGTAATTTTCCTGATGTCAGTGGTTGTTCGTCCGTCTAATCTTTTACCTTCGGTTAGGATTCTTTTACGCATAGCTTCTTTTTCAATGTCGTGCAGAATTGACTTGAGCTCTTTCTCCTGCTCAGGATATTTTTCGGCTAATGCTGTAACAACCTCTTCTGTTATTGCTTTATTGCTTTTCGATCTTTCATCTTTCTCTAAAACAGTAGCAACTAATTCTTCTATTTTGCTGTAAGCGATTTCTTTTACTTCACTTACTAAGTTTTCATCAACTTCTTTTGCGGGGACTTCCATCTTTGGTTTTCCGCATTGTTCACGCAGCTCGTTCTGCATTTGAACCAGTTTTTTAATTTCTTCGTGTGCAAAGCTGATCGCTTTCAATAGATCTGCTTCACCAGCTTCTTTCGCTTCTCCTTCAACCATCATTATTGAGTCGGCGGTTCCTGCGATTATCAATTCAATATCGCTGGCTTCAATTTCTTTATGAGTCGGGTTTACAACCAAATTACCGTCAACACGTGCAACTCTAACTTCTCCGATCGGTTCAAGGAATGGAATATCCGATATTGCTAAAGCAGTTGAAGCGCCTATTGCAGCAATTACGTCTGCATCATTTTCGCCGTCATACGAATAAACAAACGCAGCAAGCTGAGTATCGTTTCTGTATTCATCCGGGAACAATGGTCTGATCGGTCTATCAATTAATCGCGAGCTTAATATTTCTTTATCGGTTGGTCTTCCTTCTCGTTTGAAAAAGCCGCCGGGAATTTTTCCCGCAGCAAACGCTCTTTCTCTGTATTCAACAGAAAGAGGAAAAAAGTCGATATCTTCTCTTTGTTCTTCAGAGGCAACGGCGGTGACTAAAACCATCGTTTCACCACAAGTAACCATCACAGCTCCATTAGCCTGTTTTGCGTATCTACCGGTTTCAACAGTTAATTTTTTGCCGCCAATTTCTATTTCTTTCGTAAAAATCATTCGTTTTCCTTAGCTTATTTTCTAATGTTCAATTCTTTTATAATTGTTCTGTACCTTTCAATATCTTTATCTGCAAGATAATCAAGCAATCTTCTTCTTTTTCCGACCATCTGCATCAATCCTCTTCTTGAAGCGTGATCTTTTTTATGTGCTGTAAAGTGTTCGGTTAACTGGTTTATTCTTTTTGTAAGAATGGCAATTTGAACTTCAGTAGTTCCGCTGTCGCTTTCGCCTTTTCCGAATTTTTTGATTAAATCCAGTTTTTCTTCTTTCGTTATAGACATTTCTACTCCTTATTACAAGTTGTACGATGTAATCCCAGAACCAACCGGGATCAATTAATTAACTATTTTACCTATATATTCTTTTGCTTCCTTTTTATCATTCTCAATTTGATGAATCAATTCATCGGCAGATGCAAATTTTTTCTCATCGCGAATTCGTTTTATAAATTCAATCTTGAGAATTTCATCATAAATATTTCTTGAAAAATTGAAAATATGAACTTCGGCAACCAAATGCTTGGAATTTTCAAAAGTCGGGCGATACCCGATGTTCATAACTCCGTAATGTTTTTCGTTCCCTAATACACATCCAACCACATATACGCCTGTTTTGGGAATCAATTTTTCTTCATCAATTTCAATGTTAGCTGTTGGGAAACCTAAAATTCTACCCCTTTCAGCTCCGGGAACAACCTTTCCCACTAATGAATAATACCTGCCTAAATACTTCACTGCTCCTGCAACATCGCCGTTATTTATGCTGTTGCGAATTTTTGTGCTGCTAACTGCAATTCCGTCAATTTTCACCGCATCAACAGAAGTAACTTTGAAATTGAATTTCTCACCTAATGATTTCATCGTGTTAAAATCACCGTCCCGATTCTTTCCGAATTTGTGATCATAACCGATCATAATATGAGATACACCAATTTTATCAACAATATATTTCTTAACAAATTCTTCGGATGATAAATTTGAAAATT
This sequence comes from Melioribacteraceae bacterium, assembly GCA_021740785.1. Taxonomy (GTDB): domain Bacteria; phylum Bacteroidota; class Ignavibacteria; order Ignavibacteriales; family Melioribacteraceae; genus JAIOZI01. The sequence continues at coordinate 78,449 of JAIOZI010000014.1, forward strand.
CTTTTGTGAAGTTAATCAGCAAAACATTTTCCTGACTTTCATTTTCAAAGAGCTCAAGCTTTTCATCCAGCACGGTTAAAAGATGAATTTCATTTGAATGAGAATTCAATACCGTTCTCGGATGAGGTTCAAAAGTAACGATAAATTTTCGCAGATTGTCTTTCTCTGCAGCCTCGTTCATTCTTCTAAGAATATTTACATGACCAACATGTACACCATCAAAAGTGCCGATGGTGACAATTGTTCTATCATTCTTTTCTATTTCCAAATTATCACTATATACGTTCATTCAAACAATCTTTGTAAATCAATTTCATGTATTTACATTTTTGAAAAGCTCATTAAACTCATTAACCGTTAATGCATCATTAACTTTATAATCACCGATCGCCGTTCTTCTCAACTCTTGCAGATAAGCGCCGCACCCAAGTTTTGTTCCGAAATCATCTGCAATCACCCTGATGTATGTTCCTTTAGAACATTTTATTTCAAAATGCAGTTCAGGAAGCTTTGTTGAAATTATATTGAATTCTGAGATAATGATTTTCCTGAATTCTCTCTCAACTTCAACACCTTTACGGGCATACTTATAAAGAGCTTTTCCTTTATGTTTAACCGCTGAATACATCGGCGGTTTCTGAAACTGTTCGCCTAAAAAACTTTTTCTTACTTCTTCAATTTTTTCGGGCGTAATATATTCCAAACTTTTTTCTTCCAGCACTTCTGTCTCCGAATCCATGGAAGCTGTTCTCTGCCCAAGTTTAATTATACCGGTATAGGTTTTCTGTAAATCCTGATAACTAGAAATTTCCTTTGTCTTTTTCCCGGTACAAATAATCAATAACCCGGTTGCAAGAGGATCCAATGTTCCCGCATGACCGACTTTCTTCACTTTTGCAATTGCCCTGATTCTATGAACAGCATTAAAGGAAGTTTTACCTTTTTCCTTATCAATTAGAATCACTTCACCATTTGCAAAATCAATAGCGGAGAGATCATTCAGATTGTTCGTTATCATCCTTGTGTATCTTTTTGAATAAATTCTCCATCTTTTCTACGTAGTCCATCGTATCATCAATATAAAAGAACAATTCAGGTACAAATCTCAAATTATTAACTCTACTTGCAAGTTCACTTCGTATCAGACCTTTTAAATCGTTAATCTTCTCTAAAGCCCATTCTCTCTTTTCTTTTTCATAAAGGGAGATATAAACTTTTGCATTTCGTAAATCAGGACTTACCTTTACACCTGTAACAGTCAACAATCCCAGTTCAGGATCTTGAATCTTATGAAGAAGAATCAAACTGATTTCTTCTTTAATAAGAGCAGCTACTTTTTCTAATCTATGTTGCATGTTTAATTCAGTTTTTTCTTGGTTTCAACCAGCTTGTATGATTCAATTATGTCGCCGAGTTTAATATCATTAAAATTGGCAATATTCAATCCGCATTCGTATCCGGCATCAACTTCTTTCACATCGTCTTTGAATCGTTTTAATGTTGCAAGTTCACCTTCATAAATCACAACACCGTCACGGAACAGACGAATCTTATTATTCCTAGTAACTTTTCCTTCTTGAACGTAGCATCCGGCAACAGTACCAATTTTCGGCACTTTGAAAGTATCTCGTATTTCCAATGTTGCAACAAGTTCTTCCGAAATGACAGGTGAAAGCATACCTTCCAACGCCGATTTCACTTCATTAATTGCATCATATATTACGTTGTACAACCTGATATCAACCTTTTCCTGTTCAGCTAATTTCCTAGCGTTAGTATGAGGTCGAACATGGAATCCGATAATTATTGCTCTAGATGCAGCCGCAAGCAGAACGTCGCCTTCGGAGATTGCACCGACACCTTTATGAATCACACGTACCAAAACTTCTTCATTGGAAAGTTTCATTAATGAATCAGCCAGAGCTTCAACAGAACCATCAACATCTCCTTTAACTACCAGAGGCAGTTCTTTAATTCCGCCCTTACCTGCCTGCTGCGCCACTTCATCCAGCGTAAGCAGATGAATTTGACGGTGATCTTGTTCGCGCTGCAGCTGCTGTCTCTTAGTTGCAACCTCACGCGCTTCGCGTTCGGATTCAACTGCGATTATAGTATCACCGGCTTGCGGCGCTCCTTCGAATCCTAAAACCAAAGCCGGGGTTGAAGGAGAAGCTTCTTCAATTTTATTATTTCTTTCGTCGAACATTGCACGAACTCTTCCGTGGAAATTGCCGGCAACAAACGGGTCGCCGATTCTCAAAGTACCTTTCTGAACCAATACTGTAGCGGTTATTCCCCTGCCTTTATCCAATTGAGATTCCACAACGGTTCCGCGCGCTAATCTATCAGGGTTGGCTTTTAACTCAAGAATTTCCGCTTCAAGCAGAATTTTTTCAAGGAGAATATCAACATTTATTCCTTGCTTTGCCGAAACTTCAACACTCTGATATTTACCGCCCCAATCTTCAACCAGCACATTTCGCTCGGCTAACTGCTGCTTAATTTTTTCAATATTTGCGCCGGGCTTATCGATTTTATTTATAGCGATAATAATCGGCACTCCAGCCGCCTGTGCATGATTAATTGCTTCAATTGTTTGCGGCATAACTGCATCATCTGCTGCAACAATCAAAACAACTATATCCGTTACTTTAGCTCCTCTTGCACGCATAGCCGTAAATGCTTCGTGACCGGGTGTATCAAGGAACGTAACCTGTTTATTACCATCGGTAGTTACCTGGTAAGCGCCGATATGCTGTGTAATTCCACCTGCTTCACCGGCTACAACATTTGCTTTCCGGATATAATCAAGAAGTGAGGTTTTACCGTGATCTACATGACCCATAATCGTTACTACCGGCGGACGCGGTTTTAATGTTTCTTCCGGATCCTTTTCATCTTCTAACGTTTCGGATGTAAACTCTTCCTGTAATTCAACATCAAAATCAAACTCATCTGCAACTAATGTGATTGTTTCAAAATCTAATCTTTGGTTTATTGAAACCATCAAGCCCAGCCCGATACACTTTTGAATAACTTCAGAAACCGGTACATGCATAAGATTTGCCAGCTCATTAACGGCAATGAATTCAGTAACTTTAAGCTTGCTTTTCTCTTGTGCGATTTCTTCGGCTTGCTTTTCCTGCGCTTCTAATTTTTCTTTTCGCTTTTTCTTCCTAGCCGATGCCCGGTCGGCGCCTGCTTCATCCATACTCATCATAGTGCGTTTTATGGCGGCATCAACTTCTCGTTTATCAACTTCAAGCTTTTTAAGTTTTCTCTTCTTTTTCGCTTTAATATTTTCTTCGGGACTAACTTCCGATTTTTTCTTTGCTTTTAATTTCTTTCGTTTCTTCTTTTTCTTCTGTTCTTCTTCAGAAAGAGGTTTGCTTTCTTTTGGCGGTACTGCCGGTTTTTCATCCTTTGCTTTGGGTTTTTCATCTTTTTTCTTTTCCTCAGCTTTACCGGCTCTCTGTTTTTTGTTTTTATTCAGGTCCATCTTTCCAACAACCGTCAATCCTCTCTTGCGTCCGTCCAGTTGTTTTTCGTATTCGGTTTTATATGTCTTTACCGTCTCTTCTTCAACCTGTTCATCGGGTTTTTCAGCTTCAGGTTCTGCCGCCGCCTCAGGTTCTGAAGTTTTCTTCACCTCAGCAGTCTCTTCTTTTATTTCTTCCTTTACTTCCTCTTTTTCTTCAACTTCCTCGGTTTCTTCTTTAAGGTCAGTCTTTTCTTCCGCCGGTTCAGCTTTTTCAACTTCCGGTTCAGGTTCCTTAGCTGGTTCTTCTACCGGGACTTCCTCCTCGGTCTTGTCTGATCTTTTCTTATTAAACTCACTGATTTTTCTGTAATGTTTTTCGGCAGTTTCAATATCTTTTTTAAAACGCGTACCGATATCAGCTATCATTTCATCAGTTAGAAGCGACATATGCGATTTTACTTCGTAACCTTTTTCCTGAAGAAACTCAACAATCGATTCGGTTGCTAAATTGTATTCCGAAGCAAATTTATAAATTCGTAACTTTTTTGGTTTATCCGACATATACGTATTATCCAATAATTAAAATTAATCTTCTTCTTCAAACTGATTTTTTAGTACTTCTATTATCTCTTCAGCTTTCTCTGCTGCCATTCCTTCAATTTTCTTCAACTCGTCGACACCTGCAGTTAGTACCTCAACCGCTGTATCGAACCTGTTGTTAATCAGCAATTCAACAATCTCAATTCCCAATTCCTCACGCAGGTCCATCAATTCGATATCATCTTCATATTCTTCAAACGGTTTCTCTTCTCGTATCACTTCAATATCGTAACCGGTAAGTTTCATTGCTAATCTTATGTTTACTCCGTTTCTTCCTACGATTAATGACACCTGATCACTATCCGCCCACACAGTACACTTTCCGTTATCTTCATCAAGCTCAATTTGTTTCAGTTTAGCCGGTGCAAGTGCGCGCTGAATATAAACAATCGGATCATCGGAAAAATGAATTACATCAATATTTTCATTATTCAGTTCACGAACAATTGCATGAATTCTTACGCCTTTCATTCCCACGCATGCACCAACCGCATCGATTCGTGTATCCTGAGATTCAACAGAAACCTTAGCTCTTTCACCCGGCTCACGAGCAATACCTCTAATTTCAATTACTCCATCGTAAATTTCCGGAATCTCTATTTCAAATAGTCTTCTTAAAAATACATTATCTGCCCTGGAAACTACAACAACAGGTCCGTTGGGAGTTTTCTTTACTTCCTTTATTGCAGCTCTAATCGTATCGCCTTTCCTGTACTTTTCACGAGGTATTTGTTCAATTCTCGGCAGTAGCAATTCATTTTTATTGTGATTTACAAGAACATCATTTCTTCTCACCTGGTAAATATCACCTACAACGATTTCACCGAGCATTTCGGAATATTCATTGTAAATAATATCTTTTTCAATCTCTCTAATTTTTTGATTGAGACTTTGACGCGCAAGATTAATAAGTCTCCTTCCGAAAGATGATAATTCCAGCAATTCAACAAAATCATCACCAACTTCAAGTTCTTCTTCATTGCCGCGTTCGTTAACTTCATCTATACTTATCTCAAGATTCGGGTCTTCAACTTCATCGACAATACTTCTCTCGAAGAAAATTTCAATATCACCCTTATCCATATTCACAACAACGTCGTATTTTGCATCCGGTCCGTATTTCTTCTTAACCATCAGACCAAAAATTTCTTCAATTATACCGGCAAGAACGTCTTTATCCAGACTTTTTTCCCGAACCATCTGCGCAAATGAATCGACTATTGCACTATTCATCTGTTAAGCCTCCATCAAAAACTAATTAATACTTTTGCTTCTTTTACATTATTAAAATTGACAATTAACTCACCTTTTGTAGTTTCAAAAGTGAGGTCATCACCGTTTATGTTTAACAATTTCCCTTCGAACTTTTCATTTTTCCCGTCAATATCATGCTTAATCTTAAAATTACGACCAACATGTTTGGGAAACTGTTCGATGAATTTGAGTCCCCTGCCAACACCGGGTGATGAAACATCCAGCCTGTAATTAAATCCAATTAATTCCAATGAATCAATCACGGCGCTGATTTCTTTACTTATTACAGCGCAAACATCGGTAGTTACACCGGTTTCGTTATCCACATAAACTTCTAAAATCTGTTCGTTAGGATTTCCCCGGAATAAGAGTTCGATTAGGAAGTAATTGTGGTTTTTTACTACCGATTCAATTATGTCGCGTATTTTTGTTTTAATTTGATCCATACAAATAAAAAACGCCCACAATGGGGCGAATTAGAAACTGTAATTTAATACTAATATCAGCGATTAGCAAATTAATTTTGTCTGGTCAACCAGGGATGGGAAAGTTTGGAAGCAATCAACCGGGACTCATCAATAATTGAGACGGGGTAATTCATCATTTCGAGTAATTTAATTGCATTTCCATTTGAACATGGTCCGTGTTGTATGATATAATCAAAAAAGAATTTTTCATTTTCAATCATTTCCCTAAAATGAAACATATTAAAGCTGCCGTTTAATAGCTCTTGTAATTCAATATCGTGGGTTGTAACATATACTCTATTATTTGAGCTAAGGTATTTTAATACTGCGGTTGAAGAAGCAAGTCTCTCGATTGTATTTGTACCCCTAAAAATCTCATCTATTAAGAACAAATATTCATTCTCAAATCGTGATAGTTTAATAAAATTCTCAATAGTTTCTATCTCAACAAAAAAATAGCTTTTTCCTTTTCCTATATTATCATTTCTTCTTATAGCTGTTTTTACAATTAGTTGAGGCAGACTTATACTTTCAGCATGACTAAAGTATAAGGTTCTCGATAAGATAAAATTAACCCCGATAGTTTTTATGAATGTAGTTTTGCCCGACATGTTTGAACCGGTAATTAATGCCGACTTACTTTGATTTAATAAAGTATTCGAAACTGCATTTTCAATTAAGGGATGATACATTTTACTAAAACTAATGACATTGGAGTTTATGAACGACGGATTAGAATAATTTGGAATATTATGCAAATACGAGGCTACCGAAATACATGCATCAAGATTCGCAACTGCCTTAAAAGCAGCATTGATTTCATTTTGATGTTCAATTAAGGTATTCACCGACCTGTAATATGCTATTATATCGAAAAGGAGAAACATATTAAGATATTCGACGGCAATAAGTACTAAATCGTTCAGAGACTCTTTATCAATAACAAAATAACCAAGTCTTTTCTTCAGGGATTTTAACAATCCCCTATTATTTTTTAAAAATTCGATCTCTTCAATCGAATTAGTCGTCTCTATTCTGCTAATTGATATTGCCGAATTAATAAAAGAATTAAGGCTGGAGAATCCTGCGAAGTAATTATAGATTTTCCCGGAAAAAATTTTATTTAGAATAAGATTAATAAGCAAAACCGTTAATGCCGCAAAAATGAAAAGTCCATTAAACGGAATTAAGAATATAGAAACTATTGAAAGCAGCGGGCACAAGTAAAAGAACAAATAATATTTTGAGAATGGGAGGGATTTACTTAAGATTATATATGAAATAAAATATGAAGACGCATGGGAAATCCCCATTAGTTTAAGCTGTATTTTCTCACGAAGTGATTGATCTAATTTTAAGCGGGATATCAACTCAAACCTATTTTTTAGAATACTTTCATCTTTTTCATATTTATGTAATAGGTGAAAAAGATACTGCTGACCGATGCCTGAAATGTTTCGGTCAATCTTATCGAAGAAGGAGTTTAATTCCAAATCATCCCATGTTTTATCGTCAACAAAATCCGATTGCTTATCATGCATTAATAATTCATGATAACTGGAAATTAAATCGTAATCTCTAAACTTAAGTATTGGTTTACCCCAATCCTCTCTAAGTTTTTCAATTTTTTTTTGTTTTCTATTCAACATGTTTCCGATTAATGCCAACAAATATCTTCCATAATATTTTTATCTAATAAAGGATTTGATTTTTCCAGCCGCATCTTGGAGATCGCATGAATCCGCCAGATCGAAAAACCAAATATAAAATTCATCACTTAGTTCTTTTATATTTGATTTACATCAATTGGTAAAATGCGATATAAATTCAATATTAACAACTAGCTTAATTTCATTTTATGAGCTAGGAAAAGCTCACCTTCTTTTGTTTCCGATTCAATAGGCTGGAACTCCATACCCTTTTTAGTTTTGAGCCGATTATAAAGAATATTATTCACCAGTATTTCTCCGCCTTTCCCGGCTCTGCATACTCTGTGCGCCCAAACAATTGAATCCCCGATTGCAAATAGATGTCCGTCAACTTCCCGGAAATCGATCTTACCAATATCGGCGCCGATTGTTAAACCGCTTAAACCCGGCTGCACTTTACGAATGGATTTTGCCCATTCAGGGAAATGTTTTTCGGAATACTCCATCTGAGATTTAACAAAGCTTATGAAACAATCGAGGAAATCTTTACCTGCCTTCCGGCACACCTCCTCGTTGAAATAAGCAAGGAAACCATCACCGGTGAACTTATCGAAGATGCCGGCGTTCTCTGTAATCAATTTTCTCGATGTATCCATAAAATCGAGCATCATTTCGCAAAAGAATTCAGTTGAAGGTGAGTATGTCATTAAATCCTGGGATTTCCTGATATCGCCCACAACGGCAATACTTACAGCCTGCGATAATTCCACTTCAATTTTCTCAGGCATTTTATTCAGCATATGTTCGGGAAGATGCCCGCCCCATCTCAATTTCGTTTTGCTGTATCTTGTTTCAGCCGTTGACCAAACGATTGGAATTTTTACATCTGCACCGATTACTTTTATCAGGTAGGTTTTTAACCCTGATGTGAACCATGAAATTCTCCAATTGCTTTCAAAAATACCTTCGTAAGGAAGCTTGGAATTTCCTTCCGACCACTTGCTGATTTTTTCAATAATTCCTTCAATTAATTCCGTGTCATCGTTGTCGTCCAGGGTTAATTCTTTCGAGCTAAATATTTTTCTGTCGGTTTTATATATGCCCTGTAATTCTTTAATTAACTCTTTGGAAACATTTTTGCATTGATCGGCATGCAGCTCACCGTCGGATAATGAACAGAAAGTCCAAAAGACTTCAAATGACTGTAAAAGGATTAATGCCCTAATGTACTCGGTATTTTTCATCAGATGTTAATTCAACCGAAGCTGTGATTTAATATGATAATAAATATACATCTTATTCTAATTCAATACTTACAATTCTCGAAGTACTGCCGGGTATAGAGGCTGTGTTAAAATTAAGTCCACTTCAACAAATTCAATTACTATCACAAAAAATAATCCCCGGAACAACTCTGAACCGGGGATTTGAAAAATATTATCGCAGCAGCAGCATTTTCTTTATTTCTAATAAGTTACCAGTTTTCAATTGGTAGAAATAAACGCCGGTGGAAAGTTTTGATGCATCAAGTTCAACCTGGTATTTTCCGGCACTCATTTCCCGGTTAACCAATGTTGTTACTTCACGACCGAGTACATCGTAAACTTTTAATGTTACAAATCCGGCTTCGGGAAGCTGATAATTTATTACTGTTGTTGGGTTGAAGGGGTTTGGGTAATTCTGATATAAAGTAAATTCGGTTGGCTGTGCATTATTTTCATTAATCCCGGTCACCGGGTCTTCAACAAAATTACCGGTACTGTCATTAAATAGAATATGTAAATTATTCTCTAAATATGCATGGAGATAATGCACTGAAACAATATCATTATAACCGTTACCATCTAAGTCTGCCGAAGCGCATCTATGAACATATTCGCTTGTTGTATAACTAATTTCATCTAAGAATCCACCTATTCCATTATTCATCCGTACGAATACTTTGTTGTACC
>JAIOZI010000073.1 GCA_021740785.1 Melioribacteraceae bacterium
TGGAAACGGACAGCTCTGGATAATGAATATTGATGGTTCCGGTTTAACTCAGTTAACTAATTTTAAACCTTAAATGCATTTTAAAGGAAAGGAGGTTAATTCAAACACAACATAATTTGCTATCATTTAATTTATTTTTGCAGTCCGGCTTTTCATTTTCAATAACCTCTCGAACAAGATCTGCCGATTGCTTTGAAATATGAGCCGTGCCTACTAATATAAACTCGCGATCGTCAACAATTACTGAAGTAACATCAGACGTGTATTTATTTTCCAATAATTAAAAACCTAAAATTAATAAGCAGTTAAGTTACCTTATAATGCCTTATTTATCAAGAGCTTTTATGTAACTCAAAAATCGATTGATAAAGGTGAAAAATTGTTTCGAAGTACAAAAAAATATTCTTATCACTGTTAATTTTATGTGGCAGTCGGGTGGAAAACCTCATAAAAAATTAGTAATATTAATATGCTTTTGTCTTATTTTATTGTAGGAGGAATAATTGAGCGATAATCAAAGAGAAAGGTCGCTAGAGCAGAAGAAGACGCAGCAGCAGCAAGAATCAGAAGTCAAAAAAGAGGAGGGAAAGGGCTGTCCCAATTGTGGTCATCCAAATGAAGCCCAAGCAAGATTTTGTGAAGAATGCGGGGAACCGTTAGATTCCCTTCAATGCCCGCATTGTAAATCCCCAATTCATCCCGGTTCCGATATTTGTGAATCGTGCGGCGAGTGGCTTCTCGATACACAGTGCAAGTTTTGTTATGCTACCATCGATCCAAACGATTCATTTTGCCCCGAGTGCGGAAACCCAACCGAAGGTGTTAGATGTCCCCAATGCGGAGATTTGAGTTATTTCGATTTCTGTAAAAAATGCCATATACCTCTGACTGATTTCGCGAAGCAGACTGTTGAGGAAGTTAAAAAAGATCCGGAACTGATAGAAATTCAAAAATTATTTGAAGAGATAAATCAAGAACAGGAAGAGATTAAACAAGCTCAGGAAGATGAGAAAAAAGAAGCTGTAGACAGAGCCGAAGAGGAAAAGAAAGAAAAGAAAAAACAGCAGATGCAAATGCTGGAACAAATGCTGAATCAATCGAAAAAGACACCGCCTAAGCAGCAGGAGAAAACAAAGCCGGTTCAAAGGCAGAAGAAAAACCTTTTTTCCGACAAAGAATCATCTGCAATTCTTAATGCAGCCCAAAGAGCAAAACAAGCGGCTCAAAAAAAAGCAGAGCTGGAAAAGCAATTGAAAGAAAAGATGGAAAAAATAAAACAGATGGAATTTGCAAATCAGCAGCAAGCTAGAAGATTCCACAGCGCGATGAAACCGCCCGGGGATATGGGCTGGTTATGCAATTTCACAGATACTGTTCATCAGTATCCAGAGGGATGCGGAAGACCTGATATGGGTGGTGAATGGATTTTACTCACCGATCCAAATTGGGTTTACTCCGATGAATTATGTTAACTTATCAATTTCTTCACAAATTGAACCGGGGAATTAAAAGATGGCAGATGATAACGAGAAAACCATCCGCTTGAATGAGAATCAAGATCAGGGAGATGATAACGAAAAAACAATAAGAATCGAAAATGACGGCAGTAAGGAGGATGTTGATCCGGATAAAACAATCCGCACGGACGCACCCGACAATATTCTGCGTGCAGATCAACCAGAAGCTGACGAGGAAAAAACAATTCGCGCAGATGCCGCCCCTATTTCAGCAGATGCCGGGGCGCCTATTAAAGCAGGTGTTGAACCGGAAGAAGATCCTGAAAAAACTGTTCGTGCCGGAAGTGATGTAATTGAAAGCAAAAAGAAAACCGCTCCCGCTGAAAAAACGATCGGATCAAAAGTCGGCGATATCGGCAAAAAAACTTCCGAATATATACTAAACGATAAAAAATATAAAGAGATTAAAACCCTCTCTCAATCAACAGGCGAAGCAGAGATATATCTCCTTGAAAAAGACGGTGAACAATCAGTGCTTAAGCTTTACTATCCTTTCTTCAAGCCAAAAGAAAAACTTGTTGAACAGCTAAGAAACATCAAACACGAAGATATTATTTCAGTTCTCGATTATGGCTGGTATGAAGAAAAAAGATTCTTTGAATTATTAGAATATTGTGCCGGCGGAACGGTGGAAGATCACATGCCGATTAAAGACACTGCACAAATTAAGCAGATAATCAAAGAAACCATCAATGCTTTGGAATTCTGCCATCAGCATAAAATTGTACATCGTGATATTAAACCCGGAAATTTATTCTTCAAAAATGCAGATGGGACGGACATCCTTCTAGGCGACTTTGGAATCTCTTCATTGATAGAAGATTCCGAAACGATGCAGCGAACCACAATGTTCAGAACTGCAACTTATGCAGCGCCTGAAGTTGAACACGGAACCGGCGGTGAATCAATCATTACAAAAGCTGTCGATTATTATGCATTTGGAATCAGTATTCTTCACATGTTCACCGGTGTACCCCCATCCAAAGGATTTGACGAGTTAACATATCGAACACTGAAGTTCAAAGCCAAGCTCCCTATCCCGGAAGACATGCCCGAAGAAATTGAAACTCTCGTTAAAGGATTGATTACAGTCGATGATGAGAAAAGATGGGGATTTGAAGAAGTTCAGAAATGGCTGAAAGGTGAACAGGTTAGTGTTTACGAGATGCCTCTGAGAGAAGGCTATAAACCGTTTAACTTTACTCGTGATAGAAACGGACTCGATCTTGTAGCAACTACTCCGGAAGAGATGGCTGCTCTTATGCAGGATTACCCGGAACTCGGACGCAAATATCTTTACCGCGGCGCAGTTGAAAAATGGCTCGAAGAAGCCGGCGATAATGAATTGATGATTGAAATTAAAGATATAATTGAAGCTCAATTCAAAAAAGATGAAGTTACCGGAACTCAAGTCGCGATTTATACATTGGACAGTACACGTCCATACCTCGCTCATGACGGCAGTAAATGTGAGACTAAAACGGAAATTGCTAAAGCTCTGTTCAATTCATTTGATCATTACAAAAATGCTCTTCAGGATAAAAATGATCTTCTCTATTTATACTTGAACAGCCGCGGTGGTAGAAAAGAAGTAAAAGTATTTAGAAAATATTTTAAAGATAACGATCCTCAAACTGCTCTTTACTGGATTATTTATTCTCTTCTTTATGCGGATAACCAGGAAACACCGTTAATACTTTTCGGCAGCAGAGATGAAAAGGATCCTAAATCGGTTGTTATAAATTCAATTGAAGAGTTAGCCGATAAGCTGGAATCAGATCCTAAAAAATATTCACCGTATTTATACAGCGGTGAAATAAGTATTTGGCTGGATTTCCGTGATCCCGGAATCAGAGAAAAAGTGGATGAACAAATAACCAATTTCAAAGATGTTGATAAAGAAGCCGGTTTACTTGCAGTTGTTTATACTTTGGCGCAGGATAAACCATATGTCTGCCCATTCACCGGGAAAACTTCTAGTGAAGCTGATCCACAATTCGGAACCCTACTCAGTGGAAGTGCAATTGAATATAAAAGTCACCTGAAAAATCCTAATACTTCTCTACACATATGGCTGCTAACTCACGGATACAACGGTGAGGTAAACTTCTTTAGAAAATGTTACGACCCCAGTTATCATGAAGGGAAAATCGCTCCTTACAATGATGATATTGCATTTATGAAAATCCTAAAAGCAATTTATCAAGATGATAACGTTCCGTATATCGCCGATGATGGTTCTGAATATTATAATCCCGAGGAACTATTAAACGCTCCTTCTCATGTGAAAAAAGAAGTAATTGACCGAACCATGGATCCAAATTCCCCGGTGAGTGCATTGCTCAGTATTCACTTTCATGAATATCCGTTTGATGAAGAAGGCGAATACTTTGTTGCATTTCAGGAAGACTATGAAGAAAGGCTTATCGCATATTTGGATTTTTTAGAGAAGTTGAATCCTAAAACTGAGCCTGTTAAAAGATATGTTAAAGCTAAAAAAGAAATCGTCAGACTTAAGAGAAAAGAAAAAGCGAAAGATAACCGGTTTTTAATTCAGCGAATTTTGACCTTTGCATTTCCAACATTATCAACGATTTTAGCTACATTTTATGCGCTAACATTTGATGAAAATCCACTGCCGGGTAACGTTCTGTCGCTTGATTTCAATTATTATTTAATCATGATTCTGCCGGTAACAATCTGGGCAATCTGGGAAGGATTTAAAGGTGACGGAGATTTAACCGTTTCTCAAGGATGTATCGGAGGACCCATTATTGGTGCAATACTTTTTGTAGCTGTCTATTACCTGTTCTATTTTATTCTTGGTAATCCTATACTCTTGGGAATATTACTGCTTTTAGTACTTGGAACAATGATTGGATGGATGCTGAAAGTTGGTTATACAGATAAGAATCTCAGGAAACAACTTTATGGCGATAACGAACAAATGGCTGGACTTGTAAACTGCGCAGCTTATGCTTACAGTGATGAAAAGGAATTTGCAAATCCGCTGGAAGAACTTTTCAAGAATTACCGAAGAAATAGAAGATCGACTAAACTATCGATGTGGCGGACAAGTTTCATTGGAGTTGTTATACCGGTTGCATTATATGCCCTGCTGTACAGTGTTGATCCCAGGGTAACCGATTTGATTACAACCTTGAAGCTTGTTGGTGAAAAATTTATTGAGGTCTATTACATCTCGATGAATTTCTTTGTAGAACTTTATAAAACAATAACCGTTGCAATTTTTGGTTAGACAAATTATAATCAATAGGAGATTCTTTTAACCTATGGCACGTAAATGCGAAAAATGCGGAAAGAAAAATAGAGAAGCGGCAAAGTATTGTAAAGTTTGCGGCTCAGCAATTTCCAGGGTACCTACAATAGGAATTGACGACTTAATTGGATTTGAATCCGTAAAAGAAGAAATAAAGAAACTCGTTAACATTTGTAAAGCAATGCGTTCTGCTTCCGACGAAAATGAAATAAGATTTAATATGCATACAATTATTGTCGGAAATACCGGAACGGGAAAAAGTACGCTCGGTAAAGTATTACAGAAAATTTTTTATGATAACAAAATCATCACACGTCAGGATGTTACGATAGTCGACGCTGTTGATTATGAAGAATATTCAAAAGATTTTCAAGCGAACATTCAGAAAGCTAAAAACGGAATTTTATTTATTGACAATGTTCAGAAGCTGGTTCCCGAGGGTTACGCTACAGATATTCACAAACTTGATAAACTTTTTTCCGAAATGGACAAATTCGGAAATAATCCAATTGTTGTACTTGCCGGTTTACCGCAAGGTTTTGAAGAATTTTTCAAAAACAATCCATCAATAAAAAACCGGTTCGAATATAAATTTAAACTACCGGATTTTACTGCTGAAGAACTTAAGAAAATTTGTGAGAGAAGATTAAACGAGAACAAACTTCAACTATCGGAAGATGCCGATAAACTTCTGCTGAGAGTTTTTAAACATGCACTAAAAACCAAGGATAGTTCATTCGGCAATGGTCATTATGCGGTGCAAATTGCTGAAGATATTATTAAAGCATACTACTATCAAATGGCATTCGGTGAAAAGGATGATAAAATTGTTCTGGAAAAACATATAGAAGCTGATGTTCCGGAAGAACGAAGTCTTGATGATATATTGGCAGAGCTCGAAGAATTCATCGGGATGGATAATGTTAAGCAGGCAGTTCGAGATATTGCGAAACAGATATCAATGCAGAAAGAACGCGAGCAGCGCGGCATGGGCAAATCCGAAAAATTGGGAATGCATATTGTTCTTACCGGTAATCCCGGAACAGGTAAAACTACAATAGCACGAAAGCTCGGAGAGGTTTTCGCCGCAATAGAATTTTTAGATCGCGGGCATGTAGTCGAAACCGATAGGAGCAATCTCGTTGGGCAATACACAGGTCAAACTCCGAAGCTCGTTACAGCAGCATGTGATGATGCGATGGGCGGCATTCTTTTTGTTGATGAAGCTTATGCACTCTCCCCATCTGTTGATTCGGGATCATCGGATAGTTACGGACAGGAAGCAATTGAGACCATTATGAAACGAATGGAAGACGACCGCGATAAATTTGTTGTAATTGCAGCGGGATATAAAGAAGAAATGGACCGCTTCCTAAATGCTAATCCCGGAATGAGAAGTCGTTTTGATAAGTATCTGCATATCGATGATTATAAACCGGACGAGCTTTTTAAGATATTCAAAATGTTTGTTAAAAAAAGAAAGTATGCCCTATCAATAGATGCCGAAGATAAGTTGGAAAAGGCTGTTAAAGATGTTTACGACAAACGAGACAAATCATTTGCAAACGGACGCGAAATGCGTAAACTATTTGACACAGCTCTTTCAAATCAATCGAAAAGAATAAGCCAAGTACCTGCTGACGAATTAACAAACGACATGATCAGCACAATAACTGCTGAAGATATTCCTTATGAACCTCCCAAAGATATGAGCGTCGATGATATTTTCTCCGAACTTAATCAACTGACCGGGATGAAAAATATTAAAGACGAAGTTCGCAGCTTGTATGATTACCTGAAAGTTGAAAAGAAAAGAATGGAGATGGGAGGTAAAGGCGGCGGACTTAATTTGAATTTCGTTTTTACCGGTAATCCCGGAACAGGCAAAACTACTGTCGCAAGATTAATGGCAAGAATTTTCAAAGCGCTCGGACTTCTTCCAAAAGGGCACCTAATTGAAGTGGACCGGTCAAAGTTGGTTGCCAGTTACTCGGGACAAACATCTAAGAAAACTAACCAGCTTGTAGACTCGGCAATGGGTGGTTTGTTGTTCATCGATGAAGCTTATACGCTTTCGCAAGGCAGCGGAGATTCTTTCGGAAAGGAAGCAATCGATACCTTGTTGAAAAGAATTGAAGATGACCGCGGTAAGTTTATCTCAATTGTTGCCGGATATATAAAGGAAATGGAAGATTTTCTGGATACGAATCCCGGTTTAGCTTCACGATTTCCGAAACGCATTCATTTTGATGATTATAAACCCGATGAACTGCACGAAATTTTTAATTCGATGATGAACGGGCGCGGGTTAAAATTATCAGATGATGCCGAAAAACTTTCGCTGCAGATGTTTACCGAACTATATGACAGTCGCGATAAAAATTTTGGAAATGGTCGTACGGTAAGAAATATCTTTGAACAGACTCTTCAGAAACAAAGCTCACGATTAATAGAACTAGGCGATGATATTGATGATGCCGAAATATTTAATTTAATCCTACCGGAAGATATTCCTTACGAACCGCCTAAAGAAATGACGCTCGAAGAAATTTACGGCGAGTTAAATGAATTAATCGGGCTGCATTCCGTGAAAGATGAAATTAAAGGAATTGCAAGTTACATAGGCGCCGAAAAGAAACGTTCGGAAGCCGGCGGCGAGAAATCCAAACTTTCACTTCATTTTGTCTTTTCAGGAAATCCCGGAACCGGGAAAACGACAGTTGCACGCTTAATGGGAAATGTTTTCAGAACATTAGGCGTACTTTCTAAAGGTCATTTGATAGAAGCCGACCGTTCAGCATTAGTTGGTGAATATGTGGGTCAGACCGGTCCGAAGACAAACAAACTAATAGACCGTGCAATAGGCGGGATCTTATTTATTGACGAAGCATATACATTAGCGCCGAAAGACAGCTCAAGCGATTTCGGTAAAGAAGCTATCGATACTTTACTTAAACGGATGGAAGATGACCGCGGAAAATTTATTGTTATTGTTGCAGGCTACACAAATGAAATGGCTGATTTTCTCGATACAAATCCCGGTCTTGCATCCCGCTTTACAAAACATGTTGTATTTGAAGATTACAAACCGGATGAGCTTGCAAGAATTTTCCAACTCAATGTTAGGAAAAAAGGCATGCTGCTAACTCCGGAAACTGAAGAAAATATTCAACAATATTTAACCGAAGTTTATAACGGAAGAGATAAAAACTTTGGGAACGGCAGAACAGTCAGAAATATTTTTGAAAAAACATTGCAGCGTCAAAGCTCAAGAATTGCCGAGCTTCCCGACGGATCTGAGAATAATGATTACATTACAATTCTTCCCGATGATATTCCTTTTGAAAAACAAAAAACTTTATCCGTTGATGAAGTGCTGAAAGACCTTAACAACTTAATAGGACTGTCCTCAATTAAGCAGGAGGTAACAAATTTAGTTAATTACTTGCGTGTAGAAAAGAAACGCGCTGAATTCGGCGGGAAAGAAACAAAACTTAATATTCATTTTGTATTTACAGGTAATCCCGGAACCGGTAAGACAACAGTAGCTCGATTAATCGGAAATATTTTTAAAGCATTAAAACTTCTGCCGAAAGGAAATGTTATGGAAGTTGACCGTGCTGCATTGGTCGGGACTCATATTGGTCAAACTGCACCAAAAACAAATAAAGTTATTGAGCGTGCAATGGGTGGAATCTTATTTATTGATGAGGCATATACACTTTCACCGAAGGGAACGCCAAATGATTTCGGCAAAGAAGCCATTGACACAATCCTCAAAAAGATGGAAGATGACAGGGGAAAATTTATCGTTGTAGTTGCCGGGTATACAGATAACATGAAAGAATTCCTTGATACAAATCCGGGACTTGCTTCCCGCTTTACAAAGTACATTGAATTCCCGGATTACAACCCTGAAGAACTCACCGCTATCTTCAAAAAATTTGTTGAAAGTAAAGGGCTGGCACTCCAAGCCGAAGCGGAAGATTCCTTGCTGGAACTTTTTAACGAGATGTATACAAACCGTGATAAAAATTTTGGGAACGGAAGAACCGTACGAAATATGTTTGAAAACGTACTTCAAAAACAGAGCAATAGGCTATCGGGAATGCAGCCGGATGAATTAACGGAGGATACTCTTAACATGATTACAAAAGCGGATTTAATTTAACATAATTATAAAAAAATAAATGTTCATTACAATTACAAACTATCTCGATTTTGGAAAAAATTTTAACGAGGTCTCCCGATTATGATATGTCCAAAATGTAAAGCTGACATTGAAGACGATTCTTTCTTCTGTGATCAATGCGGTGAAGAAATATTTATTTGCACAAAATGTGGAAAACCAGGCAAAGGGAAAAGATGCACTGCCGACGGTTCACCGTTGGTTTCTGCTAAAGATAAATCTCAGACTCCGGATACGGTAACTGAAAAAACAAGCCAATCGAAACCGGCAGATACAAAAGCAGCTCCGCCGCCCGCACCGAAACCGGCTCCCCCTCAACCATCACCGGCAAGCCCGCAGCCTTCTCCCGGTCAAAATATTCCAGAATTGAAACTTATTAATAATGCAATCGGGGCGAATTTTACTCTAAATGATGGCGATATTATCGGAAGGAAAACAGGCAGATTTACCGGTATTTTTGCTCAATACAAACAAATTTCTAGTAAACATGCACAAATCTCTTATGATTCACAAAGAGGCTGGTGTATTACGGATTTGGATTCATCGAACGGAACTAAGTATAATGGTCAAAAATTACAGCCGAATTTATCACAACCAATTTCCGACAAAAGTTATATATTACTAGCCAATATTGAATTTTATGT
The DNA here is from genome assembly GCA_021740785.1 of Melioribacteraceae bacterium. Taxonomy (GTDB): domain Bacteria; phylum Bacteroidota; class Ignavibacteria; order Ignavibacteriales; family Melioribacteraceae; genus JAIOZI01. Next base: position 9,631 of record JAIOZI010000073.1, read on the forward strand.
GCAGATAACCGGGATGGAAATTGAAGATACAGAAAAAACAGTTCGAATATAGTTAAAGGAATTTTAATGAAATTGTATATAGATGCAGTTTGTGATGTTGGTTCGGTTCGAGATAAAAATGAAGATATGGTGCTTCTCGTCGATGAATTTTTTAGAAATGACGTAAGCAGAATTGAAATAAAAACCACAAACGGAAGCAGAGGTTTCATATTTGCAGTTGCTGACGGTATGGGCGGTCATGCAGCCGGGGAAATTGCAAGCGAAATAATACTAAGTGAACTTTCGTTTACATCTCAAAATATAAGTCCGAACTTAAACGAAGATGTCTTAAAATCTATCTTTCAAAACAAGGTAAAAGAGATCCATCAAAAATTACTTGATGAAGGCAAAAATGATCCGGAAAAATACGGAATGGGCGCAACCCTCATAGCTGTTCTGTTTTACCAAGGGAAAGTCTTCTTTTTTAATGCCGGAGACAGCAGGCTCTATAGGTTTCGCCGCGGTTTTTTAAAACAATTATCACGTGATCATTCACTTTCTGCGGTTGCCGGTGTTGATAGGACTGTTTCTCATATGATTTTAAATTCGATTGGCGGCGGTGATAATGTTTTTCTCGACTTTGAAGAACTGACTGATAATCTTATTGACGATGATGTGCTTTTACTTTGCAGCGATGGTTTAAGCGATATGATTGACGACAATAAAATTGAAGAATTACTTAATGAAAACGTTTCTGCATTGAAGCTTGTTCAAGAAGCTAAAGAAGCCGGCGGTAAAGATAATATTTCGGTTATACTTATAAGAATTATGTCAAGTGAAGATTGATAAACTTCTTGAAGAATTAGAATCTTTTATAAATGATAATCCTAAGACTACATCTTTTAGCGAACCTGCATTGCGGGAAGATATAACTGCGCTTGAAGATGAGTTGGATATCAACCTGCCTGAATCATATATCTCTTTTCTTCTTAAGCATAACGGCGGATTCATTTCATTATTTCCGTCGAAAGAATTAACACCGGATAACATAGATACATACGAATGGAACAGTAACGCATTACTTGGTATCGATGATATTAGAAATGAATTTTTCAGAATGAGATATAAGTTTGAAGATATTGAAGAGATGGTTGCATTCGTTCCATTCTGTCATACAAAAGATCAGGAACTGCTGGTTTTTGTCACTCCCCTAAACGAAGAAAATGAATCCAATATTTTCGATGCATGGCACGAAGCCGGTTGTATGGAGTGGTTGAACCAAAAAGTGTACGACGGATTTGAAGAATTATTGGAATCATATATAAGCAATGCAGGCAGAATAACTACAATCGGTTAATCTCTTCTGCATGCAGATAATAAACATTCCGCTGAGGTATTACCGCATCAAAAATTTCTTCGTTATGTGAGATAATAATTATGCCCTTCTGATCATTTTGTTTTCTTTCGAGCATCGCAATTACACGTTTGATACTTTCGAAATCCATACCGTTAATCGGTTCATCAAGTATCAAAACCTTCGTATTGAGATACATGCTGCGCAGAATATTTATACGCTGTTTTTGACCGCCGCTAAGAGTCCGCACCTTTTTATCAAGAAAACTGCTGTCAATTTTCATTGCAAAAAGTTCGCCCAGAAATCGTGAAATATCATTGTCGTCAAATGAATCGCCAGGTAAAGCATTGAATACATCTCGCACACTAGAATTTAAATTCAGTGATTCATCCGCATGCTGAAAGACCATCGTCATTGTCTTTCCCCAAATATTCTTTCGATAGAACTCAACTCCCGTTTTTTCATCGATATCATAATCAAGAAGCTTCATAGAAAATTTATCGGGTTTTATCAATCCCATCATAATTTTTATAAGAGTGGTTTTACCAACTCCACTCGGCGCTTTAATATAAATCATTTCGTTTTCATTCAATATCAAGTCGCTTTTATCTTTACCATTCTTATCACTCGAAATAAAAAGACTTCTGCCAAATATTTCAACTTCACTTTTTACGCTAAGAATTCTATGCTTTTCCGTCTGAATTTTTCCCCTTTTGTTTTCGTCATTTATCCAGTTAGTATATACAATGGGTTTAAAATCACGAATGAGAAGTTTGCCTTTTTCCCTATATAATTCTTCATAAAAAACATGTTTTAATAATTTTTTATAATCGTTTTCAACCTTGCTGATAATCGAATAATCATGAGTTATGAAAAGAAGTGTGAAAGGTTTTTTCTCAAATCTATCCATAATCATATCAATCAGAATATCTCTGTAATAATTATCGAGGTTGCCGGAAGGTTCGTCAAACACGAAGAAGGTGGGTTTGTTTACCTTCTCTCTTAAATATTTATCAATCTTTATAAAAGCCATTGCAGCTAACAATCTTTGCTTCTCACCGCCGCTTGGTCTGTAAGGTTTAGGATATACTTCTAATATTTTCTGATATTCATTCTTATTCGATGTCTTCCATAATACATCAAATATTTCTTCTCTCGTTAAAGAATAAGATAAATCTCCTTCATTGATTTGGTTTACCAATTTCATCAGCGGATTAAAATGTGAAGACGGTTCTTGAAATACAAAAAAACTATTTTCTTTTATTTGACGTGCATGCTCCGTCCGTTTATAACCGGGAAAAGTTTTATTGTTAATAGTGATGTCTAAACGTTCCTCATCAAGTAATCCGTAGATAGCTTTTGATATCATCGACTTCCCTATTCCCGACTCTCCGAATAGAAATGTGATTTTGTTTTCATTTACAACGAATCGATCGATCTTAACAATTTCCGTTTCGTTTGATGATATTTTGATATCGTAACTAATCTTCATCTTTTATAAATTTTTCCTATCAACAAAACCATTTGATATTTTATAAATACAGATAAGGGAGAAGACAATTATGAAGGCAGTACTTACACCCTGCAGATGCCTGAAAAATATATTAATCGAATAAAAAGGATCCGTAATTGATTTCCCGATTGCAAGTATGTCCTGCTTGCTGTCCATCTTCGCCAAAAGATTTCCAAGCGTAACCGGGAAATTTGTTAGACTAACATTAGTTGACAAACCGACCGATACTATAAAATCAACGCTGCACAACAGAAATATTGAGATTCCGAAAATTGAAATAAGCTTATGAATTATGTGTGAAAGGCTATTCTTCCAGAGTATGTCATAGTTTATTATCCGGCTTTCGCTTATCCCGCAGCATAACATTGCATTAAAAAAATCTGATTTTCTAAAGTACGATATACGTTCGGTGATAAGATCACCAACCTCAAGAAATACCATCAAGCTGATTACAAATGCTATCCATATTATTTGTCCGAATTGACTAACAAAAATTCCGTTTTGAATAAAGACTGTTAATAAGATGTAGCCGATAAGTACTCCAATAATTTGAGGAACCGACCGGACTAGGTTAGTAAAAAAAGACAGCAGCAAATGTGAGTTATGCTTCTTTCTTTCTTTCAAAAAGAAAATAGAAATTGATAAAGCCCAGCCGAATATTAATGAAAAGACTACGACCATTAAGGAGATTAAAAATGTATTAATGATGGCATTTTGCAGACGAATAAATGCCGGTGTGTTCAGAAATAACGCATCCCAAATCCACAGGATAGAAAGTCCTGTAAGCCATACAACAGCCCACAACTTATCCTTTTGATGATAAATAGAATAAATCCATCCCCGTAATAATGAAAGATTATTCCTAATTAATATTTTCATACTTTCTATTTTCATGATCCAACCAGAGATCGACAATTACATCAATAAATTTTATAATGAAGAAAATACCGAACACTATTACCGCAACTACTGCATAATCTTTATACAAAATATTCTGCAGCATTTCATAAAACAGGTGACCTTGAATATTCAGCGCCATTTCAATTATTATTAAACCGGTGATTAAGAATGAAGCCTGTTCTTTTATAGTTGATATATATTGATAATGTGCATTGATATAAATATGTTGGAAAACATGATCCGGGAATTTCTTCTTTATTCGCAGTAATGATTTCCAGCTCATCACGCCCTTTTTCAAAATTTTATATGAACTATTCAGATTTTTTACGACCGCTGTTTCTACGTATCCCTTCCTGCTTTCATTTAAAAGGAACGTGAAAAATTTGTTTGAATATGTAATCAATATCCCGTTTGAGAGAACTCCGAGTAAAATCATAAACAAAATTGAATCTGTATCGAACCTGGTTTTAAATGAATATGCAATAACGTAAGCAGGCGAAAAGAGAGTAAGATATGCTATTGCTTTCCCGATTGTTAGCAAAACCAATTTACCTGTTCGTGTATAAAACTTTCTGTTTTTTGGAATCTCTCTTTTACCGAGGTAAGGAGTAATAGATTTTATCAATTCTTTTAAATAAGGGTCTTTTCCGCTTTTATGATTAACGAATCTTATTGTACCAACCGAAATTGCAGTGTAATAACTTAGCCCCATAGTTATTACGAAAATCATCATGAATTGGAGATACATAATGAAAAGATCACTCAATTTATTCCACTTTAATCCGGGCTCACGTGCACCTGCTTTTTTCGCAGGATCAATAAATTCACTTTCTCTTTTTTTGATTATTCCTGAGATAACGGAATCAGCAAAGCCCGGGGACTTATAATAGGAAAGCGTTTCGCGGAATAGTGATATATGAGTCGGGTTGCTGAAATCAATAAAATCGATACCGGAATACTTTTCAACCGCCAGTTTAACCGGCTTCTTGTTTTCGTTCGACGCGGGAGAAATGACAACAATAAAACCAATAAATACAATTCCAACAAACAAAATCGCTGCCAGATGTTCATAATATTTTCTTCTATTTATCATCATCCGCCCTGCTTACAACAATCGTGTCGCTTATTACCTCCAATTTAAAATCATGCCCGTATAAAATATTGCCGATATCCGTTTGAAATCTTTTCCATGAATTGTCATAATTCATCTTTTCATCATTTAGAACAAGTGTGCATTGTACACTTTCATCTTTTAAAATTACATTAAGTTTCGGCGGTTCGGCTGTTTCATTTGAATTTTCATTCATAAGTGAGTAGAGGTTTTTTAATAAATTATTATATTCGATTGCTTTCTTATTAATACGTTCATAAACTTGATCGAGTGTGAGTTGATACACTTCGCTTATATTGTTCTTTATTTCGTAATCAACATTATTCTTGAGCGTGTTAAAATTTATCCAGCCGTAATTCATTCCCGCTTTGCAGTAGAAGAGATTATTTAATTTAAAAATCCGGGTAACCGTTGTGCCTTCAGTTACTTCAATTAATTGATTAGCTTCCGTTTCTAGTTTAAAATGATTTATCATCACTACGTTATCATTTATCAATTCAGCATTTGTAATTTCTCTTATCTTACCAAGTTGATCTTCATTAATAAATCTATAGTCCTCATCTTTTAAAAGATAATATTCTTCATTCTCACTGATCACTTTATCATAATGACGAATACCATCACTCAACAATTGATTTCGTTCATCAATTTGAAAAGGAAAAAATTTCGGAAATTTTTGAATCGATTCTTTTGAAAGGTTCTGTTGAAACTTATTAAGAATGATCAACTCTTTGGGGTTTTCAACAATTAAAAAGTCAGCCTTCGTCGCCGGAGACTGACTCCTTAAGTCAATTTGCAAGGTAAAAAATAATAAACAAATTATAATCCACATTTGGAAAACTAATTATCCTTCTTCTCTTCCCATTTTTCGATAGTTGACAACTGTGCAGCTACGCCATATAAATCAATAGTATTGGGATCAAACTGAGTGCTGAAATATGCAAGTGAAGGAATTGAGAATAACCATTTGCCCAGAGCCATCTCATTCTCTAACTTGTCAATTCTTTCTGCGTATGCTTGTTTATCCCCAATTTCTTTTGTCGACATAAAGCCATAAATGTACTCCATCAACTGCAGAATATCTTCTCTCTCGATGCTGTTCTTATTTGGGTCTAAGCGGAAATAGTTTTTATTCGAAGAGAAGGAGCTGGGATTGATAGTCCCATCGTTGTTAGTTGTCAAATTAATTTTATGCACTTCTAAATTAGGTTCACGTAAGAAAATATCATAAAGGTCGAATAAGAAATTACTTCGATAACCTGAAAATGCCATTAACACCGCATCATAATTTCCCTTTCCTAATTCCTCATTAGTTACAGCAGTTACTTTTAATTTACCGTTGAATAAAGAAGGGTCGTTTAATATCTCAATCAATTCGGAATATTCTTCGCGGTAACCGTAATTAACACATGCTTGAATACGAACGGTATCGGATAAAACCGATAAGTCCGGTTTTGAATTATCCTTCTGCGGAATTACGATTTGTTCTTCCACATAATATGTTGAAGATGGAAATACGCTGTTGTTTAGATAATCATTGTAATTGTTTTTGTTACCAAGATAATCTACAATTTGTTTTTGCTGTTCGGTTCCCACTTTGTAAAAACGATTAAGAATAACCTGGCTATCGATCAATCTTCTTAATGCTATTCGCTTTTCCCTGTTTAATTTTTCGGTATTGAAGAGCAGCGCAAAAAAGGTAGTGCTTATACTTGATTTATAAAAATAATCATCCGGATCATTAACAATAGGAGACAAAGCGCCGAACGGAGCACTGAGTAAAACATTTATGTTGTTGTTATCCAATTCGGTAGTAAAAGTACTATTATCAATAAACGGAGCCAGCATTACAGATGGGATGTGCGCAACTCCTTCCGGTGTACGTCGATAATTCGGTACCCCGTTTTCCATTGAATAGGTAAGATATGAAGAAGTACCGTTCGTGTAATTTAATGCATTCATCTCAGATTTATTCTGAAGGACTTTAAAGGAAAGCACTTCTTTAATATCTACTTCCGACCAAATTCTATCACCCTTGAATTTAAAACGAATCATGTTTTCCGAGTCCGGACCTTCAAAATCCAGCGTCTTCATTGCCTGGGAAACCAAAATATAATCGGGAGATAAACTGCCGAGCGCTTGAATTCTTCGCAGTGTAAATCGTAAATCATCTGCATTAAAATAAGATGGTTCGGCTTCGGTAATTTCCAATTCGTCATCAACTATTTTGGCTTCATAACTCGAATGCCATTTTTTGCTTGTGTTAAGCTGAACGGTAACAATGCTCTTTTCATCGATGCCGACCAAATGACCGAGTCCATCTTCATAAACAATACCGCTTGGATTAGCCGAAATATTAAATAATCCATCGAACTGAACTTCATCCAGTTTATCTGCTAAATCATTTGAACTCGGCAAATGCGGATCAACTGCCGGCTTCTGATGAGATATGTAAGGTATTACAATTGAGCCCGATAAATCCGAGCGAAGCAGAAAATACAATAAAACAGCCACAGCTAAAATTACTACTCCCGCCGCAGAAATAACAATTTGGTTTTTACTCATTTCATTTCCCTATTTCTGGTTAAACTTTTAGTTCTTCTTTATTATCGGCTTTTGAGCCATCGTGCTTACTTCAAAAACTTTGAATGAATTATGCGTAAATCGAACTTCTAAAATATTACTCCCCTCTTTTTCCATCTGCACCGGGGAAATTTGAGCTTCAAAATCATTGGTTGGAGTCGGGGAAGTAATTTTAATTCTTCCTTCATTTTTTATCTCCGTACCATCGAGAGTAATAACATCATACCACTTTTCGAAATTTGCATCTTCAGCAACTTCTTCGGGAAGCTTGATATTAATTTCATACACCGGGAATTGTGCCTCGGAAGGAATTTGAAGCTGAAGCCGGAACATATATTCATTACTGCCGCTTTGATTGGTTGAAGTAGGCAGCACAAAAACCTTTCTGTATTCTTTTGGTTTAGTTATCCACTTAGGTACTGTAATATCAAACTCGGAAACCAAATTTTTTATCTTGGAATCATTGCCGCGATAATATTTTCCGTGTGCGACAATTGCTCTTCCTTTTAGAACTCCTTCATCGGAGGGATTGCGAAGGAAGCTGTCGTAAATACTGCGGATTGAACTTTCGGGAAGCTCATAATATTTAATTCTGTCCAGATAATCTGATATTTCTTTTTTCTTTCGTTGAAGTTCAGCCTGACCGCCGGTACTGAAATTAAGGGTGTGCACCGGTGTGAAGGATGAATTTTCATATATGTCCTTTACATTTTCAATCACCATTTTGTTTTTGGCAACAAATGTATCAACAGCCGTACGCGATGCAATTTTTATCTTCTCGAATAATTGATTTTCATAGCCCGCGGCAATTTCATTTTTACGCGGCTGAATTCTGCCGAGATTAACAAATGTCTGATCTTGATATAAATTTTTAATTCCGGCTTCGGTCGCAGCCCACCTATTATTTTCAAGGTTAGAAGCGATAGCATTTTTCTGTTTAGTCAATGACAACTGATCAATATCGGAATACTGTTTGATTAGAAAACCCAGTGATTTATTATTAATCAGAATTTCTATAATGTCTCTGTAACTGCCCTGGCTTCGCAAAACATTTATTTGCGGAACCAATTGAGCTGCCTTCTGAAACCCGGTTTGATAATTATAAACCGTGCGCGAAGCATTAACAATTTCCCGGCTCAATAAAACGGCACAGTTGTATGTTCGGAAATTATCCATTTGTCCGGCTTCTGCTCTTGGTATTTCGCGTTCCATTTTTTCAACAATCAAGCTTGCATCGGGATAAAATGAATCCGGAGGCCAATTACCTGTTCGGTCAAAAAACTGATCCAAAACTGCTTTCTGATTTTCATATTTCTGCAAAGCAATTGCTTCCTGGTTGAAGCGGTTTATGAAATCCACAATCAAGTTAAATTGATCGGGGATTCTGCCTGCAGTTAACGAGTAAAGTTCTTTCACATCATTTATCGAAGGGTCAAGTTCAATAGGATAATAATCATTTTTTCGTCGAAGAATTGTCTCATAATATGGAATCAATTCAGGCATTCTGTTCGCCATTTCCATCTTCGCTTTTGCTATTATTCCAGGTCTATACTCTCCTTCACTCTTTATAAAACTTAATAAGGAAGAAATATTTGATGCGAATCTTTCAGGGTTGTTTTTGCTTTCCGCAATTTCTTTAAATGCATTCAGCACAGCTAAATATTTCGTTTGGAATTCCAATTCATCATCGAGATTATTTCGTAGATCCACAAAGTTTACATACGCTTCATCCGTTGAACGTGAAATATCAGCCGGGAAAATATTTTCAAGTGCGAGGAATTCATCTTTCATTCCAACAAGGTTGGCGTTTTTAGATTTTGCTAATGCAATTTCCTGAGCAAAATTTAGATCACTCACATCATATTTTTCATCAATAGAATTATAGATATTTCTGTCAATTTTATTGTTTTGTAAAATCGATTTATACTGACTGTATTTATTCTCGAATTTAAATCGCCAAATCGGCACATACCTATATTCCATCGAAAGAAACATATCCTGCTGTACATTATCAATCACCCAATAATACGTATCAACAAATCTGCCAATTTCATAAACACTCATTTCATCGCTTGAAGATGCTTCATCATTGATTTTTACGATATCTCCCTCGCCATCGTCGAATGCGTTAGTAAAATAATAGGTCATCATATTTTTGTTAGAGAGTTTCAGAACCAAATAAAAATTATCCGATTGTGCCTTCGGGAATTTGATAAAATATTTACCGTCCTTCTCCAATTCAAAATTTTCATCGTCATTTTTTAATTCAATGTAACCCCGTTCTTCCGAAAATATTTCCGGATCTGGCTCCAACTCGGAAAAAGTAGAACATGCAGCAAATCCAATTGTAATTAACAAAACTAACAGGCCGGATTTCCATTTCATCGAAAAGCCTCCAAAAGAGTTTATATTTAACTTTTGTTTTCTAGTACTAAACTTAATCAAAAATGCTAAATTGATTAGCAAATAAAGGTATAGAATAAAAAATTCTATTTCAATAAGAATCATATAATTAACACATTTTAACAGTTATACCTGGTGGTTTTACAGTTGTTCCGTAGTTGTACACCTTTATGTTTTTAAGATGAAATTTATCTATTTTTGAGTTTCGACTCTGAGTAAACTGCTTTGTATGAATAAAACCATATTAAAAATTGCCGCTGTTCTAACATTTGTCGTGATTCTTCCGGCGCTGTTCTTCTTAATATACGAATTCAGCAAATTGAATGAGGATGAGGAACTGATTAATACGGTTTATACCAGGCAGTTGAATTCCATCATTTTTTCAGTAAATCAATATTCTTCAGATATTTCCAGAAACTGGGCGAGCGATATAAATATTTACATTAATGAAAACAAAAACAACCCGGATAAATTACGAAACGAGTTTAATTCATTTTTGAATAAGACTTCTTTAATTCGCTCAATATTTATTGTTGACAGTCTGATGAACCAGGTCTCTATCTACAACAAGAATTTAGCTGATCCCCTTATGGCTGAAGAAGAAATTAAAGATATTTTCCAAACAAATTCACAAATAATATCACGGTTATTTACTTACGAAAAAGGCGGTTATAGAAAAATTGAACCTTTGGAATGTTCTGAGAAAGATTGTGTTATTTTAATTTTTGTCTTGGACAACGACTTCAGCGGTAAACGTATTTGCGGAGTGGCAATTGATCCGGAAGAATTTATTAATCAGTCAATAGTACCGCGTCTGCAAAGCATTTCAACCGAAGAATTTATAATTATTGTATCCAAGAATGATGATATAATTTTTTCAACTTCACCAACTGAGAGCTCTGTTGTTCAATCCAGGGAATCTATGTGGCTGCTGCCAAATTTTTCCATCGGAATTCAATTAAAAGGAAAAACTATTGAAAGTTTGGTTCAGGAAAGAACTACGGAAAGCATGGTGATGATTTCCATTTTAACCTTCATATTATTTTTAGGTGTAATTTTTGTTTACCGCACAATCAAAAAGGAAGTTGAATTAGCTCAGATAAAATCGGATTTCGTTTCAAACGTATCGCATGAGTTAAGAACTCCGCTGGCATTAATCAGTATGTTTGCCGAAACATTGGAGTTAGGGCGTGTAAAAACAGAAGAAAAAAAACAGGAATATTATACGATCATAAGTCATGAGACAAATCGCCTTGGTCGGATTGTAAATACTATTCTAAATTTTTCTAAAATGGAAGATGGGAAAAGAAAGTATTCATTTGAAAAAAATGATATTAATGAATTGATTGAAAAAGTGATTTCAACATATAGCTTTCATCTCCAGAATAAAGGATTTAATTTTAAGACTGAGTTGACTGAAAATCTTCCTTTTATAAATATCGATAGTGAAGCTGTATCCGAGGCGGTTATTAATTTAATTGACAATGCCGTAAAGTACAGCGACGAGAATAAAGAAATTACCCTGCGCAGCGGAATTGAAAACAAATTTGTTTACGCCGAAGTTGAAGATAAAGGGATCGGTATTACGGAAGAGGATCAAAAGCGGATATTTGAAAAGTTTTTTAGAGTTACAAGCGGTTTAGTACATAATACGAAAGGAACCGGTTTGGGTTTGACGCTGGTTCAAAAAATTATGGAAGCACATAAAGGGAAAATTGAACTGAGAAGCAAATTGGGAAAAGGAAGTACATTTAAGTTATTTTTCCCAGCAGAAAATAATGATTAGATTTGTTAGGAGAAAACATGTCGAAATTTTTAATAGTTGAAGACGAACCCAGTATGAGAATGGGACTCAAAGACAATCTTGAGTTTGAAGGTTATGAAGTTGATCTCGCCGAGGATGGCGAAGCCGGATTAAAAATGATTCGTGAAAATCATTATGATTTGATTGTTCTTGATGTTATGATGCCCAAGATGTCGGGATTCGAAGTCTGCAAAACAATAAGAAAAGATGGAAATAAAACTCCGGTAATTCTCCTTACAGCAAAAGGGGAAGAAATTGACAAAGTTCTCGGGTTGGAACTTGGCGCCGATGATTATGTTACGAAACCTTTCAGTCTTCGTGAATTGCTTGCAAGAATTAAAGCCGTACTGCGACGAAGCGAAAACATATCAACCGGGAATGAATCCAATGATATTGTGATCGGAAGAATAACAGTAAATTTCAATAGGTACACAGCAAGGGAAAATAATACTGAAATTCCGATGTCTCATAAAGAATTTGAAGTACTTCAGTATCTCTGGAATAGAAAAAACAGCACTGTCAGCCGTGACGATTTGCTTAAAGATGTCTGGGGGCAAGAAGTATTCACGACTACCCGGACAATTGACAATTTCATTTTAAAACTGAGGCATAAAGTTGAAATAAACTCCAATCATCCCAAAATTATTTTAACTGTTCACGGGATCGGTTATAAATTGGTTGATGTTTAATTATTAGCAAGAAATATCAGTTCATCTAGGCTCCGGTAAATTTCATTCTAGATGAACAAATCATCTCACTCAATTATGTTAATTTTGGCAGCCCCTCCTGCAAGAGCTTGTGTGAAAATTGTAGAGCCCGTCTGCCGCCGAGCAATGCTGTCAACTTAGTACACCTAAGAATGCGGCTAAAGCCGAATGATTTTTCGGATATTAAATCCGTTCGCTAAAGCGAACGGCTATATAAAACCATAATAGCCCTTGCCTTTAGGCAACGGGACTAAAAAATTAAACCCAAAGTGGCTTTAGCCTGTCTGCCGATAGGCAGGCCACATTTTTTATCTTAAGTTGACAGCATTGGCAGGCGAAATTTATTTCGCTCAAATAAACCAGCAAAAATATGCTAAATTCAAACTTAGCGAGATGAATGTCGCCTGCCTCGGCGATCAATGCTGTCAACTTAGTGAAATAAGTCGTAAATACTATAACCTATTGCTCATTGAATTTCTATCTGCGGTCTGTTACGAAACAATATATTTTTTAAGAAGAAGGGTGAAAGGCAGAGAGCAAAGGCATAGAGAGGCTGGGTTAAAATGTTTTTGAACCCCGG
>JAIOZI010000074.1 GCA_021740785.1 Melioribacteraceae bacterium
GAAGGGCTTATTAGAAAACTGAATCCGATAATACGTGGATGGGTCAACTACTATAAACACGTAGTTTCCAAAAAGGTATTCGGATTTATTGACTACACAATCTTTAACATTACTGATCGTTGGCTAAGGAAAAGACACCCAAATAAAAGCTGGAAATGGATAAGGCGAAAATACTTCTCAAATATAAAACAAAGAAGTATATTCTCAACAATGTGTAAGGATAGTAAAGGGAATTAGAGAGTGATCTCCCTGGTAATGGCTGCCGAAACTCCAATAGTGCGGCACATTAAGATAAGAGGAGACGCTAACCCTTATGATAATAGTTACTCGGAATATTTTCGCAAACGAACAATAATGCTTAATTTAAATCGTTGAAATAGTTTCTAATAAACTAATTTAATACATAATTGCCGGGTCTACCTATACGGATAGGCTCTTAAAGGGCTTGAGCTGTGTGAAGGGAAACTTTCATGCACAGTTCCTAGGGGCTTGGAGATGGCGACATCTCCCGGCTACCCGGTATATGCCAATGAGATACATACTAAAAAATAGATGATTGATTATTAATAGTATTTGTAAATCCTTATTTAGAATATTTTAACGGGATTTAAAATCGTGCGAGTCATTTAATCAGTGGTAGAAGATATTCATAGTTTTATTGAAGGATTTTATTTACAAAATAATTTTACTGTAAGGAAAGTTGTCGTATTGGAACACAGAATATTAAATGGATACTTGTTTTTATTTTATTCCCATTGAATATTTGGTTTAATATTTTTTTCGGCACATTCTCGTAAATATAAATTCATCAAATTTTGATAAGGGATATCTGTTTCAGATGCTAACTTTTTAAAATAATCAATTGTATCTTTCTCAAGACGAATTGAAATCTGTTTTTTTAGTTTCTTTGTATAAGGATTTTTAATGGATTTAGAAAAATCATATTCTTTTTTCATTTTATCTTACCTCGTAATAATATTTACTTTCAGATTTAGTAGCTTTTCTCGCAGATATTATTCTGATAATTTCATCATTTTCTCTATAAGAGTGAATGACAACAAGGATTCTTAATTTGTTAGAAAAACCTAAAATAATAAATCGTTCTTCATCAAATGAATGTTCCGGATCAGAAATAAGTCTTGCATTCTCATCAAAGAATACAGATTTTGCTTCTTCAAAAGAAACTTTGTGCTTTCTAATATTAACACGGTTTTTATTTTGATCCCATTGAAAACGAATATCATTCATAGATTGAATATAATGATAATATATAGAATTAGCAATATATCATAATTATGGCATATAACAAGCGCATGCCAATGCCCACTATCGAAAAAAGCTGAATCTGGGTTAAAAAGAAGTTTTCAAAAATTTGAAAGAATTGAATAACATAGCGGAGTTCTGACGAGTGGCGGCTCAACGTTAAATTCTTTGAAAGTATTGTAAAATGTAAATGACTTTCAATATGGGATACCGAGTTCATTGATTACCATTGCTTGTCCGAAGGACTCCTTTGGAGATAATTACGCTTTGCCGGGTCAATCCCGATTATTATTTTGTTATGTGCAAAGTGCCTTTTTTCTTCTATAACTTTGGTGTTCATAAAATGTACTCCTTATTTTTTTTTTGAGAAACTAAAATAAAGTTTGGAGAAAAAGGGCACACTAAAAATATTGGCTGTAATTACTTTTTTTTATTAGGCCTGCCCTTCGAAGTCCGGTAGCTGCCGGACGTAGTAGGGGGTGAAAGATAGAAATCGTTATACCATTTGATATAGAGTATTAAATATCAAGTATATTAAAAGGAGTCTATTATGAATATACCAAAACTAATCCTTGCGTCGGTTTTAATAGTAATCTCCCTTAATAGTTGTTTCAATAAAAACACTACATCTATTAATAATATCGAAGGAATATGGATATCAGCTAAAGACATCTCTTCTCAATTTGGAGATGCTGACAATATTGCATTGTTTATCAAAAAAGAGAGTAATGGTAGTCTATCAGTCCGCGGTTGTTTTATACGGAACGATGAGTTCAAAATGGAATGGAAGTTTATTAATGTACAATATGATAGCTTTGCAAAAAGTATTTCCATGCTTGATTCAGATTTAGATACTTTAATTTGCAGCCTGGATTTTGAAAATGAAATGCTTGTAGGTGCTGTCCATTCAGAAGATGAGACAAATTCCATAAACTTTGTTAGAACAGAAAAAGATCTTACCAATTTATTTTACCCGCAGAAGCCTGACAATAATGGTCATATAACCTATAGTTATAAAATGCCGGAACAAATTGATAATAATTTAAAGACAGATACCATTTTCAGATTTGCAAAAGATTCAACTTCAGTTTATAAATTGATGGAGAAGATTATTAATGAAAAGTTCGGACGACTGGAATCCATATTAATTATTAAAGACGGGAAACTGATACTTGAAGAATATTTTTTCGGCTATAATCGAACTAAACTTCATCGCATAAACTCATGCACCAAAAGCGTCACTTCTTTACTGTTAGGAATGACTTTGAACCGTAATAAGATGGATAACGTTGAGCAATCAATCTTTAACTTTTTTCCTCAATTTAATTCGTATAAGACACCGGAAAATGAGAAAATAAAACTTAAACATGTTTTAACAATGACTGCCGGATTTAATGAGGATGGAGATTTTGAAGATAACGGACCGGATAATTTAATTCGATATATACTTGATAGTGAAATGGATACTAAGCCGGGAGAGAAATTTAGATACAGCGGTAAATGTACAAATCTACTCGGCGGTATCATATATACTCTTGAGAAAAAACAAGCTGATGAATTTGCAAAAGAAGTTCTGCTAAACAAACTAGGTATTTCAGAATTTGATTGGAAAAAAGAAAATGGTGTACTTCCCTGTGATGCTGGTCTTCAATTGTATCCGAGAGATATGGCTAAAATCGGCTTACTCGTTTTAAATAACGGTAAATGGAATGGCGAACAAATCGTTCCCGAAGAATGGATAGTTGCATCAACTAAAGCGTACGTTGCCGAAAGTGAATTTTTTGACTATGGATATCAATGGTGGTACAGAAGTAACCGCAACAAAAGCTGGTGGAACAATCCGGTACATGGAAGCAAAAATGAACATGATATGTTTCTTGCGCTTGGTGCCGGCGGACAGTATATAATGGTTATTAGAGATCTGAATATGGTAATAATAACTACGGCTTCTGATTATAATAGGGATGGTATGGATCATATAAAAGTACCAATGGTTATAGAAGAAGTGGTCCCAATTTTTGAAGATGCTTTATTATAGTTGCAATAAGACATTAAAATGGTATAACAAGTTACTGTGTTATAAATCAATTATAAAATACAGAAAAATTTCAAAGAGCATTAAAACAAAACGTATGTTTAGATTGGTTTACTGATTACCATTGCTTGTCCGAAGGACTCCTTTGGAGATAATTACACTTTGCCGGGTCAATCCCGATTATTATTTTGTTATGTACAAAGTGCCTTTTTTCTTCTATAACTTTGGTGTTCATAAAATGTACTCCTTATTTTTTTTTGAGAAACTAAAATAAAGTTTGGAGAAAAAGGGCACACTAAAAATATTGTCTGTAATTACTTTTTTTTATCAGGCCTGCCCTTCGAAGTCCGGTAGCTGCCGGACGTAGTAGGGTGTGAAAAATAAAAATCGTTAGGTGTAAATAATGAAAAATATTGTCAAGTCATATTTACTAGTTGTTTTATTCTCCACATTCATATTTGCACAAGATAATGTTTATCAATTGGGTTTTTTATATATGGGGAGTGATACACTTGATGCTGAAGATGGTGGATGTACTAAAACCGAAGTAGTATTTGATAAACTAGTTGGACTTCCTAGTACTGATTCAATCATCATAACTGGTCAAGTGAGGGATTTGCACACCTCTGAACCATTCAATAATTCTTGGGGCAGAATATTTTTGGGAAGTATCGATACTGTTCTAGCTAATACTTGGCTTGGTTATGGGAAGACTGGAAAGTTAGTGAGGAAGAAAGAGTTTAAGTTGAGTGACAACGGTGAGTATAGAATTATAATTCCAAAAGACGAGAAAGATTTTTTAATATTCACTGGTATTGGTTGCAATGTGAAATATTATTCTGTTAATGAAATCATTAATTATCTTGAACAATAAGGATTACTCCTAACCAGCTTTACGAGCAGACCGCGAGAAGATGGGATCAACTCGATTTGCTGTAAGTTTTGAAGTTCTTGTAAACATTCATGTTCGGTGTAGTCGTTTTAAATAAATAAGTACCGCCAAGTTTTCGACGAAAGTTAAACTTGGCTAAAAGTTATTGGCATTGCACCTACCTGCCGGTAGGCAGGTTTTAACTTGGCTTACTTGCTTTTGTGTCGTCAGACTTCGCTCGTTGAGTCCGTTGGACTCACCGGAGTCCTACGACCGAACGCCCGACAGGGTGCGTTGTGGTCTGACGACTGTCGAGCGGCGCCTGCCTGCCGGTAGGGCTTATTTGAAACGCTGGTATGTGGCAGTCAAAAATCACTTGATTTATAATTAAATGAGGACTATATTTAGACCAAAAAAGGACTAGTGATGAAATTAAGTGAATCTGTAAAATCAATAAGTTATTTAAAAGCTAATGCCGCGGATTTAATAAATAATATTAACAAGAACCAAAATACCTTTGTAATAACTCAAAATGGAGAGGCAAAAGTTGTGGTTCAAGATATTAAGCTTTATGAAAAGACACAAGAAACTCTATCGATGTTAAAATTATTAGCAATGACGAATGAAGTAAATCCAAAAGCAAAGGGAATCAAAGAAACATTTAGTGAACTTCGCAAAGAACTAAATAAAAAATCTAAATGAAATACAAAGTAGAGATTGACCCTCAAGCACAAGAAGATATGAAAGAAATTTTCTTGTATGTTGCTATTGATGATTCCTTTGATATGGCAAACAAGCTTCTTGATAAAATTGAAGAGACTTGTTACAAATTGGAAAAATATCCAACGAGAGGACATATTCCCGAAGAATTAAGAAGAACGGGAATAAAAAGATATTTAGAAATTCATTACAAACCATACCGAATTATCTACGAAATTAAAAAAGAAATAATCTACATACATTCATTTCTTGATGGCAGAAGAAATATTCAAGAAATATTGAGTGAACGAATATTAAGATAAAAAGCCACATAACAAGTTATTCCGATTAAAGTCAATAGAAAGTAGATAGAAATAAATTTTGTAAAAGAAGCAGAGCGGGTTAGAATCAAATAAAGATGAAAATTTTTTCACAAAAAAAAGATAATTAAATCACAAGAATGTACAGTTTTTCATTTGTTTATCCCATAGACTTTTACATATCCTTTTTTTCTTTAGACAACACCTATTTACAAACAAAAATATAGGGAGTTTTAATGAATAATTTATTGTTTCTGATTCTATGTGTAATAGTTTTTGTTAGTTGTAATTCGACTGAACCGGATAATACTAATAATAATTATGAATCAGTTGAAGAATTTTTTCCATTAAAGATTGGAAACAAATGGGAATATTCATTCAAGACTGAATCTGAAAATGCAATCATAGAAAGAATTATAAAAAACAATATTATACACGAAGATGGTTCAAACATTTGGGGTTTTACGGAGGCTGTAAAAGTATATAATCCTGATCCAAATGAACCGATTGCTGGTTATAATACTTTTAAAACAGATGGATTATTTTTCTATTCATCAGATAAAGATACAATGTTTCCGGGGACAACTATTTTATGCAGAAAAGAATTGGTTCTAAAGTCTCCTGTTGAAGTTGGAACAGAATGGGAAACTAATAGTGGAGTTGTATGTAGGATTGAAGATATTAGTGAGTATAATGTGCTTGATAAAATTTTTCCAAATACTGTACTAGTTGTTTCGAAAATAAATCAAAATATTGATAGCTTATGGTATTCATTAAACATAGGTCTTGTAAAACGTGTTTTGAATGTTGGAATCGGAACGGATTATCAATCCACATCCATATGGGAGTTGAGAGATTATTCCTTATTATAAATGTTTGTAAAAAAAGTTATTCATGTTAAAGTCAAAGCGAGTTTATAGTAAAATATTTACTGACAGAAGCACATAAAGTTAGACATAATTAGTTCACAAAAAAATAGTGATGCCGTTGTTGGAACAGACCCGGCAATTGAGGATTGTCCAAAAGGAAATCAATCAAAAGAGATATGGTCATTGATATAGACTGAAGTCCAGTATAAGGTTCTGAGTCCGGGAAGATAAGACCCGTTATTGTTGTTACCGATGATGTGTACAATCGGACTCCTGCTGAGAGAATCTCACCAAGAATAAATTGAGATTTTCATCAATCTTCAAATGAGATTCCTCTCTCACCAAAACACGGTGCGCCTGCCTCGGCGGTCGACAGACTTCGTTCGACAGAATCCGTCGCAATCTGACGATCGGACTCTGACGAGCAGACGGGTTCGGAAAAACAGTTTATCCCAAAAAATTCATTGGAAATGAATTTTTGCCGCTGGCCGCTCATAAAATGTTTTATTAAAACATTTTATGTTGCGGGATTAACCCCGACAATTTGTAAGAAAAACATTTTACTCAAATAACGAATTCCAAAATTTCTATATGGCTAAGTACTTGATATTTTTCAACTTACAAATTGTCGGCCCGAAGGGCAGATTTTCCAATGGAAAATCTGGGTTTATGAGTTCTGCAACACACACTACAGATAAGAATAATAGATTATCAATTAAGAATAGTTAAAATTCGTGGTCACCTATCTTCAAATGAGTTGACTGAAATTGGCAGAGCACTAAAAATAGTTTTTGATTTAACCTGAATTTTCTATTGAAAAATCTACCCTCAGCCAAATAAATATTCCCAAAGATTTTTTTGGATTGAATTTATTATGCCTACTTCTTTTCAAAATCCAATGAAACCGAGTTGATACAGTAACGTTTCCCGGTCGGCTGCGGACCATCATCGAATATATGTCCAAGATGCCCGCCGCATTTTCCGCATACGACTTCTGTTCTGAACATTCCGTAACTGTGATCGGATTTTAGTTCCACTGCATCTTCGGTAACCGGTTCCCAATAACTCGGCCAGCCCGATCCGGAATCGTATTTTGAATCAGAACTGAATAATTCATTTCCGCATGCGGCGCATGTGTAAATTCCGTTTTCATTATGCTTATAATACAAGCCGGTAAATGCACGTTCAGTTCCCTTTTCTCTTAACACTTTATATTCTTCCGGTGAAAGACAATCCTTCCACTCTTTTTCCGGTTTATTTATTTTTTCAATCATTACTTTCCCTTCTAATGTTTTTATTGAATCAGGTTTTAAGACTTCTGCTTTAAGTCCGGGCATAGTTGAAGATATTGCGATTAAGATAATTAATACGATTTTTGTTTTATTCATTTTGCAATCAATAATTTTTTCACTGTTAATTTAATAATCGTTTCACTGTTTTCATACTTGGAGTCTCATTAAAACAAAACATCAGCAGAATTTCATTTGTTCCAAATTCATTAACTTTGCGAATGGAAAACGCGGCTAAATTATTTACACTTCCTCTTAGTTGGAAAATTAATTCAAAATCGATTTCGAATAACACAATTTTACAACTTACAAAAAAAACCAAGTGGATTGCATTTTCAGATGTTCCATCAGAAATAACAGGAAACAATTTCATAAAGAATATTGCAGATCAAAAATCGAATATTCTTATTAGAGGCTGCAGCGATGAAATATCATTATCACTTAAAGAACAGAAATTTGAGCGAATCAAAACCGGTAAAGAAGCGGTGTTGAATTTTGATGAGAATCATTTCGAAAAAAAATCATTGAAAGAATTAATCAGGCGCGGGCATAAGCATGGGCGCACAATCGAATTGGAATATTCGGAAAAGAATGCTGCCAGGCTAATCGATTTTAAGAAACAAACAGTTCATTCCGAAAAGCCCCAATTAAAATATCTTTTTCACGATCAATTCACCTGCGATATGCGACTGTTCGTACTGGAGAACAAATCAAAGGAAATTTTGGCAGCCGTACTTGTATCGGTTAATTCTATGGATAAATTTCACACTGAATTACTTCTCAGAAGGAAAAGAGCCCCGGTTGGCGTGATGGAAGCAATAATTTATGATGTTTTTCAATTATTAATGAAGAGCAGCAAAAAACAGCTATCCCTCGGTGAAGTACCGTTTTCATCAGCAAATAAGGAAACCGGGGAATCATACAAAGCGAAATCAATAAAAAGAATAGGGAAATTTTTGAGGTTTGCATATAATTATGAAGGGCTCTTCAATTTCAAGAATAAATTCAATCCCGATTGGCAGAACGTATACTTATGTGTGAAACCAAAACTCTCAATTTGGCATCTGATCATTCTCGCAAACCGAACGAACCTGATAAAACTAATTTTTTCAAAAATTTTTCAAAGAAAAAATTAAACCGGATAAAATACTTCTAAATCATATTTAATTTCATTTTTGAATTATAATCGAACTTTTTTCTCTTTAGATCGTGAATAATAGGTGAAGATATCTATTTATCACAAAATATGAATTCTTGACATTCGAGTCTATTTCTACTATTTTTTGCAAAACTATTTTCTGGTATATGCTTACAGAATTCGGAAAAGTACTCGTATTTATTATTCTTGCAGCGGCATTTGTCGTAATAGCGCTATTTGTTGCACGTCTAATTCGTCCCGCAAGACCAACCAAGGAAAAATTCACCATTTACGAATGTGGTGAAAATCCGGAAGGAACCCCTTGGGTAAAATTCAACATAAGATTTTATGTTGTTGCCCTAATTTTCCTAATATTTGATGTTGAGATTGTTTTATTATTTCCTTGGGCTTTAACCTATCAGGATTATGGAATTTACGGTTTTTTGGTTGGAATTATATTTCTATTAATATTGGGATTAGGAATGGCATACGAATGGCGAAAAGGAGATTTGGAATGGGAGAAACCCAGTCCCAAACCGCCTAATCTTGCAAAAATTTTAGAAAAAAGTAAAAGAAATATCCCGGTTGAAGTTCCTGATTAGACCGGATAATTTATAAAAGAAAGATCGGTAAATGAAAAGTTTATTAGACAGCGAATTTTCAGACAGCAACATCGTTATTGCGCGTGCAGACGATTTATTAAATTGGGCGCGTTTGTCATCACTTTGGCAGTTGAGTTTCGGACTAGCTTGCTGCGCCATAGAAATGATGGCTACTTCGGCGTCGCATTATGATTTTGACAGATTCGGGGTAATGCCGCGTCCGACTCCGCGTCAATCCGACGTAATAATCATATCCGGTACGGTAACACTGAAAATGGCTCTTCGAATTAAAAGACTCTACGAACAGATGCCCGATCCAAAATATATTATCTCAATGGGGAGCTGTGCAAATTGCGGCGGACCTTATTGGGAGCACGGATATCATGTTCTTAAAGGCGTTGATAGAGTAATTCCGGTTGATGTTTACGTACCCGGATGCCCGCCCCGCCCCGAAGCATTATTAGAAGGTCTTTTGAAATTGCAAGAAAAAATTAGAAACGAATCACTGAGAACGAAAAAATCCGCATGAAAGAAGCTCAGGAAATATTCGATATATTAAAAGAAAAATTCGGCGAATCGGTTATTGAAATTAATACGGAAACTCCGGTCGAACCGATTATCACCGTTCATCCGTTAAAAATTCACGAAATCGGAGAGTTTTTAAGGACGAATGAAGACTTATACTTTGATTCACTTATGAATCTTTCCGGTGTTGATGACGCAAACGGTGAAAAAGTAAAAGATGATCAAGAATTTGATACGATTAGCGGCGGAACTCTGAGCGTTTATTATCATCTGCACTCCGTAAAACATAATCATAAGATTACATTAAAAGTATCAACCGGCAGAGAAAAACCGGAAGTTGAATCTGTAGAATCTGTTTGGAAATGTGCGGATTGGCATGAGCGCGAGGCTTATGATATGTTTGGAATTATATTTTTGAATCATCCTGATCTTCGCAGAATTTTGATGCCCTATGATTGGGAAGAAGGTAGTTATCCCTTAAGAAAAGATTATAAAAATCCCGAATTTTATAAGGGAATGAAGGTGCCTTATTAGACACAAGTATCAAGACATGAGTATCAAGATAAAAACATCATAAGAAAATAAAGCGTGATACTATGCATAATTTCAAAGAATTAAAAATATGGCAAAATTCAAAGGATCTTGTAATAGATGTTTACAGGAAAACAGAAAGTTTTCCAAAAGAAGAAATATTTAGCTTAACAAATCAAATTCGCAGATCGGCAGTATCTATACCGTCAAATATTGCTGAAGGCTGCGGCAGAAACTCTGATAAAGATTTAATAAGATTTTTGGATATTGCTAATGGTTCGTCATTCGAATTAGAAACTCAACTGATAATCGCACATGAATTAGAATTTTTATCAAGCGATAACTTCATTCATCTTGACGAAAATTTGAGAGAAATACAAAGAATGAATTACGGATTTAGAAATAATTTAATAAACAAATTACATTGAATTGATTCAAAAGTGTCTTGATACTTACATCTTGATACTTGATACTAAGTAAGCTATGTCTATCAAAACAGAAGAACTTGTACTAAATATGGGTCCGCAGCACCCATCAACACACGGTGTGCTGAGGTTAGAGCTTCAAATCGAAGGTGAAGTAGTACGCAAGGTTACTCCTCACATCGGTTATCTCCATCGATGTTTTGAAAAACATGCCGAAGCGATGACCTACCCGCAAGTTATTCCTTATACGGATAGAATGGATTATCTCGCTTCAATGTATAACAATTTCGGTTACGTGCTCGGTGTTGAAAAATTAATGGGGATTGAAGTACCGGAGCGGGTTCAATATATCCGCGTAATTATGGGTGAACTTCAAAGAATTGCTTCACACATGGTAGCCCTGGGAACTTATGGTTTAGATATCGGGGCATTTACTCCTTTCCTATATTTATTCAGGGACCGTGAGAAAATATTAAGTCTATTTGAAATGACATGCGGCGCCCGACTATTATATAATTATATGTGGGTCGGAGGATTATCACATGATATTCACCCGGACTTCGTGAGATTAACCAAAGAATTCATTACATATTTCAGACCAAACATTAAAGAAATCAACGACTTACTTACATTCAATAAAATTTTTGTTGACCGTACTGCAAATATCGGGATTCTGCCGGTTGATACAGCTATCAATTATGGTATAACCGGACCGAATTTAAGAGCCAGCGGATTCAAATTCGATTTACGCAAGAATGATCCTTATTCTATATATGATAGATTCGATTTCGATATACCGGTTGGCGAAGGAATGGTTGGAACTGTAGGTGATTGCTGGGATAGATTTTATGTCCGTGTTCTAGAAATGGAACAGAGTTTAAAAATTGTTGAACAGGCGATAGATCAAATACCGGAAGGTGATGTTCAATCGGCAATACCAAAAAGAATTAAGCCGCCGGTCGGCACAATATATCAGCGGGTTGAAAATCCACGTGGTGAACTTGGATATTTTATTATCAGCGACGGAACACTTAATCCGTTCCGTGTTAAAGTCCGGGCCCCGTCATTTGTAAACATGATGATTTTGGATGAATTAAGCCGCGGACACTTAGTTGCAGATATAGTAGCAATTTTAGGAAGTATTGATATTGTACTTGGAGAAATTGACAGATAATGCATCAACTACTTGAAGAAATATTCGGAAGTGAATTAATTGCAATTATTATTGCATCGTCTTTACCGCTTATCTTTATAACTGTTTTGGTAATATTTGCCGTTCTACTGGAACGAAAAGTTGCAGGTCACATGCAGGACCGTCTGGGACCGATGCGTGTCGGATATCATGGAATTTTACAGACAATTGCAGATTTCTTCAAATTAATTCAAAAAGAAGATATTGTTGCAGATACAACTGATAAAAGGTTTTTCAACCTTGCACCGGTATTGGTATTTGCAGGCTCCTATGCCGCTTATGCCGCTCTCCCCTTTTCAAGCGCATATATCGGAAGCAGAATCGATTTGGGGCTTTTTTATATAGTTGCGATTTCGAGTCTGGTTGTTGCCGGAATTTTAATGGCAGGCTGGTCTTCAAATAATAAATATTCATTACTGGGTGCAATGAGATCGGCTGCACAGATAGTTAGTTATGAAATTCCAACAGTTCTCGTGATTCTTTCAATGGTTATGATTTCCGCAAACTTTACTGTTGACGGAAAAGGTACATTATCGTTGATGGAAATCAGTGAGATTCAAACTTCTTCATTTTGGAATTGGTTTGTTTTAGGTGGCGCCGGTTTTTCATTATCAAAGTTTTTACTTCTGCCGTTTACAATGGCGGCATTTTTAATATTCCTTATCAGTTCTTTAGCGGAAGTCAATCGAACTCCATTTGATATGCCTGAAGCCGAGTCAGAACTTGTTGCGGGCTATCATACTGAATATTCAGGTATGAAGTTCGCAATGTTCTTTCTAGCCGAATATGCAAATATGTTTGCCGTATCGGCAATAGCAGCAGCTATTTTCTTCGGCGGATATCAATCACCTATCGGTTATTTAGGAAACTCACTCGGGATTGAATGGCTGGTTCCGATCGAACAGTTTTTCTGGTTCTCAGTCAAAGGAGTTTTCTTCGTATTTGTTCAGATGTGGCTGAGATGGACTTTACCGCGGGTTCGTGTTGATCAACTAATGACGATTTGCTGGAAATATTTAATTCCATATGCATTCGTTAATTTAACGATAATCGGAATTATCTCGTTAATATAGAATAGAATGAAACAGTATCTTTTAAATACATGGGAAGCATTATCAACAATCTTCATTGGCATGAAGATTAC
The DNA here is from genome assembly GCA_021740785.1 of Melioribacteraceae bacterium. Classification (GTDB taxonomy): domain Bacteria; phylum Bacteroidota; class Ignavibacteria; order Ignavibacteriales; family Melioribacteraceae; genus JAIOZI01. Next base: position 12,904 of record JAIOZI010000074.1, read on the forward strand.
ATTCGGACACCTGTTTGTTCCGGCTGTTACAATTCAATATCCGGATGTAAGGGTAAGGCTCCCGGAGAGAGTTAGGAATAGATTATACGTCAATATGGATGATTGCATCGGCTGCCTTCAGTGCGCACGAGCTTGTCCCGTTGATTGTATAGACATTGAAACCGTGAAATCACTGCCCACTGAAGATCTCGGCAAAACTTCTAACGGAAAGAAGAAAGCCTTGTGGGTTACCAAATTTGATATTGATATTGCAAAGTGTTGTTACTGTCAATTGTGTGTGTTTCCTTGTCCCACTGAATGTATTTACATGACGGACGTTTACGAGTTTTCGGAATTTGGAAGAAATGATCTCGTTTATAAATTTGCTACATTAACAAACGAAGAAGCAAAGGAAAAAGCAGCACAGTACGATGTATTTATGGAAGAAAAAGAACGACAAAAAGCAGAGGCTGCAAAAGCTAAAGCAGAAGCTGCTGAAAAAGCTAAGAAAGAAAAAGAAAACGAAGAAAACAAAGAAGATAATAAAGATAAATAGATGACCATTTACGATATCATATTTTATTTATTTGCAGCAATTACTGTGCTCTCGGCATTTTTAGTAGTAACTGCTAAAAATATAGTACACTCTGCATTTTACTTGTTATTTACATTTTTCGGAGTAGCCGGTTTGTACGTATTGCTCGGCGCTGATTTCATTGCAATTGTTCAAATCATGGTTTATGTAGGCGGTATTCTCATCTTATTATTATTCGGTGTAATGTTGACAAATAAAATTACAAGCGTAGAAATAAAATCGGGCACAATTCACGTTCTGCCCGCGGTAATCGGACTTGGATTATTTGCCGCTTTTGTTTTATCTACAATGATGACGACAAAATGGAAATCGAATCCCGCTGAATTACCATTCACAACAGTTTATGATCTCGGATACATTTTAATCAACGAATATGTACTGATATTCGAACTGCTGGGAATTTTATTATTGATTGCATTAATTGGTGCGGCTTCCATTGCACGTAAAGACAAAGAATAATTATTTCAGGTAACTGAATTGATAACAGTAGGCTTAGAACATTTTTTAGTAATCAGCTCAATTTTATTCTCATTGGGTTTATACGGCGTTGTTACACGTAAGAATGCTGTAATGGTTTTAATGGGAATTGAATTAATTCTGAATGCGGCAAATATTAACTTTGTTGCTTTTTCTAAATACGGAAATTTCGGGTACGACGGACAAGCTATTGCCCTATTCGTGATTGTGCTGGCTGCAGCCGAAGCAGCAATTGCACTTGCCATTGTGCTTAACATTTATAAGACGTTTGCGAATGTAAATGTCGATGAAATTGATAAACTAAAAGACTAGAACATGACGGAATCACTTATTATAAATATTGCAACAATGATTTTGTTTTTACCTTTGTTAGGATTTGCCGTTGTCCTCTTCTTTGGTAAAAAATATCCAAAAATTTATCTTTTTGAAGTTGCTGATATGCTGTTAGTTCTGCTTCTATCAATATTTGTAATGATTGCAAAAATCGGATACTTCCCCGGATCAATCGTTTACAGTTTTAATTGGATTGATTTCGGTAATGTACCGTTCTTCGGTAATACTGTAATAGAACTTGGGATAGAAATTGATAATGTTTCAGCCATTATGCTGGTTGTAGTTAATCTAATCAGTTTCCTCGTTCACATGTTTTCAATAGGCTATATGAAGGGTGATTCAAGGTACACAAGATACTTCGCTTATCTTGGGCTTTTTACCTTTTCGATGCTTGGAATCGTAATCACACATAATTTATTGATGATGTATATTTTCTGGGAACTGGTTGGTTTATCATCTTATCTATTAATTGGTTTTTGGTATGAAAAGAAATCAGCTTCTGATGCAGGTAAAAAAGCTTTCTTGGTAAACAGGGTCGGTGATATCGGCATGTTTATCGGTATTTTAATTTTGTACGCAAACTATCATACATTTACATTTGCCGATATTTATGCTCAGATGCAGAGCGGAATTCTTCCATTCGGAAGTGAAGCATGGTTAACTGCAGCGGGGATATTAATTTTTATGGGCGCTGTCGGGAAATCAGCCCAATTCCCTCTTCATGTTTGGCTGCCTGATGCTATGGAAGGTCCCACCCCGGTTAGTGCGTTAATTCATGCAGCAACAATGGTAGCAGCCGGTGTTTACCTTCTTATTAAAATATTTGTAATGCTTACAGCCGATGCAATGCTGGTAATTGCAGTTACCGGTGCGGTAACATCTTTTGTTGCAGCTACTATTGCTCTAACACAAAATGATATTAAAAAAGTTTTAGCTTACTCGACTGTAAGTCAATTAGGTTACATGGTGATGGCTGTTGGGTCCGGCGCTTACTTATTTGCATTCTTCCATTTGGTTACACATGCATTTTTCAAAGCATGTTTATTTCTTGGATCGGGTTCGGTTATACATGCAATGCATCACGAGCAGGATATCAGGGCAATGGGCGGATTGAGAAAGAAGATGCCGTTGACCTACATGACATTTCTGATCTCGACATTAGCGATATCGGGTGTTCCTCTAACATCAGGATTTTTAAGTAAAGACGGACTTCTTGCCGGAACACTTGCATTTGGAAATTTAACCGGGCATTGGTTAATACCAATATTTGGTTTTACTGTTGCATTAATGACTGCATTCTACATGTTCCGTTTGGTTATTAAAACATTCCATGGCAAACCGAGAGATATGCACAAGTATGAACATGCACATGAATCTACATTTGTAATGGCTATGCCGCTGGTTGTTTTGAGTGCGCTTTCAATTTTTATTTGGTACACACCTAATCCTATTTCGGCTGATGCAGGCTGGTTTGCATCAAGCTGGGTCCAAACTCCGGAAAGTGTTGTACCTCAGGATTTAAGATTTGAGTTCATGCAGACTGATACTCACGAAACCGCTGCAGCCGAACATCACATTACGCATTCCGAAATGTACACGGAAGCAATGCACTCGGCACATTACCCGGCAATGTTTTTATCACTTGGTTTGGGCGGTCTCGGTATTCTGCTTGCGTTTATGATGTATCAATGGAAAAAGATTAATTCTTGGAAACTTGCAATGAGCATGAAACCACTTTACAATTTCTCTCTTAATAAGTGGTATATCGATGAACTCTATCATGCCACGGTAATTGCCGGTACACTCGGACTAGCAAAAATGCTAACGTGGTTTGATCAAAAAATTATTGATGGAATTGTAAACGGCTCTGCTTGGCTTGCTAAATTTGTGTCAAAAATGAGTGACCTGTTTGATACTTTCGTTGTTGATGGATTAGTTAATTTTACAGCTTTTTTCAGTGGTTTCATTGGTTTGACTTTTAGAAGATTTCAAACGGGTAAAGTTCAAACATATCTAGTATTCGTGATTTTTTCTCTGATCGTTCTATTAGTTATTTTTAGACCATTTTAAGTAATTGAAGAAAAATAAGAACTAAGGCAAAATAAAAAATGGATGGATTTCCAATACTAAGTTTGTTGACATTTCTCCCCGTACTGGGGATGATAATCATTCTGTTCCTGCCTAAAGAACAGTCGAACACAATAAAATATACCACGTTAGTAATAACGTCGCTTCAAGTTGTGTTTGCAGTAATTCTTTTAGGTAATTATAATTATGGAGCAGGTGGAATCTTTGAACAAAGCTCATTTCAGTTTATTGAAAAATTTAGATGGATTGAGATAACCGGCATTTCATGGATCGGCACTGTAAAAGTAGATTACTTTATGGGTGTTGACGGAATTAGTGTCCCGATGGTATTGTTAACCGCTATTATTTCGTTTATCGCTACTCTGTCCTCATGGAATATTAAAAGTCAGCTAAAAGGTTATTTCGCATTATTTCTGCTTCTCGATACCGGTATGATGGGTGTATTTGTCTCTTTGGATTTCTTTTTGTTTTACATTTTCTGGGAATTGATGCTTCTACCGATGTATTTCTTAATCGGAATTTGGGGCGGTCCACGAAAAGAATATGCCGCAATTAAGTTCTTTATCTACACTTTATTTGGCAGTATCTTCATTTTACTCGTAATGATTGGATTGTATTTCAGCGCCACCGAAACTATTGCATCAGGCGAAAGAGTATTTACTTTCAACATGCTCGCCTTGATGGATCAAACTAATTACAGTCCCGACGGAATATTATCACCTTTCAACCCGGAAAACATGCGGCTTGTTGCATACATTGCGTTGTTTGTAGGATTTGCGATTAAAATCCCAATGTTCCCGTTCCACACTTGGCTGCCTGATGCACATGTTGAAGCGCCAACTCCAATAAGTGTTATTCTTGCCGGCGTTTTATTGAAGATGGGTACATACGGAATATTGAGAATTAGTTACCCGATGTTTCCGGATATCACCCGCGATCTTATGTGGTATATCGCCTTGTTCGGAATGGTTAATATTATCTACGGTGCGCTTGTTGCACTTGCACAAAAAGATTTCAAAAAACTCATCGCTTATTCATCAATTTCTCACATGGGTTATGTTTTGCTCGGAATGGCATCGCTCTCAACGACCGGTATTGCCGGTGCTGTCTTCCAGATGTTTAACCACGGAACTATCACTGCAATGCTCTTCTTGATAGTCGGCGTCATTTACGATAGAACTCACACCCGCGGTATTAATGATTTCGGCGGTTTGGCAAATCAGATGCCGGTTTACACCGGGTTTGTTACAGTTGCTTTTTTCGCTGCAATTGGTCTGCCGAGTTTAAGTGGTTTTGTTTCGGAAGCTCTGGTATTTGTCGGCGCATTTGGTCAGGAAAGCATTAGGGTACTAACAATGATTTCAACATTGGGTATTCTTCTCGGCGCCGCTTATATGTTGTGGACTCTTCAGAGAATTTTCTTCGGTACATTACCTGAAAAATGGAATAAATTATTAGATATAGATAAACGTGAATATGCAATGTTTATTCCGCTTACAATAATTATTATTTTCTTGGGAATTTATCCCTCGGCAATGCTGGATATAATGAATACATCGGTAAATACATTAGTTGATTATGTTGCTGTTAGCTTTCAAAATATGCAATTAAGCGGATTTTAAGAATGGATGCATCTCTACTTACGGAAAACTTGAGTTATATATTACCTGAAATAGTAATTTCGGCTGCGTTAATTATTATTGTGCTGTTTGACTTAATATTTCACAATGATAAACGAATAATCCCCTATCTAGCAGTTGCCGGATTAGCTGTTGCCGGTTTCTTTATTATCGATCAATTTTCATTTGAAGGTTCTGCTTTTGCAACAAGCAGTTCCGCAAATAATTTTGGAATGATAACTGTCGATAATTTCGGAAGCTTTTTCAAGTTGTTCGTTGTATGTGTATCAATTCTTATTGTTTTCTTTTCCTTCTCATCCGAAGAAATACAGAAAACTTTTGACCGGCTCGGTGAATATTATGCTCTTATTTTCGGAATGATTCTCGGCATGATTATTTTAGTCTCAGCCAGCGATCTGATTTTAATCTATCTTGCACTGGAATTACTCTCACTATCTTCGTACGTATTAGCAGGCTTCACAAAATTACGAGACCGCAACAGTGAAGCATCATTGAAATATTTGATCTTCGGAGGTGTTTCATCGGGGTTAATGTTATTTGGCATTTCCATTATTTATGGAATGACCGGTACAACTAATTTGTATTTGATTAATCCCCTTCTGCAGGCGCCTAATCTTAACCTTATTACAGTTTCCTTTGCGATGATATTGATTTTCACCGGGATTGGATATAAAATTTCTTCAGCGCCATTCCACTTCTGGACTCCCGATGTATACGAAGGCGCTCCCATTGTTATTACAGCGTTTTTATCGGTTGCTAGTAAGGCTGCCGGATTTGCATTATTAATTCGCCTAATCAAAACTACTTTTGTTACTTTCACATCTCCCGATGGTTACTGGCAATTGATTAATGCATTCGATTGGCAGGCTTTATTGATAATCATTTCCATATTTACTATGACTCTCGGTAACTTTACTGCGCTATGGCAAAATAATTTAAAGAGAATGCTTGCATACTCAAGTATTGCACATGCCGGATATTTACTACTCGGCTTAGTTGTAATGTCTGATCAAGGACTTACAGCAATATTAATCTATTTCGTTTTCTACGCATTAATGAACCTCGGTGCATTCTATATTATTATGCTTATCGCAAATAAAACCGGTAGCGAAGAAATTGACGATTATACCGGACTCGGTTCCGCCGCTCCGTTTTTGGGTGTTTCGCTCGCCATCTTTTTAGTTTCGTTGACCGGGCTTCCTCCTACCGCCGGATTTATAGGTAAATTATATATTTTTATTGCATTGGTTGATGCTAAAATGATAGCCGTTGCTATTATTGCTCTATTGAATACCGTGGTTTCGCTTTACTATTATGTTCGCGTACTTAAACATATGTATTTACAGAAATCGGATTCACCAAAAGATGCAATACTTCCTTCAACCGGACAAATTTTATTTATTCTAATTCTACTCGTACCGACCCTGCTTTTTGGCGTTTACTTTACTCCAATCGTAACTTTCGCCAAGAACTCCATTTCCCTATTGGGATTTTAATCCCCGATAAAAATTTCCGCTTGCATTTTTAATTCTTTCTATATAATTTTATATCGGACTAATTAAGTCGTATATATGTTAAAAATTGCAAAATCAGTTGAATATGCTATATTGGCTGTTAAATATATCCATGAAAACAGCCATAAAGGATCAATAAGCACGAAAGAAATTTCGAATGAGCTTAATATTCCTTTTGATTTATTGGCAAAGATTTTACAGAAATTGATGAAAGAACAAATCATACAGTCTAAACAAGGAACACGCGGCGGTTACTCAATGAAATCTAAGCTAAGCGAAGTTTCTATTACCAAATTAATTGAAGCTTTGGATCAAAAAATTCAGTTGACCGATTGTATGGTTCAAAATCCAAGTGCATCAGACTGCGGAAGATTCGATACGTGCTGCTTGAGAGGTCCTTTAGGACAAATTCAGGACAAAATAAATTTATTATTCAGCAATACCACAATGGAAGAAATCATTCAATCAAATTAAATAGAGAATAAAATGGATCATCTAAAAGAACTAACAACAAATGAAGATATTTTTTTTGGATTTATGAAAGAGAAATATCCAATCTTCTTCAATTCAAATATTTTTTTGAGAGACTTGCAATATGGAATACGCAGCTATTTTGAAAAGAAAGATATTGATATTGACTACCCGTTAGCAGAACGATTAGCTCATTCTTACGCTGAGCATCTTGAAAACGATAATAAATTCATAAAAATTTCGGGGAACGCATGGAAAGTGAATTTTTTAAAGACAGAAAATGTTACAGAAGAATCTGAAGAAAAATCAAAGTAGAAATAATATGAAAGGATAACCATGAGCGACAGCACCCTTTTACAAAATGATATAGACATAACAGACGAAGCAGTTGTTCAGTTAAAAAAATTGATGCAGGAAAGTGATCTTGATTCCAGCTATGCTGTAAGAGTAGGAGTTCAAGGAGGCGGCTGTTCCGGGATGACTTATAAACTTGGATTTGATTCCGAGTTAAAAGAAGGTGACACTCAAATTGAAATAAACGGTATTAAGTTATTAGTCGATGGTAAAAGCCTTTTTTATCTCAGCGGTACAGTTCTCGATTTTTCAGGGGGCTTAAATGGGAAGGGATTTGTGTTTAATAATCCGAATGCTGCGAGAACTTGCGGCTGCGGTGAATCTTTTGGCGTTTAATTGCACCTTATTTATAATAAGACATGAGGTATCATGAAAAGACGAAATTTTTTATTATCACTAGGATTAATTCCATTAGCCGGTCAGGTTAATAAACTAGATGGAATGACAAATAATTTTATGAATAAATCAATTAAAAGGAGTAAAAATATTATGAGTAAATTCGAATTACCTGCGTTACCATATGCATTCGATGCATTGGAACCACACATTGATGCCAGAACAATGGAAATACATCACGGCAAACATCATGCAGGATATGTAAGTAAATTAAATGCTGCAGTTGAAGGTACAGATTTAGAAGGAAAATCTTTAGAAGACCTGATGAAAGATGTTTCAAAATATTCTACTGCTGTCAGAAATAATGGCGGTGGTCATTATAATCATTCATTATTCTGGTCAGTTATGGGACCGAATAAAGGAGGCGAGCCAACCGGTGAACTTGCAGAAGCAATAAATTCTACTTTCGGATCATTTGAAAAATTTAAAGAGGAATTTTCGAATGCTGCCGCTACTAGATTCGGATCCGGCTGGGCTTGGTTGATTGTACAGGACGGAAACTTAGCCGTTACTTCTACTCCTAATCAAGATAATCCTCTGATGGACCTAGTAGATAAAAATGGAACCCCGATTCTTGGAATTGATGTTTGGGAACATGCATATTATCTCAAGTATCAAAACAAAAGACCTGATTACATCTCTGCATTTTGGAATGTAATTAATTGGGATGAAGTTGCTAAGAGATATTCTGACGCAAAATAATTTCTGAAGCAGTTAATAGATTTTAAGCCTGGCAATAAATTTATATTTCCAGGCTTTTTTATTATCTTTATAATTATGTCAATGAAAACACCAATATTCCCTCTCAATTTAGTGATATTCCCCGGTTCGGAGTATCCGCTGCATATTTTCGAAGAGCGGTACAAAAAAATGATAAACCGCTGCCTTTCGAATAATGAAAAGTTCGGTATAGTAGCCAAAATTGATACTGAAATACTTAAGATCGGTTGTTATGTGAAAATTGCCGAAATAACAAAAAGATATGCTAACGGAAGAATGGATATTGTTATTCACGGAATCGAAAGATTTTTTTTGCTTAGCAAAACTATGCACAATGACGGTTACTTCGTTGGCGAAACCCAAACATTTGCAGATTCGGGAATAATAGATTTTGATAATGATGTTTTTGAAAAAACAAAAAAATTATTGAATAAAATCATCGGAAAAGTGAACATTGATTTAGGTACAAATTTTTGGAATAATTTGAATGAGACGAATTATAAATCGTTTAAAATTGCCGAAAAAGCAGGATTAAATATTCGTCAGCAACAAAATCTTCTATCAATACAAAGTGAATCTGAGCGATTAAATTTTTTGTACGGTCATTTGTTGAAAGTAGGAGAATATATTGATAAAAATTTGACCGTAAAAAATATAATTGCAGGGGACGGTTATTTGAATTAATCCCAAAGATTTCATTGGAAATAAATTTTTTGCCGTTGGCCGCTCATAAAATGTTATATTAAAACATTTTATGTTGCGGGATTAACCCCGACAATTTGTAAGAAAAATATTTTACTCAAATAACGAATTCCAAAATTTCTATATGGCTAAGTATTTGATATTTCTCAACTTACAAATTGTCGGCCCGAAGGGCAG
>JAIOZI010000075.1 GCA_021740785.1 Melioribacteraceae bacterium
TTCAAAAAGATAATTCCAACAATCGTCTTCGGTCTTGAATTGATGAAGAAACTCCTGAAAATCTTTTGGATATCTTTCTTGAGCAATCATATACAAACATAACGAATATTAGCAACTTGGCCTAAGCAGACTAGCAGTATTTATTAATAGCTGATTGAAACCGGTCGCCGTATAATGGTAGAGCTTGTGTCTGATAAAATTCACCGTAAGAAAAATTCAAACTTGTCAGAGACGGTATCAAATAATATGAGAGAGAGAATCTCGGACTAATATTCGATTGGTTACTGTAACTAAAATGATCGTATCTCAAACCAACATTAACAATAAGCCTGTCATTAAAGAGTTTTATCTTATCATTTATGTAGAAATAGTGTTTGTTGTTTTCGAAAAATGAAAAGTCGTAATAAGTATTTGCGGCAGGACGAACAACCAGGATATCCGGTCCCGGGATGTCAAATATTCCGTCGCCATTTAAATCAAAGCGCGCTGTGTCGGCATCGGCAAATGTTTGATCTTGAAATTGAATGAATTTCAACGCGCCTCCGAAATTTAATTCGTGAGTGCTATTTATATTCCAGACAAACTCAGAACGCACTGCGGTTTCACCGTTATCGTTAATGTTGTGGTAAACCCTTCGCGAACTTAATGTTTGAGTCGAATTTACCTCGCCGGTGCTATCATAATTGCGTTTCGTGTAATCATATTTTACATCAACATCGGCGTTGTAATTATTTTTAGATAATGTGATAAGCGAATAAAAGTTTTTACTCCATAAACTTTTCAATGTCAATCCCGCTGCATATTGGTATTGATGAACATTAACCGTCTCAACTTCAACTGAATCCGATTGATTTGCCATACTCAAATTTTCAATATCCGGTTCTCCTTCAATATCAATTCTATCATTTCCGTAAATTCCCGAAAAAGAAAGTTTGTGTTGTTTCGATAAATCATAAACTGCTTTCGCCTGAACGTCATAGTAATATGGAACAGCAGTTAACCCGAACGAACCGGCAATCAAGTTTATATAACTGTTTCTCGCTGATAAAATCCACGACCCTTTTCCATCATTAATTCTTCCCTCTGTTACTAAACCGTAGCCTGCCATCGACAAATTGCCATTACCGCTGAATAGCCGGTTGCGTGTACCTTCTCGAGTTTTAACGCTCAAAACTGAAGAGAGTTTATCACCGTATTTTGAGATAAAACCTCCAGTAGAAAACTGAATATCTTCAATTAAATCCACGTTAATCATATTAATTGGTCCGCCGGAATTGTATTCATTCGGATAATGATTGGTTGAGTGAATTTCCATATTATCGTAAACGGTAAGATTTTCATCCGGTGAACCGCCTCGGACGAGCAGTTCATTCGTCTGATCTGTTGAGAATGAAACACCAGCCATAGCCTGTAAAATTCTCTGAAAATCTTGAGATGATCCCGGTGAACGTCTCACTTCTTCAGCGCCCAAAACTACGGTACTCAAATCATTTTCAATAATTGATTTATCGAAATAATCTGCCGTAACTTCAACTTGATTCATTTCCAAGGCAGTTTCGGAAAGTTCGATCAGCACGTTGGTTTCACGTCCCGATTTTGCAATAACATCTGTTTTTACAACCGGGGTATACCCGACAAGAGAAGCTCTAATTGAATAACTACCGACTGGAACGTTAATCTCAAATTCACCGTTAATATTTGTCGCTGCCCCGGTATTTTCCAATTCAATAATAATTACATTCACTCCGGGCAGTGGTTCGCGAGTGGCAGAATCGAATACTTTCCCGGTAACCTGTGTTTGTTGAGCTAGAGAAATACTGCTTATAAAAATTCCTAAAAGTAGTAGTAAGTTTTTCATTTTATTTTTGTGTATGTTTTTAAAAAGTCGCATTTATTTTGACGAGTAGTCCGTCAATTCGTTCCCAATAAAATAATAATTTCCGGTAAAATTCGATTTTAAATTTGTGAAATGAATTTTATATGGGTAATTCATCAGTTAAGAAATAGTGTTATATTTACTTTTCCTATAAAAATAAATGGATTTCAATAATGCAGGAACCTGAAGTTACGCTTAACCTAGCGTTAGAGCACGGATTGACGGAAGAAGAATTTAATTGGATAAGAGAAAGATTGGGAAGAACACCGAATTTTTCTGAATTGGGTGTTTTCAGCGTAATGTGGAGCGAGCATTGCAGTTATAAAAACTCGATTGCATTGCTTAAAACGTTACCTCGAAGCGGCGGGAGATTGTTGGTTGGCGCCGGTGAGGAAAACGCTGGTTTGGTTGATATCGGTGACGGTTATGCAGTAGCATTTAAAATTGAAAGTCATAATCATCCTTCTGCAGTTGAGCCTTATCAAGGAGCGGCAACCGGGGTAGGAGGAATATTGCGTGATATATTTACAATGGGTGCAAGACCGATAGCGGCGCTGAATTCTCTCCGTTTCGGTTCGCTTGATGATGCACGCACAAGATATTTGTTTGAAGGAGTAGTAAAGGGAATCGGTGATTACGGAAACTGTTTCGGTGTGCCGACTGTAGCCGGCGAAGTTTATTTTGATGAATCATATAAGGGAAATCCGCTTGTTAATGCAATGGCTGTCGGAATAGTCAATACAGATCGTGTAGCATCGGCAGTTGCAAAAGGAAAAGGTAACAAAGTAATGATTGTGGGTTCGGCGACAGGTCGTGACGGAATTCACGGAGCAACTTTTGCGTCGGAAGAAATATCTGAAAAGTCCGAAGCAAAACGACCATCGGTGCAAGTCGGTGATCCGTTTACAGAAAAACTTTTACTTGAAGCAACTCTTGAAATTATTAAGAATGATTGGATTGTCGGGATTCAGGATATGGGCGCTGCCGGAATTTCCTGCTCAACCTCTGAAATGAGTGCAAAAGGTGAAGCCGGAATGAAGATAAATCTTGATAAAGTGCCTTTGCGTGAAGAAGATATGAGCGCTTATGAAATTATGCTCTCTGAAAGTCAGGAAAGAATGCTGGTTGTTGCAAAACCCGGTCATGAAGAGGATGTGATAAAAACATTTGAAAAGTGGGACTTGAATTGCGAGATAATCGGTGAAGTTACCGACGACGGAATTTTAGAAATTTATCATCATGGCGAAAAGAAAGCTGAAATGTACGCTTATGATTTAGTTCTTGGCGGCGGTGCACCTGTTTATATTCGAGATACGAAGGAACCGGAATACCTGGCAAAAAAACATCAATATGATTTCAGTAAACTGCCTCTGCCTGAGTCAATTGAAGATTCATTCGAAAAGGTGATATCCTCACCGAATATAGCCTCAAAGAAATGGGTCTATGAACAGTATGATTCAATGGTTCGTACAAATACAATAGTGGGACCCGGAAGTGATTCTGCAGTAATTTATGTTAAAGATACGAATAAAGCTCTCGCAGTTAAAACTGATTGCAACGGAAGATATGTTTATTTAAATCCAAAAGTGGGTACGAAGATTGCAGTTGCGGAATCGGCACGCAATATTGTTTGTTCCGGTGGAATTCCACTGGCAATAACTAACTGTCTGAATTTTGGAAATCCGTACAAACCCGAAGTTTACTGGATGTTCAAGAAAGCAATTGAAGGTATGAAAGAATCATGTGAGTTTTTCAACACTCCGGTTACAGGCGGCAATGTGAGCTTTTATAATGAGAGTCCCGATTCTGCAGTTTATCCGACTCCGGTAATCGGGATGGTTGGTTTGATTGAAAATCTTGATAATATTACCACGTCAGAATTCAAAAAAGAAGATGATCTAATTTATTTACTCGGTGTTGATTACGAAGAACTTGGGGGAAGTGAATACCTAAAAGTAGTACACAATTTAGTTGAAGGCAATTCACCAAGAATTGATTTACAAGATGAAAAAGATCTGCAAGAATTAGTGTTGGATTTGATAGATAAAAAACTTATAAATTCAGCGCATGATATTTCTGAGGGCGGTATTATAACAGCTTTGGCGGAATGCTGCATCGGTAATGAAAAGAATCAGATAGGAGCGAAGGTTAATATACCGGTAATCGGCAGAGAGGATTTTACGTTTTTCTCGGAGTCTCAGTCAAGAATATTAATAAGTGTAACGATAGGCAATCAAGAAAAATTTGAAGAAATCCCATCAAAAGGATTTGTACCGTATCAATTAATCGGTAAGACAGGCGGAAATAAAATGGTTGTGAATGATAAGTATAGTTTTAATTTGGAAAAACTATCTGAATTGTATTTTAATTCAATATCGAGAAAGATGAATGTCACGGTTTAGTATTCTTAGGAAAATAACGACTATAATTTCTCCCGACCACTTCAGAAGAATTACAAAATTTATCTCTCATTACTTCGGCGGGTTGTTTTTAAAAATCGATAAGCACCATTTATTTCTTGCTGCAGCCGGAATTGCTTATTCACTGATTCTCAGCATGATTCCGATGATGCTGATACTGTTTGCAATCCTAGGTAATGTTATTGATGTTCAGTCGATCGAAACACAGGTTACAAATCTAATTGATACCGTTATTCCATATCCTCAATACGCCGAGTATGCCAAAACATTTATTATGAAAAGAATTCCCGAAGTTGTTCAATATAAAACCCTGGTCGGTTATTTTGGAGCGTTCGGTTTGCTTTTTACTTCAACCTGGTTATTCAGCAGCATGAGAACAATATTAAATAATATTTTCGGTGTTGCAGTTGAAAAAAGTGCATGGATAGGATTGCTGAGAGATTTCGGAATGGTGATACTGCTTATTGTTTTTATCCTTCTTTTAACAGTTGTATTTCCGATGACAAATTTTCTCCTAAATGCAGCCGATAAAGTTGAGTTTTTACAGTTCCTCAGAATAAGCGAGTTGCTTGAAACTATACTTTCAATTTCATCTCTGATAATTCTTTTTTTCATGTTCTTCTTATTCTATAAACTTATACCGTACGACAAACTCGGTAAACGTGTACCGTTAGTCGGAGCATTATGGGCAACAATTCTATGGGAAGTTGCCAAAACGTTGTTCGGTTATTATGTCTCTAATTTCCTTTCGATTAATAAAATGTACGGCGCGTTTATACTGGTAATAGTTTTATTATTCTGGATTTTCTATTCGTCGATTTTGTTTTTAATTGGAGCGGAAATTGCTCAACTTTACCGGGAAAGAAAGCTTGAACGAGAAAGACTTAGAGACTTGGTAAACTCGGCAACCTTTAAATGATTACCGCTGTATAAAACCATTATTATTCAAGAAAACTAAAGGCAGCAATAATGAAATATCTTAGATACTTTTTTCTCACTGTAATTTTTTCAATTTTTATAATAAGCTGCAGCGCGGAAAAAGAAGAAAATAAATCGGCTGCAAAGAAAAAAGAAATTGCAAAACATTTAATTACACAGGAAGATAAGGAAGAGCAAAAAGCGGGAAAGAATGAAGTTAAGACCCGGTATACGCGTTCTTATTTTTATAAAAGCAACGGGGAGATTAGTGATAGAGGATATTTGATTGAAGAAGTGAACTACGATGAAAATGGAAATAAAATCGAACATATTAGATATAAGTCCGACGGCAGCATTGATTTGAAATGGACTTATAAATATGATGAAGCCGGGAATGTAATTGAAAAAACGAGCACAGATGTTTTTGAATCAACTAAGTTTCAGCAAAATTCAAAATTCGATAATAACGGCAATGAAATTGAAAGGACCGAGTTAAATTTGAAAAAACGCGGTAATAACATTTATGAATTCGAATATAACGATAGCGGATTGCTCAAATCGGTTGAAGTTAGAGATCCTTCTGATAATATTGTTACGCGTGAAGAATTCATATATGATGATTCGCTGGTGGTTTTGGAGAAAATATTTACACCGGATTTGAAAGGCGGTAGTGAAATAAAATATAATTATGATGATAACAACCTGTTGATTCAAAAAGTTAAATCGGTTCCTGACCTAACTGTTGATACAACCAATTATGCCTATGATGAATCCGGAAATTTAATCGAAAAGGATGCAGGATATTTCATACATAAGTATGAGTATAATGAAAACAATGACTTGACGATGGAGGAAATGTTTGACGGAGCAGGGGGATTGCAGTACCGCTTTAAGTATATGTATAATCAGCGCGGGTTACTCTCGGAAAAAATTAGGTATGACGGACTCGGCAGCCCCGCTTTGTATATTAAGTATGATTACGAATTTCACTGATCAATGATTAGCTTTATTCCCCTGGGAGGCGCTTCGGAAGTTGGAGCAAGTTCGTTTTACCTCAACCTTAACGGAACAGGTATTCTGTTGGATTGCGGACTTCACCCGCGTAAAAAAGGTAAAGACAGCCTCCCGGCTTTCGATTTAATAAAAGATAAAGATTTGGATTTTGTGTTTATCTCGCATGCCCATCAAGACCACATAGGCGCAATTCCGTATTTGATAAAACTTCACCCGCATGTACGAATTTTTTGTACAACAGCAACAAAAGAGTTAGCTTCTATCGCACTGCATAATGCAGCAGGTATTTTGGAAAAAGAAATGAATCAGCATCCCGGTATGATTCCCTATACCAATGATGAAGTTGACATGCTTGTAAAATCAATTATCGATTATGATTACGGGGAGGAATTTGAACTTTCCGGGTTATTATCAAGCTGTACGATAAAAGTAAGTTTTTGGGATGCGGGACATATTCTCGGTTCAGCTTCAGTGCTTATTGAATCGAGTGAAAAAACAATTTTTTATACGGGAGATATAAATTTTTCTACTCAGCAAATTTTGGCGCCTGCAGATTTACCTGAGAAAAAAATCGATATTCTTATTTCTGAATCAACCTATGGTGCGATCGATTCGAGAAACTTGCCTGACTTAAAAACTGAAGTCAGACGTTTTGTGAAAGAAACAAACAAGGTTTTAGCTGACGGCGGTTCGATTTTAGTGCCGGTATTTTCATTAGGTAAATCCCAAGAATTACTGGGAATTATTGCCGGCGAAATAATTGCAGGCAGGCTGACCGATTCTACAATTTACACCGGCGGATTGATGAGAGCTTACTTTAAAATGTATGATAAATTTAGATTCACTACGCGGCGAAAAAATAAGAATTTTCTGTTTAGTGATGTAATTCAGGAAAACCATTCGGCGATTAGAAATCTAAATCACTTCGATAATAAAAATGGAATTGTTTTGGTTTCGAGTGGAATGTTACTCGAAAAAACCGCTTCTTTTGAAATGGCAAAGTTTTGGTTGAACATGAAAAAGTTTGCAATTTTTATTGTCGGGTATATGGATGAATCCACACCGGGTTTTAAAATTGCTAATTCATCGCGTGGAGAAAAAATAAAGCTCACAGATTTCTCAAAAGAATGTATTGTTTCATGTGGCGTTCAAAAATTTTCTTTTCCCTCCCATTCCAGAAGAGAAGATCTAATTAAAATGATCGATAAACTGAAACCGCGTTCCGTTATATTAGTGCATGGTGAAGAAGATGGAATAAATTGGATGGGAAGAAAGTTATTGGCAAGAAAAAATGAATTAAGCGTTTCCGCTGCTGAAGTAGGAAAGGAATTGATTTTTAATTAGCCGCAGCAGAATTTTGAATAATCCTTAGTTCTATCTTTATATTTCAAGAATAAATTACTATTTTTAGTCTGTGTCACAAGCGGAGCAAGTATGGAGGTCAGATACGCAGGATTTTGGAGAAGGTTTGTCGCGCTGATTATCGATGAATTAATAATCGGTGCAGTTCAATTTATATTGTTTTTTCCTTTCTGGATAATTTTTGGATTCAGTATTTTCGCTTTAGATGATGGCGATGAATTCAAAAAGTACACCTCAACTATTTTTACCGGTTACGATGATGAAGTTTCGGTTGCGGCTATTACTATTTTAGTTTTCGTCATAGTTGCAATGATTATTGTATCGGTTATAGTTAAGTGGCTTTATTACGCATTAATGGAATCATCAACAAAGCAGGCAACATTAGGTAAAATGGCGCTTGGAATAAAAGTCACGGATACTCTCGGAAATAGAATTTCATTCGGCAAAGCAACCGGGAGGTATTTCGGTAAAATATTATCCGGGTTAATTCTGAATATTGGTTACATAATGGCTGCTTTCACTGAAAAAAAACAAGCGCTGCATGATATATTGGCAAATTGTTTAGTAATAATTGATGAACAAAAGATGAGTTAATTTTATGAAACGAATAGTTTACACTTTATTGACAGTAATTTTCACGGTGATATTAATAAGCTGTGAAAGCCGACCACTTCCAGCTGAAACTTATGAAGGAACCGGTCCCGATCTCTATGTTGAGCCTCAGATAGCTATCTTGGCTCCGAAAGTGGGAGATATTTTTAAACCGGGACAGGAGATTTCGATCAAGTGGAAAGTTTCATCATTCGTTGAATATGTTACAGTAGAGCTTTATAAAAAAACAGAACACCGGATGACAATAAGCTCTAAGACTAAAAACGACGGCTCTCAAACATGGTTAATCCCAAAGGATATCCGAACATCGCATCATTATAAAATTAGGATTTCCAATTATGAGAAACAGAACGAATACCATTATAGTGATGTGTTTTTTATACTTGAGTGATTGCGGCTTAAATGTAAAAAATTGTTAAAAATTATCAATCATCCGGCAATTCATATTATTAATTATTAGCTTGCTCTTATGCTCTGCCGGGTTTTGGAGCTCAGGTCATTAATACAAGAAAATAAATATGAAAAAGAATGTAATTATTAACGGCGAGTTAAAGGATCTTGTTACATACTGTACCGCAATCTATGAATTGGAAGATAAAATAAATCTTGATTTGATAAGAGAGATTTTGGATCAAAGTCCGATTTTTGTAGATAAAAAATTCGATATAAAAGTAATCGGAACACTTCAAAAAACTTCGGTTGCAAGAAACAGTAAATTATTCGTCAATGATAAATTTATCACTTTACAGATACGTTACGAACTCTCAACCGTTGTGGATATAGGAGTTTCACAGAAAGATGAGGATTGGATTAGGAACGATATTAATAGATTGATGGAACATTTCGAACTTTTTTTAAATTCATTTGTAATAGAGAATAACCCAAATTCAGATTCCGATTAAATACTATGGAAATGACGCTCGGATACAGAAATATTATGTTTGAAAATGCGTTGAAAATATTATCTCAGATGGCGGACGAAAAAGGTGAAAGAACTGTTTTTTATTATGCCAGCGTTTTGCCGGAAAAGGTTAAAAGTATTTTTGAAATTGCTCTAAATGATACGGCAATTATTGAATTATATCCTAAACAAAATAAAATCAGATTAACTTCCTCGCATTCGGAATCCGAAGAACCAACCTTTCATGAATTCGATGCAAAAGTTGTAATCGATAAACTGCAGAAGGGTGGTATTGAGTTTCACGCCTAATTTTTTATAGACTTGCATTATGACGAACATTGAACTACTCAATTGGCTGCATCAATATTTGGTCGAAAATCTATTGAAGTTTTTGAATGATCCTTCAGCAAAAAAGAAAATTAATATCATCGCAGCCAACGTGATCTATTATTTTTATGCCGTTTTGAATAGGCATCAAAAAATCACTTCGGGAATAAAAACTTATGTGGATACGGAATATGCCGACAGAATGCTTGGCATCATGAAAGAAAACACACCCGGTTTGATGATTAGCTTAAAGGAAATTCCCTCAAAAGAATTTGATGATTGGTTTAAAAATTTTTGAAAGAATTGATGCGATTTCACCCTTGATTTTAATTTGGGAAATCGTAAGTTGATAATTGTTAGTTGCTGCTGGTTACGCCTTAGCTGGTACTCCAGCATAAAACAACTGACCGGCAAGATGAAATAGTCTTGTTCAATGCCCCTCGATTGAGGGGCATTTTTTTAATTTGTCCGCAGCAATTGGAGTTAAATTGCAATTATCCGACGGGTTAAATAATTATGACGCAGCACACAATCCGGATTTATTTAAATGGATTTCTAAAAAACTTATTGCTCCTAAAATAAAAATACTTTATTTTCTCCCACAAGGGCTTTTATTACACCGCAAAATTTGATTATAGTTTATATTCTAGAATAAATATTAATCAATTTATTACGGAGGCAGTATGAAAAAAATGCTTCTCCTCATTCTTCTCTTAGTTTTTCCTTCCCTACTTTTTTCACAAAACTACGCAGCGGCAATTAAAATGAGTACCATCGGAATATCTGTTGAAGGATATAGATCATTCGGTGATCAGTTTAATGCCAGATTAGGCGCTTCGCTTTTCAGTTATTCTTATGATTCAGGTATAATTTCTGGTGAAGATTATAAGTTTGTTGCTGATTTATCATTAGCATCAATTTCTGCATTGGCAGATTGGTTTCCGTTCGAGTCAAGCAGCTTCAGATTAAGCGGCGGGTTGTTTATCAATTTAAATACAATTGATGTAACGGCAACTCCAACGGTTACGCGTCAAGTCGGCGGCGATACTTACGGTCCCGAAGAGCTCGGCGATCTTTATCTCGATTTACGCTTCAACAAAGTTGCTCCTTATTTAGGTTTCGGATTCGGAAATCCCACTGCAGGTGAAAGCGGTTTGGGTTTCACATTCGACGTCGGTACTTTTTACCAAGGCGCTCCGGCAGTAGACATGCGCGCTTACGGATTGCTTGAACCGTCTGCCGATCAAGGACCATTAATCGAAGAGAATCTAAATTGGTTTAAATGGTATCCTATTTTCTCACTTGGATTAACTTACAAATTTTAGGGGGCTGAAATGAATAGAAAAGTACTACATGTTACTTTCTTGCTGATATTTGTCTTTGCCTTTGCAGCCCTTTTAAATTCCGGGTGTGATTTCAAAAATCCTACAGAGGGATTGAAGGTAAAAGTAAAAAACATTCCGCGTACAACTACGGTTAGAGTTGAATTTCTGGACACCAAAACCGGGGCACAAATCGGTTCCGATTCTCCGGTTGGTATCAATGTAAAGTTTGCCGGGGATGATGCGGATAAGGTAATCTCGACAACAAATGAACCGATTACTGAAGCAAGCACACAGAACGGGGTTTTGTTTTTTGCCATTCAAGATGGTGTAATACCATCTACAACAAATCCCGTTGAAGTAAAACTCGTATGTACAAGCAATAAGTACATCAGCACAAGTAAAATTCTTACAATTACTAAAACAAAAGGAAATCCTTTCCAGGTATTTATGACAAGTTCGGATGCAGCAGCACAGCCGGCGGGAGTATCGACTAATAAAAAAGCCACCGGAACCACCGGGGGCGCAGCGGGAACTTCGACTGATATAAATTTAAGCTCGAGCGATGTGCCGACTACAGAGCCAACGTCTAGCATAAGTGTTCCCGCCGGCACGATATTAAAGGATAAGGCTGGTAATATATTAACGGGTGATATCGAGACATCTGTTTCTTACTATGATCCGAGAAGTGAATCTGCTCTTGACGGATTCCCAGGCGGTTTCCAAGTTGAGACGGATACGGAAGGCAAGGAAGTATTCATTACAGCTGGATTTACAGCTATTGATATTACAGTAGGCGGAACACCTGTTGAAACTTTTGAGAACGGAACCGCTACGGTTGAATTTGATATCCCGGCTGAAGTAATGAACCCGAATACAGGCAACACAATTCAGCCCGGTGAAAAGATCCCAATGTGGAGTTATGATGAGGAGAACGGTGACTGGGCTTATGAAGGAGATTATACTGTTACGAAGTCTCACGAAAAAGCCAATATGCTGAAAGTGGTTAAGGAAAATGTAATGCACCTTTCATGGTGGAACCTGGATTACCATTATAATGCATGCTACATGGGAAGAACAATAATATTAAATTTAGCCGATTGCTATAGTTATTTATATTTCAGAGCATATCTAACTTCAACAGATCAATATGTAATGTCCGGCTACACTCCGTGGGATAATCAAGTTACATTATTGTGGGCGCCTAAAGATGTTTCTGTTTATGTTAAGTTTTATGAAACATGGTCGGATTATTATTACGGCAATCTACCCCTATCCGGGGAATATATTATTGATGATTTATGTTTTGGCGATCCGGTTGTATTTGATATTGCATGCCCGTGTGAATATCAACCGATTGATGTATATGTTTCAGCAGTTTGCCCGAACGGAAACACACTCGATCAGGGAACGATTGATATTGAATTATTAAAGAACGGTGTCTGGCAATATCTAGGTACGGTTGAAGATGGCTTTATGCATATTGAATGCCTGGCTTTCGGTACGTACACGGTTAGGGTATTTTATGACGGTGAATACTATGAAAAAGAATTCACGGTTGAAGGTTCTCCTTACTATGTGGAAGTGCCGTTAGAGAGCAACATTGATCTTTGTCAATAATTAGTTTGTGTCTTTTCCTATTGTTGTATTAGGGTCTCCCCGTTATTCCCGCTGTTTGGTTTTTATAGGACAGCGGGAATTTTTTTAATCAACATATTTGAGCAGCTTAATGTAAAACTGTAATTCCCAGTCATATTGAAAAATGTTATATTTTGCCGACAAAAAAGGATCCCTTTTGAACCACGCAGAAATAAAATACAGACAAAATAAACGAGCAAAATATCTGCGCATTTCCGTAAAACCATTTAGAGGTGTGAGCGTTACAGTCCCTTACGGAGTGTCGTTGAAAGAAGCCAGAAAGTTTGTTGATTCCAAACAAGACTGGATTGAAGAACAGAAACGAAAAATTGATGCTGTTGAAAAGAAACATGAAACGGTTTTTAGTGATAATGAAAAAGTAACAAAGAATCATGTTTTAAAATTAATTCCGCAGATGCGTGATGATTATCTGATTTCGATTAATGAAACTGAGATCAAAATAAATTTCCCGATCGGCACGGAGCATAATTCTGATAGAATGCAGTCGGTGATAAAATGGAGTATAGTGCGAGCATTGAAAAAGGAAGCGAGTGAATATATTCCCAGGCGAGTTAAAGAGTTTGCCGAAAAATTAAACCTATCATACAATAACATCAGATTGAAAAATATCAAAACCCGGTGGGGAAGTTGTTCTAATAAAAACAATCTTAACTTTTCAGTTCACTTGATGCAATTGCCAAATCACTTGATTGATTATGTTATACTGCACGAACTTGCTCATACCATTGAAAAAAATCACAGCGTAAAGTTTTGGAAACTACTCGATTCGTTTACGGGAAATGCAAAAAAGCTTGATAAAGAACTGAAGAAGTATAGGATTAATCCAACCTTTAGTTGATAATGAGTAGTATAGTATTTCCTAAAATAGAACTGGATAGAGCGGACAAACTGCCCGCTCTAAAGTATAAAAAATTTTATCTAAGAAGCAGCATCTTTTTTACCGCTGAGTAACTTGCCGCACTTAACTTATAAAAATAGATCCCGCTTGATAAGTTTTCCGCATAAAAAGGAACAGTGTAATATCCCGGATTCATATTTTTATTTATCAATACTGCTGCTTCCTTTCCGAGCACGTCAAAAATCTTCAAGCTCACAAAACCGGGTTCCGGTAATTGAAAACTTATTGATGTACTAGGATTAAACGGGTTCGGGTAGTTTTGAGTCAATTCATATTTAACGGGAATTGATTCATTATCATTCACCGCCACAACTTCTTCAGTTGTAAAGTTCCAGACTCTTGATTGAGGTCCATCATAAGTATCGGTCGAGGGTTTCACAGTCCAATAATACTTCGTTAAGCCATCCAGTGTAATAGGAGAAATCGTTGTATCAACAAATGCCGTAGTATCATAAACTACTTGGGAAGAAACAAATGTAGGAACTGTAGCAATTGTAAATCTATATGAAGCTGCGCCGTAAACACTCCGCCAGATAAAAGTAGGAGTGATTGAAATATCCGTGGAGCTGTTATCAGGCTGCAACAACTCAGGGGCAGCGATCCTAGTAATGAATGTTCTGCTATCCGAGAACTCGCTTTCATTGCCGCCGTTATTCGATTTAACCCGCCAGTAATATGTTATTTGTCCTGATTCAATATTAGTTAGATTAAAAGTATTGCGGCTTACATCGTCATCTAAAAACAAATTATTGAATTCCGAATCCGTTGCAACTTGAAGGTGGTACATTACAGCACCGTTGACTGTGTCCCATTCAAGTGTAACATAATTTTGAGTTGCTTGATATTCTTCTTCCGGTGATGTTAAAATCGGTACATCGGGCACGGTAAAATTCGTATCCAGTTTAGAGATGAACATTTCTATTTTTTCGATAGGATTATCATTTGCATCGCGCGGAACACTAACAATTGAATCCGCGACATCCATTCCGTCAATTACTTTTCCGTATGCGGTATAGTTCCAATCAAGGAATGTATTATCGGCAATATTAACATAAAATTGAGAATTAGCGCTGTTGATGTCTTCATCTCTAGCAGCGCCGATTATACTTCTCGAATGAGATACTGCAGAAAATTCAGCCGGAATCGTAGCCTGTGTTGAATCTCCCTCTCCCCATGTATCACGCGGACCGCTGATTGAATTCGGATCGCCGCCCTGAATTACAAAATCCGGCACAACACGGTGAAACGCTGTTGAATCATAAAACTGGATATTCACTAAGCTGTCGAAATAAGCACAATGCAGCGGCGCAACTATGGGAAATAATTCAATTGTCATATAACCTAAAACAGTATCGGCTCTTTCAGTTCTAATCAGGTATTGAGGTTTACCGGTTTGAGCATAATCAATTGAGACCATCACGAAAAGCATAGTAATTATTAGTAGTAGTCGAAGTTTCATATCCCTCTCCAAAGATTTCTTTTAATAATCTCATAATAAAAAAAAATATGCACTCTTTAAACACTAGAAATTATTGCGGGTCAGTTCAAAGAAAATAGTTGACGCATGTTTTCATTTATCGTATATTTACGATGAACGATTTAAGGAGTGTTGAATGCCTGTTTCAAAAAAAGATGATTTTACAAAAGATGAAGTTTGGCTTGCTGATATTTGTAAATCTTTATCTCACCCCGCTAGAATAAAAATTTTAAAAATTCTTACGGAGCTTAATTCATGCGTGGTGGGAAGTATAGTTGATCAACTTCCGCTTGCTCAAGCAACTGTGTCGCAGCACCTGAAAGAATTAAAGCGTGTCGGTTTAATAGAAGGCGAAATAGACGGACCGAGAGTCTGCTATTGCGTTGACAATAAATTATTAATTAAAGCTAAAAAGCAGCTTGATAAATTATTCACAACCATTGGTTGTTGTTAAAAAAAAAGGAGAATTAAAATGGAAACACCAAACGAAATAAAGAAAACAGTTAAAGAAAAGTATGCCGAAATTGCGGTTCAATCGAAAGGCTCGGGGTGCTGCGGACCAACTTCATGCTGCGGTGATTCACCCGCGGATGTCGACTACAGCATTTTTCAAGATGACTACACAAATGAAAAAGGTTACGAGCCGGATGCCGACCTGGGATTAGGATGCGGAATCCCGACACACTATGCAGGAATAAATGAAGGCGATACTGTTGTTGATCTCGGAAGCGGCGCCGGGAATGATGTATTCGTTGCCAGATCAATTGTCGGCGGTAATGGTAAGGTGATCGGTTTGGATATGACCGAAGAAATGATTGATAAAGCCAATAGAAATAATGATAAACTCGGATTCAAAAATGTTGAATTTGTTTTGGGTGATATCGAAAAGATGCCGGTTGAATCCGATCTTGCCGATGTAGTCCTCAGCAACTGTGTGCTTAATCTTGTTCCGGATAAGTCAAAAGCATTCAGCGAAATTTATAGAATTTTAAAAAAGGGCGGACACTTTTGCGTTTCGGACATCGTAATACATGGCTCAATGTCGGAAGAGCTTCGTAAATCAGCGGAGCTGTATGCAGGATGTGTTTCCGGGGCAATTGATCAGGAAGAATACATTGATGTTATTAAAGAAGCGGGCTTTACTAATGTTGAAATCAAAACATCAAAAAAAATTGAATTGCCGGATGATCTGCTGAGAAAATATCTCTCGCCGGAAGCAATTCATGAATATAGAAATAATTTGAAAGGTGTTTTCAGCATTACTGTTGTAGGATTTAAAAACTAATCCAAAAATATTCAATGGAAATGATTTTTGTCGCTGGTTGCTCATAAAACATTTTATGTCGCGGGATTAACCCCGACAATTTGTAAGAAAAATATTTTACTTAATTAACGAATACCAAAATTTCTATATGACGAAGTACTTGATATTTCACAACTTACAAATTGTCGGCCCGAAGGGCAGATTTTCCAATGGAAAATCTGGGCTAATTAAATTAGTGATTGGATATCGCATATCAGAATGCTTATATTGACGAAAAGGTTTGTCCGGGAATTTAATTTACTTATTTTTTCCCGGTTCTAATCTTATTCATCTTAGAAGTACCGGCAGAACAAAAATAATATACTGCTTGCATCTAAAGGTATGATTTGTGTTATTTCACCGGTTATTTTTTTGAAATTAGGAGAAGATGTGAAGGATATTAGAAATATTGCCATCATTGCACATGTGGATCATGGCAAAACGACTCTCGTTGATCAGATATTGAGACAGTGTGCCGTATTTAGAAAAAATCAGGTCGTAAGAGAAAGGTTTTTAGATTCAAATGACTTAGAACGTGAAAGAGGAATTACAATCCTATCAAAAAACATCAGTATTCCTTATAAAGATTTTAAAATCAATTTGATCGATACACCGGGTCACGCAGATTTTGGCGGTGAAGTTGAGCGGGTATTAAAAATGGCGGATGGCGTTCTGCTTCTTGTCGATTCTTTTGAAGGACCGATGCCGCAGACAAGATTTGTGCTGGAGAAAGCTTTAAGCCTGCACCTAAAACCGATTATTGTAATCAACAAAATTGATAGACCGGATAACAGACCCGAAGAAGTACTCGATGAAATTTATGATCTGTTTATCGAACTTGATGCCAGAGAAGATCAGCTCGATTTCCCGGTAATTTATGCAAGCGGTCGTGATGGCTGGGCAGTAAAGAATTTAAAGGATGAACCGCAAAATTTAAATCCACTGCTCGATACAATTATTGAAGATCTTCCGCCGGCTCCGGTAAATGAAGGTACATTACAGGTGCAGATCACAACTCTCGATTACAGCGATTATGTTGGCAGGATCGGGATTGGCAGAGTATTCCGAGGAATTTTAAGACGCTCTGATAAACTTTCTATAATTAAGCGTGACGGAAGGGTGCTCAATGTTATTTTGAAACAATTATTTGTGTTTGACGGGTTGAGCAGAATGGAAGTAGAAGAAGTTGTAACCGGGGATATTTGCGCCATTGTCGGCGTTGAAGATATTGATATCGGTGATACAATTGCCGATGCTGAAAATCCCGAACCTATGCCGATAATTGCAATTGATGAACCGACAATCAGCATGACCTTCACTGTTAACAATTCACCATTTTACGGTAAGGAAGGTAAATATGTAACATCCCGTCAGCTCCGCGACAGGCTATTCAAAGAACTCGAACACAATGTTGCATTAAGAGTTCAAGAAACTAATTCTCCGGATGCATTTAAAATTTCCGGCAGGGGAATTCTTCACCTTTCTATATTGATTGAAAATATGCGCCGCGAAGGTTATGAGCTGCAGATAAGAGAACCGAAAGTTATTTATAAAGAAATTGACGGCAGGAAAGCCGAACCGATTGAAATATTGGTAATAGATGTCCCCGCTGAATCTGTAGGGAAAGTCATTGAAATGGTCGGTGAGCGAAAGGGTGAAATGATTAAGATGGAAAACAAGGGGAATATGACCAAACTTGAATTTCATATTCCGTCCCGTGGAATTATGGGTCTCCGTACCAAAATGTTAACTGCAACATCGGGACAGGCAATAATGCATCACCGTTTTTATCAATACGAATTCTTTAAGGGATCAATCGGGAAAACTACCAATGGTGTTTTAGTATCTATGGGAGACGGACTATCAACCGCTTACGCAATCGATTCACTTCAAGACAGAGGGAAATTCTTTATTGATCCGGGTGATGTTGTTTATAAAGGTCAGATAGTCGGCGAGTACAATAAAGAGAATGATATCGAAGTAAATGTTCAGCGCGGGAAGAAATTAACCAACATGCGTGCTTCCGGTGCAGATAAAGCGGTAAAAATCACTCCGGCAATTAAATTCAGTTTAGAGGAAGCGCTTGAATATATTCAAGATGATGAAATGGTTGAAGTAACGCCAAAATCCATTCGACTCAGGAAACTGTATCTTGATCCGCACGAACGGAAAAAATTTAATTTGGGAAAAAAGTGATAAAGCCAATCCGTCAATCCCCTGATAGTTATTGAGTTAGTAAGTTATTGAGGTCGGACGAATTGAATATTGATTATCACCTACGCAAAGCTACGGTGATTAAAACTGACAATTGACTATTGAAAAACAAACACGAAATAACGGGGTGAAACTCAAAGGATAAGAATTAAGACAAAACGAAAAAATCAATCATGCAATCATGCAGTCATCCAATCCTGCAATCATCCAAATTTAACTGCCGAACTTGTCTACCGGAGGTAGAGCTAGAGTTAGATTATATTTTCAACGATAATATTCAGCGTAGGCAGTTGCAACTGCCGAAGCTAGAGTTAGACTATATTTTCAACGATGATATTCAGCGTAGGCAGTCATCCATTCATCCGCTAATTCGGAATTCGTTTATCCGCAAATTCCCTCAAAACAAATTTCTCGCAACGGCGCAGCGAACGCAAAGTAGGGAAAAAATCTCAGTGGTTCTCAGTGCTTTCAGTTGAGGTCGGACGAATTGAATATTGACTATCACCTACGCAAAGCTACGGTGATTAAAACTGACAATTGACTATTGAAAAACAAACACGAAATAACGGGGTGAAACTCAAAGGATAAAAATTAAGACAAAACGAAAAAATCAATCATGCAAACATCCAATCCTGCAATCATACACTTTTAACTCCCATAACTTTATTAAATCATTTTTTCATCTAATAAGATTCAGCGTAGGCAGTTGTCACTGCCGAACTTGTCTACCGGAGGTAGAGCTATAATTAGACTATATTTTCAACGATAATATTCAGCGTAGGCAATCCTGCAATCATCCAATCAGCAAATTCGCAAATCCGTTAATTTTTACCAACCGCAGCCTTGGCGAAGGTTGGCACAAATCCGCAAATTCGACAATCCGTCAATTCGCTAATTCGAAGATCCGTAAATTCTTTCGTCCACACATCCATTCATCCACCGTTCCTTTCCTTTGTTCCAGCGATTAATTGAGAAGGGCAGATTTTCTGAATGGAAAATCCGGGTTCAATAAAAATAATGGTGAACGAATTTATAACTTGAAATATTGGGTTAATGTTAATAGATTAACTATAAATTTAATAGTTTAGTTGCTGATTGAGTTTCTTATAAATGTTTAAGGAAAGTATCCGTTATACCAAGATCAATAACACACTCCCAAATATTTATAGAAGTTAATTCCATCATCAAATGCTATTTGCTATTCACGAAAAATCAAGGATTAGGCGCATGAATTCTTAATACATTATTGCAAGGGGGGGACTAAGAATAAAAAGTAATTAATGTTATTTATTGAACTAAATTATGAGGCGCTAAATGGACGTACTGAAAAAACAAGCAAAATCCTTTTTGCATATTGCAATACTGATGATGTCTAGTCTAACATTGTCGGCACAAGATTCACATTCAATTCAAATTAACAGCGGGTATGTTTCACCCTTAAATTCGCAAGACGGAATTTCAATTTCCGTTCAATATAATTACAAACTAAATAAAAATTTATTTCTCTATGCGAATGCTGGATATAAACTTTGGGATAAGAATAAATTAGTTTACCTGCTGAATAGACGAATCGGCGGGGGATATGGTCAGGCGTATTTTTTTACATATAACAAAGATGAACATAAACTAATACCGCTGATGCTTGGCGGCAGAATGAACTTTTATACAAATAAACTTTTTGTGTCTTTCCTTAAATTCGAGATTGGGTATTCGTCCTTATCTTACAATGTTTATGAACAAAGGACAACTTACGATGAAGAAACTGGAGATATTAATGCATATTATCCGATATTATACACTCGTAAAAGCATTAGAGAAAACCTATTTGCTCTTGGTGTAGGTGGAGGTTTCTTTATCCCGGTAAATAAAACAATCGGATTGGTTATATCGTATAAACTAAGTAGTTATTTAAATGAAAAATATCATGGACTATTCAGTACTAACGGAACTTATCATTCCTTAACTGCTGGAATTGATATAAATATTTAAAGAGGGTCTTTAAGCATATTTTCTAGATCGTTAGTAACCATGCCTTAACCATCAATATTTGTATTGGGAAGCGGTTCCAAGCATGCGGATATTCATCAACAAAATAGCAGAGAAAGGGTAAATGAAATTATTCAGCAAGAAAATCAAAT
Organism: Melioribacteraceae bacterium; assembly: GCA_021740785.1. Classification (GTDB taxonomy): domain Bacteria; phylum Bacteroidota; class Ignavibacteria; order Ignavibacteriales; family Melioribacteraceae; genus JAIOZI01. The sequence continues at coordinate 20,442 of JAIOZI010000075.1, forward strand.
TGTTTTTACTGCTTGCTTTTATTACAAGCCTGCTGCTTTTTACGGCATTAAGCTGTGATACAACAGAACCGAAAGAAAATATGCAGGTACAATTGACTGAACTCGATGCATCATGTACAGAGGCATGGTTAAAATTAAGCGCAGCAGCGCCGGTGAATCCTACAGTAAAAATTAAAACCGGGGACAGAATAGTTTTTGAAGGCATTCTTACAACTTCAGATACAATGATTTATGTTGATTCACTTTCTCCATCAACAGACTACACCTATAAAGTCGAACTAGCTGCTAATACAAATAAAGTAACAACCTCAACAACGATTAGAACAATGGATACTACCAGCCACAATTTTACTTGGCAGACATTTACTTTTGGCGATGCAGGCGCTGGCAGCAGTTATTTAAACGATGTGGCTATAATAAACGAAAACGATATCTGGGCGGTTGGGGAAATTTATATGAATGATTCGCTTGGTAATCCAGACCCCAATTCGTACAACGCAGTACATTGGGATGGAACAAATTGGGAGTTAAAGAAGGTTGGTGGTTATGGTGGTTGGGCTTGTAGAACAGTTTTTGCATTTTCAGAGAATGATGTATGGTTTGACGGTACCATAAAATGGGACGGTGCAAATTATTCATTACACAATAACGGATTTCCATTAGAACCTAATGGTGATGGATGGCAAATCAATAAGATGTGGGGCGGTGGCAGTAATAATTTATATGCAGTAGGCAACGGAGGAAACATTGCACATTACAACGGCAAAGAATGGAAGAAGATATCAAGCGGAACTGAATTAGATATAAATGATATCTATGGAGCCTTTAATGAAGAAATCGGGGAGTGGGAGATATTGGCTGTTGGAGGAAATATATTACACGGTGGAGAATCAGAAAGAGTAATATTAAAAATAAAAGAAAACCAGATACAACAGTTAAAAGCTGAGGGAGCAAATTGGCCATTAAGCAGCATATGGTTTAAGTCTAACAGAAAATACTATGTCGTTGGTTCAGGAGGTAAATTTCAAAAAAATAACCTCAACGAAGAAATCTGGGAACCATTAAATATATCAAGCAATTACCTTCTGTATAGAATCAGTGGAGGTGAATTTAACGAAATTGCAGCAGCAGGTGCATTTGGTGAATTGCTATATTTTAATGGAATCAGATGGAACAGTTATTTAGATGAAGCTGGTTTGAACTACGGTATCTTTTTCTCAGTAATAATAAAAAACAACATTATAGCTGCGGTGGGATTCGACAATCAAAGTGCAGCTATAACAATAGGTAAAAGAATAAACTAAAAATACAAGGAGGTTTTAAATGAGCCCACCAGACAAAATAAAAATCGAGTAGCGATGCGGCAACATCGCTACTCAGGAATGCAAATAAATGATTCCCAACACCCGAGTACGATCCTATTTTTAGTATTGCTTCAACACATCCGGGAATAAAAGAACAAATTAGCTCAGTTCTTTTTGGTTTATGTGAAAATGCTAAGTGTAAAGCCCATCTGTTCGACAGTCGACAACCTTCGTTCGACAGTCGACAACCTACGTCGGAATCTGACGATCGGAATCTGACGATCGGAATCTGACGAGCAGACGGGCTCAACAATTCTCACACAAACTTTTGAGGGCTTAGATAAATGAATAAGCAGAACATTCGAGCTTTAGACCAATGAATTTTGAATAAGCAGAAATGAGGAGTAAATGAAAAAAACAATTAAAACTATCCTATTCATTTT
>JAIOZI010000015.1 GCA_021740785.1 Melioribacteraceae bacterium
TTTCTGCCTGCCACGGCGAAGTCGGTTTTTGACGAACCTGTCTACCGATAGGTAGAGACGGGCCTGCCCACCGAAGCTTGAATAAATCAAAATTTCATACATAAATTTCAGCGTAGGTGGGGTTTTTGTGATTTATTTGTCCGCAAAGCGAGATCTCGCCAAAGGCGGATTTTTTTTCTTTTATTTCTTGCTACTTGATACTTGATACTTGCTACTTGTTATTTGAGATTTATTAGTCCTTTGCTTTTTGTTTCTTGCTACTTGTTTTTGTTACCCGAGTTTTATTCCTTTGCTTTTCGCCATTTGCTCTCTGCTCTATGTCCTAAGCTTTTTGCCTTTTGATATTTGTTTCTTGATCATTGAAAATTATTTGCTTTTTGTTCCTTGTAATTTGATATTTATTAGTTATTTTCCGCTTCCCCCATTCCGCTTTACCCATTCCGCTTTACCCATCCCGCTTTACCCATTCCACCTTTCTCTCTTTCAAAAACAACTCTTCATCCTTCGCTTTTCTCTCTGCCCTCTGTGCTTTGCCCTAGACCCTTCAACGTTCACTCTTCACCTATCCCATGTTCAAAAACTAATATCAATTTTTATGCAGTTTCGGGTACTCAAAATATTGGGTTCTGCCGCTTTCAATTTTGATTTCTTTCCATGAGTCGATTTCGAATTCAATACACACAACACCGCATGTGGGGATGTTATCAATTCTTTGTGCGGATAGATAGTTGTTCAATAAAGTCAAGCCCGGGTTATGCCCGAACAACATTACGGAATTATGTTCGTCGTTAAATTTAAGTGCAAGTCCCATTAATTCGTGGGCGCCGGCTTCATAAATATTTTCATCCATAATGAGTTTCTTCGGTTTGATATCAAGCTGCTTAGCAAATTCCCGGGCAGTTGTATATGCTCTTAGTGCGGGACTTGAAATTAAAACATCAGGTTTTTCTCCCTTCTCGGCAATCAATTTTGCCATCAAAGGAGCATCCCTTTTACCGCGCTTATTCAGCGGTCTCTCAAAATCTGCCAGATCGGGATCTTTCCAACTCGATTTTGCATGTCTTACTAAAATTAATCTTTTCATATATTACTCAATTATTGGTCCCAACGAAGTGCCATAAGGATACAGTGCAATTGCAACAGCAAACGCCAGCACGGATAGAATTAAACCGTACATGAATAAACTGTAACAAACTCTAAGGTACTTATATTTCTTGCCGAGAACCTGTCCAAGGAAATAAAAATCTTTTATCATACTGTTGTAAAGATAATCCCGGTCATCCAGCATTTCCCACATCCCCCAGGAAAAGTCATCAAGATTCATATTATAAAAATTACCGAAGAACAGTAAGTTTGCCTTCTTATTTTGAATATCATCCTTGGTAAAAACTCCCGTATTTATTTGCGGTCTGGTTACAAGAACGGCATAAATTAAAGTAGTTAAACTCACTACGGTAAGAATAATTGTCGGAATAATTAGATGTGGATTCGAATCAAGCTTTCTTGCAAGCACGGCAATAATGGCGGTAAGCAATAATGTATTTACGCTAATCATTATATTAGCCTTATTATCAGCCAGTGCGCTGAAACTTACATGAGTCCGCATCACATTACGGAACATGGTTTCAATTCCGCGTTCGGCTTTTTTACCGGTCTCTTTTTTATTCTCCAGCTTCTTTTTCTCTAAATCGATTTTCTTCTCTTTGATTAATAGATTCTTTTTCTTGCTAATTTTCTTCTTCAGCTTTTTTTGAATTTTAGAGAGATTAGCTAACCTTTGCTCCCCGTAGTTTTCTTTTGCAAATTTTGTGAAATATTTACTACTCGTGAATAAATTAATAATGTATTCCAGCCATTCGATATCAGGAAGAAATTTATTGTTTCGTTTTTCAAATTCCAGCAGGAGCAATTCACCACGCTCTTCAAACGATTTTTGTCCGAGATATTGACTGTCGATATCACAAATAATCTCTTCAAGTTTTGAAGCAGGTAATGCGGTTCTGCTTGCAGCAAGGACTGCTGATTTTACTTTATCAATTATTACGGAATCAACATTCTTATCCATTAAATATTTTTCTGCATAATCAGCGCTTTCTGAATTTACATTTTCGGCTTTATCAAAATAACCCGTGTTCAGAAACCACGAGGAAATTAAAATTATTGTTTTATCATCGGCGGACAATTTCATTTTATCCGCAAAATCCTTAGCGGTATCCACTTGTTCAAGAGTGTAAGCAAGATCGTGGAACACATTCTCCGCGGGGGACTTCTCTTTGAATAATTTTCTTACATGATCTTCTACGCTTTGTATTAATTCATTTGACATAACTAACTCAGCCGACTTATTAATTAATGTGAAATATAATAAAGAAAATGATATCGGGTTACCTTTAATTGTTTTTCCTGCATATTCAATTCAACTTAATATTTAACGTGATACCGTTTGGGAAAGGAGAGATTAACAAAGCCGGTTCGTCTGCCGTAATTTTCAATCTTCTTCTTTCGCGTGTGATTACATGAACACCGCTTGAAATACCTATCAACGCACCGAAGACTACATCGGAAAACCAATGCTGATTATTCAACACCCGCGCATAAGCAGTTAATGCAGAAAGTGAATAAAATCCTAATCGCGACCAAAATGTATCGTAATATTCCGCAAGTACTGTTGTTACTGCGAAAGCGACGGTTGTATGTCCGGATGGAAATGATTGAATTTCATTATCCATCGTGAAACCGGTAAACATCCAGGGACCTTTCTCTGAATAAGGTCGTTCTCTTCCGGCGGCAATCCTTAATGCCATTACTGATAAACCTGAATAGGAAAGACTCTCGAATAATAATCTTCCAACGCGGCGTAATTCATCGTCACCGCTCAACAAGCCGGCTGTATAAAGACTCAAACTTCCGATGTTTGCATACTGAACAATTCCTAATCTTGTTGGATAATCCCAGAAATCATTGTTGAGAGTTTTAACAGTATTCCTGCCGATGGAATTTTTTATTCCCTGATCAGTATGCATTAGTAAATAAGTTCCACTGAAAATAACTCCCGGATAAAGCCACTCCCCGGCATCCATTTGAAGCGGATAGGTGAAGTAGGAAATGCCGTCTTCAAGAAAAATTTTGCCGTCTTCAGCTAGTTTTTCTCCGGTTGATCTTCCCGGTTGAGCTATTAGGATTTGCGTGCAAAGAATAAGAATGCAAGCAATGGATATTTTATGATTTATATCTTTGTACATAATTAATTGATTTTATGCGAGATCAAATTAAAGATAAGGTTCATAAATAACAATCATTACAAATTCATCGGTACTTAATGAATTATTTTGAGTGCAATCTTTATTGTGATCTTCGATAAAACATCACAAAAATATAATTTGTATTAATCACACAAAGTTTATTATAATTCCCGAAATAATTGAGAAAAAAATGAGTAAGAAACCGGATTATTTTTATAATCAATCGGCGGTAATTCCTTACAAGATTGAAAACAATGAGATATCAATATTGATTATCACGAGTGCAAAGAAGAAGAGATGGGTAATCCCAAAAGGAATAATTGAAGACGGGATGAAGCCTAGTGAATCGGCATTAAAAGAAGCAATTGAGGAAGCCGGGGTAAGCGGGAATGTTGCAAAACAACCGGTTGGTATTTACAAATATGATAAATGGGGCGGCACCTGTACTGTTGAAGTATTTCCAATGGAAGTAAAAAAAGTATTTGAAAGATGGGATGAAGATTTCCGGGACCGGCTGTGGATAAAATTGAGTGAGGTCGAAAATTATATTGAAGAGAATGATTTGTTGAAACTTATTCAAAAATTTTCAAATGAAATTAATGGCAGTTAATTTCTTGTTCCGCTGCCGGAAAATTTGAGAGTTTGGGACTTATATAAGGAATGCCGAGACTCAATCCTCGTAATATAAAAAGCATGGCAAGCAGAACTGCTAATGCAGGAATGAGCTTATTGATTTTCTGTCTGATTTTAACATTAATAAATTTACCGGCAAGAGAAGCAGCAAGCATTATAGGGAAAGTACCGAAACCGAACAGCGCCATGAATCCAGCCCCGGATAAAAAATCCCCGGTTGTCATTGCTCCGGCTAATGCAACGTAAACAAACCCGCATGGAAGCAGTCCGTTTAGTAACCCAATTACAAAAAGAGAGGATGAAGATTTGTACTTCATTACTTTTTGAAATGAACCTTTTACAAAATCACTAACCGCTCTATAGATAATGGTTTTTGCAAATGCTGTTTTAATCTTTCGAGGAAGGATAACATAAAGAATTATTACAACTCCGAAAAAAATTGATATATCCTGCTGAAAACCTGCAAGCGCCAATCGATTACCAAATAGACCGAACAACGCACCGATTGCTGCATAAGTAATAACTCGACCTAGATTATATAGAATGCGACTGTAAAGTAAAACCCATTTGGAATCAGTGAATACGGGGAGCGCAATTGCGATAGGACCGCACATCCCGACACAATGAAAACTTCCGAAAAACCCTATTGCTAATCCTGCCCAAATATCCATCAGTCTATCATTAATTTTTTTTCGTTAAAATATTCGATATCATTTACCGACCAATCGACCTTAATTTTCCATAATCCTTTTGAAAAATCTCCACCATTCATTTTTAGCTCATGACTTTCTAATAATTTAATCGGGAACTGCTTATCCTCTCTTGCATCCGAAGGTCTGTAAAAATGTATATTGCCCTCAATCTGCGCAGGAATAAAAGTTTTGGGAAATGAAAAAAGGAGGCTGCTTCCGTCATAATTTATTGCTAACTGCTCAGACAATTCATTCGCCCTTGTCATTCTATCAATTTGATCCTGGTATTCAATTTCTTTTGCATAATAATCTTCCGTAACCAGGTCAACTCTTTGTGAACTTGCGATTGTAAATACAACAGCCACAAGTATAAAAAATAATATAAAGGCTATAACAATTCTTGTACCCCAGGACAATTTATTTCTCCTCTTTCTCTTTTTCTTTTAATTCAATTTTTCCTAAGAATGAAGTTCGAACGACATCAATCACCCTATCATCGGTAACCACCGCAATATTTAACGGTGTATTCATTCTTTTAATTTGATTCTTATTCAATATTATCATGAACTTTGCTTCTTCCACTTCCTGTGATTCAATCTTTAAATCGCTGCCGATAATTGTAATTTCGCCATCCATATTTTGAAGTTCCAACCTAACATCAAATTCATTGAAAGTTTTATTCACGATTTTTAAGTCATAAAGATTGCTTATTTTATTATCCGGCTGTTCCTGGTACATCAATCCAGGTGTACGAAGGATTGTCAATTCAACATCCGATCTTGTTACAAGTAAGAAAGAAGTCAATCCTAAAAGTAAAACGAGAACTATAGTATAAGAGATTGACCGGGGCGTAAAGATTCTCCTAATTCTATTTTCAATTCCTTCTTTTGAATCGTATCTTATCAAACCACGCGGACGGTTAACTTTGTCCATGACGGCATCACACTCATCGATGCATGCCGTACAGTTCACACATTCCAATTGAGTTCCGTTGCGGATGTCAATGCCAGTCGGACAAACATCAACGCACAGACCGCATTCGATACAATCGCCTTTATCACTTTGGTCTATATCTTTTTTAATTTTAGCACGCGGTTCGCCGCGGATATGATCATAAGCAATAACGATCGAATTCTGATCAAGCATAACACCCTGCAGTCTTCCGTAGGGACAAACTAGCGTGCAAACCTGTTCTCTGAATTTAGCGAAGACAAAATAGAAGACGCCTGAAAATATCAGCATCGCAACAAAACCCCCGGTATGCTGAGATACCGGGTCGTTAATAATTTTAAATAACTCATCTTTCCCGATTATCCACGCCAGAAAAGTATTCGCAATTAAAACTGAGAGTGAAAAGAATACAATATGCTTGATTGATTTTTTTAGAAATTTTTCTGTATTCCATGGAGAGTTATTCAGCGCTTTCTGCCTGCCTGCATCCCCTTCAATAAAATATTCAATTTTTCTAAAAACCATTTCCATAAATATGGTTTGGGGACAAACCCAGCCGCAAAAAATTCTACCGTAAACTACCGTAAAGAGAAAAATTGAAACAATTGTGGTGATCATTGCCAGTACGAATAAATGAAAATCATGCGGACCGAATGCAACGCCGAATAAAATGAATTTCCTTTCAAGAACATTCAGAAGCATAAAAGGATGACCGTTAAATTGAATAAACGGTGCGCCAAATAAAAATGCTAAAAGAATTACTGCAACAATTATCCGGGCATTATAAAACTTACCCGAAGGCTTTTTAGGGTAGATCCAAATACGTTTCCCTTCCTTTGTAACTGTAGCTAGTGAATCCCTAAAAGTTTCATTTTTTTCTTCAACCATAATATCCTATCTCAAACTAACTTTGATCTAATTCAGATTGCTCGGAATTAGGTTCTTCCCATTTTTCACCTTCAGGCGGTTTGCCTCCGCTGGGATTTGTTCCCTGAAGCGTTAAAATATAGCTGGCAACTTCCTGTATTTCTTTTGGACTTAGTTGGGATTCCCAACTAATCATACCTTTTTGCGGTACACCGTATTTGATGACCTTAAACACGTTTACGATTCCGCCCCCGTTAATCCAATATTCATCCGTTAGGTTCGGACCGACTAAACCGCCCCCGTTTTGTGCATGGCATGCGGCACAATTTTTCATGAAGATATCTTTTCCGCTAAGTAAAGCGGCATCGTTTGTTTCCATTTTTACGGTTTCTTCATTAATGAAGGCTCCCGTTCTAATTAATATTTCCCGCTGTAATTGTGCTGCTTGAATTTCCTGCTGATATTCTTCCGCCTGCACATTCCCGCTTCCTATTATATGAAAATTGATCATATATATAATTCCAAACACAATTGTGCCGTAAAACAGAATACTGAACCACGGTGGAATTTTGTTATCCAATTCGCGGATTCCGTCATACTCATGCGCCATCAGAATTTTTTCTTCATCTTCTATAGGTGTAGTTTTGGTCATGAAATTCTTGAATCTTACAAGAGGGGCAAGGAATATTTGTCCGGTTAAATCATTCTTCTCGGAATAAACCAGCGCCAGCCAAAGAACAAGCAATACTAGAAGTATCGTAATTCCGATCATCCATTTCATCACTGCATAAAGCTGTGCTTCAGCATCTCCCGCAGCAAAAATATTTGATGATGAAAGTAATAACAGAACAAATGATAATACAAATAACTTTATTTTATTTTTCATTTTGCTTCTCTGAATTTTTTTCAAATTTATCATTGTTTTTATTTCTTAACGATTCGAATGGAAGCATTTTCATTTTATTCAAATAATTTTTATCAATTTTCATTGTCCAGACTATCAGTCCGATAAAAAATCCCATGAACAGAATTAAAGAAAAAATCGCGTAACCGGAAACACCTTCCATTGAACCTAAAACGTCACGTATCATATCAATTAATTCCCTTGTACATTTTGAGCTTTGATGTCTGTCCCGAGTCTTTGAAGATAAGCGATCAAAGCAATGATATCTTTTGTGGGTTCAATAATAACCCCGCTATTCATCAAGTCATCGGAGATTGCCTCTGCTTGATCAATTAAATCTTTATTTGCAATTATTTCATACCCTTCATCGTACGGTACGCCGAGTGAACGCATAGCTGAAATTTTTGATGAAGTTGAAGCTGTGTCGAGATCATTTGTGAGCAGCCATGGATATCTCGGCATTATTGATCCGGGTGACATCTGCGTCGGATCTTCCATATGGAGATAATGCCAAACATTTGAGTATTTTCCGCCTACACGGTGAAGATCAGGACCCGTTCTTTTTGATCCCCATAAAAACGGATGATCATAAACAAACTCGCCCGCTTTTGAGTATTCACCGTATCTTTCTGTTTCGCTTCTGAATGGTCTTACCATTTGGGAGTGACATGAATTACAGCCTTCCCTTATGTAGATATCCCTTCCTTGTAATTCTAACGGAGAATAAGGTTTAACGCTGGAAATTGTTGGGATGTTTGATTTAACCAAGTAAGTCGGAACCATTTCAACTAACCCGCCGATGAGAATTGCAACCGTTGTGAGAAGAGCAAATTTAACCGGACGTTTTTCCAGCCAGCGGTGGAACATTCCCGGTTGAAGTTTATCATTTTCAATTTCACGTGCAGGCGCTTCATCTTCTTCTGTTGCAAGGAATGTACCCTTTTTCATTGTGACGAGTAAATTATAACCTGCCATTAATATTCCGATAAAATAAAGCGTTCCGCCGATCGATCGGATGATATACATAGGAACAATTTGCAGCACAGTTTCTAAAAAGTTTGGGTATTGCAAAATTCCAAGTGGAGTAAACTCTTTCCACATTAATGACTGTGCGATACCCGCGAAGTACATAGACGCTGCGTAAATTACGATACCCAGTGTTCCCAGCCAAAAATGTGCGTTTGCCATTTTTTTGGAATATAATGTTGTGTTAAACATCTTCGGTACCATCCAGTAAAGCATACCGAATGTTAAAAATCCGTTCCAGCCCAATGCGCCCACATGCACATGACCGATAATATAATCGGTGTAATGCGCAATAGCATTTATCGATTTAAGTGATAACATCGGACCTTCAAAAGTTGCCATTCCGTATGCGGTAATCGCAACAACCATAAATTTAAGAACAGGTTCATCTCTAACCTTATCCCATGCGCCGCGCAGTGTGAGGAGCCCGTTCAACATACCGCCCCAGGAAGGAGCAATCAGCATAATTGAAAATACAGTTCCTAAAGATTGAGCCCAATCCGGCAAAGCGGTATAAAGTAAATGATGAGGACCAGCCCAGATATAAATAAAAATCAATGCCCAGAAATGGAGAATAGATAATCTATATGAGTAAACAGGTCTATTTGCAGCTTTGGGTAAATAGTAATACATCAATCCCAAATACGGCGTAGTTAAGAAAAACGCAACAGCATTATGACCGTACCACCACTGGACCAATGCGTCCTGAACACCTGCATAAACAGGATAACTTTTCAAGAAAGAGACCGGGAGCTCGATAGAGTTTACCACATGCAGAACCGTAACGGTAACAAATGTTGCGATATAAAACCAAAGCGCAACATACATGTGTTTTTCTCTTCTCTTAATGATTGTACCGATAAGATTAGTACCGAACGCAAGCCAAACTACTGCAATTGCAATATCAATCGGCCATTCCAACTCAGCATATTCTTTGCTGGTGGTCAATCCCAGTGGAAGAGTGATTGCCGCCGATACGATAATCGACTGCCATCCCCAAAAATGAAATTTGGCTAATAAATTGCTGAACGATGCCGATTTCGTTAATCTTGGTAATGAATAGTAGATGCCTGCAAAAATTGCATTCCCGACAAATGCAAAAATAACCGCATTGGTGTGAAGCGGTCTTAGTCTTCCGAATGTTGTAAATGGAAGATCCAAATTAAGATCAGGTATATATAACTGTATCGCTATAATAATACCAACCAACATTCCAACCACGCCCCAAATCATGGTTGCCAATGTAAAGTTTCTTACGATGGTATTATCATAGCTGAACTTTTCAACATTCATACTATAGCTCCCATATTGTATTGATTTACATACTTATTTATCACTTACTTTTTTCTTTTTTATGTTATCAAAAAGGATGCGGATCGACGGTGTATATTTGTCATCGTACTGACCGGATTTCACCGACCACAGAAATGCGATTAAAAATATTATCGCAACAAATAAACTGAACCCTAATAAAACAAATATTGCCGACACTAAATCAATCCTTTTACTTTAGCAAAAATATTTGTTGTTACTGTTGTGAACACAACTACTGAAATTGAACTAAGCGGCATTAAAATCGCAGCTACTAATGGAGATAAGTTTCCGCTGACTGCAAAACTAAGTCCAATTACATTATAAAGAAACGATATAACAAAACTTGCTATAACAATTTTTTTACTGGTCTTCGAAAATAAGATAAAATCACTTAATCTAATAAATGATTTTGCTTCCAGTATTCCGTCGCATGCAGGTGAAAAATTATTTGTGTTATCTGAAATTGTGATTCCGACATCACTAATTTTAAGTGCTCCTGCATCATTAAGTCCGTCACCTATCATCAACACCGATTTATTATTTCTCTGAAGTTTTTCTATATAGTTTAATTTATCATGCGGAGACTGCCTGAATAACATCCTGCTCTCCGCGGGAAAGAAGTTTTTCAACTGTTCCAACTCCCCGTCATTATCGCCAGAAAGAATTGAAAGGGAAAACTTATCTTTGATTTTTTCCACGGTTGATCTTAACCCGCTTCTATAGAAATTTTCAATTGAGAAAAATCCTTTTTGCTTATTATCTATTGACAAATAAACTTTCGTGCTAAGATTTTTATCATCCTCATCAATACCTGTTTCACCGACAAAATTTGCAGAACCTACTTTTATTTGAACTCCGTCAACTATACCCGAAATACCCTTCCCGGGAATTTCAATGTAATTTGAAATTTTATCCGTTACTTCGGAATCCAGGTACATGAAAAGATTTTGACTAAGCGGATGCGATGAATTTCTTACAAGTGATTTAATCATGCTCTTTTCTGCTGCGGTTAAATTATCACCTGTAAATTTGATGTGTGATTTCCCGGATTCTGTTATCGTTCCGGTTTTATCAAAAACAATTTCGTCTATCTTTGTCAGTTTCTCGATAACCGTTGTGTTCTTAACGTAAAATTTATTTCGCCCGAAGATTCTTAATGTATTCCCGAGAGTAAATGGAGTTGAAAGCGCAAGTGCGCACGGGCAGGCTACAATCAATATTGCAGTAAAGACATTCATGGCTGATGAAAAACTTTCAGGCATCCAGGCTATTGCCGAGATTGATGCAATTGCCAAAATAATGAATGTAAAATATTTGCTTACAACATCAACCATGTTATCCATTCGGTTATCGTAATTTTTATCGAAAGCTTTGTTCTTCCACAATTGAGTCAGGTAACTTTGATTCACTTCTTTAACAATTTCCAATTCAATTGCACTTCCCGTTTGTTTCCCCCCGGCGTAAATTAAATCACCGGTAGATCTTTGAACCGGTAATGACTCACCTGTAACGAAACTATAATCGATTGCCGCTTTTCCTTTAATCAAAACTGCATCTGCCGGAATAATTTCATTGTTCTTTATTATAATCCTGTCGCCCGTATTTAATTTTGACACCGGTTTAGTTGTTTCCTTTTTATCTTTTCGAATGGTTACCGCAATTGGGAAATAAGATTTATAATTCCGTTCGAAATTTAATGCTTCATAAGTTTTGCTCTGGAATAACTTTCCAATCAATAAAAAGAAAACCAAACCGCTTAATGAATCAAGATAACCGGCGCCGGTCTGGGTCAATATTTCGAATAAACTTCTGGTAAATAGTACAATGATTCCGAGTGAGATCGGAACATCAATGTTTACAATTTTTTTTCTCAGTCCTTTATAAGCCGATATAAAATATTCCGTACTGCTGTAAAAGAAAACAGGAAGTGAGAGAAGAATATTTAGAATACTAAAAACAGGTTTTATGTTATCGATATCGGGTGCATTTAAAGATAAGTATTCGGGGAAACTTAACAGCATAATATTACCGAATGCAAATCCGGCAACCCCGATTTTATAATAAAGTTTTTTATTGGATTGATTATCTTTTCCCGCCGGTTTTTCATCGAGGTTGAGCAAAGGTTGATAACCTATTGAATCGAGCAGCAGAACTATTTGTTTTAGATGAGTATGATCTTCTTTATACCGGACAGATAATTTTTTACTTAGGAAGTTAACTTGCGAGCCGAGAATTCCTTCATCAAGTTTATGCAAATTTTCCAATACCCAAATACATGAACTGCAGTGAATTTGAGGAATGAAAAAAGTAACAGTGGTTGTTTGTCCGTCTGTAAAATCAATTAACCGCTGCTTTGTTTCGGTATCTTCCAGAAAATCATAATTTCTTTTTAGATCTTCTTTTTTATTAATACCGGGAGCTTCTTCGATATCGTAATAATTACAAAGATTATTTTGATTAAGAATTTCATAAACCGTTTTGCATCCGTTGCAGCAAAATAGTTTACCGTCAAGCTGAATTAAATCGTCAATACAATCTTCACCGCAGTGATAGCATTTCTGTGTGGTCTCAATTATTTTATCTGTATTTATCAAATTCAGTTGGAGATTAATAGCTAAGAAAATTGAAAGAAAAGATTTTTTAATTACTAAAATATGACAAAAAGTACGATAAAAAAATTAGTAAAAAAGATTCAAAAATAATAGAGGAATACATGATATCTTTTTTAATACAAGACACCGTATCTTAAATAGTTGATTACAAAGTAAGAAACAAACTAAAAGAGTAATGCCGATCAAGATTCAGATAATTTCTTAGAAAAGTTATCCATATTTTTTCTGCAGACCTTTATTATACCTGTCAAGTGGTCTGATATATTTTCGATATCTGATAAAATATCGAGGAACAAAATACTTGAACGAGTGCTTGCGAGTCCCGATTTTACCCTTATAATCTGATTTATATCAAACTTTTGCAGCGCATTTTGAAGATTTTCCACCGACTGATTATAAGCATCTAGCTGGGAGAAATCCTTCTCATCTAGAATCTTTTTAATTTCGCTTGTCTCTAAAACGAAGAAGCTGTAGAGATTTTTCAAATCCTCAATCTGCACTTTTGACGGCTTATTGTGGTTATTATCTATATGGTCGAAACATCTCTGGTTTAGATTGCGCAGGTTGGTTGAGATATCCTGTATTGATCCGATAATTCTTCCGTATCTATGACTTTTCTTCAAATCTTCATCGCCGAGCATCTTAACTGATGTAAAAATATTATCAACAATTTTATTGCCGCTTTTTGCAATTTTTTTGGATTGCTTTTTAGTCGATTTCAGTATTTCTCTATCACCTTCATATAAACCGTTAAAAGTATCGCCGACGTTAGTTGATACTAAATCCACAAATTTATGAACATCTTCCATGCATGCAGATATTGTATCTAAACCGCTGTCGGATTTTGTTATCTTTTCAGTTTCATACTCTACTTCTTCTTTCTCTCTCTTCTTATGCAGCACATGAGTTCTGAAAACAAAATAAGCAGCTAATCCCAATAGGACCAGTATTGCAGGTAATTCGAAGAAATAAATTAAAGTTGCAAAAATTCCCGAAACGGTAAAGGCTAAAAATGCAGTAAAGAACCAGCCGCCGATAACCGTTAGAACTCCGTTGACCCTATAAACAGCACTGTCGCGTCCCCATGCTTTATCAGAAAGGGAAGTTCCCATGGCAACCATAAATGTTACGTAGGTTGTTGAAAGGGGAAGTTTTAATGAAGTTGCAAAAGAAATTAAAATACTTGAAACTACTAAATTTACCGAAGCGCGAATCAGATCGAAGGATGGTTTGTCTTTCCCTTTTGGATTTTTAACTCCCGAGTTATCGAATCTTGCTTTAAGAAAATCTCTTATTACTGCGGGGATAATTTTCTCATAAATTTCCTTTACCGATACACTCATACGAACAAGAGTTCTGGAAAGAAGAGATGATTCAAATCTTTCAAAACCTTCGAACTGGCGCCCGAGATTAACTTCGGTTTTGGTAACGGAATTTGCTTTTTTCGAAAACCAAAGAGTAACAGCCATAATTATCCCGGCAATCAGTAATAGCGTTGTGCTGGTTTTTACCGGGTTATTAAGTGCCTCCATTAAAAGATTAGCAGGATCAATACTATCCAGACCAATATTATAAGTTGCCAAACCCGCTAGAGGAACACCGATGAAGTTCACCAAATCGTTTGCGGCAAAAGCCAACGCAAGAGCGAAAGTGCCTAATAGAACAATCGGCTTAAGTATATTTACTTTGAATAAAGTCATAAGCAATTGCAATATGATTGTCCAGAATCCAATGCTTACAAGGATTATAAGATTTGTATTGTCGATTATCCATTCAGAAGTTTCTTTTGTGATAAAGGAAGCGCCTTTTGCACCTTTAATTAAAATAAAAAATGTGATGGCAGTAAGAGCTACCGCGCCCCAAATTGCTCCGTAACGTTTAATTCGCTTTTCATAATCAAAAGTGAAGATCATTCTTGTGATGAATTGAAAAATTGCTCCGACAGTAAAAGCGACAACTACGGAAATCAATATTCCTGAAATGATTGCTAATGCTTTGCTTGTGTTTATATAATTAATTAGCTCGGATAGATTCTCTCCCGAATTTGACATTTTAATCAGAGATACTGCAACGGCAGAACCGAGTAACTCAAATACGATTGATACAGTTGTTGAGGTGGGAAGCGCAAAAGTATTATAAAGATCGAGAAGCATAACATCCGTAATCATAACAGCTAAAAAGATCACCATAATTTCAGGCAGTAAGAATTGATCGGGATTAAAAATTCCTTTACGCGCTACTTCCATCAAACCGCTTGAAAATGTTGTTCCGATTACAATTCCAATACTTGCGACAATCATTATTATATAACGCGGAGCAACTTTGGACCCGATTGCAGAATTCAAAAAATTTGCGGCATCATTACTAACGCCAACCACGAGATCGGATATTGCTAAAACAAACAGAACAATAACTACTAATAAAAATAAATCCATTTACTTTCCTCTTTAGAGAATCTATCTTCCAATTCGTATATTAATTTTATCAAAATATAATGTTATGAGTTTTTGACGGAATGTTAAAATTAAATTTGTGTTAAATCGATATAGAAACATGGACAAAAAGTACTGATTTTTCACCAATGTGAATTCAGATTCCGTCTTAATTTATTCATTTTCAAGTTCATGAAAAAATGAAAAATAAAAAAAATATCCTGCTTGGGTTTGTTTTTGGTCTGGTTACAATTCTAATATTTGGTGAGATATTGCAGGTGTTTTTTGCATCTTTATTTGGCGCCCCAGAGGCAAACATTGGTTTTTGGTTCGTTTTCCCGGTTTCGGAGATTATTCTCGGTCCCGGATTTTCAACATTTAGCACAACAATTATTTATCTGTTTCCTGTATTTTTTGCATTGTTTTTGATTGAAGCGGGAAAGATTTTTTTGTACCGTTCGATAATTGGGGATTTGAGATTCGCTATCCTATTTTTCATTTTCGCTGTTTTAGGCTATTTGATTTTGTACTCGATGTACGGCGCTTTGATGATAATTCTTCAGCCGTCGTATCAAAATGATTGGATTTATATCGCAAAATATTTTGAGTTGCAGGGAGTTGCAAAATTTGTCGCAGCGTTTTTTATTATCATATTTATTCTAAGTTATTTGCAGCTTACTACCAGAAAAATTATGGAATTTATTAAAGTATAAGGAGAAGTGTATGGAATCGTTAAACGGCAAAGTTGTTCTTATTACCGGGGCAACTGCAGGCATTGGCAAGTCATGTAGTTATGCATTTGCAGAAGAGGGAGCTAATTTAATTATAACCGGTAGAAGACATCAAAAATTGATTGAGATTAGTAATGATTTGAAAACAAAATTTAACGTGAAAGTTCTCACTCAGGAATTGGATGTGAGAAATCGAACAGCCATTGAAAGCTTTATCGAATCATTGGATGGTGTTTGGAAAAATATTGACATACTTGTAAATAATGCCGGATTAGGAAGGGGGCTGAACAGACTTTACAAAGACAATCCGGAAGGTTGGGAAGAAATGATAGATACAAACATTAAGGGTCTGCTGTACATGACCGGAGCTGTTGTAAAAGGTATGGCGGAACGAAAATCCGGTCATGTTATAAATATCGGGTCGATTGCCGGTCATGAAGCATATTCCGGCGGTGCGGTTTATTGTGCTACCAAACATGCTGTGAATGCAATTACTAAATCTCTCAGACTCGATACCCTCGATAAAAATATTAAAGTCAGCACAGTTGATCCCGGAATGGTCGAGACTGAATTCAGCAAGGTGAGATTTTACGGGGATGAAGAAAAAGCAAATAACGTTTATAAGGGAATGACTCCGCTAACCGGAGATGATATTGCCGAGACGGTTATTTTCTGTGCGACTCGACCGAAACATGTGAACATAAATGAAATAATAGTTATGCCGAGTGCGCAAGCCAGTGCATTCTTCACATATCGAGGAGAATAATTCAATGGATATCAATCATCTTATTGAAAATAATACCGTTAGATTTTTTGTGACACTGGTTTTGATTTTATTGATATACTTTGTACGAAGTATCGTTAATAGAATCATTAACTCGAAAGTTGAAAAACTGAGAAAGAAATATATACTCAGACAGATCTACAATTATATTTTCCTTTTAATTTCAATATCATTTATCAGCATTTTATGGATGAACTTTGTTGAATCGTTTTTCACATTGCTTAGTATTGCTGTTGCAGCATTCATAATTGTTTCGAAAGAGTTAATATTAAACGTAGTTGCACACGGAGTAATAATAACAAGGGGATTATTTGAAGCGGGTGATAGAATACAAATCGGACAGTTTGCAGGCGATGTAATGGAAACCGGTCCCGTATTTTTTACAATTTCCGAAATTGGGAATTGGATTGACGGAGATGAAGCTACGGGCAGGTCAATTAAAATTCCCAACAGTATGGTGTTAACAAATGCTGTTGCTAATTATTCCCGCGGACTTTATTTAATTTGGGAGGAATTAGATTTTGATTTATCCGTTGAAAGCAATTTTCAAAAAGCGAAAAAAATAGCCCTTGATCAGGCAGAGGAAGTTGCCTACAAATTTTCGGAAAGAGATATCAAAGAGATTTCCAATAATTATGAAGAGATGATGTTCACATCAAAAGATCCTTCAGTGAATACCCGGTTACATGATGGGGTTTTAAAATTATCGGTTAGATTCCCTTGCAAACTTTATAAACGACGATCAAGCGCACAGGAATTGTTTGAAAGAATTTATAATGAATTCAAAAATTCGGATGATATTAAATTAATAGCGAGAGTAATTTAACTCCCGCTCTTAATTTTAATACAGAAATGTTGTTTCGCCGGCGCCCTCACGTAAGATTTCTGCCGGTTCTGCGCTTAGATCAATTATGGTAGAAGGTTTTCCTTCAAGATGCCCGGAGGAAAGCATTAAATCAACCTGCAAATTGAAATTTAACCTGATGTCCTTCGGAGAAAAATAATTTTTGCCCTTCCGGTTTGTTACACTTGTGCTTATAATCGGGTTGCCGAGTTCTTGTGCAAGTGTTTGAGCAATCTTATGATCAGGCACCCGGATTCCGACCGTTTTTCTTTTCGTCCATAATTTTTTGGGGACTTCTTTTGCGGCAGGAAGAACAAAAGTATAAGGACCCGGCAAAGCTTTCTTCATTACCTTGTAAGCATAATCGGAAACTTTAGCATATTTCGATATGTCTTTCAAGTCGGGTATAATAAAACTAAAAAGTTTTGACGGAGCCTCATTTTTTATCATATAAATTCTTTCAAGCGCTTCTCTGTTAAAAATATCGCAGCCGAGTCCGTAAACAGTATCTGTAGGATAAATAATAACACCGCCGTTCTTGAGAACCTCAATAGCTTTATTGATGAAGCGTAACTGCGGGTCTACAGGATGTAACTCATAAAATTCCATTGTGCTCCTCCGTCTCAATTTTTTGATTTCGGAAAAAATCAGGCTGGCTTATTAACCTGTAATTTTACTTACCACCTTAAAATAAAACTTGTTTTGAAATTGTCAATGAAAAATAACTAGATTAGTACCGAAAAAGGATAAAAATATGTTTAAAAAAATTCCGAAGCAGGTATTCATACTCGGGATGGTGAGTTTTTTTACCGATTTCGCGAGTGAAATGCTGTACCCGGTTACTCCAATATTCTTGACTGCGGCGCTTGGAGCATCGATGGCTGTTGTTGGGACAATAGAGGGAATTGCTGAAATTACTGCCGGTATTCTCAAAGGATATTTCGGCGCTCTTTCCGATAAGCTGCAAAAACGCTCCATTTTTGTCGTTATCGGTTACGGATTTTCAGCACTGGTTAAACCTTTACCGGGATTTTTCCCTAATATTTTTACCGTGCTTTTTTCACGAACTACTGACAGAATAGGCAAGGGAGTAAGAACAGCGCCTAGGGACGCATTGCTGGCATCTTATGCAAACGGAAATACCGGCGCCATTTTCGGGTTTCACCGCAGCATGGATACACTGGGCGCCGTGGTCGGACCTTTGGTAGCTTTGATTCTGCTCTCGTTTTATCCCGGTCAATACACATTGATTTTTTTCGCAGTGATCGTTCCGTCAATTTTTTCAATTGGATTTACTCTGCTTGTAAAAGATCGTCCGGTTAAAACCGGAGAAGTTAAAAGGGATAGAAATTACAAAACATTTTGGAAAACGGCTCCCAAAGAATACAAGCATCTGATTGTTTTGTTGACGCTATTCTCAATTGTTAACAGCAGCGATGTCTTTTTGATTCTAAAATCTCTCGATGTTGCTAAATCGGATACAACCGCAATTCTTAGTTACGTATTCTACAATTTTATTTATGCAATATTCTCTTATCCTCTCGGTATCCTGGCTGATAAATTCGGTAAGAAGAAGGTTTTTATTTCCGGGTTATTAGTTTTCTCAATTGTGTATTTCGGATTCGCTTTCAATTCAGAATTGATGTACATCTGGATATTATTCGCCTTCTACGGAATTTATACAGCCGCAACAGAAGGTACAACAAAAGCCTGGGTTTCGGATTTAATACCTGATCATTTCAGAGCTTCGGCAATCGGATTGATGACAACGCTGATGAGTTTCGGGCTGCTGCTGGGATCGATTATAGCAGGATTTCTTTGGGATCAATTTGGTTCTCATGTCCCGTTTCTTTTGTCAGCCGTTGTAAGTCTGATTATAGCAGTTTTACTCTTTTTTGTTAAGGAGGAAAATCCGTCGCGTGACTAATTTTACTGCACATTGTTCTTTTTAATTCAGCAATTTACTATCTTTTATTTTGATTTAAAGTAGTGTGAGTATATGTCGGAACGCAAATTAGCAATAGTCGCATTGAGCGGGGGAATGGATAGCTGTGTAACTGCAGCCATTGCTAAAGAAGAATATGATTTAGCATTTTTACATATTAATTACGGTCAGCGAACCGAGAACCGCGAGCTGCAGGCTTTTCATGAAATCGTAGATTATTTTGATGTTGAAAAACGGACAATCATTGATTTTACTCATTTTAAAAAGATCGGCGGTTCGTCCCTTACTGATCAGAATATTGAAGTATCAAAAGCAGACCTGAATAATATAAATGTCCCATCTTCTTATGTACCTTTCCGCAATGCGAATATATTGTCGGTCTGCGGAAGCTTAGCTGAAGTTATCGGCGCTTCTGCAATTTTTATTGGTGCGGTGCATGAAGATTCATCAGGTTACCCGGATTGCCGTCCGGATTTCTTCAAAGCTTTTGAGCGTGTGCTTAATCTTGGTACAAAACCCGAAACTAAAATAGAAATTATTACTCCAATAATTCAGCTTTCTAAAGAAGAGATAATTAAAAAGGGTGTTGAATTGTCGGCTCCGCTTCATTTAACCTGGTCTTGTTATAAAAGTGAGGATAAAGCTTGCGGAGTATGCGACAGTTGTGCATTAAGACTACGCGGATTTCAAAAAGCCGGAATTGAAGATCCGATTGAGTATGAAAATAAACCAGTGTATGATTAATAAATCATAAGGAGCAGTTATGGAAGACAAAACAAAACTTCTCGAGACTTTCGAAAACGAATATAAGAATAGGGATTATATTATTACGCACACTGCCCCGGAATTTACATCCGTATGCCCAAAAACTGGTCAGCCTGATTTTGCGGAAATAATTCTTGAATACATTCCGGATGAATTATGCTTGGAATTAAAATCTCTAAAAATTTATTTCAACTCGTTCAGAAACGACGGTATTTATTTTGAAAGCGTTACTAATAAAATTTTAGAAGATCTTGTAAAAGTAGCACAGCCGCGTTACATGAGAATAATTGCAAAATTTAATGTAAGAGGCGGAATTGCCTCGGTTATTGAAACCGATTACGAGAAAAAACGGGATTCTGAAAAAGAAAAATAAATTCCACTTCTCATAAAACTATGGAGAAATTATGGCAAAGAAGAAAGCAATTAAACAAAGCTGGGCGGAACCGTTTAAAATAAAGGTTGTTGAGCCCATCAAAATGACTGATCGAAAGCATCGTGAAAAATGTGCTAAGGAAGCAGGGTACAATACTTTTTTATTGAAGTCTGCTGATGTTTATATCGACCTGTTAACAGACAGCGGTACAAATGCAATGAGTGATTACCAATGGGCGGGAATGATGCTCGGTGACGAAGCTTATGCCGGCAGCAAAAATTTCTATCACCTCTGGGATAATGTGAAGAAGTATTACGGAATGCCTTATTTTGTTCCTACACATCAAGGTAGAGCCGCCGAACACATGATCTCAAAAATATTAATTAAAGAAGGTGATTACATTCCCGGCAATATGTATTTTACAACAACACGGCTGCATCAGGAATTAGCCGGCGGAACATTTGTCGATGTAATTATTGATGAAGCACATGACCCTGCAAGTGAACATCCTTTTAAGGGAAATATTGATCTAAAGAAACTTGAAAAGCTGGTAAAGGAAGTCGGGGCTAAAAAAATTCCTTATGTTTCGATGGCAGGTCCAGTTAACATGGCAGGCGGTCAGCCGTTCTCAATGAAAAATCTGCAGGAAGTAAGAGATTTCACAAAGAAACATAAAATCAAATTATGGTTTGATGCAACACGTGCATGTGAAAATGCATTCTTTGTAAAAGAGCGTGAAAAAGGATACCAGGATAAAACCATTGCTCAAATACTAAAAGAAATGTGTAAATATTTTGATGGTCTTTGGGTAAGTGCAAAAAAAGATTTATTGGTAAACATCGGCGGATTTCTGGCAACAAGAGATAGAAAGGTTTACCAGGAAGCTCGTAATATGGTTGTTGTTTACGAAGGACTTCACACGTACGGCGGATTAGCCGGTCGTGATATGGAAGCAATGGCACGTGGAATTGAAGAGATGGTGGAATATGAAAATATTCGTATGCGTGTTAAACAAGTTGAATACGCGGGAATGCAATTGGCGAAATATAAAATCCCAATGGTGCAGCCGTACGGCGGGCATGCTATCTTCCTCGATGCAAAGAAATTTTTACGTCATATTCCGCAGGATCAATTCCCGGCTCAAACATTAGCTTCCGAAATTTATATTGATTCGGGAGTACGCGGTATGGAGCGTGGAATAGTTTCTGCAGGCAGAGATCCCGAGACAGGTGAAAATCGTAAACCTAAACTTGAATTAGTTAGATTAACCTTCCCGCGGCGTGTTTATACGCAGTCGCATATCGATGTAATGGTTGAATCTATTGCCAGTGTTTATGAAGAAAGGAAATCGATAAAAGGATTAAAATTCGTTTACGAACCGAAATATCTCAGATTTTTCCAAGGGAAGTTCGAGAAATTATAAATTTTATTATTTGCTGAATAGGATTTCACAACCCCGGTCGTATTGGTCGGGGTTGTTTTACATTAAGAATTATGAAAATGCATGCAAAATTAGAAATAAAGAAACAATTTTCGGAAGACAGGAAAAAACTCTTTTCCGATGCGTCGCTGCTGAAAAACTCATTTAAGTTTTGCGTCAGTTATAGTATTCTTGTAGAAGAATATATACTTCGCGTACTCGAGGGACAAAAACTTGAATTTGCACTCTGTTCGGCAGGAAGTTTCAGCAGAAGAGAACTTTCACCTTATTCGGATATTGATTTGATGTTCATCGTTCCTTCCGTTGAATCACAAAAGGAAGTTATTAATGATATAGTTACTACCTTTTGGGATTGCGGAATTGAAGTTTCTCATACAGTTAGAGAATTCTCAGACATTGAAAAATTTCTTGATACCGATCTGCATGCATTCACCCAGTTTTTTGAAACAAGGTTGATTCTCGGAAACGATAGAGTTTATAATGACTGGAATATTAAATTATTTCAATCGATTACGGAAGAATACCGGGAAAAATTATTAAAACAGTTTTTTGAGGATGTTCGTCAGAGACATAAAAAATTTGGCGACTCACCCAAGGTTTTGGAACCGAATATAAAATATTCAGCCGGCGGATTGCGAGACCTGCATTCAATCGAATGGATGTATGCACTCGAAAATAAAATGCTGCTCACAGATCAAAATGAAATTACACAAACCGAATCATTTCTATATTTATTACAGAATGCGAAAATTATAAATCCAAGAGAAATCAAAGAATTATTGGAAAGCTATAAATTAATTCTCCGGGTTAGAAATTTACTGCACTTGGAAGTTGACGGTAAGAACGACAGGCTGGAGTTTGTTAAACAAGAAGCAATCGGTAAAACACTTGATGACCTTGAGAATGACTGGTACGTGTTTATGCGAAAATATTTTGAAGCTACCAGTACAATCCATCGGTTCAGCAAAACGATGATTAAAAAGTTTGAGGAGATATTAACAGAACCGGTCTCCGATTATCTAGCAATTAAATTGGATGATGATTTTATTCTTAAGGATAATATCATTTCCGTCAGAATCGATAAAGAGCTTACATCATCAAGCATATTCCGTGTATTTTATTACCGCGGTTTATATGATGCGCGTTTCGATGAACACCTTCGGTCAATTATAATTGAATTTGTCCGCGATTTAAAAGAGCATCCTGTTCCAACTCTTAATTCATCTGTCTTTTTCAGAGAAATATTAAAATTACCGCGTAACGTTGGAAAGACACTTGCAGTTATGAATGAATTGGAGGTGCTGGGGGCGTTTCTTCCGGAGTTTCGAGATTTAGTCGGTTTCATGCAGCCGGGTGTATATCATTGTTACACTGCGGATGAACACACAATTGTTGCAATGGAAAATGTTGAAGGATTACAGGGAAAGTCCTCACGCCTGGGTAAATTATTCGATAGTATTGAAGGTAAGGATATTTTATATCTCGCAGTTTTGTTTCATGATATTGCCAAACCTATTAGTATTTCGGGACACGAAATTATCGGCGGCGAAATAGCAAGTACCGTAATGGAACGCCTGGGCTTTGACCAAAGTGAAATTACACTTGTTCAGTTTTTAGTTAAACATCACCTTACAATGGAACAGGTTGCATTCAGAAGAAATTTGAACGATCCCTCAACGCTTAATAATTTCGCATATTTATTTAACAGCACCGAACAACTTGACTATCTTTACATTCTTACTTACGGCGATCTATCGGCTGTTAGTCCTGTTATATGGACTCAATGGAAAGCCGATCTTTTATTTGAGCTATACAGAAAAACCCGCACATTAATTGAAGAAAGAATTTCTGGCGAAGAACTGCTGGAAACCGAAAACTTGGAGCTGGTCAACGGTTCGTTCCCGAAGGCTAAAAAAGAGAATATTCGTAATCATATTGAATCAATTGATGATCTTGGATATTTACAAAATTATAGTCAAGATGAAATTGAACAGCATGTTGACGAAATTGAACGCGGCTTGAAAGAATCAGTATTCTACAAAGAAGAAGGCGGTTATACGAATATCACCGTAATTACTAGGGATTCGGAGAACTTACTCACAAAACTGTGCGGCGCTCTCTCAATTAATGATGTTAACATTCATGATGCGAAAATCTATACGCGTAAAGACGGAATAGTAATCGATAATTTTAATGTCACCGATTTCCGTACACAAAAGCCGGTAGAAGTTTCACGATATGAAAAAATCAGAGAAGACTTGATAAAAGCAATTGAAAACGAATTGGCAATTGCAAAAGAATTTAACCGTGTTAAGTCAAAATGGTGGCGTATCGAAAATAAGTTTTTCAAGAGGAAGGGAAGGATTTCTATCGATTTTGAAAAACATGAAAAGTATACTATCATTGATGTCTTTTCACCGGACAGGCTGGGACTGCTTTATCAAATATCTAAAAAGATGCATGATCTTGGACTTTCAATTTACTTTGCGAAGATATCAACTAAAGGTGATGATGTTGTAGACTCATTTTATACTCTGAAGAAAAGCGGTAAAAAAGTTGCTCCGATAGAATACGAGTTGATAATCCAGGAACTCACTACCACTATAGAAGAAATGTTATAAGGAGAAGAATTGAATTTTTTTAATAGATCAAACCCGATAGGAATATTCGATTCCGGAATTGGCGGATTAACAGTCGTAAAAAAAATTGCAAGTTACCTTCCAAGTGAAAGTATAGTTTATTTCGGTGATACCGCACGTGTACCTTACGGATCTAAATCGAATGATACGGTTATCGAGTATTCACTTCAGGATGCACGATTTTTATTGAGCAAAAATGTTAAACTGATTGTGGTCGCATGCAACACTGCATCTTCGGTTGCTATTGATGCTCTGCGTAACGAATTGGAAATTCCCGTGATTGGAATGATTGAACCGGGCGCAAAAATGGCATTGGAAACGACAAAAAACGAACGAATCGGTGTTATCGGTACTTATGCAACGATCAATAATAAAGCTTATTCCAACCAGTTACAGCAGTTGAATAATAAAGTTGAGGTGTTTGAAAAAGCTTGTCCCTTATTTGTTCCGCTGGCTGAAGAAGGTTGGACTGATCACAAAGCAACTTATGAAATTGCAGAAGAGTATCTGAAAGAATTACGTGATAAGAAAATCGATACTTTGATTTTGGGATGTACACACTACCCGATTTTATCCAAAGTTATTCAAGAAGTGATTGGGAATGATGTAACATTAATCGATTCGGGAACGGCTGCTTCGGGAATTGTAGAAAATCATCTTGAAGGAAGAAATCTGAAAACTCATTACAACGGGTTGGGAAGACATGATTTTTATGTAAGTGATATTCAAACAAAGTTCAAAGATATCGCCGAGAGGTTTTTAGGTCGCCCTTTAGATTACCTGCAAAAAATTGATCTTGAAGAATTAAAGAGTCATTCCGGCAGTAACTGATTAGTAAAAAAAAAAATTAATGATGTGAGAGTGAAAAAATAATTTAATTATTTCCGTTACTCTTTCTTAGTTCACTCAAGCGTGTTTGCAGAGTTACTGTAATAAAAAATACCGGCGATTGTTTTGGCATCTATTATTTCCCCGGATTGTATTTTTGCAGTAATCTCATCGAGTTTAAATTTATAAATTTCCATTCCGTATTCACCCTCTTCACGACTGTGGTTCCCGGGCTTCAAATCCTTAGCAAGGTAAATATGAAGAACTTCCGTGCAGAACCCGGGAGTGGTTGCAATCTTACCGAGTTTAGTTATGTTCTCAGTTGAATAACCGGTCTCTTCAGTTAGTTCTCTTTGCGCACATTTGATAGGATCTTCACCTGGATCCAATTTGCCGGCAGGCAGCTCCATTAAAAATTTTTGGAATGGATAACGAAATTGTTTTACAAGAAGAATTTTTCCGTCATCTAATATTGGTACAACGACTGCTCCTCCGGGATGTACAGCAACTTCTCGTATTCCATGGTTGCCGCTCTCGTGATATTCAATTTCATCTACTTTTAGATCGAATACTTTTCCGCTGAATAATATTTTGCTATTCTTTACATTAAAGTTCATCATCAATTTCCTTTTGATTACTACCCCGGGATTTATAGAAAAATTCAGAGTTAGTTTATAATTTTTTGCGGCTCTTAAATATACTTACCTAAATAGAATTTCTTAACAACTCTAATTTCTTGTGAGATCACTAATAGAAATATTATCACAAAGTTTTGCAAGCCGTTAAGATTTTTTTTTCGATTTTCTAATTCAACTAACGATAACCGGTATCAGTACTATTCGCTCTCTTTAGATGAATTAATCGTTGTAATATGGAATCAATTCGCTTCCGAGATATTTAAGTACAGCCGTTATAACACCGAGATCATCAAGATAACCAAACAATGGCGCGAGATCCGGTATCGTATCAATTGGTGAAATGAAGTAAATTAATGCACCGACTACAATTGATTTTCTGTACCATGCAACGCTTTCGTCTGTCATATATGAATAAAGAGCAGCAATGTCTTTCGTAAATGAAATTTTCTTCCCGATTCTTTCGAGTTTTTCCCAAAGCCGCTCATCAACACGTTCTGAGCCAATTTTATAATTTTCTTCAGATTCATAACCGGAAGCAATTTCGTTAATATCGGTTGTATCAAATTTCTCGTCCATATTCACCTCAATTTTTTATGCCAATTTTCACTTTTTATATTTCATAAACCAGTCAAAAATTGAATTCCACCAGAATTTAGCATTCTGCGGTTTCAATACAAAATGTGTTTCATATGGGAAATATATAAATTTACTTTCAACACCAATTCTCTGCAGCGAACTGAATAGTTCAAACGCCTGTGATTCCGGTACGCGGAAATCCTTACCGCCGTGAATAACCAGCATTGGGGTTTTGAAATTTTGAACGTACATATGCGGTGACCATTTTTGATAAATATCACGACTCTCCCATGGCGTTCCGCCGAATTCCCATTCCGGGAACCATAATTCTTCCGTACTTCCCCACATACTTTCCGTATTAAATACTCCGTCGTGATTAACCAATGCATTAAAACGGTCTGTATGTCCTTCGATCCACGCAATCATATAACCGCCGTAAGATGCTCCGGCAGCAAATGTGTTGTTCCCGTCAATATAGTTATATTCATCCAATGCATAATCGTAAACATTCATCAGATCGGTGTAAACCCTTCCTCCCCAATCCTGTGAAATCTCGTCTGTAAATTGCTGTCCGTAACCAACACTTCCTCGTGGATTTGGTGCAACCACTATATACCCGCGAGAAGCAAACATTTGTAAATTCCAACGGTAATGGAAATCGTCAGTCCAATGCCCCTGAGGTCCGCCGTGAATTAAAAAAATCAAAGGATACTTTTTTCCTTCTTCAAAGTACGGCGGTTTCACAAGTATAGATTGAACTTTAGCTCCTTCGGCTCCTTCACTCCAAAACGTTTCAACAGTATTCCATTCGATTTTCGATAAGATATCTTTGTTGATATAAGTGATTTGATTCAATTCCTTGGTTTCCAAATCGAAAGAGAAAATTTCGTAGGGAAGAGTCGATTCCTGTTTTTTGAAATAGAGAAATTTACCGTCATTACAAATTGCCAGACCTGAACTAACAACATCTTCAAGAATTACTTTCACTTCTGCGTTACTGATATCAACCGAATAGATCGAATTATAAATTTCATTCGGAGCATTAAAATAAATTGTTTTTGAATCAGGAGACCAGACTAGTTCATTTGCCGACCGGTCAAGAGTTTCAGTGAGATTTGTAATTGATTTTGATTCTCTATTATAAAGCATTACAGATTTCTTATCCGCTTCAAAACCTGCGCGAGCCATTGAGCAGAAAGCGATATATTTTCCATCCGGAGAGTAAATGGGATGATTGTCATTTCCGTCGCTTACGGATATTTTTTCAGCAACGGTTTCACCGCCAAGTTTTTGATTCAAATCGATAATAAAAATATCATTGTTTGTGCTTGCTGCCAGAAAGTCGGATCGGTTCATTGTAAAAGCCGCTTCGTTTCCATCGGGCGATATGTCATAATCATGACTGCTGCCAAGCGCTATAGGTGGCACATCATATGGACTTCCCATAACGAGATCAAAATATTTATCGTTTTGTTCATTCATTAAAAATAGATGAGAACGTTTTGGTCCGCGCCAATCGTTCCAATGTCTATACATCAGCTCTGTAAATACTTCAGCTTCAACAGGGTTTTCTTCTATTTCCTTATCTTTTAATTCATTGCATTCTTGATTTTCACATTCCGCATAAACATTAGAGGTAAAAAGGAATTTGTTTCCATTCTTATTCCATTTGATTCCGCCTGCCCCCGTGTAAAGATTGGTGATTTGTACTTCGTTTGAACCGTCGAGATCGCACTGCCAAATTTGTCCGCCCCGGGAAAAGGTTATATGTTTTCCGTCAGGAGTAAAATTAGGACTGGATTCATTTTTATCGCTGTTCTTAACTACAGTTAATCCCGAACCGTCTTTGTTGATTAACCAAATGTCGGTATCGCCGGAGTTTTTCTCCATATCATAATTTGTAACACTGAAAGTGAGCTTGCTGCCGTCAGGTGATAAATCAAAGCTACCGATTCGATTCATCGACCATAAATCTTCAACAGTAACCGGATGTTTAGCTTGAGAAAAAATTAATGAGCTTGAAAGTAAAACAACGAGTAAAAGAATATTCCTTTTCATAATATCACCGGTATTTGGTTTGTTCAATTTTGATTATCAATTTAGCGATATTGATTTTTATATTAAAGAGGGAATCGAACAACACAAAATTTTATGAGGGAGAAGTTATTTATTCAAAATAATATACTAACTGCATTTCGCGCTGACAAATTGTCATTGCCGTGTGGTAAAAAAATATTAGATGAAAAAAGCTTCAATTTAACATCAATGTTTGCATTGATTGTTTTTGACAGTTTTTTGTTTTATCTTTTTTGCATAAGTATCTTGTTTTCAAAGTGCATGGTTTCTAAAATTAAGCATAAAGAAGTTCAGCTATTACCGGGATGATTAGTTATCTAAAGACGTGGAGACTTATATGGACTTTCTAGTATACATCCTAACTGAATTGGGATTTAACGGTATTGCCTTAGCATACAAAGACAAAAAATTGCCGGCGAAAATTAAACATGTTTTCAAATTATTGTTGTTGAGTTTTGCCGCCGGAATAATCAGTCTATTTCTATATCCTTCGCCCATCATAAGAAATGAATTATTTAGATTAATTGCGATGTTTATTTTCCCGGTTGTTTCAGCGGCGGCAGCGGAATTTATAAGGAAGAACATATCCGCACTGAGAATGAGATTTAATTCCGGGATAGCTGTTAATGTTGTAGTATTCATATTTGTTGTTATGTTCGTGAGATTTTTGTGGGCTGTTTGATGAAATTTTATTATTGTTTCTGATAAAAATAATATGGATTGCATTTTAAATTTATGAACAGCATAAAAACCAAGTTACTTTTAATCCTACTTCCTTTTTTATTGCTTAACTGCACTGAACAAAATAAGACATCGCAAATTCCCAGCTCCGAAAACAACAGTCGGATTGTTTTCCCTGAACATACCAAGTTTTGTAAACATGTTATTAATAGTATTCCCGGCAAAGTGAAAATGAGCAAGCGGAAGGAATATATCGTTTATTATTCGGGTGAAAGTTATACGGAACAAAACCTGGAATATCTATTATCAATCGCTGATTCGGCAGTGCAAAGAGTGAAAGATGTCTTGAATATTGACGATTATTCAAAAGGTTTTTATTTGATTATGCTTGACTCTCGAGACGAAATGGAACAGGCAATAGGCGAAAGATACAAAGGATTGGCTTCCGGTAATAATAACCTGGGAATTTTTGTTTTTAACCAGGAGATAAGACCTTATTTCAAACACGAGTTGTTCCATCTTTTTGCATTTAATGTTTGGGGTGAACCGGCAAGCAGACTTCTTGATGAAGGCGGCGCAATGTATTCAGATAATGAGTGTCTCTATTACAAAGATCCTATATCAACAATAAATAAATATTTATACGCTCAAGGTAAGTGGTTCGATTTAGATATATTAATAAATAATTTTAACAGTGCCGCCAGTGAAAATGATTTGATCGCATATTTGGAATCGGCGTTTATATTTAGATTTTTATTCGAAAAATTTGGTATGGAAAAAATAAAAAAATTGTGGGTCGGTGGTTTTCAACAGTTTGAAGAAATTTACGGTTTTAGTATTCCGCAGCTAAATTCCTACATAAGTAAGGAAATGAAAAATATTGAAAACCAAGAAGTTAACTGGGAAGAATTAATGAATAAAGGCTGTGGATGATACCATTTATTTAATTAGAGAAAGAGAAAATTATGAGCGGTGAATATTTTTTAGACGAGCAATTTAACAATATTGATTTCACTAAAAAGCAGTTAAAACAAGGTGATTACGAAAACTGTAAATTCAGAGGCTGCAACTTTACAAATGGCAGATTGTTCGAAATTAATTTTATAGAATGTGAGTTTGTTGATTGCGATTTCAGTATGGCAAATCTTTCAGCTTCCTCGTTTAGAGATGTGAAATTTAGCGGATGCAAATTAGTCGGGATACATTTTGATGATTGCAGCACACTCTTAATGTCCATGGAATTTGAAAACTGCCAGTTGAATCTTTCTTCATTTTATAAACTTGATTTAAGGAACGTAAGTTTTGATGCATGCACAATGCAGGAAGTTGATTTAACCGGGGCTGACTTATCCGGGACAATGATTAACAATTGCGATCTTAAGGGTGCAATATTTGAAAACACAACAATGATTAAAGCCGATCTCCGGAATTCATTTAATTACTCAATTGATCCTGAGCTGAATCGTATAAGTAAAGCGAAGTTTTCGCTGCAATCAATTGCAGGTCTGCTTACAAAATATGATATCGAAATTGAGTGACATTTTCTAATTAAATTAATAAGAATAGCCAAATGGAAATAAAAGATGCTTATAATAATTGGTCGTCCACTTATGATGATGACAAAAATTTAACCCGCGACCTGGATGAGAAGGTTACGAGAAAAATTCTTAATCCTTTAAAAGTGAAATCTACTCTAGAAATCGGGTGCGGAACGGGTAAAAATACAGAGATGCTTGCTAAAATTTCAGGTAAGGTATTGGCGATTGATTTTTCCGAAAGAATGATTGAACGAGCTAAAGAGAAAATCAAGTCCGGCAATGTTGAATTCAAAACTGCGGATATCACTAACAAATGGGATGTGCCGGACGATTCATTCGAATTGATTACATGCAATCTTGTTTTGGAGCATATTGAAAATCTTGATTTTATATTTGCCGAAGCATCTCGTTCGCTGGTAAAGGGCGGCAATTTGTTTGTAAGTGAATTGCATCCTTTTAGACAGTATGTTGGTAAAAAAGCAAATTTCGAACGTGAGGGTGAAAAGAATGAAATACACTCTTTGGTTCATAATATTTCCGATTTTCTTAATTCTGCAGCTCGAAATGGTTTTACATTAGTTAAACTTGATGAGTGGCATAATGATAATAATGAAATAAAATTACCCCGGTTAATAACATTCTTATTTAATAAGAAATGATAATCAGTCATAAGTATAATCCTAGTTTACAATATTGATTTCAAGTTGTTTGATGAAACCTGTTGAAATCAACTAATCACATTCCGAATTTTAAGCGAATTTTAAGAATTCATTTAAGTTGGTTTAAGGTGCTGCGTATAAATTTGAACATAAAAAAGGAGAAATATTATGTTCGATTTATCTCACATACACCCAATGATAGTACACTTCCCGATTGCTTTATTAATTATAGGATTCTTAGCTGATTTAACAGGAGCCGTAACAAAAAAAGAATTTTTCAACAAAGCTGGTTTTTATCTTTTGATTTTAGGAACTTTAGGAGTTGTTGCAGGATATATTTCAGGAGATTATGCCGGTGATGGCGTAACGGAAGCGGGCGCTTTAGGGCAGGCTCTAGAATTACACGAGCACGCTGCCGAGTTAACGCTTTGGCTGATGCTGGGAACTGCGTTGGTTAGAATTGCTGCCGTGTCATTTAAAAAATATACCGGAGTAATTAAAATAATTGCGATGGTTTTATTTTTCGCCGGCGTGCTTTCAATTGCAAGAACCGGTTATTACGGCGGAGAACTTGTGTTTAAACATGCCGCCGGAGTTCAATTAAACCTTGGACTGGATTTTAATTCATTAAATAATAATAGTGATATAAAAGTTGAAGATGACGATGATGATTAAGGAAAAATTCAACAGGTGAAAAAATGCGCGTTCTTATTGTAGAAGATGAAAAAGGAATTCTCAATTTTTTAAGAGACGGACTAAAGGAAGAAAATTTTGCTGTTGATACCGCACAGGATGGGAACACAGGCTTAGAACTTGCGCTGGTAAATGATTACGATGTGGTGCTTTTGGATTGGATGATTCCCGGTATAAGCGGCATCGAAGTTTGCCGGCAGATTAAAAAAGAGAAACGTTCTGTTCCGATTATTTTTCTTACTGCCAAAGATACAGTCCAGGATACTGTGTTCGGATTGGAAGCCGGCGCTAATGATTATATCAGGAAACCTTTTCAGTTCGAGGAACTTCTTGCTCGCATACGTGTGCAATTGCGTTCGACTAATGAGGAGGATTCGGCGCTCACTTTCGAAGATATTTATCTCAATCTCGATACCCGCCAGGTGTTTAAAGGTAAAAGAGAAATTCAGTTAACCCAAAAGGAATTTGCACTGCTTGAGTTTCTTATTCGAAATAAGGGTAAGGTTTGTACACGTACAAGAATAATTGAACATGTTTGGGATATTCATTTTGATTCCGATACTTCTGTAATTGATGTTTATATAAACTTCCTTCGTAAAAAACTGGATGAAGATGGGAAGGAAAGTTGTATAAATACGGTTAGGGGAGTCGGTTACATTATGCGCGAAGTTTAGTATGAGCTTAAGGAATAGAATAGCGTTTTACTTTATGGCGGTAACAGCCTTGTTTACTTCCATTTTGTTTTTTGTTATTTACAGTATCGTTTTCAATACTGTATATAATCATCTTGATGAAGATCTTGAAGCAGAAACCTCTGAAGTAACCAACAGTATTATCTTTATTAAAGATGAGATGATCTTTACAAATGAATATGAATGGACAGAGAAAGAACACGGGCAGGTTGAGGTAAATCCTACATTTATTCAAGTAGTAGATTCAAACGAAAATATCATTAGAAAGACAAATAATTTAAGAGACAGCAGCCTCACATTTCACCGCGGCATATTTAAAAAACAATTCTATGATTTGAATGTTGCCGGGTCATCGGTAAGACAAATTCAAGCTCCGATCTTTTCTGATGATGGTAAAATTAAAGCATTTATATTGATTGCAATTCCACTAGAGGAATCTGCAATAGTATTATCAAATCTTAAAACCGTTTTGTTTGTTTCATTCCCTGTTGTACTTTTGTTGTTGTTTTCTGTTTCACGAGCAATTGCCGGAAGAATAATATCACCGGTAAACAACATCATAAAAACCGCTGAAAAAATTACCCGGGAAAATCTTAATGAAAGAATTGCCTATCCGCCAAGGAAAGATGAACTTTTTGTATTAACGGATACAATCAATAATTTATTGGACCGGCTTCAAGAAACTGTGCTGCGCGAAAAACAATTTACAGCAGATGCATCTCACGAGCTCCGAACTCCTATCTCAATTATAAAAGGAACTCTCGAAGTATTGATTCGCAAAGAAAGAAATACGGAACAATATAAAGAAAAAATAAAGTATGTAATCGGAGAAGTTGATAGAATGGCTGAACTGGTAGAGCAGCTTCTTTCGCTTGCCAGGTATGAAAGCGGTAAAATTAAACCGATGATAGGTGATATCAAACTTCCTTCGATTATTGATATGGCGATTGCGAGATTCGAAAAAAATATATCCGCTAAAAAGGTAAAAGTAGTTAAAGAGTATGTTGATGGAACAACTGTAATCGCTGATGCATCAATGATGGAAATTATTATAGAAAACCTAATTTCAAATTCGGTTAAATATTCATTTGAAGAAAGTAAAGTTTATATAAAACTATTCCCGGATAATGGCAAAACAATTTTGTCTATTACTAATTACGGCAAACCTATTTCTCAAGAACAATTAACAAATATATTTGATCGATTTTATCGTGTAGATACCAGCCGCACATCCGATATTGCCGGCAGCGGTCTTGGTTTGGCGATTGTAAAAAGATTAATTGAATTACAAAATCTTTCAATTAAAGCCGAAAGCAGCAAACAGAAAGGCACTACCTTCAGTGTGATTTTCACATCATAAAGCTTCCAAACATTTTAAGCAAATTTTAAGATTCACTTAAGTGTAGTTTTAGGAATACACATTAAATTGCGTACAGAAATTATCAATCAAAAAAGAAAGGTGTCTAAAATGAAACTAAGATCGATTCTTATAAGTGTTTTCTTGTTTGCATTTGTTAACCTGTCATTTGCAGGATCGGAATTGGCAACTGTTCAAAATATAAAAGCGGCAATTAAAGGCGAAACAACTGCGAGCGCTAAATATGCTTCTTATGCTGAAAAAGCAAAAGAAGAAGGTTTTGAAAAAGTTGCATTATTGTTTGAAGCCGCTTCAAAAGCAGAGGCTGTGCATGCAAACAATCACAGGGCGGTACTTTCGCAGCTTGGTGAAAGCATGAATGATTTTGAACCTGAATTCACAGTCAAGTCAACAAAAGAAAACCTTGCTGATGCTATAAACGGTGAAAGTTATGAGGTGGCGACAATGTATCCCGATTTCTTATCGGCGGCACAAACAGATAATGTTAATCTTGCGCTAATCTCGTTTAATTATGCTTATCAAACTGAAAAGAAGCATGCTGAATTTTATAAGAAAGCTTTGGCACAATTGGAAGCTGGAAATGAAAAGCAGCTTCCGTCGGTTTACTATGTTTGCAGCACCTGCGGAAATACATATGAAAATGAAGCCCCGGAAAGATGCGGTATTTCAATGACCCCGAACGACAGGTTTATTACAATTAAATAATTTCCTGATCTGATATTACTACAGAGGCTGATTCAAAAATATTGCACCCGATATCCCACTAATCTAAAGAATTTGAATCGGTCTCTTGTTGTATTTCAAGTCGCCAGAAATTCCTTCCCAATTAATGAATTCTTCCGATTTATAAATGAAAAATTCCCTGCTGGATTTTCTTTATATCGATTCTTTATATATTTTTACAATTCTTATTTATAAACATTTTGCCATCCTTAATAAAGGTTATTAGATGAATATTAATATTGGTAGAATCGTAATTCTTGTTAATGATTACGATAAAGCATTCGAGTTTTATAAGCAGATTTTTTTTGCTAAAAAATTATATGATGAAACAACACCGGAGGGACAAAGATTTTTACATATTTCATTTTCAGGTAATAACGGTATTGGTATTTGGTTTCTTAAAACCGATTCGGATAATCAGAAAGATAAAGTCGGTAAACAAACAGCCGGTCAACCTACAATAGTTTTTTACACAGACGATATAGAACCACTTTACGAACGTCTTCAAAAGATAACGTGGAGATTATCGAAAAATTAGTATCTTCGCCGGGTAATAAATTTTTTCATTGTCTTGATCTTTACGGAAATAGAATTACGGTAGTTCAATTAACCGGATAACATTGGAGAAGTCTATTCAGAAAATATCGAAAATAGAAGCAAGAGAGTTGGTTGCAAATTCGCAATTGCTGAACAGCAGCATCAAATGTGCGAAAGGAAAAAAGGGCGCTGCCGAAATAATAGATAAACTTGGTTATTTGCAAATCGACACAATCTCGGTAATCAACCGTGCTCATCATCATGTACTGTGGACTCGAAGGCATGATTACACTGAAAAACATCTCCACGATCTACAAGCAAAAGACAAATTGAT
The DNA here is from genome assembly GCA_021740785.1 of Melioribacteraceae bacterium. Lineage (GTDB taxonomy): Bacteria > Bacteroidota > Ignavibacteria > Ignavibacteriales > Melioribacteraceae > JAIOZI01. The sequence continues at coordinate 35,549 of JAIOZI010000015.1, forward strand.
TTTTGAATACTGGACTCATGCAATGTCTTTTATTCCTATGAAAGATTATCGCTTTGCACTTCACAGAATGAAAAATTTTGAAAAGCCTCAAGGCAAATGGATGAAGTACAGATATGAACAATCGAAAAAGTATTTCAAACCTGTGCTGGAAAGAATTGCAAATGAAGGGATATTGAGTTCGAGTGATTTTGAAAACGATACCGGGAAGAAAGGCGGCACTTGGTGGGATTGGAAACCTGCCAAGACGGCACTCGAATACCTATTTTGGAAGGGTGATTTAATGATCGCAGAAAGAAAGGGTTTTCAAAAATTCTGTAATTTGACGGAAAGAGTCCTTCCGTCTGATGTAGATACAACCTTACCAACCGCAAATGAATTGAATCGGTTTTTTATTCAGCGTGCATTATCTTCACTTGGAATTGCATCAAAAAGGGAAATCGAAAAATTTATGCAGCCCGGCAGAGCCGGTATCTCCGATCTTCAGGTAACCGAACGGAAAACAATGTACAAAGTTATTGACGACATGTGCGAAGGAAAAGAAATTATTCCCTTAGAGATCGAAGGGGATCATAAAATTGTAAATTATGCTCTGCCGGAAACACTGAGAAATAATTCAAAGAAGAAAAACAGTACAAAGAAAGTTCACATTCTATCACCGTTTGATAATCTTATTATTCAACGCAACAGGACAAAGAGGTTGTTTGATTTCGATTATGCGATTGAATGTTATCTTCCGGAGCATAAAAGAAAATACGGTTATTTCGTCCTTCCGATAATATGGGGAAATGAATTTGTAGGAAGAATGGATTCCAAAGCCGATCGTCAAGTGAAAAAGCTGGTTATTAATAATATTGTTTTTGAAGAGAACTTTGACGAATACGATGAATTCCTTCCGTACTTCGCGAAGCGATTAAAATTATTTGCAGAATTCAACGGCTGTAATAGTACAATTATCAAAAAGTGTAAACCCATGAAAATAAAGAAAGCAATCAATCAATCAATCAATCAATCAATCATAACATTCGAGTTATCTAAACATGAAGCCGAAATTTTTCAAAACACAAAAAGATTTTAGAAAATGGTTAGAAAAAAATCATAATAAATTATCCGAACAGTGGATCGGGTATTATAAAAAACATACCGGGAAGCCGAGTATAACTTGGTCGGAGTCGGTTGATCAAGCAATTTGTTTCGGCTGGATTGACGGATTGAGAAAATCGATTGATGACGAAAGCTATATGATTCGTTTTACTCCGCGGAAGCCTGAAAGCAATTGGAGCGCGGTCAATATTGAAAAAGTGAAGAAGCTCACCAAGCTCGGTTTAATGAAACCGGAAGGGATTGCAGCCTATCAAAAAAGGAAAGAACACAAATCAAAAGTTTACAGCTACGAACAGAAGGAAGTAAAGCTGGATAAAAAATTTATAGATATGATTAAAGCGAACAAAAAAGCGTGGCAGTATTTCAATAAGCTACTTGCTCCCTCGGCAAAAAAAGTTTCGATTAGATGGGTGATGAGCGCCAAACAAGAAAAGACACGGTTAAAAAGATTGAAAATCTTGATCGATTCATGTGCGAAAGAAGAAAAAATACCGGCATTGACCAAGTATAAAAAGTAGTACTTACTATCCAATATCAGTATCCGAAAATCTCCGAAATACAAATAATTCATGCAGCTTGAAAATATACTTGCGTAACTAAAATGTTACACATATATTCGTGTAACTATTTAGTTACATATTGAAAACGTAGTCATATATTATGAATAGAGACATAAAGTAAAATTGGTACATCTCTCATCACGTTGAAACGGTTTGGAAAGCGCAATAAAACAAAGATTTATAGAAATATTGGATAACCATAAAATGAAACAGCAAACAGTTGATCCGTTTCAGGCAATTGCAGATCCGAGCCGCCGGCAGATTTTGCATTTACTTTCAAAAGAAAAGCTGACGATAAACTCACTTGCCGAAAATTTTGAAATGAGCAGACCTGCGGTTTCGAAGCACGTTAAAATTTTAAACTCAGCGGGATTAATCTCCGTTGAATCAGCCGGACGAGAACGGCTGTGCACTCTTAAACAAGAAGGATTTAACCAACTTCATCAGTGGCTGGAGTACTATGAAAAATTCTGGACTATGAAATTAAACGCACTCGAACAATTTTTATCCGGAACTCAACCATCAAGCAGGAAAAACAATAAAGGAAGGAAGGCAAAATGAAAAACGAACCTTTTGTAATTGAAAGAGAATATGACGCGCCAATAGATAAAGTGTGGGAGGCACTTACCGATAATTCTCAAATAAAACAATGGTATTTCGATATTGCGGAGTTCAAACCCGAAGTCGGCTTTGAATTTCAATTCGAAGGCGGGAAAGATGACAGGCGTTACATTCACTTGTGTAAAGTAACCGAAGTAATACCAACGAAGAAATTGTCGTATACATGGCGTTATGACGGTTATCCCGGCAGCAGTCATGTAATATGGGAGCTTTTTGATGCGAACGGTAAAACGAAGGTAAGATTAACACACGAAAATCTCGAAAGCTTCGGTACCGGTAATCCTGATTTCGCAAAAGAGAATTTTGTACAGGGCTGGAATGCTATTCTCGGTGAATTGTTAAAAGATTTTTTGGAGAATTAACATGGCTGGAAAAATATAAACCAAAAATAACTCGTCTATTTTTCGGTTGAGAACATAAATTGGAGATAATACTTTTGTCCAATATTAAACAAAAGTACCGGGTAAAAAAATGCAAATTACAAATAGAAGCGAGATTCAAAAATATTATACGGCTCTGCTTGAAAGAGATTCAAATTTTATAGGCACATTTTTCGTGGGAGTAAAAACAACAGGTGTTTTTTGCATTCCGACTTGCAGAGCTAGAAAACCGAAACTCGAAAACGTCGAATTCTTTACCGAAGTAAAGGATGTATTAAGAAACGGTTACAGACCTTGTAAAATTTGTAAACCTACACAAAATGCTTATCAACCCCCGGCTGATGTGTCTCAAGCATTGAACATGGTAAAAAGTAAACCGAAAGAGAAAATCAATGATTATCAATTAAGGAAGTCGGGCATGAGTCCCGAAAAAATTAGAAGATGGTTTAAGCAGCATTACGGTATAACTTTTCAAGCATACCAAAGGATGCTGCGGATCAACACGGCATTTCAAGAGCTGCAAAACGGGAATAAAGTAATTGATTCTGCATATGAATCAGGATACGAATCGTTGAGCGGGTTCAATTATACATTTAAGAAAATGCTTGGCAATTCACCCAACCAAATTAAAAATAAAAATATAATCTTGATAACAAGGCTTACCACACCACTCGGACCAATGTACGCATGTGCCACGAACAAAGGTATCTGTTTATTGGAATTTACCGATAGGAGAATGCTCGAGACGGAATTCCACGATCTGCAAAACAAATTAAACGCCACCATAATTGCCGGTGAGAATGAACATCTAATTAAATTGAAAAAAGAACTGGCAGAATATTTTGACGGAGCGAGAAAAGAATTTACCGTTCAACTTCAAACACCCGGTTCTGATTTTCAACAGTTAGTCTGGAATGGATTACACAATATAGAGTATGGAAAAACTAGTTCTTACCAACAGCAGGCGGAGTCACTGAAAAAACCGAATGCTGTGAGAGCTGTCGCATCAGCAAACGGGCAGAATAGAATTTCGATAGTGATTCCTTGTCACAGGGTAATAGGGAAGAACGGAAACTTAACAGGTTACGGCGGCGGACTTGAAAGGAAGAAATGGCTGCTTGAGCATGAAAAGAAATTTTCTAATGTCAATTATTGATTCCTTGAATGAGAAGTTCAATTATACCTTTTGCTAAATTAATTTGTATCCAACTTTTTAAACGATTGCAAGAAATTTTAATACAGAAAAGTCGGAATGAAATTTTCTTTACGCTGCAAACTCCCTGTTATATTTATTTCGGTATTGAAAAGGCGATAACCCGGTTATTTTTTTAAACGTATTACGGAATGCCTTCGGATCGGTATAACCGACTTTATACATAGCATCGGTAACGTTTTCCCGTGATGATTCGAGACTCATTTTTGCAGCTTCCACTTTTACTCGTTGAATATATTCCGTAATCGTATTCGCAGTAGCTTTTTTAAAGCGGCGCTCGAGATTTCTTCTGCTCAATGCAAACATAGAAGCTAATTGACTAACCGTAATTTTATTCTGATAATTGCTTTCAATAAATTCTTGAGCTTTTTTAACCTGTTCGTCGTTGTGTTCTTTTTGACCTCTGAACATTATAAACTGTGATTGGCTTTGTTTATTAATATCGATCATAAATGACTTGGCTGTTAAAAGAGCGATTTCTCTACCGGTAAATTTTTCAATTAAATACAAAATTAAGTTCAAGTAAGAGTATGCTCCCCCGCTGGTATAAATACCTGCATCCTCAGTCATAATTTTATCATCGAGTAAAATAATATCAGGATACATTTTCCTAAACTCAGCAGAAAAACGCCAATGAGTCGTAGCACGTTTACCGTTCAACAATCCGGTAGCCGCCAGAAAGAACGAACCCAAACAAAAACTTACAATCTCGGCACCGTTCCTATACTGATCAATTATCCACGGAATGAACTCCTTGTTGCGCTCGGCAGCTTTATCCTGCTCGCCGTGGATAGCGGGAATAATAATTATATCAGTTTTGTTTACTTCATCAATTAATAGCTCAGGATTTACCACGAATAAACCGGTGCTTTGTTCAGTTACTTTTGATAATCCTACTAATTGAACTTTGAAAACCGGTGGATTTCCGCTATCAATAAGCATTTCATTTACATTTGAGAAAATTTGATGAGTTCCTTCGATATTAACTAGGCTAGTATGTCCATGCGGAATTAAAATAGAGATATGTTTCATTTTGTTTCCCACTTCAAATTGTAACTTAAGAAATATAAAAAGACAAAATGTCGGAATCAACCCTAAAAATTGCCGTAATTGACCCTCTCAAATAGAAATTCATTAGAGTAAATTAGATCTGTTATGAATTTTTATGAGCAAACTTATTAATATCAAAAAAGGAGATGCAATTATGAAATCAGTAAACCCATATTTAAATTTCCAGGGAAATACGGAAGAAGCGTTCAACTTTTACAAAAAAGTTTTCGGTGGTGAATTCCCGGGAGGAATAATTCGTTTCAATAGCGCTAAAATGGGGGAAAAACTTAGCGAGGAAGAGCAGCAGAAAGTTATGCACGTCGGTTTGCCAATGGGTAACCAAAATTATTTGATGGCAACGGATGCTCTTGAATCGCTAGAACAGAAGGTGAAATTCGGGAACAATTTTTATATAGCAATTGATGCCGAAAGTAAAGATGAAGCCGATATGTTGTTCGAAGGACTTTCTGATGGGGGCAAGGTTGAAATGCCGATGGCTGATCAATTTTGGGGTGACTACTTTGGTTCATTAACGGATCAATTCGGCGTGCAGTGGATGGTTATTTACTCACATCTAAAAACTGAAAACTAATTTACATTATATGATTCTTATTTTAACTTCTATTGTTATATGACAGCATCAAAACGAAAACTAAAAATCTGTGATCGCGGACATAAATTTTATAAAAGCAGTGATTGCCCTACTTGTCCGGTTTGTGAAAGAGAAAGAAAACCAAAGCAAGGGTTCCTTTCTTCACTTAGCGCCCCGGCAAGAAGAGCACTTGAGAATATAGGAATAACAACCGTTAATGAACTTTCTAATTATACTGAGAAAGAAATATTGAATTTGCACGGTATGGGTCCGAGTTCAATTCCAAAATTAAAAAATGTGATGGAACAGAATGGATTATCATTTAAAAACTCTGCCGGCGATGCAAAATAACGGAGGAGAAACAATGAGAAAATTAAAATTGCAAATGCAGATGACACTTGACGGATTTGTTTCAACAGGCCCAAGAGATGAACAAAAATGGGTTACCTGGGCTTGGGACGAAATAAAACATGATGTACTTGACCTGGCTAACAGTTGCGACACAGAACTAATAGGTCGAAAATTAGCTGTCGATTATATTCCATTTTGGACAGAAACTTTATCGCAACCTGAATCAATGATGTATGAAGCAGCCAAAATCAAAGCCGGTCAGAAGAAAATCGTTTTCTCAAAGACATTAAACAAATCTATTTGGGAAAATACTGAGGTTGCAAAAGGCGACTTAGTAGAAGAAATAAGAAAACTTAAGAATCAGAATGGGAAAGATATAATTGTTTACGGCGGAACTTCGTTTGTAGCATCATTAATAAAAGAAGGGTTAATTGATGAGTTGAATCTTTTTCTTAATCCTGTTGCAATAGGTAAAGGAGAATCAATCTTCAGTAGTTTGGAGGAATTCAGGAAACTGCAACTTAAAAAAACAATTACTTATGATAGCGGAATTGTGCTTTTGAAATATGAAGCTAAATAAAAATTTTATTAATTGGGAGTGAGTTATATGCAAAAGTTACGTGTAGAAAGTTTCACAATATCAATAGACGGTTTTGGATCAGGTCCTAATCAAAGCCTTGAAAATCCCTTAGGTATTGGCGGTACGAATTTACATCAATGGTTTTATCCTACAGAGATTTTTCAAAAAAACGTGATGGGCAAAAATGAAGGTACAACCGGAATTGATAATGACTTTGCCAAACGAGGATTTAATAATATCGGCGCGTGGATTTTAGGTAGAAATATGTTTGCTCCAAGTCGCGGACCTTGGTTAGATGATAATTGGAAAGGCTGGTGGGGTGATAATCCTCCGTATCACGTACCGGTTTTTGTTTTAACAAATCATGCACGCGATCCTATTAAAATGGAAGGGGGGACTGTTTTTAATTTTGTAACTGAAGGAATTCATACCGCTCTCGAACATGCTTTTGATTCAGCCGAAGGGAAAGATGTACGAATCGGTGGGGGAGTTAATGTAATTCGCCAGTATCTTAACGAAAAATTAATAGATGAAATGCATCTTGCCGTTTCACCTGTTCTTTTGGGATCCGGGGAAAATCTTTTCGCAAATATTGATTTGATTTCTTTGGGATATAAATGCACCGAGCATGTGACTACGGAAAATGCAGCACATATAATTATAAAAAAATGAAATTTGAGTAAAAAGGATTGGAGTTTATCATGCAGAAAATAACACCTTGCTTGTGGTTCGATACGCAAGCAGAAGAAGCAGCATTATTTTACACATCTCTTTTTGATAATTCGAAGATTGGAAAAACAGCCCATCATGATGAATCATCTGCACAAGCCTCGGGTCAGTCCGTAGGAAGCGCTCTCACAATTGAATTTGAGATTAACGGGTATAAATTTTTGGGCCTCAACGGCGGACCTCATTTTAAGCTAAATCCCTCGGTGTCTTTCTTTCTCAATTTCGATCCCTCAAAAGATAATAAAGCAAAGGAGAAACTGGATTCTGTATGGGAAAAGTTATCTAAGGACGGTGAAGTGCTGATGCCGCTGGATAAATACCCGTTCAGCGAGCATTACGGTTGGGTACAGGATAAATATGGAGTTTCATGGCAATTAATTCTAACCAACCCCGATGGCGACGACAAACCGTTTATTGTTCCTTCATTTTTGTTTGTCGGGAATGTTTGCGGTAAGGCGGAAGAAGCGGGTGATTTTTATATCTCCGTTTTTAAGGATTCAAAAAGGGGACAAATAGCACGATATCCCGCTGGTATGGAACCTGATACTGAAGGCACTATTATGTTCACAGACTTTTTAATTGAAAAACAATGGTTTGCTGCAATGGACAGCGCGCGTGAACATAATTTTAATTTCAGTGAAGGAATTTCATTCATAGTAAATTGCGGCACTCAAGAGGAAGTTAATTATTACTGGAACAACCTTTCATCGGTTCCTGAAGCCGAACAATGCGGATGGCTAAAGGATAAGTACGGAGTTTCGTGGCAGATTATTCCTGATGCTTTGCCTAAACTGCTTACCGATCCGGATAAAGAAAAAGCCGGGAGAGCAATGCAGGCAATGCTGCAAATGAAAAAAATTGAAATTGCAGATTTGGAAAAGGCATACAACGGTGAATAACGACACTTATATTCTTACACCGATTGTAAATTATACAAAGTCAATAGAATAATATCATAAACTTGGAGTCGAGATGGAAACACAACTGAATCCCTATCTTAACTTTTCGAGTAACTGCGAAGAAGCATTCAATTTTTACAAGTCTGCTTTCGGCGGAGAGTTTTCAAATATAACCCGTTTTAAGGATATGGAAATGCCCGATGCGCCGCCCACACCAAAGGAAGTTGAAAACAAAATTATGCATGTATCTCTCCCAATTGGCAGCAGCATTCTAATGGGCAGTGATGCCCCTGAAGAAATGGGATTTAAAGTTAACATCGGGAACAACAACTACATCTGTATTGCCCCTGAAAGCAGAGATGAAGCAACGCGACTGTTTAATGTACTCTCGAATGGCGGTCAGGTTGAAATGCCTATCGCCGATCAGCCCTGGGGAGACTACTGGGGTTCTTTCAAGGATAAATACGGCGTAATGTGGATGATTAATTATCACGAAGAGCAGTAATATAAAATGCAGAATTTATTCTTTATCCTAATCGTAACATGCTGGATATTTTGATCCTGTTGCACAACTGTCATTCTGAATGGAGCGAAACGGAATGAAGAATCTCAAGACAAGTTTTAAGTTGATAAGTATTTTACGTTAGATTCTTCAACCCGATAAAAACCATCGGGTTTCAGAATGACAATCTTTGAGATGTGCACATACTGAGTATTTGGGCAAGCTTCACTCCAATTCGTTCCACTTGCCACAGTGATAGACGGCTTAAGAATGGCGATTGTTCAACATGCTCTCGCTTTAGCAGGTCTTACTTGATTTAAGACGATTAAGGTTACAACGCTTTGCAAAATAAAATTTCATAATTCAGAAGGAGAAAGACTATGTCAACAATAAAACTTCACCGCGTTTTTAAAGCATCACCGGAAAAAATGTATAAGGCTTTACTTGATGCCGATGCCCAGGCAAAATGGCTTCCGCCTAATGGGTTTACTTGCAAAGTACACCATATGGATGCAAAAGTCGGAGGTACATATAAAATGTCATTCACAAATTTTTCAACAGGTAAGAGCAATTCATTCGGCGGTAAGTATCTTGAACTAGTACCGAACGAACTGGTTCGTTATTCCGATAAATTTGACGATCCCAATTTACCCGGAGAAATGATAACTACAGTAACAATCAAACAGGTCTCTTGCGGCTCGGATGTATCAATTGTGCAGGAAGGGGTACCGGATGTTATTCCACCGGAGATGTGTTATCTCGGATGGCAGGAATCACTTGACCAATTAACTAAACTTATTGAAACTGATATACAGGATTGACATTAAATTCTTTTTGTAAGTTGTTGAAAACGAGAACATTCAAAAATGAAATGTGCTGCTGTGTTATGCATGTTCCCTTTTAGACTTTATAGTTATTGGGAGAAATACAGAAAGTAAATACCAATATATTAATTACATATAAGAGAAAAATAACATGAGAAAAATAATCGTCATATCAATGATTACATTAGATGGAGTTATGCAAGCGGTTGGCGGACAGAATGAAGATACATCAGGCGGTTTTAAATACGGCGGCTGGTCAGCTCCGTATGATGACGAAGTCCTTGTTAAGATCATGCAAAAACAAATGAAGCCTGCGGACCTTCTTTTGGGCAGAAAAACATTTGAAATTTTTGCTTCTTACTGGCCGGAACATGCTGACCATTGGCAGGGCATCAATGATGTCACAAAATACGTTGTGTCCAAATCCGTGAAAAAATCAGATTGGAAAAACTCAATTTTTCTCGAAAACCTTGCAGATATCGAAAAGCTCAAAAAGTCCGAAGGTTCCGATATTAAAGTTTGGGGCAGCGGTAAGCTAATCCAAACACTACTCAAGAATGATTTAGTAGACGAACTTCGACTCCAAATTCACCCTTTGATTCTAGGCTCAGGAAAAAAATTGTTTACAGAGGGTACAGTCCCGACTGCATTTACATTAATAGAGAGTATTGCTACACCAAGCGGAGTGATTATTGCCAATTACAAGCGAGCGGGGGAAGTCAAGACAGGTACTGTCGTAGCTTAGGACAATTTACCTGTTATTTATTCCCAGGATAAGCTGAATATCTTCACTATAAGTTTAGCTTATAATCATTGGTGACATTGATAGCTGTTATTTAAAAAAATAAAAAAGGAGAAAACTTATGCAAAAACTAAATTTTTCAATCGTTATAAATGCATCCAAAGAAAAGGTGTGGGATACAATGCTTGAAGATGCAACTTACAGGCAATGGACAGAAGCATTTGCACCCGGTTCTTATTATAAAGGAGACTGGAATCAAGGAAGTAAAATACTTTTTCTAGCCCCGGGTGAAAAAGGTGAAATGGGTATGGTCAGCCGTATAAAAGAAAACAGGAAGTTTGAATATATTTCTATAGAACATCTTGGTTTTGTACAAGATGGGAAAGAAGATTCTGAAAGTGAAGGGGCGAAGTCTATGGCAGGCGCGCTTGAGAACTATACATTTAATGAAAACAACGGCAAGACGGAAGTTTTGGTAGATATGGATTCAAATGAAGAATATGCTGAAATGTTTAGTGGTATGTGGCCGAAAGCTTTACAGAAGCTTAAAGAGATGGCTGAAAAGTAAAATTGTAGATAACTATCGAGGTCACTATTTTTATGACATCGATGGTTGCCTAATTTCGTTCTTTGAAATACTTAAGCTGTTATACGGTTAATTCGAGGGAGCTTTTTGCTTTTCTTTAGTCTCCAAAGATCGTATTTCGATTGGAGATCAAGCCAAAATTGTGCATCAATACCAAAAGCTTTTTCTAATCGTAAAGCCATCTCGGCACTAATACCAACCGACTCATTTGTTATTTCGGAAAGATGCTTGCGGCTAACTTTTAAACGTTCGGCGGTTTTGGTGATGGTGAGATTCATCTCTTTTAGAATATCTTCACGTAATATTGCTCCCGGATGGACCGGTTTCATATGATTTTTCATAAATATAATCCTTTAATGATAATCTGTGTAATCAACATCATAAACATTTTCTTTTTCAAATCGGAAAATAATACGATAATTCCCGGTGACCGTTACTGACCAAAAACCTTTTAATTTGCCTATTAGTGCATGAAGCTTATATCCCGGAAATTGCCTTAATGGTTCCAATGTTTTAATTGTATCCAAGACTGTTAGTATACGTCTGATTTTATCTATTTGCTTATTGGGTAATTTTGACGGATCATCTTTTTCCCATAAAAGCAGTAGTCCTTTATGCATAATAGATTGAATCATAATCCTAATATAATATGTAACCTTGTCGGTTACAAGTATTTTCTATTATGAATTGTTTTTTTAAAAAAGGTAAATAAATGACTGAACAAATTGCAAAATCAAAACTGTGGACAGCCCGCATTATGAGCTGGATAGTAATTCTTTTTATGTTGTTGGACGGGAAATACCAATATGGAAATATCCGAAGTTTTTTTGAGGGAACTATCTAAGATTCCCGAAGCAATAATTTTCTTTAATAAACTTAACAATACGAACAAATATTCTATAGCATGGGGATTGGATACTGCAAAGAAGCCAAAAACACATCAAAAAAGGATGAAGTTAATTATTGAAATGATGAAACAAGAAAAAAAATTCAATTAAATTTATTACCCAAAAGTCAACTCCCGAATGAATAATTTGTGAGTGTTATCTTTGTAAAATAATTTTGACAGATAATCGGTTCAAAAATGAAAAAATTAATTCAAGTAGAAGAAATTTTCCTATTCCTCTTTTCAATATATCTTTTCACGCTAGAAGATTTTGCATGGTGGGTATTCCCGCTGTTCTTACTTGCGCCGGATATTGCAATGATCGGCTATCTAAAAAACACAAAAGTCGGAGCAGTTGTTTATAATTTATTTCACCATAGAGCAATTTCGATTGCATTATATATTACCGGTGTCTATTTAATCTCACCATATCTCAGATTAATCGCGATAATTCTTTTTGCTCATTCATCAATTGATAGGGTTTTTGGATTCGGGTTGAAATATTTTGACGATTTTAAGCATACTCATTTAGATGAAAGTTAATGTGAAAAATCATTGAACCGGGTATTAATTACCCGGAAGCGATAAACCGATAAAGCGATAAACTAGATTCTTGCTATACGAACTCCTTTTTGATAACTTTCTTGATTAATTTTTTTAGAATATTAGAACGAGTGGAAATGAAATATCCTTTTGCCGAAGTTGAAAAAAAATGGCAGAGTTACTGGGAAAACAATCAAGTTTTTAAGACAGATTTAGCTGATTTAGAAAAAAAACTTTACTGCCTGGTGATGTTTATCTATCCTTCCGGATCCAAATTGCATTGCGGACATTGGTACAATTACGGTCCAACCGATTCATGGGCACGATTCAAAAAATTACAGGGCTATAATGTGTTCGAACCTATGGGTTATGATGCCTTCGGTCTGCCTGCCGAAAATTATGCGATTAAAACGGGAATACATCCTCAGGATAGTACTTTTACTAATATCGATGATATCAGAAATCAACTTAAACATATGGGTTGTATGTACGATTGGAGCGCCGAACTTATGACCTGTGTGCCTGAATATTATAAATGGAATCAATGGTTGTTCTTGCAGCTTTATAAGAGAGGACTGGCTTACAGAAAAAAAGCACCGGTCAATTGGTGCCCTTCATGCCAGACAGTTTTGGCAAATGAACAGGTTCAGCAGGACGGTTCATGCGAGCGATGCGGAACGATGGTGGAACATAAAAATCTTACTCAATGGTTCTTTAAAATCACAGATTATGCCGATGAACTTCTTGACGGTTTAAACAAAATTGACTGGCCGGATAAAACCAAACTGATGCAGACAAACTGGATCGGGAAAAGTGTCGGTACCGAAGTTAAATTTAGAGTTGAAGGACATGATGAAACGATAACCGTTTTTACTACACGTCCGGATACTTTGTTCGGAGTTACTTACGCAGTTTTAGCTCCGGAATCTGAATTGGTTGAGAAATTAACCACTGATGAATACAAAGAAACAGTACAGAAGTATGTTGATTCGGTTAAGAGCTTAACGGAGATCGAACGGACTTCAACCGTTAAGGAAAAAACCGGGGTGCCGACAGGCGCCTTTGCAATTAATCCGGTGAACGGAGAAAAGGTCCCGATCTGGGTAGCCGATTATGTACTGGCAAGTTACGGAACGGGAAGCGTAATGGCTGTTCCGGGTCATGACGAAAGAGATTTTGAGTTTGCTGAAAAATTTGGTTTACCAATAAGAAAAGTAATACTTGAACCGGGTAAAAATCCCGAAGATAAACTTGAAGAGGCATACACGGATGCAGGTACAATGATAAACTCCGGTGAATTTAGCGGATTGAATTCGGATGACGGGATTGAAAAAGTTTCGGATTGGCTGGAAGAAAAAAGTTTAGGAAACAGAAAGACTAATTTTCGATTGAGGGATTGGCTGATTTCGCGTCAAAGGTACTGGGGAACCCCGATACCGGTAGTTTACTGCGATAAATGCGGCGAGGTACCGATTCCGGAAGATCAGCTCCCTGTTACACTCCCTTATGATGTTAATATTAAATCCGACGGCGGTTCACCATTAGCGAAAAATGAAGAGTTCATAAATACTGCGTGTCCGCAATGCGGAGGCGCTGCCAAACGGGATGCTGATACAATGGATACATTTGTTGATTCATCATGGTATTACCTTCGTTATCTAAATCCTAATTTTAATGATGGAATGTTCGATACAAAATTGGCGAATGAGTGGACTCCGGTTGATATGTATGTGGGAGGAGCCGAACATGCGACAATGCATTTATTATATGCACGCTTCATTCATAAGTTCCTTCGTGATATCGGAATGGTTAACAGCGATGAACCATTTGCAAAACTTGTGCATCAGGGAACAATCACCAATCAAGGTGCAAAGATGTCGAAATCGAAAGGGAATGTTGTCAATCCGGATTCATTTATTAATGATTACGGCTCAGATGTTTTCAGAATGTATTTGATGTTTATGGGTCCTTATGAACTCGGAGGCGATTGGAGCGATAAGGGAATTGTGGGTGTCGATAGATTTGTTCAGCGTACATATTCGTTGTTTAAAAAGTATGAAGGTATTTCAAAAGAAAGTGAATCAAAAGATGCATATGAACTTTCCGATTTAAATGAAAATGAAAAGAGTGTGTACCGGAAGGTCAATCATACATTAAATAAGTTTAGTGAAGAAATTGAACATTTTCGTTTTAATACAGCAGTTGCCTTGCTGATGGAATTATTAAATGAACTAAACAAAAATTTTGAACAGTGCAGAATAGATTTAATTGTCTATTCGCTAGAAAGATTTTCCGCATTGTTGTCTCCGCTTGCACCTCATCTCGGAGAAGAGTGCTGGGGTTTAATCGGCAGGGAAAAATCAATGTATGAAGACCCGGTTTGGTTCGAAATTGATACAAAAGCGCTTACGGTTGATAATGTTACAATCGCAGTTCAGGTTAACGGAAAATTACGAGCCAAAATTGATATGCCCGTAGATACTCCTCAGGATGAGGTTAAGAGTGCGGTCTTTAATGATGATAAAGTTAAAAGTCATACAGACGGTAAAACAGTTGTAAAAGAAATTTACGTACCCAATAAAATATATAACATAGTTGTAAAGTAATACATAGACCATTTTTACAGAGATGTATTAAAAACAAAAGAGAACAACAATATGCTTGATTTAAAATATGTAAGAGAAAATCCCGAGTTGGTAAAAGCGGGTGTTGAAAACAAAAACGAAAAAAATACTGTTGATGAAATTCTAAAAATTGATTCGGAGCGAAGAGAAATTCTTCACGAAGTTGAGGAATTAAAGGCAAAGAGAAACAAGGTATCTCAGGAAATAGCTCAAAAAAAGAAAGCCGGCGAAGATGCTGAAGATATTATTAAGGAGATGCGTGAAGTTTCGGATAAGGTAAAAGAATTGGATGAGACAGTCCGCCGGTTAAGTGATGAACTGAATGAATTATTGATTTGGATTCCGAATTTGCCTAACAGCAGTGTGCCTGTCGGAAAATCAGCAGATGAGAATATTGAAACAACTAAATGGCATCCTAAGGATTTTAGTTTTGAAAATGAATTCAAACCGCTTGATCATGTTGAATTGGGAAAGAAACATAACATTCTGGATTTTGAGCGTGGGGCAAAAATCAGCGGATCAGGTTTCCCGGTATACGTCGGGAAAGGCGCAACTCTTGAAAGAGCCTTGATTAATTTTATGCTTGATTATCATTTGCAGCATCACGGATATACCGAGGTATTTCCACCGTTCTTGGTTAACCGTGCATCGATGATGGGAACAGGTCAGATTCCTAAGCTCGAAGAAGATATGTATTATATGGAGAAAGATGATCTTTTTACAATTCCAACTGCCGAAGTTCCTATCACTAATCTTTTCCGTAATGAGATATTAAATGAAGAGGAACTTCCGAAAAATTTTGTCGGCTACTCGGCATGTTTTAGAAGAGAAGCAGGTTCTTACGGAAAGGAATCCAAAGGATTCCTGAGAGTTCATCAATTCAACAAAGTTGAGATGGTGAAACTCGTTAAACCGGAAAACTCATATGTAGAATTGGAATCATTGGTTGAAGATGCCGAAGATATTCTCCGTGCTCTTGAAATTCCTTATAGAATTCTTCTGCTTTGCACCGGGGACTTGAGCTTTTCTGCTGCAAAATGTTATGATATTGAAACATGGTCGCCTGCTGAAAATAAATATCTCGAAGCTTCATCCTGCAGTAATTTTGAAAATTTCCAGGCAAGAAGAGCTAATATTCGGTACCGGCGCTCGGAAGATAAAAAAGTGGAATTTGTACATACATTAAACGGCTCTGGTTTGGCAACAAGCCGGTTGATGGTTTCCATTTTGGAAAATAATCAAACTTCCGACGGTAAAATTAAAGTACCGGAAGTTCTTCGGAAATATACCGGTTTTGAGATTATCGGTTAGTAATTTTGATGAATATAAGGCGCAATATCTCTTCCGATTTAACCGGAAGTTAGAGGTGTTCAATTTCTTTGATTGTTAATATTTTTTCATCGTTTAAAATCAATAGGAATTGGAATGATGCTTTGTTGTAACGGTTTTATTCCCGGCGTGAACTTAATTGCTCCGTTGCCGTGTTTATAATTTAGATATATTGTCTGAAAATAATTGTGAGTTATGGGAAATCTTGGTTCGTTAAAGAAATATTTTGTGCGATATAAAAGAAAGCTGGGTTTAGGAATTCTGTTTATATTGATTTCAAATTCCGCACAGGTTTACATCCCGTTGGTTTTGAAACAAGGAATTGATTCAATACAAAATGAAATTGATTATTCAGCGATTGCTCAATATGCTCTTTTAATATTGGGGGCATCCATCGTTGCCGGTGTGTTTCGATTTTTAATCCGCGAGACAATTATTGTTGTATCTCGTGAAATTGAATTTGATCTTCGACAGGATTTTTGGGCGCATATTCAACGATTATCACTCCGGTACTTCCAAAATAATTCAACCGGGAATATTATGGCGCATGCAACAAATGATATCAGCGCAGTGCGGATGTTTGTAGGTCCCGCAGTAATGTATTCGGTTGATACAGTAACAAAGTTTGTAATAATAATCGCAATAATTATTTCGATGAGTCCATCTCTAACACTATATGCATTAATTCCGCTGCCGTTCCTTTCATATTTAGTATATAAGCTGAGTAAAAAGATTCACAAACTCTTTACCAAAATTCAAGAAAAATTTTCCGAACTAACGACCAAAGCACAAGAAAATTTTGCGGGTATAAGGGTGATTAAATCTTACGTCCGCGAAGACAGTGAAATAAATTCGTTCACAAAATTGAGCAGAGAATACTTGGATCGCAACATGGATAAGGTACGTGTTCAAGCTTTATTCATGCCGATATTATTCATGATTACCGGCATTTCGGTTATCATTGTAATATGGCTCGGCGGCACAATGGTAATGGAAAATACACTTACGCTCGGAGAATTATCGGCGTTTGTTGTTTATCTTGGAATGTTAATCTGGCCCGTGATTGCATTCGGATGGGTAATTAACATCATTCAACAGGGTGATGCAAGTATGAAACGTTTGAATAGAATTCTGCATGAAGAAACTGATATCAAAGATTCGCAGAGAACAAAATATTCAATAAATTCAGTGCGGGGCAACATCGAGTTCAAAGATGTTACATTCAGGTATAAAGATGGTTTGCCGGAAGTATTAAACAAACTGAATTTTGGAATCCCGAGCGGTTCAACTGTTGCGATAATAGGGAAGACCGGAACCGGTAAAACATCTTTGGTCAACTTGATTCCCAGATTGTATGATGTAACAGAAGGCAGTGTTAAGATTGACGGTACCGATGTGCGTGATATTCCGTTGAAAGTTTTAAGGCAGAGTATCGGACTAGTTACACAGGAGACATTCCTTTTCTCAGATACGCTGACGAACAACATCCTTTACGCTGCTAAAAATGCATCCGGCGAAATGGTATCAAAAGTTTCCGATATATCGCGCTTGTCCAAAGATGTCGAGGATTTTCCTAAAGGTTATGATACGATTCTGGGTGAACGGGGAATTACGTTATCGGGTGGACAAAAACAACGCACATGTTTAGCTCGTGCATTGGCAATAGATCCCAAAATCTTAATTCTCGATGATTCCTTTTCCGCTGTTGATACTAATACCGAAGAGGAGATACTCAGGGGATTAAAAGAATTTATGAAAGATAGAACGAGTATAATTATAAGTCATAGAATTTCTACGGTAAAAGATGCCGACCAAATACTTGTCCTTGACGAAGGTATAATTAAAGAGAAAGGTACGCATGAAGAACTTGTTTCATTAGGCGGAATCTATGCCGAGTTGCATTACAAACAATTACTTGAAGAAGAGTTGAAAGAATTAAACTAAGTTCAATATGAGTAAGATGCCCGAAGAAGAAATACTAGGTAAAGCGTACGATTCAAAATTGATGAAACGGCTGCTCGGATATGTAAAACCATATACCAAGTATGTTGTTATTGCCATACTGTTGAATATTGTTGTCGCAGCGCTCGGTCCTTTACGCCCGTATTTAACAAAGATTGCAATAGATGATAGTATTGTAAATAAAGATTATGATGGATTAGCATTGATAGTTGCGCTTCTATTCGGTTCATTGCTGTTTCAATCTGTGATTCAATATTTTCTTACTTACTTTACTCAATTAATGGGACAAAAAATAATTTTTGATCTTCGAGTAAAGCTATTTGCTCATGTTGAAAGACTGTCTTTAAAGTTTTTTGATAAAACTCCTGTCGGGAGATTAGTTACTCGTGTAACAAATGATGTTGAAGCATTGAACGAGCTATTCGCTTCCGGTATCGTGATGGTGTTCAGCGATATCTTTATCATTGTGTGGATATTAATATTTATGTTTTCGATGTCATGGGATCTTTCACTTGTAACAATGTCAGTCCTGCCGTTTTTGGTTTACGGTACATTTCTATTCCGCAAAAAAGTTAGAGAAGCTTACCGTGATGTACGTTATCATCTCGCCCGTTTAAATTCCTACATGCAGGAACACATTACGGGGATGAATATTGTGCAGGTCTTTTCTAAAGAAGATGATGAATTAAAAAAGTTTTCGGGAATAAATGCCGATCATAAAAAGGCAAATGTTGATTCAATTTTTTATTATGCTATATTTTTCCCATCAGTTGAGATCCTTAGTTCTGCTGCCTTTGCATTAATCATTTGGTATGGCGGCGGGCAGGTTATTCAAGAATCGATGACGATTGGTGTTCTCTTTGCATTTATTCAATTTACAGAAATGTTCTTCCGTCCTATTCGAGACCTTTCAGAAAAATATAATATTATGCAGACGGCAATGGCTTCATCGGAAAGGATATTTAAGCTGTTGGATAACAAATCAATAATTGAAGAACCTGAAGTGCCGAAGAGACCTTCGGAAATTAATGGTGAAGTTGAGTTTGTAAATGTTTGGCATGAATATAACCAAGATGAGCCGGTACTTAAAAATGTTTCATTCAAGATCAATCCCGGGGAAACCGTTGCTATTGTTGGCGCAACGGGCGCAGGTAAAACTTCTATGATAAATATTTTGTCACGGTTTTATGATATAAAATCCGGAACAATTAAAGTTGATGGAGTTGATATCAAAGAAATGGACACTGCAGAACTTCGTGAAAAAATATCTATCGTGCTGCAGGACGTCGTTTTATTTTCCGGAACAATCAGATCGAATATCAATCTTGATAATGAACAAATCACCGATGATGTTGTAATGAAATCAGCTCATACAGTTGGAGCGGATGTATTTATAGACAAACTTCCAGCAAAATATTCTGAGAGAGTGCAGGAAAAAGGATCCACTTTAAGTGTAGGACAGAAGCAGTTGATTTCATTCGCAAGAGCTCTTGCTTATAATCCGCAAATTCTTATTTTAGATGAAGCAACTTCAAGCGTGGATACGGAAACTGAAATTCTAATTCAGCAGGCAATTGAAAAGCTGCTGGTTGGGCGTACATCAATTGTAATAGCACATAGATTATCAACAATACAAAATGCCGATAAAATTATTGTGATGCACAAAGGAGAAATTAGGGAAACGGGAACCCACCAAGAACTTCTGGCTAAGAAGGGCATCTATTTTAAACTGTACCAACTTCAATATAAAGACCAGGAAATTACAACTCCATAAAATAAGGAGCACCGTTATGCAAAGACGATTTATGACCCTGCCCCGGCATATTCAAGAAGGTGAGAAACTTCATCCGGAGGCAACGGGCGAACTATCTGCAATTCTTAATCAAATGGGACTTGCAGCAAAAGTAATCTCTTTGGAAGTTAATAAAGCCGGACTTGTTGATATAATCGGGTTTACGGGCGATAAAAATGTTCATGGCGAACAGGTAAAAAAACTTGATATGTTTGCTCATGATATTATCATCCGTGCACTTGATCATACAGGTCACTTCTGTGTTATGGCATCCGAAGAAGAAGAGGATATTATTCACATCCCGGAGAAACATAAAATCGGGAAGTATGTGATTTTATTCGATCCGCTGGATGGTTCGTCAAATATTGATGCAAACGTAAGCATCGGGACAATTTTTTCAGTATATAAACGTATTACTCCTGATGACGGACAACCGGGCACTTTAGAAGATTGTCTGCAGCCGGGAGTTAAACAAGTAGCCGCGGGTTATATTGTTTACGGGTCGAGTACAATTTTTGTTTACACTGCCGGTCACGGAGTTCACGGTTTTACTCTCGATCCTGCATTCGGTGAATTTCTACTTTCACATGAAAATATTGAGAGTCCCCCGGTTGGAAATATCTATAGTCTCAATGAAGGAAATTATAAATACTGGCACCCGGGACTAAAAAAATACATTAAACATCTTCAGGCGTGGGATAATTCCAAAAAACCGTATAAAGCAAGATACATCGGTTCGATGGTTGCCGATATTCATCGCAATTTATTTTACGGAGGTATATTCATGTATCCTGGTGATAAAAGAAATCCCAACGGTAAATTGAGATTAATGTACGAATGCAATCCGATGGCATTTATTGTTGAATCTGCGGGAGGGAAAGCAACCGATGGAAATGGTAAAAGAATTCTTGAATATCAACCTAATGATCTGCATCAAAGAGTTCCGATTTATATCGGAAGTAAAGAGGATGTAGAATTGGTTGAAAAATTTATTAGCGAAGAAGAAGTGGTAGAGAAAGATTAATTTTTTTCGGAGGTGAATCAATTGGTTCGCCTCCGTTTATTTGTCTCTACTAGCCGACTAAATTATATGTCCCTTGTCTCTCCCCACAGACAGTTCCTAAAGTAATTTTTGATTTTTTATCCAAATCAACAGTTTTTCTAATGGCACCCTTTTTGTCAAAAATCTATATTACTTCATAAGGGGACTGACATGAAAAAGATTCTATTAATACTAATTTCGTTATTTGTTTTTACCGGTATCAATGCGCAATGGACGCAAGTGAACACCGGCTTATCAAATCTTCAAGTTACATCTATGTTTGCCTACCTCGATACAATTATGATTGGAACTAACGGAGGAGGAATATTTAAATCTCTTGACAATGGTAATTCATGGAGTAGTATTAACGGTGATTTACCGAATACCAACATAAAAGATATCCGCGGAGGTGGAGGCAGTAAAGTTATTTGGGTGTCGACTTCTGACGGCGCCTATTTTACAACTGATCATTCGAGTTATACTCAAGCTTCTGCGGGTCTGCCAACAACCGATATTAATTATTACTGGATTGGAAGCGGCGACGGTGACACTGATTGGGCAATCGGAACAAACGGGAATGGTGTGTTTACCTCCGACGATTTATATGGACCATGGGCGGAAAGAAATACTGGACTTAGCGGTGATGCACTTATCATCAATGATATAACCGGCTACAATGACGACGATGTTGATTATGCTGCTATCGCTACAAATAATGGAGTTTTTTATTCGACTGATTCAATGCGGACCTGGGTAGACATATCAGGCAGCCTAACTGGCGGTCAGCTTAAGGTAAACAGATTGATGGTGATTAGCTTTTTTATACTAGCTGCTACAGATGATGGATACTATGCAACAACGAATTACGGTGAAACCTGGATTGACGGAATCACGGGTGAACAGATGAATTTAATCGGAGTTTCTTATCCCGGTCCGGGCGGATTCTATTACCTGATGGGAGAAAATGCATACTATTCACTCGATCTTTCTACTTGGAGCCCGATTGACTTAACCGGAGTTTCAGGCGGATACATTACAGCAACTGCCGTATCTTCCAATTATTTGTATATAGGCACGGAAACCGGGGGAGCCTTTAGAAGAGAACTGGATCAAATAACTGACGTAAAAGAAATCGTAGATAATACTCTACCTGAGAATTTTATATTGAAACAGAATTATCCCAATCCATTCAATCCATCAACAAAAATTGAATTTAGTATAGCTCCGAATAAACATAATAAAAAAGGTGTTCAAACCTTGCTTGTTGTATATGATATCCTGGGCAAAAAAATAAAAACACTTATAAATAAGAATTTGCAGCCCGGAAATTATTCAATAGATTTTGATGCTGCCGGATTAACAAGCGGAGTTTATTTCTACACACTTTATGCAGGTGATTTTTCTCAATCGAACAAAATGATTTTAACTAAATAAACTGTCGGAGAGTATTTTCTGAATACTCTCCGCTTATTTTATTTCCATTTTCGAGTTTTCTTTATTAACAAATACCAAAACCGGTTTGTGTTGTTTTGCTTCATCAGGAGTATAGTTTGCATAACTTGCAATTATTACCAAATCACCCTTATGAACCAATCTCGCAGCAGCTCCATTTAAACTCATCTCTCCTTTTTTACCGGGTATTACATAAGTCGAAAATCTTTCACCATTATTGATATTATAAATATCTACCTTCTCAAATTCGTGAAGACTGGCTTCTTTTATCAATTCTGTATCAATTGCAATTGATCCTTCATAATTCAAATCAGAATCTGTTACAGTTGCCCTGTGAATTTTTGATTTAAGCAAAGTAACCTGCATTTAAACCTCTATTACTTGTTTTACATTCATATTTATTGCAAGATTAAGTCCCTGCAGAACTAAGGTTGGAATTATTACATCAAATAATCCGGCATCTTCGAATAATCTTGAAAACCCGCCTGTTCCGATTATCAAAGGTTTTTCATCGTTGAAAGCTTCATCAGTAATTCTTTTTTCAAGTTCTTTAATCATTCCTATCTGTCCATAATATAAACCCGATTGTATTGATTCAACAGTTGATCTGCCGACTACTTCATCAACTCTTTTTATTTCAACGACAGGTAATTGCGATGTGCTTTTCTCAAGTGTCTCCATTGAAATTCTAATGCCGGGTAGAATGATGCCTCCCAGATATTCCTTTTGTTTTGAAATCACACAGAAAGTAGTAGCTGTCCCGAAATCGACAACTATTAAATTTTTGTCCGGGTATAGATTAGTCGCTGCAATTGCATTTGCAATCCTATCGGTTCCAACCTCAAGCGGATTCCGGTATTTAATTTTCAACCCGGTCTTTACTCCCGGTTTTAAAATAAAGGGATCGATATTAAAATATTTCAAACAACCATTTCGTAAAGAATGCACTTTGTCGGGAACAACACTGCAGATTGATACCTGCTTAATTGATACCGGGTCGACTCCATTTTCCCTTAATACACTTTTTAAGAAAATTCCAATTTCATCTGATGAAAACTGCTCGCGGGATGTTTTTCTAAATTGCAGAGTTAACTTATTTGCATTAAATACGCCGCCGTAAATTTGTGTGTTGCCTACATCAAGACATAAAATCATTTCGTTTTCCTCTTTGCTAAAATTCGCTTCATTTATTTTTTTGTATTAGTCCAACTATTTTATTACCCAGCTCTCCGGATGTTTTAACGGTATCTATTAAAAATTTTTCCTTGTAGATTCCGAAAGATGTTTGTGTGTTATTCATCCTGCTTTTTAAGTCATTATGAATTATATAATCGGATTTGGATTGCCGGAACTGTTTTTCGATAACCGGTTCAATATTACCGCCGTTAGTAAACTTGAATGAGAACAGCAATAGATTTTTATTAATCGAATAATCTTTAATGCGATCAACTATTTTATAATTCGGTTTCATAACTAAAGAAATTTCTTCAACTGAGGATGTTATTTTTTCTTTAAGCGGTATCGATTTTGTTTCTCCATTTAGTATTAGCTGGGACACGGAAAAATCGCTTACTGCTGCGAGATGAATAACTGCATTAAAATTATTTTTCAGTTCACTTTGAATGAGTGAGTCAAGGTTTCTAAAATCAGAAAACTCAATTTTTCTGCAAACTCCGGCGGGTAAAGCAGCATCAATGGAGTGGAGATAAGTAATATCATAACCGGATTTAATCAGAGCA
The DNA here is from genome assembly GCA_021740785.1 of Melioribacteraceae bacterium. GTDB lineage: Bacteria > Bacteroidota > Ignavibacteria > Ignavibacteriales > Melioribacteraceae > JAIOZI01. Next base: position 59,648 of record JAIOZI010000015.1, read on the forward strand.
TCCGCAATCACAGCGCCTGTTTTGCCTGTACTTAAGTTCGATAAATACCTGACACCATCAATATTTTCCCTGGTTCCCCCGGATGTAATTAACACTTTGATTCCGTTTGAATGCAGCATTGTATTTTGTTTTAACAGTGATTCAATCCGCTCGAAAATCATATCAGGATCAAGTAGTTTACCTTTACCTATATCTCCGCATGCCAAATGTCCTGAAGCAGTAGGTAAAATTATAACTCCCCAAGATCTTAGTTTATTCAGAGCATCAGTCGTAGCCGGATGTTGATACATATTTGTATTCATTGCCGGTGCGATCAAATATGGTTTGCTCCAATCATGTGCAAGGAACAATGAAGTCAATAAATTATCGCCAATGCCGGCTGATAATTTATTAATTGTATTTGCTGAAGCAGGCGCTAGCACAACAATATCAGCCCACTTTACCAGGTTAATATGACTCATCATTTCGCCATCGGCAAATGAATCTGTCATGACAGGTTTCCCGGTTAATCCTTCCAAAGTTGCCTTCCCGATAAATCTCAGGGCGGATTCTGTTGCAACAGTTTGCACTTCAAAACCGTTTTGAACTAATTTCGAAATTAGATATGCGCTTTTATAAGCAGCGATCGATCCGCTGATTTTTAATAGGATTTTATTTTTTAACATTATCTATCAACCTCACTCTACCAAGGTGAACAGCGCCGAATCTCCTTCCGTTCATATCTTCGATGTAATCAACCTTGAAGCCGGCATAATTTAATTCACTCTTGATCTCTTCTATTGGAAAATCCGATTTTAACAACTCCGGAAATTTTACCGCAATTTTTCTTTCTTCCGGGGTCAACATTTCATTTCGCGAACTGTGTGCAAGTCCGTCTGCAGCACGAATAGTTTGACAAGGAATTATTTCCGTTTTTATAAAAAATGCTTCCGCCATTCCTTTAATCAAAAGATATTGCTGGTAGTCCTTCTCACCGAAATATGCATTATCCGCTTCAATAATATTCAGCAGTTTCATTACCACAGTAAGTACGCCGTCAAAGTGCCCTGGTCGGTGCTTACCGCAAAGTTTCCCGCTCAAATTATTCTCAATAACTTTATAGTTATAATTATCGTTATAAATTTCTTCATAGCCGGGATAAAATATGAAATCAACATTACGGCTTTTCAACAATTCTAAATCCTTATCAAATGTTTTCGGATAATTCTGCAAATCACTTTTATCGTTGAATTGTGTTGGATTGATAAAAATGCTGAACACTGTAATTCTATTTTCGAGTACACTTCGTTCCACAAGTGAAAGATGACCTTCATGGAGCGCGCCCATTGTCGGAACAAATCCAATGGTTGTTTCCTTAAGATCATTCTTTAATAATGATTTCCATTCCGGAACATTCTTGATAATCTGAATCATTTAATAACTCTCTTTACCATTAGGAAATTTTGAATTTTTCACATCATCATCATATTGATTAACAGCATCTTTTATTAATTGAAATCCATTGAGATATTTTCTCAGGAATTTCGGTTTAAATTCGTCATCCATTCCCAGCAAATCATGTAATACCAGAACCTGGCCTGACGTATGCGGTCCCGCCCCGATTCCAATTGTTGGAATCGATATTATTTCCGTAATATTTCTTGCCAACTCCGCCGGTACGAGTTCAAGAACAACTGAAAAACAACCGGCTTCCTCCAATAGCTTGGCGTCATTTATAATTTTCTGTGCCGCACCATTTTCTTTACCCTGCAGTTTGAATCCCCCAAGCTGATTCACCGATTGCGGGGTTAATCCGAGATGTCCCATAACCGGAACACCCGATTTCACCAGGTATTCAATCGATTCCAGGTTTCCATCGGCTCCTTCGATTTTAACGGCGTTTGCTCCCGCTTTCATGATTGTATCAACATTTTCAACTAGTTGATCGATTCCTTTTTTATGCGCGAGAAACGGCATATCCCCGATTATCAGTTTGTTTTTTATTCCGCGTTTTACTGCATTAATGTGGAAAGCCATCATTTCAATATCTGCGTTAACTGTTGTTTCATAGCCATGCATCACCATTGCTGCGCTGTCGCCGACAAGCACAGCATCGATGTTTGTTTTATCAAGAATTTTTGCCGACCAATAATCATAACAGGTTACCACCGAAATTTTCTTATTGTCATTCTTCATTTTTGCAAATTCTTTTACACTGTTCATCGCTTCTTCCAATCTTTGTATTGTATATCCTGTGTTTCCAAAAATGCTTCGTATACATTTTTGAACGCATCATCATTCAAAGTATTTAAATGCTTTTCAATCGTTTCTATATCTCCCCGGGTTATTGGTCCGGTTACATGATTTGAATTATCAAAGGAATTGCGCAGAATATTTTCCAAATATAGATGTGAAATTGATGCCGGTAACCCTATTTCATTTTCCAGAACGTCATAATACTTTTTAAGTAAAATGGATGTGAAGTTACCGCTCATGCTCGTCCATGTATGATACAACTGCCGTTTATTACCGTCAATTTCAAAGTGCGGATTTTGTAATTCCGGGAATAGTTGATTAAAAGGGATTCTGCCCTTATCTGTAATGAACGGGACCTTTTTATAAGTATCAAGATCATAAAGGTTATGAGAAAATGTCATTAATGGATGAGCACATTCGGCGATGGCGGTTGATAAAATTCCTGAACAATGAATCCATGTGGTGTTTGTGTTATAATGTTGATTAATGAACGGAATGATTTGTGCATCGTTAATAAGCAGTAATGTCTTAATTGATTTGCTGATTAATTCATCAACTGAAAAATTGAGTGTTCTGTACCAATGAACATACTCTACATCAAGTAATTCAAAATAATATTTGAAATGTTTTGCTAATCTTCCGTTACCGATAATGAGGTAAGGAAATTTACGGTTTTGCATCGGTACCTGTCCTTTGGATCAAGTCCTATCAATTAAAGAATTATTGTGATGAATTAAGTAACCTTTCCCAAAGGGAATCGATTCAAAATTCAATGCAAATATACTAATTTGATATAACGTAATGAAAGTCAAATATTTTATTCGTAACTTTAACCCGCTATAACGTTAATAACAAAAAAATGATAAAAATAATTTCATATTTCACACTATTTTCAGTTAGTCTGATAATTTTGAACTGCACAAACTCTGAGAGGGTCGATTCAAATAAATTTAGGATTCTTGAAGAAACTGCAGTTGAAAAAATTTCAGGAAATTATATTCTGCTGTTTAATTCGGATTCATCATTTGCTGTCTGTCATAACGAGCAAATACCGACTCCGGAAATTGTTCATCCCGTGTTAAATTTTTTTGTATTTGATATTTCCGCAGGAGAGATTATCTTTAATGAATCTTTGCAGAATGGAACAATTGAATGGATCAACGATACACAAGTGAAAGTTTCATACACACCTACGGTGATAAGAGGAGATCAGGAAGATGAATCTTATTACTTTATATACGATATTCAAAAAAGAGAAAAGCTTAATTAGAAGCCAATCAATAATACTTGCATCTTATTAGGAAAGAATAATTATTTTCGTTTTTGTTCAAAGAAGAAATAAATCATATCAATATCATTAGGAGTTACAATGTATAAAAAAGTACTACCTATTGTCGTATTTCTGATTTCGTTTGGAATAATGTTTACTACTCTCAATTTTATTTCAGATGATGCAGTGAAACCGGCTAAATCAAATTCAGGCGAACCTGAATTAATGAGTCAGAAAAAACAGTTTGTTAAGGGATATTTGAAGCAAGACAGCCCTGATCTTTTTGAAGAATATCATTTTAAGATTCGGACGAGAGACGGGGAGGATGCTCCTTCCTATCAAACAAACTATCAAATAAAGGAATTGCTGAAAGCTAAGGGTGTTTCTTCTATCCGGGAGCTTTATGAAGTTTCGGGAATCAAGGAATTTAATACTGCTACTTCTGCGGTATTTAAAGAAAGAGGTCCCGGCAATATAGGCGGGCGTTCGCGGGGAGTTGCAATTGATCCTGACGATCCGAATTTCGATACTTGGTTTGTTGCTTCTGTTGGCGGAGGTGTTTGGAAAACAACTGATGCAGGAAATACGTGGAGACATCTGACAAAAAATATTACGAACCTTGCAACCAGTACAATTGCAATGGCAAATTCGAACCCGGATGTTATTTATGTGGGGACCGGTGAAGGTTTTGGAAATGTTGACCAGATGGATGGAACCGGAATGTGGAAAACGACCGATAGAGGAGAAACGTGGTTCCAGTTAGAATCGACTACTATTAAAGATTTTCAAAATATAATGAGAATTGTTGTTGATCCTGCGAATGAAAATATTGTAATAGCGGCAACAACTTCCGGTTTTCATTATTCCGGTACATCGGGCGCTTTATCACAAATTTTCAAATCTGTCGACGGCGGTGAAACATGGACCTCAGTCTATACATCTTCAAGTGCGGATGTTCAGCAAATAGTTCCTGATCCGGGCAATTTCAATATTCTTTATGCTCCTGTCGACGGTCAAGGAATTCTTCGTTCTACTAATGCGGGAAATTCATGGAGTCTTTTCTTTGCCGCATCTCAATCAGGAAGAATTGAAATGGCAGTTTCACCTGTTGATTCAAAAAGAATTTATGCGGCTGCTGTCGGAGGTTCAACGGGTACAAGATACTACGTGAGTACAAACAGCGGGTCTACCTGGAATACTATCGACGCTGAAATAAATTGGTTGGGAGGACAAGGTTGGTACGATAATACAATTGAAGCTGATCCTTATGATATTGATGTTGCTTATGTAGGCGGTATAAATCTTTGGAAAGTTAGGTATAACAGCGGCACTTCACTGACACTAACTAATATTACTGATGGATACGGTCAATTCGGTGGTTCATCAAAAGGTGTACATGTTGATCATCACGGTATTTATGTTGTGAAAACTAATGAAGCAACTGAAAGCTTCAGATTAATTAATACTAACGACGGCGGTGTTGCGTACTCTGATGATAAGGGGGAGACATTTGAACAGCCTATAAACGGTTTTAATACTTCACAATTTTACGGAATAGATAAGAAAAACGGCGCTGATGAATACGTTGGAGGAATGCAGGATAACAGCACATGGCGGTCACCTTCGGGAGTAAGTTCAGATTCAACTACATTATGGTTATCTCAATGGGGCGGTGACGGATACGAAACAAGCTGGAAATATGACGATCCGAATAAAATTTTGGTATCCAGCCAATATAACGGAATAGGAAGATCACTCAACGGCGGTGCAAGTTATACCGGCATCTGGTCGTTCGCACCTGAAATGACCGACCGTGGAAGTGGCAAGGCTCCTTTTATGACAAAGATAGCCAAGAGCAATAGTAATCCTGATTTAATATTTGTCGTCGGCTCATCAGGTGTTTGGAGATCTGCTGATTTTGCTGATTCTTTTAGATTAATTCCTACCAGTGTTGAAGGAGAAAATATTGGATCGGCTAGTTCATGGGTCGATTTGAAAATCCACATGGCAAATCCAAATATTGTGTGGGTTGGGCAGAATCTTGGCGGAGCCGGAGGAATTTATTATTCAATTAATGCGGGGTTAAGTTTCTTTGAAGCTGCCGGTTATTCTGAAGCTCCTCTCGGTAACATTACCGGTTTGGAGACACATCCCACGGATGAAAATACAGCCTTCGCACTCTTCTCATTTGCAGACGGACCTAAAATTTTACGTACAACAAACATGGGTGGAAGCTGGGAAGATATCAGCGGATTCGGAACCGGTGATGAAAGTACCACAGGTTTTCCTGATGTAGCAACTTACTCATTGGTTGTAATGCCTTTTGATACCGATATAATGTGGGCCGGTACTGAAATTGGATTATTCGAAACAACGGATGGCGGAGCTTCCTGGAATATCATAGATGAATTTCCCTCGGTTTCGGTTTACTTTATGACTATTGTAAACGATCAAGTTGTAATCGGAACACACGGCAGAGGAGTTTGGAGTGCAACACTTGCTGAATTATCAGGCTATACACCGCCTGATTATATTGAAGCGCCTGTATTAAATTCTGTCAGCCTGTCAAGTGAAGGAATTGAATTTGATGTTGATTATTCTGCAGTTTATGACTCGGTTCAGCTTTTAATTAATGAAGAACCTGTTGAAACAATACTCGGTAATACAGTCGGCAACTCAATAGAGACCATTCAATTTTCACCCCCGGAAACAAATGAATATACTTTTGGCATGAGAGCTTTTGATGGTGATAAAAATGTTTTTACAGAATTTTTTATTGAAACTCTGTTTGCGTTTTCTGAACCAATAGAATCTTATGCAACTGATTTCCAAGTTTACGATGATAATTTTTATGGTGAGGATTTTTCCGTAAAGGTTGAATTTGGATTCTCAGGCGACGGTGCGATGCATTCACGTCACCCTTATAGAGATGATGCAACAATTTCTTATACACTACTCGATCCGATAGTCGTTAAATCTGTAGATGCATTCCTAAATTACCGGGATATCGCAATCGTTGAGCCGGGAAATGATTATGTGGTTGTCGAAGGTTCACTTGATGGTTACGCATGGTCTGAATTAATTGAACCATACGATGCTAGCTCTGATTCCGCATGGTTGAATAATTACAATAACGGCGGAAGGTTATATGAAATTTACAAACAGCAGAGCATAAATCTGCTGGACTTCTTTAATCCGGAAGATACTATTCTTGTACGATTCAAATTGTCTGCAAGTGGAAGTACAAATGCATGGGGATGGGCAATTGATGATCTGGAAATTCAAGAATACCTTACAGGTGTTGAGGATGAAGCAATCCCAGCTAAATACAGTTTGATGCAGAATTACCCGAATCCTTTCAATCCTTCAACAACAATATCGTTTACTCTTCCGGAGAGAACCGACGTCTCATTGAAGATTTATGATGGAATTGGTAGGGAAGTTGCAGCGCTTGTAAATACACAGTTATCTGCCGGTAAATATAATTTTAATTGGAATGCGGATAATGCTGCAAGCGGTGTTTATTATTATCGATTGACAACTAACGGATTTACCGAAACTAGGAAAATGCTGCTTCTTAAATAATCTCTGTTATTGAGCCAAATATTAATTGTATTAAATTATTCAAATCCCGGAAGCTAAAAACTCCGGGATTTTTTATATCACAACAAATGTTTTGTGTTAAGAGCCAGCGGTATAAATCTAAAAAGAAAAACTTCTACCACCGATTCATTGTAATTAAAATCAGCTAATTGTTTCGGGATTTAATCTATTAAAACAAATTCTGGTATGCCATGATAATAACCAAAACCAGGCAAATGATAATTGCAGCGCTTAGGATTAATGGTATCCACTTTATTTTTTTTGCTTCACCGCTTTGCTCTTGAGTACCATTTTCATTATTTGAAAAGAGAACGTCGTTCATTCTTCCCTCAAATTATTTGAAAATACTTTTCGATTTTTGAAAATAGAAAGTTTTCAACAACACAATTTCATATAAGATAAATAATAAATTTAAATGAAGCAATGGTTGACTTCAATCTGAATTATTTTGATATGACTTATTTTTTATAAATAGTTGTAACTACAAAGCAAATCAAAAAAAAATACGAGACGACTGATTTTTATTTAGTCCTTTAACGTACTTATTATTAATTCCGCTTTCAGCCAAGTTCGTTTAAGACGCTATGCCGGGTTTTTTAGAAAATTACACTTCGAACATGATTAAAATTAAGACAATAGACTTAATTTTTTTATTCATTAGTCTACTCCGTAAATAATTTTCTGATCATGGAAGTATTGCAATCATAATATCCGTTACATTAGTTCCGGTTGGACCGGTAATGACCAATCCGCCGGTTTTATTTAGAAAATTAAATGAATCAAATTGTTCGAGGTATTCTTGGGCAGAGAGTTTCAATTTACCGGCATTTTTATAAATTGATGAATCAATCAATCCTCCTGCTGCGTTTGTGTTACCGTCGATTCCGTCAGTACCAAAAGATGTAAAAATGAAGTTATCTTTCACATCTTTTAACTTTTTATATATCAAAAGTGCAAGGTGCTGATTGCGACCGCCTTTCCCATTTCCTTTCATTTCAACGCTGGTTTCACCGCCGAATATTATACATTTTGATTTATGTAGTGAGGTTTGCGAACTTATTTTATTCCTAATTCTATTTTCAATAAGATCGGCAGCAGCTTCAATATTCATATTAATAACTTCATTATATATTTCACATTCATATCCCAAAGATTGAGCTGCATATTTTGCCGTATCTGCAGCCGTTTTATTGTTTCCTAAAATAATATTAAATGAAGTTGCCCGGTTATTATTGATATTAGTTTGTTTTTCAGAGTGATGAATGTAGTTCATAATCGAATCCGGAATCTCATTTTCAATATTATATTTTGCAGCTAGCTTTATAATTTCATCGTAATTATTATCCTGTATTACTGTGGGTCCTGAAGCAATCACTGAAGGATCATCTCCCGGAACATCCGATATAATAAGGCTAATACATTCGGAAGGATAGATATAATATAGTAACTGCCCTCCTTTTACTAATGAAATTGATTTTCTCACGGAATTAATTTCTTCGATGTTCATTCCGCATTTGATCAGCAAATCATTCATTTTTTGGAAATCATTTAATGATATTTCATCCGGAAGCGCTTCGAATAGAGATGATCCTCCGCCAGAGATAAGGCAGAGAACCAGATCTTCAGCCTTGCTGCTTCTTAATAATTCAAGAATTTTCTTCCCGGCATAAATTGAATTTTGATCTGCTATTGGATGCCCCGATTCTAAAATCCGGATTTTATCACACTTAATATTTTCAACATATTTTGAAGCTACCACTCCTGCTTCAATTCTTTCCCCGATTAATTTTTCAATTTCTACTGCCATAAGTGCAGAGGCTTTACCGAATCCAATGATGTAAATATTTTTATACCGGGATAAGTCATAAGTGCTGTTAAACACTTTGAAAGAATCGCCTTTCACTGATATCGATCGTGAAAATAAATTGAATGGTTTTACGGATTCTATTGCCGCATCAATAATCTTATGAAGGTTTGACGTGTGATTAATCATATTAAATACCAGTCGAAAAATAGTAAAAACAATTCAAACCTTCGGATAGGAAATTGATGGAAATGGGATTTGTAAATATTGCCAGAAGATGATAATAGCTATTACCCCCACGTTTTTTTTTATAACGTAATGCTTCAATTTGTATATTAACTAACTGAAGAAGCCTTATCTTTCTTTGAAAACTTTATGGAGTATTAAATGAATCAATACATATAACTTGAGATGAAGCTCCCGAATATTCCGGGTAATATTATGTTTTGTAACAGGGAAATTTTTGATAAATTAATCTCTGCGTCTTCGTTTAAATGTTTGGAAAGTAATTAATCATAAGGAAATCGATAATGAATTTAACAGTAATTGAGAATCGGAAAATCCCAATCATAAAAATTGAGGGCAAGATGCTGGGCGGTCCGGAAACGAAGGACTTTTATTCATTGCTTCAGCAAATGATAATGGAGCAAAACAAAAATGTTGTGGTGGATTTATCGGGAGTAAAATACGTAAATAGTTCAGGCATCGGTATGCTGGTACGCGGGTTCACTACAATTAAAGAAGCCGGTGGTGAAATGAAATTAGCTTCACTTCCCTCCAAAGTAAAAGGAGTATTATCAATTTCAAAGCTTCATTCTGTATTCGATATCAAAAATACTGCTGATGAGGCTGTGGGTAGTTTTTAATAATCTCCTGAAAAATCTAATTAATAACCGGAAATAAATTCCCCTCATAAAAAATAGAGTTGTGATCTCAACTTTCTTCGATTGATTTATTTGTTTAGATTGAGTATAATAAATCACGATATCTAGATGATATTATTACTGTTTTTATTCAATCTATTGGTGACTTATGGAAAAATGGAATTGGGAAATCGAAAATGAAGATTACCTGAAAAACACAATTGAAAGATGTAAAAAGCAAAAAATAATCTTACCAACATTCTCACAGCAAAAACATCCGGAACAAATACCTGGAAGTATTACAGAAAAATTAAAAAACATCGGTTCATGGGGTGTTCATCCGCTCAACTTGTTTCGTATCAATTGGCGGAATGATTTTGAAAAAAATGAAATTGGCGGCATCAACTATTTAGAAATTCCAAGCGAGCTCAGCGGTGTAAAGGCTAGAATAATCGGTTTGGTTGGGAAATATTTTCCGACCGGAGCTCACAAGGTCGGAGCAACTTATGGATGCTTAGCGCCCCATTTGGTAACGGGCAAGTTCAATCCCGAATATCACAAAGCAGTTTGGCCATCGACGGGAAATTACTGTCGCGGCGGCGCTTTTAATTCCGCACTGCTCGGTGTGCATTCTGTTGCTATTCTGCCTGAAGAAATGAGCAAAGAAAGATTTGAATGGCTTAAAGATATCGGGGCGGAAGTTTATGCAACTCCCGGATGTGAAAGCAATGTAAAAGAGATTTATGATAAATGTCATGAATTGGAAGCACAGAGTGATGAATATCATATATTCAATCAGTTTGATCAATTTGGTAATTCGATTTGGCATTATGAGGTTACGGGATTTACGATTGATGAACTTTTCAATCAATTAAAATCTCCGAATCAGAGATTGAGCGGGTACGTGAGTGCAACAGGCTCGGCGGGTACAATTGCTGCCGGCGATTTCCTTCGCACGAAATATCCGCATCTTAAAGTTACTGCTTCCGAAGCTTTGCAGTGCCCTACATTATTATTGAACGGTTTCGGCGGACACCGGATTGAAGGTATCGGCGATAAACATGTTCCTTGGATTCACAATGTGAAAAATACCGACAATGTTGCGGCTATAGACGATGAGGATACAATGCGATTGCTCCGATTATTTAACGAGCAAGCCGGACATAAATGGATGATTGAAAACGGAATTGATAAATCTGTTGTCGCAGATCTACCTTTAATGGGAATTTCATCGATTTGCAATTTGCTTTCATCAATTAAACTTGCAAAGTATTATGAGTTTAATGAGAACGATATAATAATTACGATTTTTACAGATTCCTCAGATATGTACCAGTCGAGATTGATTGAAATGAATGAAAAACACGGCAAGTACACTGAAACAAACGCTGCAATTGATTGGGAGGCGATTATCAAATCTCAAGGTATTGATGATTTTGCTGAACTAAGTTACCGTGATAAAAAGAGAATTCACAATTTGAAGTACTTCACTTGGATAGAGCAGCAGGGCAAGGAAGTTGACGAGCTTAATGCACAATGGTATGATGAAAACTACTGGAATGAAAGGTTTTCGATTGTTCCTGTTTGGGATAAACTGATTGATGATTTCAATAATGAAGTCGGATTATTAAATGAATGATGACCCGGTAAATATTATCAGAAATGTGCTGGTAAGTGCCGGAGATAATTACCTTAGATTGGCGGACATAAGTTTTGATGATAAAATAATAGACGTCATCCATCATTCTGATAGAAAAATTCATTGGAGCGAAATCAAGCAGTCGAAAGAGAAGATAATCAAATTGGATAATTATAATTCCCAACATACATCTTCCCAAAATATATTTGAAGGAAATTATAACCTGTTAATGCCGGGCGCAGTCGATGCCCATGTTCATTTTAACACACCGGGTTATGAATCCCGCGAGGATTTTCAACACGCTTCATTAGCGGCGGCATTCGGAGGGGTTACAACAATTATTGATATGCCGTGTACTTCCGTTCCACCGGTAACTAATAAAAATAATTTTGAATACAAACTTCAGTCGCTAAAAAATAAGAGTGTGATTGATTTCTGTTTTTACGGCGGTATCAGCGGAAATGATTTTGATAAAGATAAAGTTAAACAAGCGGTTAATGAACTTTCAGCTTTAGGTACAGCCGGATTCAAAGCATATTTAATTTCGGGAATGGAAACGTTTGGGGATCTTTCGTTAAATCAAATGGAAGAAGCAGCTCGAATAATCAAAGACTTTGATTCTACACTTCTTGTACATGCCGAAGATAAAAATCGAGTCAATACTAGAACCGCAGACTCAATTAAAAGTAATGATAATTCATGGAATGCGTATTGCAAGTCGAGAGATGTCGAAGCAGAAACAAAAGCGGTACGGGATATGATTAACATTGCAGGATTAACCGGGTGCAGAATTCATATAGTGCATTTAAGCAGCGGCGAAGCATTGGAACTTATTAGAAACGCGAAAGAGGAAGGGATAAAAATCTCGACGGAAACATGTCCGCACTACCTCTATTTCACTCAAGAAGATTTTAAAAAAGAATCGATTTCAAACTTTCTTAAAACAGCGCCCCCTGTAAAATTCGAAAATGACCGTGATGCATTATGGAAAGGATTAGCCGACGGAACAATTGAATTTGTAACAACTGATCATGCAGGCTGCAATCCTGAAGAGGAAAAATCATCCGAAAATTTTTGGGAAGTTTACGGCGGAATTCCCGGTGTTGAGCATAGGGTGCCGTTCCTTTTTTCGGAAGGATTTTTGAAAGATAAATTATCTTTAGAGAAAACGATTGACCTGCTTTCAACAAAAGCGGCTGCGTTTTTTAAGATTCCGGGTAAAGGAAATTTTATCAACGGTTCTGATGCTGATTTTACTTTGGTTGATTTATGGAAACCGAATATTGTTGCATCGGCTAAAATGCATTCAAAAGGGAAGTATACACCGTTTGAAGGAATAACGTTCAACGTCTCAGTGATAAATTCATTTGTTAGAGGAAGAAAAATATTAGACGAAAACAATTCACAATTGGTCTCTTACGGGTATGGTAAATATTTGCCAATATTAAATTAAGAGCTGAGAAAATGAAAGAAAAAATTACAATCGCCAACGCATGGATATTTCAAGTAGATGATTATAGTATCAATCCCGTTTTTGGAGATATTCATGTTGAGAAAGGAAAAATTTCACGAATTGCCCCGAAAAATTTCACGGAATTTTTTAAACATCCCCATAAAGTAAATCCGAAATCTTTCAATGCAGGAGGCAGAGTAATTACAACGCCGCTGGTGAATTTCCACGAACATATTTATTCACGTTTGGCGAAGGGTCTGCCTGTTCCCGGTCCGATGAATGAGTTTCAACAAATCTTACAAAATTTATGGTGGAACTTAGACCGTGCTCTGGATCAAAATATGATTGTTGCATCTGCAAAGATGGCTGCCCTGGAATCAATTAGAAACGGGGTTACTTACATTTTTGATCATCACTCATCTCCGGAATACATTGAAAACAGTCTCTGCTCAATTGCAGAAGTTTTACTGGATTATAATCTGCGGGGAGTTCTTTGTTTTGAAACCACTGATAGAAATGATGTGAGTAAAACGAAATCCTCTAAAGAAGAAAATATGAAATTCTATCAAGAATGTACCGGTGAACATTTCAGGTCCATATTTGGTCTTCATGCATCTTTCACATTATCCGACGATACGCTGGAGGAAGTGAGTCAGTTGATAAATGATAATAATCTCGGAATTCATATACATTTATGCGAAGACATTTCGGATAGAGAAATCAGTAAGGATATTGCGGGTGCATTACCGGTTGCAAGACTGAAAGAATTCGGATTGCTGAATAATAAATCGATCTTATCGCATGGAGTTCATCTAACAAAAAGAGAATTTGATGTTATTGAGGAATCCAATAGCGCTATTGCTCTTAATCCCGATTCTAATATGAACAATGGCGTGGGATTACCATTGTTAGGTAAAATTCCTTTAAGCATACCTCTTCTATGCGGAACTGACGGAATGCATACCGATATCAGGAAAACGATGAAGACATTATTCCTTCTATACCGGCATCTCGGAAAATCATTTGAAGATGCTTTTAAGTGGTTCCGTAAAATTTATTTTGATCAATATGTATTTGTGAAAAGGTATTTTGATGATTATCCTTCACTGCAAATAAACGATCGAGCTGATTTTATTATGTGGGATTATATCCCGCCGACACCATTGAATAAATCTAATATCTGGGGACATTTTATATACGGAATGCTGGAACGCCCGATTCATTCGGTTGTGAGCAACGGTTCATTCCTGATGAAAAATTATGAATTGATTAATATAAATGAAATAGATGAGTATGCCGAAATTCATAAACAAGGCAGAAAGTTATTCGAGAAATTTAAAAAGCTTGCTTGAGATTTATGGAAAAGAACAAAAAGAATTTTAAGATTGTTGGCAAACCTATAGTTAGGCAGGACGGTGTTACAAAAGTTACGGGCAAAGCCAAATTTGCTGCAGATTACAACTTCCCGAATGAATTGCAATCCGTTATGCTGCGAATACACTCATCACATGCATTAATTAAATCAATTGATTTTTCATGTATTGAAAATGATTCGAATGTTGCTGCAATTATTGATCATAGAGATATTCCGGGTGATAAAAAGGTCGGAGTCATAAAGAAAGATCAACCGATATTCTGTTCAGAAAAGGTAGTTACACCTGGCGATGTAATTGCAATGATTGTAGGTAAATCCGAACGAGAGCTTATAAAAATAAAAGATAAAATTAAGATTGAATATGAAGATCTGCCGGTTTTGACCGATCCGTCAAAATCATTGGAAACAGATGCACCGTTAATTCATCCTGAATATAAATCAAATTTAATTGTTCATTATCCATTGCGTAAAGGTAATGTTGACAGTGGCTTCAGCAATTCCGAACATATTTTAGAGCAGACTTATACTACTCAAAATATTGAGCATGCATATATTGAACCGGAATGTGTTACGGCAATTCCGCAGATTGACAATTCGATTAAAATTATCGGCAGCATACAAAACCCGCATACCACGAGAAGAATTGTCGCTGCTGTTCTTGGAATATCCTTAAGCCAGGTTGTGATCATTCAAGCTGATCTTGGTGGTTCTTTCGGCGGAAAGGATGACACAATGAACATCCTTTCTGCACGTGCTGCAGTTGCAGCGATTAAAACTGGCAGACCGGTAAAGATTAAATACTCACGTGAAGATTCGATATTGGAATCATATAAGCGTCATCCGTATGTGATGCATTATAAAGTCGGATATAATTCAAGCGGTAAGATTACAACGATGAAAATTGATGTTACTGCCGATGGCGGCGCTTATGCTTCAATGAGTCCCTTTGTAACATGGCGAACAGTTGTTCAAGCAACAGGTCCGTATGAAATTGAAAATGTATGGACAGATGTAAAAGCGGTTTATACTAATAATCCATATACCGGTGCTATGCGCGGGTTCGGTTCACCACAACCGATTTTTGCGCAAGAGTCTATTATGGATGAAATAGCAGAGCGGCTTGGCATGAATCCGGTTGAAATAAGAGAGATAAATGCTCTCAAGCAAAATTCGGTTACTTCAACCGGGCAAAGACTTGAAAACCACGAAGTAACTTTAACCAAAGCAATGAAGACGGCAATAGAGAAAACGGGTTTTGTAGATAAATGGAATAATTATAGAAATCAATCACTCGACAAAAGCAATTTTATTTTATCCGGTGAAGACCTGATATTATCCGAAGATAAATTTATTTCCCGTCAAGATAAATTGAGAAGGGGCATAGGTTTATCGATCAGTTTACGCGGCTGCTCTCTCGGCGCCGAAGGGATAGATGCCGCTGCAGCATTAGTCGCAGTTCAACCCGATGGTTCGGTTTACCTGCTTTCCGGTTTAGCTGAAAATGGTCAGGGGCTGCGTACAACTTATTCTATTGTTGCTGCGGAAATATTGGGTATCGCAACTGATAAAATTATTTATCTTGAACAAGATACTAGTCGTATACCGGACAGTGGTCCGACCGTTGCATCGCGTGCGACACTGATGGGCGGCGGTGCATTTAGGAATGCTTCCGAAATAATTCAAAAGAGAATCACGAATTTATTATTGAATGAATGGCAGCTTGACAAGGAAGCCGAATTAATTTTTGAAGACAGCATGATTAAACATATTGCTTCGAATAAATCAATAGAATTTACCGAAGCATGTTCATTTGCAAGTCAAAGGGGAATTAATTTATCGGTAGTGGGTTGGTATAAGGGTCCGGATGTTAGTTGGGATGAAGAGATAGGTCAAGGCTCTGCATATTTCACATATGTTTATGGTTGTCACGTTGCGGAAGTATCTGTGAATATTAACACCGGTGAAATATACATCAACAAAATTACAGCCGTTCATGATGCGGGAAAAATTATAAATATTTTAGGCGCGCAAGGACAAGTTTACGGAGGATCAACCCAAGGGGCTGGATATGCAGTTTGGGAAGAAATCGATAAGCATAACGGATTTATTCGTGAGATGAATTTTGATCAGTATCTTATTCCAACCAGCAAAGATATAAAATCTATTGACGCAATATTTATTGAAGGGGAAGACGATTACGGTGCATGGGGTGCAAAATCATTGGGTGAGCCGACTCTAGAATTAACAGCAGGAGCGATTGCAAATGCCGTGAAAAACGCCACCGGCAAAAGGTATTTTAATCTACCGCTTAACCTTGAGGAAATTTTATTAAATAGAAAATTGAGACCGGAAGATATGAAACGAGGCAGTGAATAATGATACCGGAACTAAAAATATTACGCCCTGAAAAATTAATTGATCTTCTTGATTTAATTGCTCCGGCTGACGGCGCGACTAGAATTTTAGCGGGCGGAACCGATATTATACCCGGATTTCATATTAATTCAAAAAGGTTCTCATCGATTCGAAAACTGGTTGAAACCGTGAAGATTCCCGAGATGCATGAAATTAAAGAAGAAGATGATTCGGTAATTATCGGGAGTTCCGTCACATTCTCTGAATTGATTAATTCTGAATTGATAAATACATACTTCCCGTTATTGGTTAAAGCTGTTTCAAAAATCGGAAGTGTACAGATTCGCAACCGTGCAACTATCGCGGGTAATTTTGTTAATAACGCTCCATGTGCAGACAGTGTGCCCCCATTATTGGTTTACAATGCCGAGGTTGAAATTGCAAATAAAAATTCCACGAGAAAAGTTTTATTAAATGATTTTCTTGAAAAGCCGTACAAAACCCAATTGAAAGATAGCGAATGTGTTGTAAGAATTATTCTAAAGAAAATTGATAAAACTTTTACCGGTGATTTCTATAAACTCGGAAGACGACGCGGTGTTGCAATCAGCAGGATTACACTTGCCGTGATTTTGAAAAAGGAAAATAATATCATCAAAGATATTCGAATTGCCAGCGGCGCCGTAACACCGATCGGGATGAGATTTACTGAATTGGAAAATGATTTGATTGGGAAAGAGATAACACCGGAATTGTTGGTATCTTCATCACAAAAACTTGGTAAAAACGTTTTGGATGTTACAGGTTTGAGATGGTCGAGTGTTTATAAAGTACCTGTGATTCAAAGAACATTTTATAACTTGTTAGAAAACATTTGTTTGGATTGATAATGAAAATAACTTTTAAGTTAAATGGAGAAAATGTTTCAATAGAAGTTGAGTCTTATAAAAGATTAATTGATATGCTTCGCGAGGACTTTGAATTAACAGGAACAAAGGAAGGCTGTTCAATCGGTGAATGCGGGGCATGTACGGTTTTAATGGACGGTAAAGCTGTTAATTCATGCTTGGTTCTTGCCGCACAAATTGACGGCGCTGAAATACTAACAATTGAAGGTGTAAATCAAGGTAATAACTTATCTGATCTGCAGCGTAACTTTTTAACTCACGGTGCGGTGCAGTGCGGTTTCTGTACACCGGGAATGATTCTATCTTCACTTGCACTTTTGAATGAAAATCCAAATCCCACTGTCGAGGAAATTGAAGAATCAATTGCAGGCAATCTCTGCAGATGTACCGGTTATAAACAAATTATTGAAGCAGTAAAAGCTACAGCAGAAATGAGTAATCAGAAACTACGTAATCAATCAGCATAGACATTTTTTTCATTTCCGGTTCTTCAATATTTCCCCAACTTATAGATCCATTGTCCCTTTCGAAATCAATAAGTTTTCCGTTCAGCCTCACAGAAACATTTTCAGTATCAATATAAAATCCGCTGTTGCTGCTTTCTTCAAATTCTTTCCGGTTATGGAAGAGAGTTATTTTATCCTTGAAAGGCTTTCCTTGATACGGACAAAAAGTTTCGCAATTTCCGCACTCATTGCAAATACTGTTAATGTGTAAAATCTGGAACTGATCGTTAAATAAATCACCCGAAATATTCACCGGTACATTAGCGCGGTTGGGACAAACATCAACGCATTTGTTGCATAATATGTTGCAGTTTAAACATCGGCTGCATTCTGTTTGCAATTCATCATAATTCGTTTGTAAAATTGATCCATGTTTTTTGTTTAATTGTTCAATTGATTGTGAGTATGAAAAATCCATCTGTGTAATTATCGAAAGATTTTCTTTCCTCATTATCTCTTCTGCGGTTTTCTTACCATCGGCAATTGATTCAATTATAGTCGATGGACCGCGAAGCGCATCACCCCCGACAAATACATTCTCTATATTAGTTTCTGTTGTCCCGTTGGAAATATAGATGTCATTATTCTCAAGCAATTCGGTATCAACTTTTTCACCAATCGCTGAAATTATTGTATCTATTTCAAATTCCTCGAATGATCCAGTTCGTTTAACTTTTCTTCTTCCGTCGGAATCAAATTCGTCCAGCTCCATTATTTCGCAAATCAATTTCCCGTTCAGGTATTTAACCGGTTGAAGCAACTCTTTAAATATCACGCCATCGCTAACAGCGCCGTTAAACTCTTCCATATCTGCCGGCATAAACTCTTTTGTACGGCGATAAATTATATAAACATTTTCCGTTTCCTTTGATCTCTTTGCAGCGCGTGCGCTATCCATTGCAGAATTGCCGCCTCCGATAACAGCAACATTATTGCCGATGTTATCTGTAAGTCCGTTTTTATAATCCCACAAATAATCCACAGCATTAAGCAGCCATCCATCGTTCTTTTCTAAAACTAGTTCAGTTGATTTCCCGGCGCCGATACCAATGAAAATGTACTTAAATCCTTCAGACCGTAATTCATCGATTGAAAAATCCGGGTTAAAACCAAACACAAATCTGCCGCCAAGCTTTTCAATGAATTTTATATCTTTATCAATAACCTCTTCCGGCAGCCTGAAAGAAGGAATGACATTTCTAACGATACCGCCGGCATTCATCTCTTTTTCAAAAATTGTTACATCAAATCCGGCGCGGAGTAAGAAAAATGCAGCGGCTAATCCCGCCGGACCTGCACCGATTATTGCAGCGCGGATTCCATTATTCTCTCCCGGTTGTGAATCAATGAGATCTTTTAATACATCATCGTAAGATTGCAGCGCAGCTTCCTTTTTGATGTCTCTTATTAAAACCGGTGAATCATAATCCCACCTGGTACAGTGAAACATACATTGATGATCACAAATATACCCGGTGATGTGAGGTAAAGGATTCTTTGTTAGAATCAACTCAAGCGCTTCCTTGTGCCGGTTTTGTCCAACTAAATTAATATACTCCGGAACATCCTGGTGAATCGGGCAAGCCTCCACACACGGTGCGATATAACAATCAAATCCCGGCAGCGTCTTTTCGATTTTTATCGATTTTATTTCTCGGGTCTCCTTTTTGTAAATTGAATTTCTTACTGAAGATTCAGATAAATCTTTTATTCCGTCAATATCAATTTCATCTATTCTTTGATTCCATTGCGATGCGATTTTATTAAGTTGATTGAATCTCGTGTAACCTCCCGGTTTCAATAAATCAGTAACTAATGTTACCGGGTAGATACCCGTGTTTAAAATTTCCAAAATATTTTCTGCATTAGCCCCGCCGGAAAATGATATGCTGATTTCACCATCAAATAATTTTGCCAGTTCATAAGCTAAATTTATTGTGAGTGGATATAATGATCTTCCGGACATATATTTTTCGTCGCCGGTTAAATTATTCGCATTGTTAACCACGCCAAGTGTATTCGAAAGCTTTACTCCGAATCGAACATTTTTTTCTTTTGCCTTATTAGTTAACCTGCTGATCATAGGAACTGCATCTGTCATTTGCAGATCATGTGTAAAAGATTCCTTTTTGATTTCCACATAATTATATCCCGTTTCATTTAAAAGAGATCTTACTCTTTCGTAACCAAGCAATGTTGGATTTAACTTAACATACGTATGAAGTCCCATTTCGGAAATCAAATATCCGGCAATGTTTTCAATTTCATCCGGCGGGCATCCGTGCATTGTTGAAATTGTAACGGAGTTTGAAATTTTACGAGGTATTGAATCTAACAACTCGATTGTATGTTCAATTTTACTTTTTGAAATACTCAATTCATACATTAATGATTTTTGCAAACCGGCTCGTTCCAAAAATTCTTTCGACGTCCGTATGTATTCATCAAATTTTGTGCTCGTGTCCGCATTCATCATTTGATTAATGAATTTATTCATCTGTTCCGATTTAATGCCTTTCAAATCATAACCGACGCTCATGTTGAAAATGAAATCCGCTTCTTTAGCCGGATTCAAATCAAACAGCCAGCCAATTATATGAGTTAATATCCATGCCTTTAAATATTCATCATACGATTCGATAAGAGTTAATTCTTGCGACCATTCAATATTGTAGCCCTCGTCCTGTGCATCGATGCAAGGTTTTACGACTTCAATTTCATCAAGTATTTGAACGGTCTTCAATTCAATAAAGCGCGCGCCGCAAAGATAAGAAGCAATTATGTTTTGTGTCATTTGCGTATGAGGACCTGCGGCGGGACCAACCGGCGAGGATAATCTTTCACCCAAAAACCGGATGTGATTATCATTACCCGTATTAATAAAATTTATTTTTGGGATAGAAAATATTGAACTATGCCTTTGTAGTTCTTCAAAAATTTTTTTTAAAAGATTACGGAAACTTATAGGATACATTTTGTCAGACATTCTTATTGACCTTTTATTAAGATATACTAGTACTAAATATCTTAATAATTTTGTAAATTTCAAGGAAAATATTGTTATTTAGGGTGAATTATGGTGCTTTCAAAAAGAGTCTTAGACTTATCAAAAAAATATGAATCATATACTGCAGAAAACCTTTCACAGTTGATTAAAACAAAATCACTCAGTACAAAAGAAGAGGATGTCGTACGTCTCATCAAAGATATGATGTTGGATGTAGGATTTGATGAAGTGAGAATTGACGGACTTGGAAATGTTATCGGTCGTATTGGAAATGGAAAACGAATAATTGCAATCGACGGGCATGTTGATACTGTTGATATGGGCAATCTTGATAATTGGGAATTCGATCCTCTCGGCGGTGAGATTAAAGATGGATTTGTTCAGGGCAGGGGTTCGGTTGATCAGAAAGGGGGCGTTGCTTCTTTCATTACTGCCGGAAGAATTATAAAAGAGATTGGGCTTTCAAATGATACAACAATCTATTTCACGGGATCTGTTATTGAGGAAGACTGCGACGGGTTATGCTGGAAATATTTAATTGAAGAGGAGAATATTAGACCGGAATGTGTAATAGTAACCGAGCCAACTAATCTGAATATTTACCGCGGTCATCGAGGCAGGATGGAAATGGCAGTTACATTTCATGGTGTATCTTCGCATGGTTCCGCACCCGAACGTGGAAAGAATGCAATTTATATGGCGTCGAAGGCTGCATTGGAAATTGAAAAACTTAATGAAAATTTATACGTTGATGAATTTCTGGGAAAAGGAACTATTACCGTTACTGAAATAAAATCTGAAAGTCCGTCGTTGTGTGCTGTTTCGGATTACTGCAGGATTCATCTCGATAGAAGATTAACCTGGACCGAGGATAAAGAACTGGCAGTTAAGCAAATTGAAGAAATTGTTAAGGAATTAAACGGCACAGTGGAAGTACTGAATTTTAAAGAAACATCTTTTACGGGTTTGCAATACGGGATGGAAAAATATTATCCCACGTGGAAACTTGAGGAAGATCATCCTGTAATTCAGAAAGGTGTCGGCGCTTTTAAAGAGCTTTTTGATAAAGAGCCGAAGGTTGATAAATGGACTTTTTCAACAAACGGAATTGCAATAAATGGTATGCATGGAATTCCGGTGATTGGTTTTGGTCCCGGCAACGAAGTATTGGCTCATGCGCCGAATGAGAAAGTCCCGGTAAGTGATTTATCTGCTGCATCAGCATTTTATGCTTTGTTTGCGATGAGTTATTGATGAAAATAGAATATTCGAATTGCCGTCGGTTTCAACCGACGGAATATAAAAATTCTTAAATATAATTGGGCTTTAGCCCCATTATGAATTATTGAATGGGACTAAAGTCCCGTGATTTTCGAGGTTTTACCATCCCGTGGCTGAAGCCACGGGCTATTCAGACTTAGCTCACAGCCTCTTTAGTGGCCGGATAGAAGAACTAAATTTATTTATGGACTTCAGCTCGCCTACCGGCAGGCAGGTCCTATTCATAATTTATTGATGGGGCTAAAGCCCTTTTTAGTTTTTGCTTTCATCCGCCATCGGATTCAACCGACGGTAATTTTTTTTGAAAAAATATTCAAATCTAGGAGCAACAATGAATCTAAAAGGAAAACACTTTTTAACTTGTGATGATTGGACGAACGAAGAACTTGATGTTGTCTTTAAAAGAGCAGCAGAATTAAAAAAAGAATTTTACGAAGAGAAACCGCATCTCTATCTTCCGCATAAAACTTTATTTATGATTTTCTTTGAACAGTCAACCCGGACACGCAACTCAATGGAAGCGGGAATGACACAGCTCGGCGGACACGCACACGATTTAACCGCAGATAAAATGCAGCTCTCACACGGTGAATCTGCAAAAGATACAGCAATTATTCTTTCACGAATGGGACACGGGATTGCATCACGGAATTGTTTTTACGGTATCGGTGCAGATTATCTCGCAGAGATGGCTAAACACTCAACTAAACCTATAATGTCTTTGCAAGATGATATTTATCACCCGTTCCAGGGGCTTGCAGATTTAATGACCATCTTTGAAAAATTCGGAAACGAACCGCGCGGATTAAAAGTCACAGTTTCTTGGGCTTATGCGGACACACACTCAAAACCGTTATCGGTTCCGCAGACGCAAGCTTTGCTCTTCCCGAGATTCGGAATTGATTTGACAATTGCTCATCCAAAAGAATTTCCGTTAAGCAAGGATATTGTTGAACGAGCTAATAAACGTGCTGAAGAAAACGGAACGAAAATAAATTTTACAAATGATATGGATGAAGCGTTTGAAGGAGCGCATGTTGTAATTCCAAAAAACTGGGGCGGATTCGGCGCGTACGGTGTGCATGAATATCTCGACAACGAAGATGAATGTAAAAAAGAAATGAAAGCAAATTTAGAAAAATATCACGATTGGATTTGCGACGACCGCAGAATTAAACTTGCTGATAAAAATGTTAAGTTAATGCATGCACTGCCGGCTGATAGAAATCACGAAGTAACAGACGAAGTTATAGACGATCCAAATATTTCCGTTGTGTTCGATGAAGCGGAAAACAGGCTGCATACAGCAAAAGCGATTATGTCTTTAACGATGTGAAATGTATTGATTGAAAAGTAGCTGATGAATTTGATTTAAGCAAATATTTGTAATGTATTTTTGCTTCCGATTGTAAGTTGAAAAAAAAGAAATCTGCCAAGGTCTATTATTTTACTGGGGAAGAATATTTTAAACAGGTTGAAGAATGGGTAAACCTGTTCAATGAACAAAATTTTTTACAGCACTTGATTACTTTGAAAATTTGTGGATTAAGGCAGATAAAAACGACAAATTTTTTCATCAAGGTATGGTACACATCCTCTTATCGCAATTATAAACCACTTATCGCATTTCAAATGCTTATTGCAGATTAAAGAATAAATTGCTAACTACATAAACTGCTTAATTCTAACAAGGGATTCATTTCAATTTGTGAAAAAACGTTTTCTTTACTTATGTTCATAATAATAAATTTTTATTAACAAATGACATTACTACAAGAATTCACGAATAATAAAGAAAAAGCATTTTGGTTTTTCCAAATTTCGGGTTGGGCGGTATTTTATCTTCAACATATATTCGTGTTTAGTCCACTCAAGGAATTTTCTTTATACAATCTACTTATACGTTCAGTTATCTTGCTAATAGGTTTTTTGATATCAATCTTCCTTCGTTATCGTTTAAAAAAAATTGATTACTTAAGATCTTCTTTTTTCTCCCTCTTGATAATAATTTTAATATCCTCTTTAGTTTGTGCTTCTATCTGGCATTTATCAGGTGTAGTGTTTAGTGAATCGATACACTTTGGTTTTATTACATTTGGCAAAGCAACGTTGGAAGATATAATGGTTGGAATTGCGCGTGATAACGTGGTATTTATTGGGTGGAGCGGTTTGTATTTCGGTATTAAGTTTTGGATGAGTTGGATAAGTCAAAAAGAGATGACTGATAAAGCATTATCTTTAGCCCGCAATGCTCAACTTGAAATGCTTCGCTACCAATTAAATCCGCATTTTCTTTTTAACACCTTAAGTTCATTACGGGCGCTCACTTCAGATGATAACAAGAAAGCTAAAGAAATCATCACAAAAATATCGGAGTTTTTGCGATACTCATTGATTGAAAGTGAGAATAACGAAGTGCCGCTTTCTAAAGAAATTGAAGTAATAAAGAATTATCTTGATATAGAAAAAGTAAGATTCGAAGATGAGTTAGAAGTGGATTTTGATATTGAACAAATTGCCGAAGTTTACCCGGTCCCGATTTTTCTTATTCATCCACTTGTGGAAAATGCAATTAAACACGGAATGCAGACCAGTCCAATTCCATTAAAAATATTAATTTCGGCAAAAATGTCGAATGGTTATTTGAACATCAGAGTTTTCAATACAGGCAAATGGGTTGATACAATTAAAGAAACTAATACCGGCAGAGGAATTGATAATATAAAGAGAAGACTGAAAATTTATGCACCTCGGCAGCACAGTTTCCAAGTGATGAAAAATACTGATTCTGTCGAAGTTAATATCTCAATCCGAAAATAGGTGAGTTTAATAATGGAACCTCAGTTTAGAGCAATTATTGTTGATGATGAAAAACTTGCGAGGGTTGATCTTAAAAATGTTTTAAGTTCATTTGACGAGATTCAGCTTGTAGGAGAAGCTAACAATGTTTCTTCTGCCGAACTGCTCATCGAAAAAGAAAATCCTAATCTAGTTTTCCTGGATATCCAGCTCAGAAGTGAATCGGGTTTTGACCTTCTTGAAAAAATTGATATTAAAATTGATGTTGTTTTTGTCACCGCTTATGATTCATACGCGATAAGGGCATTTGAGGCTAATGCACTTGATTATCTTCTGAAACCAGTCAGTACTGAGAGACTTCGAAAGACTATTGAAAAACTAATTGAAAGGTCCCCCATAGAAAACGGAGTTTTCCGCAGGCTCAATTATGATGATGTGATTTTCCTTTTACTCAACAGCAAGTACAAATTTCTCAAGATTGCTTCTATTGTTGCAATTACTTCTAATGCAGATTATACTTTTATTCATACTGTTGATAACTCGAAATTAATTACCAGAAAAACAATGAAGGAATGGGAAAATCGGTTGCCGATTAATCACTTTTGCCGTATTCACCGTGAAACCATTGTGAACCTGGATTTCATTACAGATATTAGCGAGTGGTTTTCTAATTCATATAAAGTCAATATAAAAGGTTTTGAAAATCCCTTCTTAATGAGTAAGAGATATGCCGCATTAATTCGCAAGAAATTTAAATAACCAACTATCATTATTATAAATTCTTTTACCGCTCTTCGCAATATTTTACCGCTCATCGCATTGTTATTCCGATAATGCAGCGTTCTACTTACTTTCATCACAGGTTAATTTGTTATTAGGTGATTTTATTTTTTTTACAGAAGCAGCGTTTAGCTTTCGAAAAAGGAGATTTTATAGAAGAATTTATCAAATTATTTATAATGCAAGAAATGAAGCATAATCATCATCATTAAGCAAACACAACTTCATCGCTAACCTTGAATCTTGCTGCGGTGATCAACAAAGAAAGAAATTTTTTTATTGCCATATTATTTATCTGACATTAAGTGAATAAACGATAACAAAAGTTATTATTGATTTTAGAGATTTAGCGATTGTATTCTTATTTCTATCAATCGCCGGAATTTAAAATATGATAAAATCCGTTGGCATTTGATCACATAATTATAAAGGTGAGCTATGAAAAAATCATTTACCTTTTCCAGTTTTACAGTATTAATGCTGCTCTTTCTTTTTTCCTCACACCTGCTTTTTGCCCAATCAGTATTATTCACCGAAGATTTTGAAACGGGAACACCGAGTTCTGAATGGGGTGTATATCGCTCTGGTGAAGAGAATGTTGCTGCTGTTCCAATGGCGGAAGCGCCTCAAACCCTTGAAAACGGCGGCGTTTATGCAGGCTTCCTTCAAGACGCCGATGTTTCTTATACCGGCGCTGCTATTGCTCTTGCCGGAGATGTCGAAATGCAAAATTATTCCATCGAAGGAGATGTTTATTGCTACGTTGATCAGCCGGTTTCCGCTTACTCG